>JAFWBM010000016.1 GCA_017507105.1 Bacteroidaceae bacterium
ATTTCTTTCTCTAATACCCACCATATACGGCTCCTTCTGCCAAATTTAACAATATGGTGAGGTAACACAAAAATGGTATATGTACCAACCACTTATCAAATTTCACCCTCATCCTGCCATTATTACGCAAGTTCTTGCTATATTTGCAGAACAAATGGCAATTCGCATATGTAAATAGAGATAGATAAATCTATAAATATATCTATATGAGAGCACTAACTATTCTTATAGCCTTACTTATATATACAATTCCCTCATTTTGTGAGGAAGATATAACTCTGACAACACCAACCGGCAACATATATGGCAAGATTTTTTTACCGGAGGAGAATTTACCCTGCCCTCTGGTAGTGATAATTGCAGGAAGTGGACCAACCGATATGAACGGTAATACAATAGGTAGTGATTACAACAACAATTCCCTACTCTACCTTGCTCAAGAACTTGCAAAAAATGGTATTGCAACCTTGCGATACGACAAACGCGGCATAGGGAAAAGTGCAGAAGCAGCTAACAAGGAGGAAGATATAAGATTTGAGCATTACATAAACGACGTCATTTTATGGACAGAATTGTTAGCCAAAGACAATCGATTTACGCAAATCACCATAGCAGGTCATAGCGAAGGTTCTCTTATCGGAATGATAGCATGTAACAAGAACATCAATGTAAAATCTTTCATCTCAATATCAGGTAGCGGCTCCCCGGCATATACTCTGATAGAAGAACAATTAGGAAGACAATCACAATCGCTTCGAGCAGAAGCTGCGAAGATAAACAAGGAACTTTGTAATGGAAGGAGTGTTAAAAATATTCCGACAACTCTAACATCACTCTATCGTAAGAGCGTACAGCCCTACCTCATATCATGGTTTCGTTATGACCCAGCCCGAGAAATTGCAAAATTAGAAATCCCCGTACTTATACTGCAAGGTGACAAGGACTTACAGGTAAGCACACGAGAATCGCAAAAGCTATACTTAGCACGTATGCTATCATCATATTACATAATAGAGAACATGAATCATGTATTAAAGCATTGTGACAGCGACAATATGATAGTCCAAATGCCAACATACATAAGCCCCGATTTTCCTATAAAGAAAGAATTGATAGAGAGAATTGTTTGTTTTGTAAAACAATAGATTATCAAAAGGGCCCGAAACTCTTTTCTATTTATGCCCCAAAGATGTAAACCATGAAAGAAAATATAGACATATTCACCCCACTGAATGATGAGAGTATAGAGATTCCACTATCAGAGGAACGTGTAGCAGCTGGTTTCCCATCGCCTGCAGAAGATTATGTTTCTTTAAAGCTCGACCTCAACAAAGAGCTCATCAAGAGTCCGGCATCCACATTTTATGCACGGGTAAGCGGACTATCAATGATAGATGAGGGGATAAATGATGGCGATCTGCTTGTCATTGACAAAAGTCTGGAACCTAAAGATGGTAGTCTCACCGTATGTTATATAGATGGAAAATTTACATTAAAAAGGTTCGAGAAACATCAAAATTATGCTATGCTCATACCGGCCAACAAAAATTTCACTCCAATAAGAGTGACTGCAGAAAACGACTTCATGGTATGGGGAGTAGTCACATATATCATAAAGAGAGTATAAATGGGATGACTATGTTCGGGCTATGCGACTGCAACAATTTTTTCGTCTCGTGTGAACGGGTATTCAACCCCTCGCTGGAAAGTCGCCCCGTTATTGTACTGAGCAATAACGATGGTTGTGTTGTGTCGAGGAGCAATGAAGCAAAGAGCATAGGTATAAAGATGGGACAACCTTTATATCAGATTCATGATATAATAAAACGCGAGAACGTAGCTGTATACTCAGCCAACTATCATCTGTACGGAGATATGTCGCAAAGAGTAATGACCATTCTCAAAAATCATTTGGAATACACTGAGGTTTACTCTATAGACGAAGCCTTCATGCAAATAGGGGATATACCGATTGAAAGATTGAAAAAGTTTGGAGAAGAGTTGGCACGCACAATTCACAAAGGTACCGGAATACCTGTCAGTATAGGAATCTCACACACAAAGACATTGGCAAAGATAGCCAGCCGACTATGCAAAAGATACCCCAGGCTAAATAGTGCATGCCTTATGTATCGTCCCGAGGATATAGAAAAAGTCTTAAGCAATTACCCTGTAAAAGATGTATGGGGGATTGGCCGAAGACATGGCAAGATGTTGGCAGATTGCAATATAAAAAGTGCATGGCAATTCCGTATGCTTAGCGAAGAGTGGGTACACAACAGAATGAGTATCACCGGAGTACGCACATGGAGAGAGTTACAAGGAGTCCCTTCCATAGAGTTCAGCCACCAAATAGCCGACAAACAGACCATTACCGTTTCACGTTCATTTGCAAAAGAACTTTACGACATAGAGGAGTTACGCGACACCGTATCAACCTTTGCTGCTGCCGCAGCAGAAAAACTGCGGCAGCAGCGCTCTGTAGCACGACAATTACAACTTTTCATCTTCACAAACAGACATAGAGAGGAACTACCGCAACATAATGAGTGTGCGACCGTACATTTTGTAACACCTACTGACAGCAGCCTAGAGATTGTAAAGAATGCAGTAGAACTATTGAAAAAAGTATACCGCAAAGGTTTTGGTTACAAGAAAAGTGGTATAACATTGGGAGAAATTTCACCAAGCAACATATATCAAAGCGAACTTTTCGACACTATTGACCGCCCCAAACACAAGTCTTTGATGAAAGTCATCGATAAGATAAATGCCGCACAAGGGCCGCAAGCCATAAAAATTGCCTCACAAGGCTCTATAGGCGAATATACAAACCGTCAGTACCTGTCACCGCAATACACCACGAAATGGGAAGAGATCCCAATTATAAAAGTTTAAATCCTAAAACACTACTCTCATAAAAATCCTGGGACACTATTCTAAATAACACGTTTTTCTTAGAAAAAAATCCCCTTGAAAAAAAATATATCGCGACTTTTGTTTAATACGGCAAAATAGTGGTATATTTGCATTTAACGACGAATTCAAACTATAACAACTATAAAAACAAACACTTATGTCTATCAAAAACCTTAAAACAAGATTTATGCTCACTGCATTTGCACTTATGTGCGTTTTAGGCAGTTTTGCACAAGTCACATTTGAAAAAGGCAAGATTTACCACATCTATGCATCGGGTAATAAGGAGAATATTGTATCCGAGCAGCAGAATAAATCTGTAGGCCTCGAGAATCTAGAGAACAAGAAAACTGCACAATTTTGGAAAATATCAGAGCTATCCGGCAGTTGGCGCATCATCAACCCTATAACCAACAATGCACTTCGTGCAAATGGTGACAAGGTTGAGGTTGGCGAAAATAACGGCTCGGACGAGGCACAGTTGTGGAGGGTGGAAGATGGCATGCTGATTCCCACAAACAGCCCCAACTTGGCAGTCATAAAGGGTAAGAAAGGAGAACTACTGCTTACAGACAAGGAAAAAGCTATAAAGAACAAAAACGCACAATTCCGTTTTGAGGTTTCCAACTATGCAGGTTTCGATGATGACCTCACATATTATATTCGTTCGGTAAGCACTCCTCAATTGGTTCTTGGCAACCACGACTCAGGCGAGAACAGCACTAAGATTTCTGGCGAGGAGGTTGAGAGCGGCAATCGTGGTCAATATTGGCAGATTAAGACTATCGACCCATTTACATTTGCAGTAAAGAGTGCTTTCTACGTACAGAACTTTGACGATGGAGGCCCCAATCCAGACATCAAACATCTTTTGCAATGGCCGGCAACAACCGGTGTATGGAACAATGCAAAGTTCAATTTCGAGCCTGTTGAAGGCAAAAAAGGTGCCTACATCATCGTATCGGTAAACAAGGCCGACAAAATGTATTCATTAATAGACGGTTATATGCAACTTGTAGAGAAGAACCCCACAGACAGTTGTGCATGGTTCACATTCGAGCAAGTAGAGAAGCCAAAGATTGCATCACCCAAATGGGAAGACGAGACAATCTTTGCCGAGAACAAAGAGCGTGGTGTTGCTACATATATGCCCTATAACAATGAGGCCGAGATGCTTGCCGATGCTGCATACTATGCAACACCTTGGACCGAGCCTGTAAATGCACGATATCAGAGCCTCAATGGCACATGGAAGTTTAACCTTGTAAGTGAGCCTTCACTGCGTCCTTTGACCTTCTTTGAAGAGGGATTTGATGTATCAGGATGGGACGACATACCTGTACCCTCCAACTGGGAAATGCTTGGATATGATAAGCCTATATACAACAATGTAGAGTATCCTCACTCAAATACACCTCCCTACATCAATGCACGCCCGGGATTCAATGATGGAGGGGAGAACTATGGCATAAACCCTGTAGGTTCTTATGTACATACTTTCGAAATACCAGAATCATGGGAAGGTCGTCGCACATTCATACATTTCGGTGGTATATATTCAGCTGCACTTGTATGGCTGAATGGAGAGTATGTTGGTTACTCACAGGGCTCAAACAATGTAGCAGAGTTCGACCTCACAAAGTTGTTGAAGAGAGGAACAAACAAGCTAGCTGTCCAGGTATTCCGTTGGTGCGACGGTTCCTATCTCGAATGTCAGGATATGTTCCGTATGAGTGGAATTTTCCGCGATGTATATCTATACAATGTACCTACAGCAGCAGTACGCGACCACTATATAACCAGCACATTATCAGAAGACAGACGCAGTGCCGAAGTTAATGTAAATTTTGAAATAGACAACCGCGACTTTGTAATTGGTAAAAAATGCATAAAGGCTGCTATATACAACACAGATGGACAACTCATCGCGTGCGACTCTGTAACAATGAACACTGCTGCGAAGATTGCTTCGCTCTACGGTGACATTAAATTAAAGGTTGACAATATCAAGCTATGGAGTGCTGAAAAGCCCAATCTATATACTGTACGAATAACACAGATGGATGAGAACGGCAAACAGGAGATGGCATTCTCGACAAAGCATGGTTTCCGCGACATAAAGATTGAGAATTCATTGGTATACATCAATGGAGAAAGAGTATTCTTCAAAGGAGTTAACCGTCATGACACTCATCCTTTGTATGGCCGCGCCGTTACAACAGAGTCTATGATACAGGATGTATTGTTAATGAAACAAAACAATATCAACACAATACGTACCAGCCACTATCCCAATGCAGCCAAGATGTATGCAATGTTCGACTACTACGGACTCTACTGCTGCGACGAGGCTGACCTTGAGGACCATGCCAACCAGACTATCTCGGACATGCCCTCATGGATACCCTCATTCGTTGACCGTATAGATCGCATGGTACTCAGAGACCGCAACCACGCAAGCGTTGTCATGTGGAGTCTTGGAAACGAGGCCGGTAATGGCGAGAATTTCAGATATTGCTACGATGCAGCAAAGTTACTAGACAGCCGTCCTGTACATTACGAAGGCACACGCTCTAATGGCAATTACGGTGGTGGTCGTTTCAGCGATTTCTATTCTAAGATGTATCCCGGCCAGGCATGGATGATTGAAAACACAAACAATCTAGACAAGCCTATGTTCATCTGCGAGTATGCACACGCAATGGGTAATGCTATTGGTAACCTTAAAGAGTATTGGCAAAAGATTGAGGCATCAAACTCTTGTATTGGAGGATGTATATGGGATTGGGTTGACCAGGCCATATATGATCCACAGGAGATAAAACAGGGTATATATAACCTTCACACAGGATACGACTACCCCGGTCCTCATCAGGGCAACTTCTGCTCTAACGGTATTGTATCACCCACACGTCAGGAGGGCGGTAAGTTGAAAGAGGTAAAAGCAGCTCATAGTTTCGTAGAAATCGATATGCCCGAAATAAACAAAGAGTACGGTATTGCAACAATTGAGATAAAGAACAAATACAACTTCACAAACCTCAACGAGTTTGATGTTGTATACGAAGTTGTGAAGAATGGTAAAGTTGTATATACAAAGAAGGTTAAAGCTCCATCTGCAGCTACTTATGAGAAAGCAAAACTTTACTTCACAATAAAGAAGGTTAACATCGAGAAAGCGGCAAAGAAAGGAGATGAGGTTCTGTTGACTGTTCGTCTGCAACATCGCGATGCACAGGTATACTCACCTGCAGGCCACGAAGTTGCACTAAAGCAATTTACAATCGTAGAGCGTGCACCTCTGGTTGCAGTAAAGGCTAAAGGTGAAGCACTTGCTGCAACATCATCGCTTCATGAGACCATTATTGGCAACAAGAATGTATCCCTTAAGTTCGACAATGAGACAGCACAGCTAACAGCATTCACGCTCAATGGCAAGGAGATAATTACGAACGGGCAAGGTTTCATATACAGCAACCACCGATGGATCGAGAATGATACTCAGGGCTACAACTATCAGTATGAGCGTAACAACAAAGACAAGAAGTACGAGCAGACAGAGGACGGTCTCGAGGCTAAAGGCGAAATTAAGGTAGTAGAGGAGAATGGCAATACAGTTGTAAAAACAGTACGTAAGGGTTCAATATGCGATACAGAGATAAACTACACAATATATCCTCAAGGTATTGTAGATGTAGAGGCTACATTTGTTCCAAAGAATGACAACCTGCGTCGTGCAGGTCTCATCTGCGGCATCGATTCAACTCTCAAGAACATCAATTACTATGCATACGGTCCCTGGGAGAACTCAGTAGACCGCAAAGATGGAGTAATTGTTGGCCGATACAACGCTACAGTAGAGACTATGGCAGACAACTATGTCAAACCTCAGAGCAGTGGTAGCCGTGAGGGATTGCGTGAAGTAGTCTTCACCAACAGTCGTGGCGAAGGTGTTAAGATTGTGACAGAGGGGAACGTAAGCTTCTCGGCACTTCCCTACACCGATGAGGACCTAATGAGAAGCGGACACTATTGGGAAATGACAGCACGTCCCTACACTGTTGTTCACTTCGATGCTTGGATGCGTGGTGTCGGTAATGCATCATGTGGTGCCGATGTCGACACACTCCCCGAGTATAGAGTTCCCAACAAGAAGATGAGCTACAAACTTAGAATATCTGCTGTAAAATAATCGACAAATTCCATAAAGCAATCACCTGCATTTCTAGAAATGCAGGTGATTGCTTTATATGCAGGTACTGCATCGTAACAGCATCGCAAACCGCTGATTATCTGAGCATTACAAGCACAAACATACGAGCATTAAGCTAAGTTATTAAAAATCAACGCCTTACGCCCAATTGTCATATTCTGTAAGAATAAATATTAAATCTTGTTTCATATAGCATTGTATATCAGCAATTTACAAACACCGCCCGTAAGATTATTTTAGATGTTTTTTTGCCTGTTATTGCTTTTTTTGATATATTTTTGCAATGTGAGAATGTAATTGAGAACAATTTAAAAAACTATAAAAATTACAAAAATGAAAAAGGAAAACGAAAAGAGCCTTCTTGAAGTAAAGAAGAATCCCGAAGCAAGTCTTGAACCTCATAAGACAACATGGTTGCTTATTGGCTATGCACTTGTATTCGCGGCACTGTTTGTTGCATTTGAGTGGACAGAGACAGAAAAGAAAGAGACAGGTGAAGTAATAGGTACCACTATCATATTGGAAGAGGAGATTATGGTCCCCATTACAATGCCCGAAAAGAAAGTTGTGCCTCCCCCTCCTGCAGCAAAGCAGATTACAGAAATCATCGAGATTGTAGAGGATGATGCCGAAATAGAGGAGACTGAAATTATGTCAGTTGAGGATCAAGGCGAAATTGTAGAGATTAATGAGGATATGAATGTTGTTGTCGAGGAGGTTATCGAGGAGGAGACTATCTTCGCAGTGGCAGAGCAACAGCCTGAGTTCCCCGGTGGTATGCGTGAACTTATGAAGTATCTTCGTGATAACATCCAGTATCCCCGTATCAGCCGTGAGAACAACTCACAAGGTAAGACACTCGTAAACTTCGTTGTTAACACTGACGGTTCTATTCAGGACGTTGAGGTTTTGAGAAGTTCAAGCGACGTGTATCTCGATCGTGAGGCAATTCGCGTGGTAAAGGGTATGCCCAAGTGGAATCCCGGTAAACAGGCCGGTAAGACTGTACGTGTACGCTTTACACTTCCTGTGACATTCCGTCTACAGTAATTAAATAACAACAATAGTATAAAATGCGGCAAGTTCTAAAGACTTGCCGCATTTTATGTTTGTTTTCAGTTGTCTCCGATTTTAAAATTGCAATAATTTTGGTAATTTTGCAGAGCAATATTAATTAAATAAGATGATTACATTTATTGTCTGCCTAATAGCACTTATCACTGCATATTTCACATACGGGCGTTATCTCGAGAAAGTCTGTGATATAAACGAAAAGAACCCTGTACCTTCACAAACACTCTATGACGGTGTCGACTATCTTCCTTTACCGCGATGGAAGATTTTTCTTATACAGTTACTAAACATAGCAGGCCTTGGCCCAATATTTGGAGCAATACTTGGTGCAGCTTACGGTCCGGTAGCTTTTCTATGGATTACTCTAGGCGGTATATTCATGGGGGCAATGCACGATTTTGTAGCAGGTGTGATATCACTCAAGAGTAATGGATTGAGCCTACCGGAAATTATAGGAAGATATCTTGGCAACGGGACAAAATTGTTCATGCGTATATTCTCGGTGTTGCTCATGGTCCTTGTCGGCGCAGTATTCATGTCACAGCCAAGCGAACTCATCGCATCAAACATAAGTGCACCTCTACTGGAAACACCAATCTATAATGGAATGACATGGGAAGTATTTGTCATTCTAATAGTTGTGCTCATCTATTACATGATGGCAACGGTGCTACCTATTGATAAAATAATAGGACGTTTCTATCCGATATTCGGATGTTTGCTTATTATCATGGCACTAAGTATTCTGGTAGTACTTCTTTTCAATAGCGACAAATATGTAATTCCCGAACTCACATCTCTCGAGAATCAAATAGCCAACCCAGAGAAGTTTCCCATAATCCCCATGCTCTTTACAACAATTGCATGCGGAGCTCTATCCGGCTTTCACGCCACCCAATCTCCAATAATGGCACGCTGTATGACCTCGGAAAAGGAGAGTCGTGTTGTCTTCTACGGCGCCATGATTTCGGAAAGCATAATCGCATTGATATGGGCCGCAATAGGAATGGCGTTTTGGGGAGGAGTCGAAGGACTCAACAATGCTATAGCAGAATATGGTGGCAGTGCAGCACGTATGATTGACGTAATTACAGATACCACACTCGGACACACAATAGCAACCATTGTTGTATTCGGTATCATTGCATGTGCCATCACATCGGGTGATACCGCATTCAGATGTGCACGCCTTATCATAGCAGATATATTCAACTTTGAACAGAAGAGCCTTACCAAGCGACTTCTTGTATCTATTCCTCTGTTTATTCTTGCATTACTAATAATCTTCGTACTACCATTCCAAACCATATGGAGCTATTTTGCCTGGTGTAACCAAACATTAGCAGTAATTACACTTTGGTGTATTACTCTCTTCCTTGCACAGCATAGGAGACCCATTATTATAGGTATCATACCTGCACTGATAATGACCTATGTCTGTACATCATACATATTTATATCACCAATGATGTGCAATATGGAGAGTAGGACTATAGCATATATCCTAAGTGGGATAGTAACACTCATGATAACATTTGCAGTATATAAGAAAGGGGTCCAGCAATATAAAAACAGATAGCAAATGAATGTAAGCCATCATATATGCAATTATAAGAGCAATAGTGTTCTTCAACTCTGTAGCGAACCCTTGACAAGAGTTCGTGTAGGATTCATTGGCCTCGGAGTCAGAGCCAAGCGTGCTGTTGAGCGCATGATGAATATTGACGGAGTTGAGATAGTTGCTGTGTGCGATTTTATAGAAAAGAATATAAATCAAGTACAAAAAATCATTACCTCAAACGGAGGCACAAAAGCTGACTCATTTAGTGGAGAAGAGGGATGGAAATGTGTATGTGAGCATGAACATATAGACCTTGTATATGTATGTACCGATTGGCAGAGTCATGCAAAGATTGCGATTTATGCCATGCAATGCAACAAACACGTAGCATTAGAGGTGCCTGCTGCGACAACTATTGAAGAGTGTTGGCAACTTGTTGAAACAGCTGAAAGTACGCGCCGACATTGCATAATGTTGGAAAACTGCTGTTACGATGAGTTTGAGTTATCCGTATCCGTGATGGTAAATGATGGGGTATTTGGAGAAGCTATACATGCCGAGGGTTCTTATCTTCACGACCTGCGCGAGAGAGTCTTGTCAAATGATGGTGGTGGGCGAAAATGGACCAACTGGCAGTTAGAGTTCATGAAGAACCATAGCGGCAATCCCTACCCCACACACGGATTAGGCCCCATAGCATTAACTATGGGTATACACCGAGGTGACAGAATGAAAAGCATTGTATCTGTATCATCCAAGCAAATATGTTGTGAGAGTGGCAGCAACACCCTTGTAGGCAACATGAATTCGTCCATCATTACAACAGAAAAAGGACATACCATACTTATACGCCACTGCATATCATTGCCCCATCCATATAGTCGTTCATTTATAATAAACGGCACAGAAGGCTTTGCACAAAAATATCCTCTCCCACATATTGTACTTGACAGCGAAGGGGAAGACATCATTGATGGCAACAAGCTGGATACTCTTCTGAACAGATATATACACCCTATTGTTAAGAGATACAAGGATAGAGGAGAAACACTGTGCGGACGCAGATGGATAGACTATGCAATGGATTGCCGCCTAATATACTGTTTGCGTAATGGACTTCCACTTGACATGGATGTTTATGATGCAGCCGAATGGAGTTCTATTGTAGAACTTTCCCAAATATCAGCTACAAATGGTGGTATACCGGTTGACATACCCGACTTCACAAGAGGTAATTGGGCTGTACTAAATGGCCACAAGTTTCATGGTCTGTAGATTGCATTATTGTTTATCAGTACCTTGCCATCTACTATAACAATCTTTTCTTCGTCACAAAGCCACCTGAGTGCAACAGATAAACGTTTACGTGTAATACCTACAGATTCCAATTCTTGCGGAGCATGTGGGTTTCCATCCGCAAGAGATGCCAAAATAGCTTTAGCATCATTTTCCAAGTTATCGCTATTAGCATGTCCTTTACCATTACCCAGGCATACATCACACAAGCCACAATCTGTAGAATGTCTATCTCCAAAATAGTTGAGTAATGTAACACTGCGACACTCATTATCGCCTATTGCATATTTAAGTATATAGTTTATCCGTTCCTCAAAAGCCTTCTTTCGTTCATCATAAACCTCAGGAGCAAAACGCAATTCACTTCCAAACACCCTATGTCTGCTGAATGTTACTATGGGACAACGTTTCGAGGGAGCATAGTCTATAATTCGTTTCTGGGACAATGAAACAAGAATCTCGTATAGTCTGTGTCGTGTAAGTTTCGTAACACGCGAAAGAAAACGCTCATCTATAAATACATAATCACTAAACAAAGCACTATAATTACGCAACAAGGCTGTAATAAGATTTTCATATTCGTGCGGCAGATTATTGATTTTATAGAGTTCATCACGCTCTATTATAAAACGCAAGCGGGAGGCATACTCCATCTCCTCGACATACTCAATATATCCCATACGTGTAAGTATACGCAATGCACTATCTGTTGGCAAAACAGGTGTGTGGTACTTTTGGCAGAAATCTGTTAATGAGAACTCAAATGTACAGTCCAATCCATCGCCAAGAGCCATTGTGTAATAGTAGCATAGATTATCGTAAACGTCCCTTATAAACGATTGTAAAGGATAGTTATCTGAGAGGCGCCTTTTAACGACTGAAGAATCAATTTTGCTATATAGAACAACTGCATACGCTTTCTCACCATCGCGCCCTGCACGCCCTGCCTCCTGGAAGTAGGATTCCGGTGAGTTGGGCAGGTCAACATGAACCACCAAACGCACATCCGGTTTATCTATACCCATTCCGAATGCATTTGTCGCCACCATGACACGAGCCTTGCCGCTCTTCCACGACTCCTCTCTCTTATCCTTACTCTCGGCAGACAGACCTGCATGATAGTACTCGGCTGTAATATTATTGGCAAGCAAATAGTCACACACCTCTTTAGTCTTCTTGCGATTCAGAGTATAGACGATGGCCGAGCCCTCCATCCTATTCAATATATGTAATAGTTCTCGGGGTTTATTCTCGGTGCGACGTACCACATAGACAAGGTTCTTACGCTCGAAGCTCATGCGGTAACAGTTGTTCTCGCGGAAAGAGAGTTGTCTTTGAATATCATCTGCCACCTCTGCCGTAGCTGTAGCTGTAAGAGCTAAAACCGGTACTTGCGGAAAGAGATTACGCAACTCGCCGATACGACGATATGCAGGACGAAAGTCGTACCCCCATTGAGAGATACAATGCGCCTCATCCACTGTTATAAGGGCTACCTGCATTTTACGTACCTTGTTCAAGAATATCTCTGACGATATTCTTTCAGGCGATATATATAGAAATTTATAATCCCCGAAAATACAGTTCTCAAGAGCAATTACAACCTCGCTACTTTTCATTCCACTATATATAGCAGCAGCTTTTATTCCACGAGCTCTAAGATTGGCTACTTGATCTTTCATTAACGCTATGAGTGGAGTAATTACCAAACATATACCATCTGTCGCCAATGTCGGGACCTGAAAAGTGATACTCTTGCCACCTCCGGTGGGCATAAGGCCGAGCGTATCACGCCCGGCACCTATACTTTCGATTATATCGCGCTGTATTCCACGAAAATCATCATATCCCCAATATTGTCTAAGTATCTCTCTGTACTTCACGACGCACAACGGTATGATGGTTAAGTTCTAGAGTCTTTCCGTCTTATTTCTGATACGTATGCTCTCTATCTGCAACTGCACCTCTCCATGTTTGTAGGTATTATCCTCCAGAGTGTAGCATATATCAAAGGATTGCTTGGACTTTATATATCTTGCCTGCTTGCTCTGTCCGAATGCAATTCCATTTATTACATTGTTTGATTTATTATCTACAAGCTCAAGCTTGATATGCTCCTGACGACGTCCTACTACTTTACTGGTTCCGTAATCATACACATTGAATGTACAGAAGATAGGCTTAGGATTATCGGGACCATGTGGAGCAAACTTCTTTAAATCGTTAAAGAATTTACGTGTTATATCCTGAAAACCAAGTTCTGCCTCAATCTCTATTATCGGATCGGTCTGCTCAGGCAATATATTCTGAGTCACATACTCCTCGAAACAATGTGCAAATTCATCTATCTTGTCAACCTTCAACGAGAAACCTGCAGCATATGTGTGACCTCCAAAGTTCTCGAGCAGATGACGACAATTCTCAATAGCCTTGTAAACATCGAAACCTGTCACGGAGCGTGCTGATCCTGTTGCGATATCACCTGTACATGTAATCACCACAGCGGGGCGATGGTAGACCTCAGTAAGTCGTGACGCAACAATACCTATTACACCACGATGCCAATCCTCGTTAAAGATAACGATGGCACGTTTCTCATCAAAATTCTCAAGATTCTCGACTATAGTATTAGCCTCCTCGGTCATACTCTTATCAAGATCCTTTCGTGTCTCGTTAAACTCATTTATTTGCTCACTCATGGCAAGCGCTGTACGCAGATTATTCTCAATAAGAAGATCTACTGCGACCTTACCCTGCTGTATGCGCCCTGAGGCATTAATTCGTGGACCAATCTTAAAAATTATATCATTGATATTTATCTCCTTATCACGCAATCCACATACTTGAATTATAGCCTTAAGGCCTGTACTGGCACCATGATTAAGCTGTTTTAGACCATGATATGCCAATATACGGTTCTCGCCCATGATAGGTACCAAATCTGAAGCTATGCTCACAGCAACAAGATCGAGCAACGAATATAATTGTTCGGCAGGAATACCATTATCAATTGCAAATGCCTGCATGAACTTAAATCCTACACCACATCCTGACAGATGCTGATAGGGATAGCTGTTATCTGCACGTTTAGGGTTCAGAATAGCCACTGCTGGTGGTAGTTCATCATCGGGCACATGATGATCGCACACAATAAAGTCAATACCCAATGACTTGGCATAAGCTATCTCCTCAATAGCCTTGATACCGCAATCGAGCACTATTACCAATTTTACTCCTGTAGAATGGGCATAATCGACTCCTCTACGGGATATTCCATAACCATCCTCTTTTCTATCAGGAATATAGTAGTCTATGTTAGACGAAAACTGTTGCAGGAACTTATATACCAAAGCCACAGCTGTTGTTCCGTCCACATCATAATCGCCATACACCAAAATACGTTCTTTACGCCCCAAAGCCTTATTCAAACGCTTCACTGCTACATCCATATCATTCATCAGAAATGGATTATGAAGGTTAGATAGTCGGGGACGGAAAAACTGTTTGGCTTCGGCTAAAGTTGTAACACCTCGCGTCACAAGCAAACCGCAAAGAATGGGACTCATGTCCAACTCTTCCGAGAGCCGTCTAGCTTCCTCTATCTGTTTGTATGTCGGAGGTTGATATTTCCATTTTTGACCCATTTATATTTTTTTTATTATTTTGCTTTGCGGTTGCACGGCTTCCCAAATAAGCCTTGCAGTTTACAAGCCTGCTGCTTGTATCGTATAGGAGTCAAACAGCAATGTCCTTTCACAAAATTCAACAATAAGCCATTTTACCGTATAAACTCACTTCAATTGGTAAAGTTACAGAAAAGCAAAATAAAAACCGTCCATTTCCCGAATTATTTTGAGAAATGGACGGTTTTTATACAATTTTAGTATTTACAAATCTTTTTTACTTAAGATTCAACTTCTTTGCGATGTGCTTGGGCAATGCATCCTTATGTACAACAATATTCATTGTCTTATAACGAACAAAAGCTTCCGAAGCATACCATATACCCTTGTAGGGGCCGCTCTCGCCCCAAGAGTTTTTTACCATATAATAGCGTGTACCCTCCTGATCCTTAGCTATACCGTATATCTGCATACCGTGATCGTCTGTCGTCTCCCAGTTGTCATATGCAAGTTGACGCTCCTCCTGTGTACACCACTTCTGAGGCTGAGGTTTTGTAGTGAGTTTCTTCTCGGCTGGTGAAAGTTTTAACCAGTGTGCCATATCAGAACCGCTCATCTCCTGTACCTTGTCAACATCGGGTAACACAGCTATACCATCACGTGTAAAGCCATTCTCACTGACATCGCTACCCCAAGCAATTGTATATCCCTTCATGATAGCATACTCAAACACCTCGAGCAGTTCATCGATAGGAAGGTTATAGGACTGAGCCCAACGCCAGTTATCCTGAATCTCGAGCACAAATGAACTATAGAAAGGATGATGTGTATAAGAAGTCAATGAAACATAATCACTAGCCTTAAGACCGGTAGACTCATAGAATGAAGCGGGAGTATACTCTCTTCCATTATATGTAAACTTCTCGGGACGCTCGCCAAGATATATATCATGTATAGCCTCTATAGCCTTCTTCCACAGGAGTTTTCCCTCTTTATCACTCTGCAGGCTACGATGTTTACCCTTAGCTATAGCTGCAACAACAGCATCACTTACAGCGCTTAACTCATTATGATTGCTTAGAGTATCGCCATACATCACACCGGGACGCATCTCAGACTCTGGAACAAGACCAAAGTGCTCCATACCATAAATAACATCATAGAACGAACCGCCTTGCGAGAAAGAAGCATCACCATGTGTACGAACTGCTTTGTCGGCACGATCCAGATATGTATTATGAACAATATACATCTCGGAAAGATCGTACTCGCCTTTACCCATACGTAGCAGCTCCGACTCAATAAACGCAAGTGACGAATAGCACCAGCATGTTCCGGCACGGTTTTGGTTCTTAATACTTGTAATAGGGTTCTCTTTTACAACTGTAAAATTAAAGCCCTCTTTCTTTGCAGCGTCCTGAGCAAACAGACCTGCAACTGCGAACATCATCGCAGAGAATAATACTGTTTTTTTCATAGAATATCTAATTATTAATCTTCAACCACCGTTTCTGTTTCAGCATCAACACCCTTCATTGCTGCTGCAATTTTTGCCTCAAGCTCTTCGGCAAGCTCAGGATTGTCGGCTATAATAGACTTTGTGCGGTCACGTCCCTGAGCTAACTTTGTCTCGTTATAACTAAAGAACGAGCCACTCTTTTTAATTACTCCATATGCCACTCCCAGGTCTACGATTTCTCCCACACGCGAGATACCCTCGCCAAACATAATATCAAACTCTGCTTTGCGGAAAGGAGGAGCCACCTTATTCTTTACTACCTTTACACGAACCTGGTTACCTATTGCATCCTCCCCGTCCTTCAATTGACTAACCCTGCGAATATCAATACGCACCGAGGCGTAGAACTTAAGCGCATTACCACCGGTTGTTGTTTCGGGATTACCGAACATGACACCTATTTTCTCGCGTAACTGGTTAATAAAGATACATGTAGTCTTTGTTTTGCTTATAGCAGATGTAAGTTTACGCAAAGCCTGCGACATCAAGCGAGCCTGCAAGCCCACCTTGTTATCACCCATCTCACCCTCAATTTCGGCTTTAGGAGTAAGCGCTGCAACAGAATCTATCACAATTATATCTATCGCCGAAGAACGTATAAGCTGCTCAGCAATCTCAAGAGCCTGTTCACCACAGTCGGGCTGCGATATAAGCAGATTATCAATATCTACACCAAGTTTTTGAGCATAGAAACGATCAAAAGCATGCTCTGCATCTATTATAGCCGCTATTCCACCCATTTTCTGAGCCTCGGCAATGGCGTGTATTGCCAATGTTGTCTTACCTGAAGATTCGGGACCATAAATCTCTATTATCCTGCCTCGAGGATAACCACCTACACCAAGTGCAGCATTAAGGCCCACAGAGCCCGATGGAATCACATCTATATCCTCAAAACTGTCATCGCCAAGTTTCATTATAGACCCTTTGCCGAAGTTTTTCTCTATCTTATCCATTGCAGCCTGCAGAGCTTTCAGTCTCTCGGATGCTGCAACATTCTCCAATTCTTCTTTCTTTGCCATCTTCTCTTATCTCTTTATACTTGCTTTATGGAATACTTAGAGTTCAAGATCATTGTCAAACTCCTCGTGCCAAGGAAGTCCTTGTTTATTCAACTGCTCCATGAATGGATCGGGATCGAACTGCTCAACATTCCAAACACCGGGTTTGCGCCATAGTCCTTTTAGGAACATCATTGCACCTATCATAGCAGGAACTCCGGTTGTATAGCTTACACCCTGCATTCCAGTCTCCTTGTATGCCTCTTGATGGCTGCAGTTATTATACACATAGTATGTACGCTCTTTACCGTCCTTAACTCCACGTATACGGCATCCGATAGATGTCTCACCCTCATAGTTCTCGCCCAAGTCCTGAGGATTGGGAAGCACTGCCTTCAAGAACTGCAAAGGCACAATCTTCTGACCATTGTAGTCAATCTCATCTATACGCGCCATTCCTATATTCTGAATCACACGAAGGTGGGTAAGATACTCCTGACCGAATGTCATCCAGAAACGAGCACGCTTGATTGTAGGGAAGTTCTTTGTAAGAGACTCAAGCTCCTCATGAAACAACAGATATGACTCGCGTGGTCCGATATTGGGATAAGTCAATGGCTTATGAATCTCAAGAGCACCGGTCTCAACCCATTTACCATCCTCATAGTAGCGTCCCTTCTGAGTAATTTCGCGGATATTTATCTCCGGATTAAAGTTTGTAGCAAATGCCTTATGATGATTACCGGCATTGCAATCCACAATATCAAGATAATGTATCTCATCAAAATAGTGCTTTGCTGCATAGGCAGTATATACACCACTTACACCCGGGTCGAATCCACAACCGAGAATAGCTGTCAGACCTGCCTCCTTGAAACGCTCATGATAAGCCCACTGCCAACTGTACTCGAAATGCGCCTCATCTTTCGGCTCATAATTAGCTGTATCGAGATAGTTTACTCCACACTGCAGACATGCCTCCATGATTGTAAGGTCCTGATAAGGGAGTGCTACGTTTATTACTATTTCGGGTTTGAATTCATTAAAAAGCTTTACCAGCTCCTCTACACTGTCGGCATCAACCGCAGCAGTTTGTATATTAGGATTGCCTATAGCCTTTACTATTGCGTCACATTTTGACTTTGTGCGACTGGCTATCATAATCTCGGTAAACACATCGCTATTCTGAGCGACCTTAAAAGCAGCAACGGTGCCAACGCCACCCGCGCCAATGATTAATACTCTTGCCATTTCCTTTTAAGTATTTATAAAGTTCTACTATTATTCAACGAAAACCAAAAATTGCGCAACAGCACAATTTCCCATTATAAGATGCGAAGATAGTATAAAAGATGTGCAAAAACAAATTTATTCATATCATTCTACTGACAAAATAACAATTTATATACCACAAATCTGGAAAAAGTAAACAGATACACTCTACAGTAATACAAAACAACAAAGTATAGAGTTATATAAATTATATTTTAGTTAATAACATAATATTTCTATGTTTACACGATAAAAAGTTGTACCTTTGCAGCGGGAAGTTACGAAAAAGGTCTAAATTATTGAGAATGAATAACGACCTTTTGGTTGAATATGTATTGGGTTACGAATTAGCAATATACAGAGTGTTTTGGTCTTCTGCGTTTTGCATAACTTCAAATAACTCTTTCTGTATC
>JAFWBM010000017.1 GCA_017507105.1 Bacteroidaceae bacterium
GATTGAAAAAAACTTGTATTTTCCAATTTCAGGTGCAGCGTATCTGTTTTCAGACGGCTAACATCAAAATCTTGAATGATTTTTAATTTGTACGGATAAAATGCAACCCCTAAAGAGTCTGCCGGCTCTGATTCTACCACATTGACAGACAAGGTAGAACGCACCCCTTGTGCATAAGTTGTGGCAAATCCTATAAATAGCGCAACAACAAGAAGTATATAGTTCTTTTTCATTAGTTTAGTTCTTAACATTATTCCACCACAATTGCAAATGTCACCCTGCCTTCGCTGTTTTGTTTAAGATGCATGGCACCGCCATGCAGACGTATTATCTGCCTTGAAACAGCAAGACCTATTCCTGAGCCATCGCGTTTGGTTGTATAGAAAGGTGTAAAGATATTTTCTACTGCCTCGGCTGGTATTGCCGGACCATTATTGGTTATCTCTATATGTATTCGTTCCTCGGCATCAATATTGGATGCTATCACTATCCTACGCTGTCTGTCATTACATTTATCAAGAGCCTCGCAAGCATTCTTTAACAGATTGACAAGAAGTTGCGACATGAGTGTCCTATCGGCATATACCATTGTATCAATAGGGCAAATATCCACCTCAACCTGAATATTCTCGCACATCACCAGAGATAGGCTCTCATTTACCAATTCCGACAGGTATAAAGGACTCTTTTGAGGCAACGGTATGCGTGTAACCTTACGGAAAGAGTCTATAAAACGCATAAGGGTATCCGATGTGGAGTGTATGGTTTCTAGTCCACGTTGTATTGTTTCGGCATCATTCTGTGACGATATCAATGAATGGCTTATAGATGTCACTGGCGCAAGGGAATTCATAATCTCATGGGTAAGTATACGTGTCAATTTTTCCCACGATTCAGCCTCTTTTCTATCAAGTTCCTCATGTATATTACCTATAGATATAACACGCAATTTACGTCCATCAAGTTCCATTGCCGAACAACTGAGAACAAGGCTCTTTTCTCCAATCTCGGTGTAGATTTTTACAGTCTTGTTCTCACCAGGCCTTATACAGTGCATTATACTACATAAGTCATCACTGATAACATGCAATATATCTATGTGGCTCAACCTCTCAATTCCAAGAATTCTCAGTGCCATGCTGTTTGTTTGAGCCACCACTCCATTCT
This sequence comes from Bacteroidaceae bacterium, assembly GCA_017507105.1. Taxonomy (GTDB): domain Bacteria; phylum Bacteroidota; class Bacteroidia; order Bacteroidales; family Bacteroidaceae; genus HGM04593. The sequence goes on from JAFWBM010000017.1 coordinate 1,168, forward strand.
CCATTACCGTCACAATTCCAATGTTGGCACACTCCATAATAAGCTGAAAGTATCTCTCTTTCTCGCGCACTTTCTCTTTGGCCTGATCAAGCAGTTCTTTTATACGATTGAGATAGTAATTAACTTTTGCGTTACGGCTTACATCCGTATTTTCAGTAAAGCGGAACGAAGAGTCGTCGTTGCGCACTGCATTGAAGACAAACTCCAGTCTTCTAAAAGTTTCGTTATATATAGATATCAACTTGATTACAGAGAGAAGAGTTACAGGTAATGTTGCTATAAGATATGCATAACTATCCTTTATAATAACATACGTCGATATTGCAGCCATTGCAATAATGACAGTAATATAGATCAGAATTTTGCCATATGGTATTATATATTGTCTCACAATCCGTAACGTTTTATCTTGTTATATAAAGTCTGTCTGGTAATACCTAACTGCTGTGCAACCATCGAGAGATTACCGCCACACTGCACTATTGCATTGGATATTGTCTGCCGTTCCATCTCTTCCAATGTCTGTGCCTCGGTATAGAACGACTGACGGGTTGCATGCAACTCCAGATTAAAAGGTTCTATAGTATTACTGTCACACATGATGACAGCCTTCTCTATTGTATTTTGCAGTTCCCTTACATTTCCTTCCCATGCATGAGCCTTCAGTTTCTCGGCTGCAGAATCGGACAATACTATTTTTTCCTTATTGTACTTGACTGCATATTGAGATATAAATAGTGTTGCAAGCGGAACTATATCATCACGACGATTGCGCAAAGGTGGTATATGTATATGTATTGTGTTAATTCTATATAGCAGATCACGACGGAAAAGCCCATTTTCCACAGCCTGATGCAAGTCGCTATTGGTCGCCGAGATAAGACGAATGTCTATAGGGATGGTCTCATTGGAGCCAAGGGGTGTTATGATACGATTCTGTAAGGCGGATAACATTTTTGACTGCATCTGCAAAGGCATATTACCAATCTCATCCATAAAGAGTGTCGAGCCGGTAGCAACCTTCATTTTTCCATCCCTTCCCGATACAGCATCGGTAAAAGCCCCTTTTGTGTGTCCAAAGAGTTCACTCTCGAAAAGAGATTCAGGTATTGCACCCATATCTATAGAGACCATAGCTTTTCCACATCGTGCCGACATGGAGTGTATCTCCCGTGCCAATACCTCCTTACCGGTGCCATTCTCACCTGTAATAAGAATATTTGCATCAGTCAATGCCACACGCTCTACCACATTTCGTATATGCTTCATCTCGGCACTCTCGCCCCAAAGCATTCGTATGGTAGAGTCACTAGCCGAAGATTGTTTTACCATCACATTCCTACCTCTCTGTTTTGTTGCTCGCCATGCACTCTGCAGTGTCGACAACAATTTATCATTATCCCATGGCTTGACGACAAAATCAAAGGCACCCTCTTTCATGGCCTTTACCGCCAATTCTATATCGGCATAAGCTGTAAAAAGTACAACCTTAATATCGGGATACTTGGCAAGAATCTCCTTCAACCAGAAAAGCCCCTCATTACCTGTATTGATACCGGCATAGAAATTCATATCCAAAAGCACAACATTGGGTGAATGGTTCTGAATTGTGGTTATAAGGGTATTGGGGGATGATAGAGTATACACCTCTTCAAACACACTACCTGCAAGTAGTTTCACTGCCGACAGAATATTCCTGTTGTCGTCAACAATCAAAAGTTTACCAGCCTTTGCCATAAAATACGATTATTTCCGACTGCGAAAATACATCAAAATAGCCAAGTGTAAAAATTTCCCACACACATTGTCTAATTTTTTGACACACGGACGCAGAGTGCAATTTTTGATATCATTAGTTTTCAACAATTTACATTTTTTGGCACGCAATTAGTACATATATCATCAGAAATCTAAATTTTTTATGAAAAAACTAATTATACTTATTTTAGTGTCTAATTTTTTGACACTCTCATCTGTTGCTACAGCACAGGAGAAGAGACTTACTCTGGACGAGTGTATGAAATATGCCATAGAACACTCGTCAAAGGTTAACACTGCACGGCTATCGCTCGATAGTCATAAAGCAAATTATAATGAGTCGGTAGCTTCACTATTCCCCAGCATAAGCGGCAGCATTGGCGGTACAACAAATTTCGGACGTTCTATAGACCCTGCCACGAATGCCTACACTAATGTAACTACATTCAGTAACTCTTACGGGGTATCTGCATCCATGACACTGTTCGATGGGCTTAGGAGCATCAACACAATAAGAGCTGCAAAAGTAGCACGCCAAATGGGAATTGCCGAGACTGAACTTGAGAGTGATCTTGTTGCCATAGAGACTATGTCGGCATATATGGATGTGGTATATTATAACGAAGCTGTAATTATTGCCAGAAAACAGTTGGAGACATCGCGTAACATATTACTATTTACAGAGAGACAAATGGAGTTGGGAATAAAGAGCGCAGCCGACGTAGCCGATATGGAATCTCAGGTTGCCAACTACGACTATCTTCTCACCACAGAAGAGAACAATTTGGCATTAGCGTATATAAAACTGCGTGAAGCGATGAACTATCCTCAAAAGGAGGAGTTGCGTATTCAAACAGATATCACAACATTTGATAATCCGGAAACAGCCTTGACCGAGGATATCTTAAGAAGCGCTTTACTATCAAATCCACGCATAACAATAGCCAAACAAACAACCGAAATAAAACGCCTCGATTATGTAAAGGCAAAATGGGCTTTTACACCATCACTAAATCTATATGGGGGATACAATACAAACTACTTTATTGATTTTGACAATAAAAAAGCCTATGCATCATTCGGAAATCAGTTCCGTAACAATCGTGGAGGATACATACAAGCATCTGTATCCATTCCAATATTCAGCGGCCTTAATCGTATATCTTCGAAACGCCGCGCCAGAAATGCATGGAAGAGTGCACAATTCGAACAAAGTGCAGTGGAACGTGCTGTAGAGAGTGAAGTATGCGAAGCATGGCAAAAGATGCGAGGAGCAAAAAAATTATACCTGCAGAGCGAAAAGAAGGTAGATGCCGCACAGATTGCCTATAACGGTGCATCAAAAAAGTATGAACATGGTAAGATATCGGCAATAGAACTACAAACAACAGCCAATACACTATTGCAGGCCAAGTCTGAAAAACTACACGCACATCTTCAATATATAATTAAAAGACGTATGGTTGATTATTACAACGGGATACCACTTATTAGAGAACAGAGTACAGAGTACAGAGAACAGAGAAAATAAATAAAACTTAAATAGAATGGATATAAAACTTAAAAAGAAGAAAGGATGGCGAGCCATCTTTCAGAAGAGGAATCTACCCTACGCTGCAGTTGTGGTACTAGTGTTTTTCATCGGTTGGCTGATATTGCGTGATAACTCCTCTACACTGCGTGTAGATGCACATTTTGTCAATATCGCAACCGTAGAGAATGGCGAGTTTAACGACTATGTACGCCTTACGGGTAGCGTGCAACCGATGACTACCGTACAGCTCTCGCCCCTCGAATCGGGCGTTGTGGAGCGTATCGTAGCCGAGGAGGGAACATCTGTTAAGCGTGGCGATGTGATTCTTGAGATGTCGAACAACTCCCTTTCGATGCAGATTTTACAATCGGAGGCCGACCTTGCCGAAAAACAGAACATCCTGCGTAACACTATGATTTCGATGGAACAGGAGCGTCTGGCACTCCGTCAGGAAAAACTACAACTCGACTTGGAGGTTAGCCGCCTGCACCGCGCCTACAGACAGAACGAAAACCTCTACAACGACAATCTCTTGGCACGCGAGGAGTATCTGCGCGCAAAGGAAGACTATGAGCTAGCCATACGTAAGCGTGATTTAGTCTTGGAGCGACAGAAACAGGACTCGCTCTACCGTACCTCACAGGTTGAGCAGATGGAGGAGAGCCTACGCTCAATGCAACTCAATATGCAGCTTATCCGCCAACGTGTCGATAACCTCAAAGTGAAGGCACCGATTGATGGCGAGGTGGGTATGTTGGATGCGGTACTCGGACAATCTTTAGGTCAAGGTGCCAATATCGGTCAGGTGAACGACCTTACAACCTACAAGGTGCAGGCCCAGGTCGATGAGCACTATATCGACCGCGTAACGACAGGTCTTTTGGCATCGTTCGAGCGTCAGGGTGCCGAGTATGAAATGCAGCTGCGCAAGGTATATCCCGAGGTACGAAATGGCCAATTTAAGGCTGACTTCCGTTTCAGCGGTGCTGCCCCCGAGAATATCCGTAGCGGGCAGACCTACTACCTCAACTTGCAATTGGGCGAGGCTGCCGAGGCGATTCTTATACCTCGTGGCTCGTTCTATCAGGCGACGGGAGGTCGTTGGATCTATGTTGTCGATGCATCGGGCGATAAGGCTTATCGCCGTGAAATTCGCATCGGTCGTCAGAATCCACAATATTATGAGGTTATAGAGGGGTTGCAACCCGGAGAAAAAGTGATAACTTCGTCGTATGATAACTTCGGAGAGAATGAAGTTTTGATTTTGAACAAATAAAATTTGACTTATGTATATTCGTAATTTTCTAACCCTACTTCGCCGTTACACCACATCGTCGGTGCTCAATATTTTGGGTATGGCAGTGGCCTTTGCTGCGGTATATCTTATTGCCGTGCAGGTAAAGTTCGACCTATCGTACAACCGCGTTATCAAAAACTCGGAGCGCATCTATCGCCTTGAATATCCGTCGTGGTATAAAGATGGGCATTGGGGTACAACTTGGAATCGCCAGACTCCCGACCTAATAACTGCTATGTGTCCAGAAGTAGAGGCTGCTGGAAGTATATATACTTGGGGAGGCTATCAATTCACAAAAGACTACTCCATTAAGCGTAATGCATCGATAGATAATTTCAAATTGCAGCTAAGTAGAGCCGAGCCTGAAGGTATAGATGTATTCCCATTTGAATGGGCTGCAGGAGATGTCACGCAGTTTAAGTGTGGCACAGCCAATATGATACTCACTGAGTCGGCGGCAAAGCAATTTGACCTAAAAGTTGGCGATATTATATATATGGGGCGCAGTGCAGCACACCCTACGCCACTAACTATCGTAGCTATATGCAGAGATTTCCCTGAGCCATCATCAATTGCCTACACCGATGGTTGGTTAGCCATGGACCCGCAGCAGTTGTGCGATATGACTAATTGGAACGATACGTACTATGTACGATTGGCAGAGGGTACTGACAGCTACGTAGCAGAGCAGAAGATGCGTGAAGGTATCGTCGATTTATTGCGCAAAGAGGGTGCTTCGGAGGATGATATTAACAGTGAGCTAAGTAAGATTTCACCTCGCCTAACGCCTATCAAGAATCTCTACTTTTGTGCCGATGCAGGTGCTGATGGGCCACACAATGGCAATGCCACAACAACCTACACATTGATAGCTATCGGAGTGCTTATCTTGGTTATAGCCTTTATTAACTTCGTAAACTTCTTCTTTGCACTTATTCCGAGCCGCATCCGAGCCGTCAATAACTACAAAATC
>JAFWBM010000003.1 GCA_017507105.1 Bacteroidaceae bacterium
ACTCGCTGTAAAAAATATTAAAGCAAGCTTTATATTTCTTGCTCGTTTGTTGCTATCTTTGAGGTAAACCTCTAACATATACTGCACTCGCTGTAAAAAATATTAAAGCAAGCTTTATATTTCTTGCTCGTTTGTTACTATCTTTGCACACTTTTATACAAAAAAGTATTCTCCCATCCATGTTGGGTTGGGTATGTTCTCATATGATGGAAATATATATATTATTATTTAATGATTAAACTATATTTATAAGATGGGTCTTGATGAGCTAAGAGTGTTGGTAGAGGAGTTTTTTTCTAATCTGAATGTGTGGGTACAAGGTATCAATGATGTTATATGGGGATGGCCTATGCTCTCCATCTTGCTTGGAACACATATATTCCTTACGATAAAACTACGTTTTCCACAGCGTTATATTTTTAAAGCCATACGTCTCTCTGTTAAGAACGACAAGGATTCTATAGGCGATGTAAGTCCATTTGCAGCACTTGTAACTTCGCTTGCCGGCACCATTGGCACCGGTAATATCGTAGGAGTTGCCACTGCACTTGTAATAGGAGGTCCGGGCGCCTTGCTGTGGTGCTTGCTCACTGGCGTACTTGGAATTGCAACTAAATATGCCGAGTCGCTTATAGCCTTGAGATACAAGGTGCGACGTAAAGATGGTACAATAGCCGGTGGTCCTATGTATGTGCTTAGCCGGGCTATGAACCTAAAGTCGCTGGCTGTCATTTTCTGTATATTTACACTGATAATGGGATTCAGTGCCGGTAATTTCATACAAGGTAATGCCATATCCGAGACATTGAAAGAGGCATATGGTGTTGATATTTACGTTACAGCTACACTGCTTACGATTGCTGTATGTTCGGTTATATTCTTTGGACTCAAAGGAATAGCTCGTGTATGCGAGGGTCTTGTACCATTTATGACAATAGCATATATGCTAGGATGTATTGTACTATTATTTATAAATGCCGATTATCTTTGGCCCTCAGTTGTACTTATTTCAAAGAGTGCATTCAATCCTGTTGCCATAGGTGGTGGAGTTGTAGGTGGTTTGATGATAGCCCTACAGTATGGTGTCAGCCGAGGTTTGCTTTCAAATGAATCGGGTATGGGTTCTGCAGCCATTATAATATCTGCAGCTAAATCGCGTAATCCGGTACGCTTGGCGCTTATATCTTCAACATCAACTTTCTGGGACACGGTTGTTGTATGTACTGCTACAGGTATAGTAGCGGTTAGCAGTATGCTAGCTATAGGTTTTGATTGGAACTCCTATTCATCGGGACTTGTGATGCAGCATGCCTTTAATCAGATACCTGCTGTAGGTTCACATGCACTCGCAATCATAATCTTCACATTTGCTTTCAGTACCATCTTAGGATGGACATATTGCGGCGAGAAAGCCATTGAGTATATGTATAAAAAGAATAGTGATAAGGCCGTACGTAATTTCCGTATCCTTTGGGTTATTGCCACCTTTATAGGTGCCATTATGCCATTACATCTTGTATGGAACATTGGCAGTACAGCTGCGGCTTTTATGATTATTCCTAATATAATACCTCTTTTTGTTCTCTCCAATTTATTGGTCAAGGATACCCGACACTATTTGTGGGAGAACAGATTGGATGAAATTTTAAAAGAGGATGTTCCTGAAGTATAAAACAGATAGATAAACGAGGACGAACAGAGATAAGTTCGTCCTCGTTTATCTATCATTCTATTTTATAATCAGTACGCTCTATCGTATGCTTCTTTTATCTGTTTCATTGCTTTCATAAGGATACATCGTGGGCAACCTACATTCATTCGCATGAATCCTTCACCGCCTTCGCCAAACATGCTACCATCGTTCATGCCCACCTTTGCCTCATTGATGAAAAATTCGACAAGTTTCTCTTGTGGCAACTCCAACTTACTTGCATCTATGAATACAAGAAAAGATGCTTGCGGACGGATCATAGAGAGCAGAGGTAGATTCTCCTTTATATACTCTTCTACATAATTGACGTTTTCCTCAACATATTCCATCATCTGTTCTAGCCATTCTTCTCCCTCTTCATACGCAGCTGCAACTGTTTCTGTTGCAAAAAGTGGTGCAAAATCCTGCTCGCTCCTGCTTAAGAATTCGCAGTATCTATTGCGCAAATTACTGTTTTTGATAATATGGTACGAGCTTTTCAGTCCGGCGATATTAAAACTCTTGCTAGCAGCCATTAGCGTAATGCTGTTCTCTTCAGCTTCAGTGCTCACTGTTGCAAAAGGTATATGTTTATATCCTTTAAGCGTCATGTCGCAATGTATCTCATCCGATATGACAAGAACGTTGTTCCTGACACATATTTCAGCCATTCTTGCTAGTTCGGTTCTGTTCCAGACACGTCCTCCCGGGTTATGTGGGCTGCACAGAAGGAACATGCTGCACTCCTTCGCTTTCTCTTCAAAGTCATTAAAGTCTATTTTGTATTCTCCATCAACAAGTTTTAATGGGTTAGTTACCACTGTACGTCCCAAATCTCTCGTAACATTATGATAGGGATGATATACAGGTGGCTGTATAAGCACCTTGTCGCCAACTTTCGTAAAGCACTGTATCGCAAATGACAATGCAGGGACTATCCCGCCCACAAAACCAATCTCTTCTTCATCTATTTCCCATCCGTATCTGTGGTTTACCCATCTTTTTATAGCCGGTTTCCACCTAGGACTTGTAAAGGTATAGCCATATATAGGATGTTCTACACGTCTGCGAAGTGTCTCTGTTACACATGGGGGTGATGAAAAATCCATATCTGCCACCCACATTGGAAGTATATCAGTTGTCCCAAAAAGGTTCTCTGCTCCATCATATTTCACACAATCGGTACCAATGCGTGGTATTATCTCGTCAAAATTGTATTTCATTCTACTCTATCTGAATTCTGTTATCTGATATATTGTAATATATACCGTCATTATCAATGAACTCTTGAAGTACCCCTTTCTTCACCAACTCTTCCACACTGCCTGTATACATCTTCTTATTATGTATGAGCCATATCTTATCTGCTAATTGCAATACAAGTTCAAGATCGTGTGTCGATACAAGTATGGCTTTATCTGTTTCATGTGCCAATGTGCGTAGCATACGGAATAGTTGCACCCTGCTATAGAAGTCAAGATAGGATGTAGGTTCATCAAGTATTATTATAGGAGTCTTCTGAGCCAAAGCCTTTGCAATCATGCACTTCTGACGTTCGCCATCGCTAAGAGTTTCAATAGGTCTATTTTGTAGATGTTCTACTCCTGCCTGTTGCATGGATTTTTCTATTATCTCCTCGTCATGTTTGCGACGAAACCCTATAAAATTTGTATATGGTGTTCTTCCTAGTGAAACTACCTCACGTACAGTCAAACCATTTATAGTCTTATTGTCGGTTAGGACAACAGCTATTTGTGTAGCAAGTTCCGATGGCTTATTTACCTTATCGTTGCCATCGGGATATATTATAGTACCGTCAAGTGGCATCTGGAATGCAGACAGCGTACGCATAAGTGTCGACTTACCTGCACCATTGGCTCCTATCAGCGCCACAAGTTCTCCGCTTTTAAGTGTTGCATTGATAACACCCATAACAGGCTGTGCTTGCCTGTTATGGGTGTATCCTATCAATAAATTTTCTAACTTGATGCTTGCCATATTTGTTTACTGCATCCACTCTTTAAGCAGTCCAAGAATCTCATTCTGTTTGTCTCTTGGCATTGTTGAAATGCGTGCTCTATGACTGCCGTTAGGAGCAATAAAAATATGTATATTCTTTTTATTACGGCTGTCGAGCCATGTCACACCACTTGCTGTCCAAGGATCCCATTCGCCATATATGAATATCATTTTGGGGTCGTTCTCGGTCAGATAGTCTGTTACGAAACGGTAGTTGTAATCATCGAAGATTGTATTGGCCCACTCAGCAGGCAACATCACCTTTTTGTAATATCCTTCAATATCCTCGGCTTTGATGTAATCTTTAAATGGGTCTACGTTGTATCCGTAGTAACCGAAATCCTTTACTGCCTGAATAGAGAACGATTCCAAATCGTTCTTGCGTGAGAAATACTCGGGCTCACACGATTTGATGAGGTATTTGAATATGGTTTCGTTGTCGGCATCGTTTGAGGGGATTCCTGTGACGGGCATGCCCCACTGCCAGAATGAGAACTGGTACTCGAGTACACAAAGGTCATAAATTGTCTCTGTAGGTACATAGAATGTGTATCCCTTTTCATTGCAATACTCGTTGAACTTAGGCATCAGCTCGGCTTTGCGCTTCAATAGCTGGAACTGGAATTCGCGTATTGCATCGCGGTCGGCTTTTGTTGCGGCCTGCTCAAGGAACGACTCGTGACGGCCATCCTCGAGTGCACGGCTCAGCGGTGCTACATAAGGTACCGACACATCTACATCCTCGGGGTAATAGGCACGATAGAATATAGTTGTTGAACCGCCTTTGCTTATTCCTGTTGCTGCCCACTTGCCTGTGTAGTGCTTTTTGAACTCAGTTGTTATTGCGTGGTAGTCGTGCATTGAATTGGCAATTGTAAGGTGTTGCCAATCGAGCGGATTGGGCTTCGACTGTGAGAAATAGCGGTATTCTACAAAAAGAATATTGGCATCGAGCAGATAGGTAAGCTCTTCCATATAACGTTTGCTGTTGAAGGCATAATCGGCACCGTAGCCTTCGGTAACAATTACTGTGGGGCGGTCGAAACCACGATGTCCGAGCATAACGCGCTGTTCGAATGTTCCGGCATTTTCGTTATTGGGGTCAATCAACTGTGTGAATTTAAGAAGATAGTAACTGCGTGTGGTGTCGTTCTTCTCAATTTTCTCGTAGTTTGTTACCGATGCCATTCTGCTTAGCATCTTTTCTACTTCCTTATTGCCTGCAAATGTTGTATAGCTGACAAACAACAATATGACAATCGAAATAATGTTTTTATACATGGTAATTTATTAAAATTGTTTTTAATTACTAATTATTTACAAATATACAAAGTTTACTTTGGATATATTGCAGCGAGTGCAGTAAATCTTCGGAATCTCCTCTCAAATATAGTAACAGATGAGCTACAATTAATGAAAATTGTAGCTCATCTGTTACTATACTAATTAGCCTTACAATCTTATAAGTGTTGAGCCTGAGGTCCTGCGGTTTCCTGTATTAAGTTGTACTGCATAAACTCCTTTTGGCAAGTGTGAGATATCTATGGTTGTATCATTTGTAGACATTTTCTTTTCTCCATTTATTGAGAATATCGATATATCGATATTCTCGGCATCAACTTTGTTGTTGAACTCTACTCTAAGAATTGTTCCGTCAACAATAAAACGAGCCTGCTGTGGCTGGTGTTCGTATATATCGGGGATATTTGTTTTTATATCAAGTACTTTCAAAAGTCCTTTGTAGGCATCTATTTGGCCATGACCGTATGTGTTGTTCGGATATTCCATCTCATTGTCGGGATATTGCGACGACTCTGCTATCACTTTGAAAATATCATCAGGGGTAAGATTTGGATTGGCTTGAAGCCACAATGCAATTGTTCCTGCTACAATGGGCGCTGCCATTGATGTTCCCGATTGCGCCATGTAGTAATAATCCTTATTGTTATATCTCACTTTATCGGTCAGTGACTTTTTGTCTGTCTCGATATTTGTAGAAAAGCTATTATATGCGGCATTTATACACATTCCGGGTGCAACTACATCGGGTTTTCTGATACCATCAAATGTAGGTCCTAATGATGAGAATTTTGCAATCTTACCGATGGCATCGGGTGAAAAGATTCCTACCTCTGTATTCTCCTCACCATATATGTTTTTGAAAGTCGACTTATATCCTGTAGCACCTACAGATACTATAAACGGCAATGTGGCAGGCCATGATACCGAGTAGCCTGGCACTAAAGTATTGTATTCGGGAATATCTTCTATATTTGCAAATGGACTGTAGAACAGATCGCTGTACAACCATGCAGGTGAATCTCCTGTAAGAAGGAATGTGGTGCCATATAGCATAAGGTATGCCATGTGAGGCATTGTTCCGTCTATATGGAAAACATCGCCTCTATCGTCTTTGTAATCGCTTTTATATATCTTTAGGACTATATCACCTACGCTTACGCTTGTCTTTAATATACATGTATCGCCAGCCAGTGATTTTATACTGTCGGTATTGAACTTTATAGTATTTTCTATATAGGATTCTAAAAGTTTTATACTCCAGAAATCCATACGGACATCTTGATTGCCCGAAGTTACTATATCCATGTAGATACGGTCGCCTCCACCTATTCCGTTGGTGATGGCTGCACCTGCCTGATACATATTCTCGGTTTTCTCCATGTATGGAATCTGGTGGCCCATATTACCACAAGCTGCTACGATTATACGTCCCGGGCCAACAAGTTTCTGTAACGCTTCACCTTCGAGTATACGTTGTCTCGAAAGTGTAATACTCTCGCAACTGCTGAAGTTTATTACGCAAGGCTTGTTTTCCGATTTAGCTTTGTCAAAGATATATTTAAAACCTAAAACAGCTGTTGCTGATGTATGTTCGTTTGGGTTTTCAAAGTCTGCGCGGTCTGAGTTGAAATCTACAAGATAGATGTCACTTTCCGGTGCCATACCCATATATTTGCCATCTACGGCAGAACCTGCCATAGTACCTGCAACATGTGTGCCGTGTGTATGGTTACGAGTATATTGTGAGTGTTCAAGTTTTATAATCTCTTCGGGATTGTCTATGCAATATCCAAGTGTTCCATCCTCATTTGGCCACATTGTGTCATAGTAGTATTTTATTCTTGTATTTCCATCCTTGTCAAAGAATGCGGGATGTGTGAAATCGAAATAACAATCAAATATACCCGATACTACCTCTTTTCCTGTAAATGCTTGTGGCAGATTTGTACCTTTGTATATGTTTGTGGCATTTATATGCCACGGGGTTGTATCCATTGCCGGTTTTGGCATACGTTCTGCTTCAATGCGCTCAATGCGGTAGTCTAATGACAATGGTGCCAATTGGTTTATAGGAATATTTACTATATATATTCTATCTAATTTGTCTGAAATCTTACAACCATATTCTTCGAATACTTCATCACTGTTTGTAGTATCGTTAGTAGTTACCAATGCAAGTATATATGAATTTTTGATGTTGCTGCCCGGTGCTCTCTTGGCTGCTGAATTCATGTCGCGGTTTACTATATTTATCAAATGTGATGACAGTTTGCTGTAGTCGGCCTTTGTCTGTGCCATTGAAGCAAATGTGATTGATAAGAGAAAGATTGAAAATAAGACTCTTTTCATGTTATTATAGTTGCAAGGTTTTATATTATTGTAAGTTTCTGCAAATATAATAAACGATTATTAATTATTATAAAGTTATTGCTTTTTTTGACAAATTTTAATACAATTCGCTGTAAATGCTTGTATTTTGTCGGTATTTATCTTTTATAATGTAAATTTTATTGTTGTGGTAGTGTGATTTAATAAAAATAGGTCATATCCATATGGATATGACCTATTTTTATTAAAATGAATATATATTACTTCAAGTTAGAGCAAGGACAGATGTTGTCTTTCTCGATGTCTTTGAAGTAGTTTACAGTACCAACCTTAAGCTCTGCTGTTGCAGCGTCGTCGCAAACGATGATACCGTTCTGGTGCATCTGAAGAACGCTGATGGTCCACATCTGTGTGATGCTGCCCTCAACTGCGTGATACAATGCCTGAGCCTTGTTGTGGCCGTTAACGAGGATAAGAACCTCTTTAGCATCCATAACAGTACCTACACCAACAGTAACTGCTGTCTTGGGAACCTTGTTGATATCGTTGTCGAAGAAACGAGAGTTAGCGATAATTGTATCAGTTGTAAGAGTCTTGATACGTGTACGTGAGCTGAGTGATGAACCGGGCTCGTTGAATGCGATGTGACCGTCGGGACCGATACCGCCAAGGAAGAGCTGGATACCACCGTAAGACTTGATCTTCTCTTCGTAACGTGCGCACTCTGCAATAAGGTCCTCAGCATTTCCGTTAAGAATGTTTACATTCTCCTTCTTAACATCAACGTGGCTGAAAAAGTTGTTCCACATGAATGAGTGGTAGCTCTCGGGGTGCTCCTCGGGAAGACCAACATACTCATCCATATTGAATGTTACTACATTCTGGAAACTGACTTTACCCTCATTGTATAGGTTGATAAGCTCTTTGTATGTGCCAAGGGGTGTACCGCCGGTAGGCAATCCAAGAACAAAAGGCTTTTCAGCTGTAGGGTTAAACTCATTGATTCTCTTAGCAACATAAGTTGCAGCCCAGCGAGATAGCTGTTGATAGTTAGGTTCAATAATTAAACGCATAATTGTTTATATTTAAAAGGTTTCTAATAATTATATTCTCTCTTTATCTTTAATCTATATTCATCAGTATCTATTTCAAATATATGTGGTACATATCTCGTCTTGTTATTATACACAGCCTTACGATGTAATACCATGAGCGGTGTTCCATCAATTGCACTTAGCAACGAAGCCTGTCCATATCCATCGGTAAGCAGTGGTCTCTCTTCTATCTGCCAAGGACCATTAAGCGGATGTCCTCTTTCGTTTTTGCTATATGCAACAGCCAGAGCCTCTTTACCATTGTACTCAGTAGCAAACAGCATGCCAACGCGTCCTTTTCTTGTGCTGAAAAGAAATGGTCCATCAAACCATGCTATTCCGGAACTGTTTTCACTACCCTGCCATTGTGCATCGGATGTGCTTAACATTGTATAAGGCTCACCTATCTGTTTGTCACACTTTTCGGACAATCTTACGACGTTTATAGCCTCGGTGCTGTTGCATGCAGTTTGTGTACAATAAATTAAATATCCCACATTATAAAAGTCGGTTGTAAAAGTCGTCCCTTGTGCAATGGTATCGGTCACAAGTATAGGTCGTTTACTGCTTATCCGACTATATGGGCCTTGTATCTTGTCTGCTACAAATACATTACATTCAGCATTATAATGTTTCTGCTTGCATGAATCGTTACCTACACCTCTCAATGTAGCAACAAGATAATACCTATTATTATATTTGTGTATTTCGGGAGCAATAATCCGACTTTTATCAATACCCTCTGTAGTCTCTCTATGCAAAACATTGTAGGGGCCTTGCCATCTCTTCATATCATTGCTCGTCCATACATCTCCTCCATCACCTATCATGTAATATGTAAGGTTCTCTTTGTCGAGAAAGATGAACGGATTGCGTACCTCCATTGAGTCGATTTCAATTACACGTGCAACACCATTGTCCGATATGCGCATGTAGTTCTCGCTTTCACTGTTTTGCTGTTGTCGGCATGCAAGAATTATCACAAGCATTGCCAATAACATTATCAGTCGACAGTTCATTATATCCCTTAATTTACACTCTGTAAAGATAGGTAAATTTATGTAATTGAAAAACTCTTTTATGAAATATTACATGAATTTTGAGACCATGTATCATCTTTCGTTTGTTTTAACATTGCAAAATATAGTTGTATGAATATATAAACCTTAATTTTTGAGTTATGAAGAAGTATCTGTTTCTTGTACTGTTGCTTACATTCGGGTGGCAGTCTGTAACTTTCTCGCAGAACAAAAAAATGACCAAAGCCGAGCGTGAGGCGGCATGGCGTGCCGAAAGACTAAGAAAAAAAGCTGTTGAAAGGGCTCGTGAAGAGGTGGCGGATTCATTGTCATTCATGCAGGCATTTGTTGCTTTGAAGGATGGTTCCTGGACACTTGAGGCGTCAAACATCACTTTTAATAATGGTGTTACGCGTTTTGTTACCGAGAATACCAACTATGTGGCTGTAAACGATGGTGCAGCCACAATACAAACTGCGTTTAACAATTCCAATGTCTATTCACCAAACGGGCTTGGTGGTATAACATTGCAGGGTAACGTAAGTGGTGAAAGAATTACTCGGGACAGCGATGGAAATATCCACTACAGTTGTACTGTCATGGGTTCAAACATCTCGGCGATAATCTATCTTACACTTGCTGCAAACAGCAATAGTGCAAGTGCCAGAGTCAACCCCAATTTTAGTGGTAATACAATTACCATGAACGGATATCTGTACCCATATTCAGCATCGGCTATAGTTCAAGGAACCACATCTTACTACTGACTGAATGATGATGCTCCCAATGTTTGGCGATGGTTTGCTCCTCCTCCGCTTGTGGTTGCTCCACATCCGATAGTGATAGCTCCGCATCCTCCTCCAATCTTTGGACCTCCTGCAATGGGCAGGCCACGTCCTCCTGGCTTTGGGCCTCCGGCAATGGGTCGCCCTCCTGTAATGCCACCAGGTGGTAGTGGTGTGAGACCACCATCTTTTGTACCTTGATTTATCTATATCTATATAATTATATTGGCCGGTACATTTATATGTACCGGCCAATATAATTTATGGTATATCCACCTTTATTCTGCAGGTTTCATGTTTGTGTACACATTCTGCACATCATCATCCTCTTCCAGACGCTCTACAATCTTGTCAATTGTAGTACGTTGCTCTTCGGTAACATCCTTAAGATCGTTAGGAATACGTGTGAACTCACTGCCTGTAATCTCGTATCCCTGCTCCTCGAGCCATTTCTGTATTGCACCGAAAGATTTAGGATCGCCATAGATTGTTATCTCGTTCTCCTCCTCATCGTATTCATCCTCAACACCGAAATCGATAAGCTCAAGTATCAGTTCGTCCATGTCAAGGCCATCTTTCTTGGTAAATGTAAAGACACTCTTGTGTGTGAACATAAAGTCAAGGCTACCCGATGTTCCAAGTGAACCACCGAACTTGTTGAATGCAGCACGTACGTTTGCAACAGTACGTGTTGTGTTGTCGGTTGCAGCATCTACAAAGATTGCAATACCAAACGGACCATATCCCTCATATGTTACCTCCTTGTAATCTTTTTGGTCTTTACCCATCGCGTTCTTTATAGCACGCTCTATGTTATCTTTAGGCATGTTCTCGCGTTTTGCATTCGCGATGATAGCTCTAAGATGTGAGTTAGAATCGGGATCGGGACCACCTGCTTTTACAGCAATGGCTATCTGTTTGCCAATTCTTGTAAATGTACGGGCCATGTTGCCCCATCTCTTTAATTTTGCAGCTTTGCGGTATTCAAAAGCTCTACCCATAGTATTTCTTTATTTAAATTTATAATTTCTTTTTCTTTATCTCTGTTTGGCACCCAGACGTTTCTCGAAGTTCTCCATCAGACGTGACATTACCTTGTCAATCTGCTTGTCATTAAGAGTCTGACTGTCGTCCTGTAATACAAAGCTTACAGCATAGCTCTTCTTACCCTCTTCGAGATTCTTTCCTTCATATACATCAAACAATGAGACCTCTTTAAGCAGTTTCTTGTCTGTCTCGTGTGCCACCTGCTCTATCTGTGCAAATGTAACAGACTTGTCAATAAGCAGTGCAAGGTCGCGACGCACTGCGGGGTATTTGCTTATCTCGGCATACCCAACCTTGACATTGCGTACGGTGTGCATTAATTCGCTCCAGTTTATGTCGGCATAGAATACATCGCTTTCAATATCGAAACGTTTTGTAACCTTCTTGCGTACAATACCAAGCTGGGCAATAACTTTCTTGTTGCTTTGTGCCTGTATCTGCATGCCTGCTGCAAATATATCGTTGTTAAAAGTACTTACAAGACGTGCTGAAGGCTTGAATCCCAGACGGTCAAATATATGCTCTACAATAGCTTTCAGATCGTATACTGTAACAGCACGTCCTGCATCTATCCACGATGCCGATACATTGTTGCCGGTCATCCATAATGCAAGATGGTGCGCCTCGCTGTATGGGCTCAGTATCTTATCCTCTGTACGTTTGTCGGCATCAAAACGATAGCAGTTGCCGAATTCAAAGAAACTGAGGTCGCTGTATTTGCGACTTATGTTACGTTGCATACTCTCAAGTCCTCCGAAAAGCAGTGTCTGACGCATTACATTCAGGTCGGCACTCAAAGGGTTCATAAGACGTACAAGATTGTTGCTTGCATATGTCTCGAGCTCGTCATAATATGCAGCAGCAGTAAGTGAATTATTCATTATCTCGTTGAAACCACATCCTACAAGCTGTTCCGATACTATATTTTGCAACTTGTGCGAACGATCCTCTGCACCCTTTGTGATAATTGATGAATGTAACGTGGTATTTATATCAACATTGTTATAGCCATATATACGCAGAATATCCTCCACTACGTCGCATGGACGCTGTACATCAACCCTATAAGGGGGAACAGCCAGTGTGAGTCCTTCTGCATCCTCGCTCTTAATCTCCATCTCAAGTGATGATACTATATTTTTTACAGTCTCGGGTGCTATATCAACGCCAATAAGGCTGTTCACATAGTTGTATTTCAGTTCTACAGGGAAATGTGATACAGGAGATGGGTAAATATCCTTAATCTCCATTGCAATCTCACCTCCTGCAAGTTCCTTAATGAGCATTGCAGCCTGCTTAAGTGCATATATTACATTGTTAGGGTCGGTACCACGCTCGAAACGGAATGATGAATCGGTCTGTAAACCATGACGACGTGCAGTCTTGCGTACCCAAGTTGGATGAAAATATGCACTTTCAAGGAATACATTTTTAGTCTCTTCTGTTGTACCCGACTCCAAACCACCGAATACACCTGCAATACACATGGGCTCATCGGCATTACATATCATAAGGTCGCGCTCCGATAGCTTACGCTCCTCACCATCGAGTGTCACAAATGGAGTACCCTCGGGGAAAGTACGCACTACTACTTTATTTCCTTTGATCTTGTCTGCGTCGAAACAGTGCATGGGCTGACCATATGCGTGCAATATGTAGTTTGTTATGTCAACTATATTGTTTATGGGACGTAATCCTATTATCTGCAGTTTGTTTTTCAGCCACTCGGGACTCTCCTTTACTGTAACGCCTTTCACCGTAACACCTGCATAACGCAGACAGGCTTCGGTGTTTTGCACCTCTATGTCAATCTCTAGTTCGTTGTTGTCTACCTTGAAATTATCGCATGAAGGGCGATGTATTGCACTATTCCCTTTTGCTTGCATTGTGTAGGCGTAGAGGTCGCGTGCCACTCCATAGTGTGAACATGCATCGGCGCGGTTGGGGGTGATATCTACTCCTATAAGATAATCGCTCTTTATGTTATAGTACTCCTTGGCAGGTGTACCGGGCTGTGCACTATCAGGAAGAACAATTATACCATCATGGCTTGTTCCCACACCTATCTCATCCTCCGCACATATCATACCATATGATTCAGCACCGCGTATCTTACCTTTCTTTATTGTAAAACAGTTGTCTCCATCATAAAGCTTTGTTCCTATGGTAGCAACCACCACCTTTTGTCCGGCAGCCACGTTTGGCGCACCGCATACAATTTGTACAGGGTTGCCATCGCCAAGATTAACAGTTGTTATATGAAGATGGTCGCTGTCGGGATGATCTATGCATGTCAGTACCTCACCTATAACCAATCCTTCGAGACCGCCTTTAATAGTCAGTACCTCTTCTACCCCATCAGTCTCGAGTCCTATTGATGTAAGAGCAGCAGAAACCTCCTCGGGTGTCATGTCGAAATCGACATATTCCTTTAACCAATTATAAGAAATGTTCATATATATTTTTGTTTATTTTTCTTAAGTTTTGTTGCAGTCGCGCAAGCGACTGCGAAATTACACTTTTTTTATGAATAAAGGAAATGTTACGGCAATTATTAGATGTTACTTGGTGATATTCCTGTTTGTAGCATAGAATCTTAATGTGATATATATAAATTAATAAAGTAGGAACTACCTATAGCAGAAGTTCCTACTTTATAATATTACTATTTATTATAGACTCACTCTCCTCTGAAACGACGCGCTTGTTCCTCTATAAGTTCCTTATCTTCGAAATAATTGATTTTCATGGCACGACGTACATCTGCAAGAGTATCGGCTGCTACAGCACGCGCCTTGTTACAACCCTCCTCGAGCAATGCATACACCTCGTGTATCTTCTGTTCCCACTCTTTGCGGCGTGCGCGGATTGGAGCAAGTTCCTCTTCCAATATGGCAATAAGGAATTTCTTAACCTTGACATCGCCAAGTCCTCCGCGACGGTAATGTGCTTTCAATTCATCAAGATTGGGATAGTCGGGAAGATAAGCTGCAAAATGCTCGGGCTTACAGAAAGCATCGAGATATGTAAATACAGTGTTACCCTCAACCTTACCCGGGTCCTGCACACGTAAATGGTCCGGGTCGGTGTACATTCCCATCACATGCTGTCGAAGCTCCTCTGCAGTATCGGACAGATAGATGCAATTGCCAAGTGACTTGCTCATCTTTGCTTTTCCGTCTGTTCCCGGAAGACGCAGACAGGCTGCATTCTCGGGTAACAATATCTCGGGCTCAACAAGAGTATCGCCATAGATACCGTTGAAACGGCGGGCAATCTCGCGTGCCTGTTCAATCATCGGTTGCTGATCTTCGCCGGCGGGTACTGTTGTTGCACGGAAAGCTGTTATATCCGATGCTTGGCTTATGGGATAAGTGAAGAAACCTACAGGGATGCTTGTCTCAAAGTTACGCATCTGAATTTCTGTTTTCACAGTAGGATTGCGTTGCAGGCGCGATACTGTCACAAGATTCATGTAATAGAATGCGAGCTCGCATAGTTCGGCAACTTGTGACTGTATGAAGATTGTTGATTTAGCAGGGTCAATGCCCACTGACAGATAATCAAGTGCAACCTCAATGATATTCTGACGTACTTTTTCGGGGTTGTCGGCATTATCGGTAAGAGCCTGTGCATCGGCTATCATTATGAATATCTTTTCAAACTGACCCGAATTTTGCAGTTCAACGCGACGACGCAACGAGCCTACATAGTGTCCAAGATGCAGACGTCCTGTGGGACGGTCACCTGTAAGTATTATTTTGCCCATATAATGTTAGTTCTTTCTTATTGTTTTGATTTGCAGCCGCGAATATACGAAATTTAATTCAATGAGACGATACTAAACTGCTTTTTTGTATTCCATTTGTTATTTTGCACCTTATCTACATTGCACTCAATCTTTCTATCAGAAAGGTAGAGGTTCGTTATTGCCATGTTGCGGAATTATATCTGTAGGTGCCGAATCCTGCAAGTAGTCGGGCAATGGAGGAGGTGGTGTTTCGTTCATCGGGTCGAATGACGATACATTCAGTTTTGAGCCTCGCATCAACGGTACATCGGCAGAAATAGGAGGTGCCAATGACTCATCGTCCAGATTCATGAAACGTGCATACTCCTTACGGAAGATGAGTGGGATATTGTCGAGACCACCGTTACGGTGCTTGGCAATAATAATCTCGGCTTTACCTCGCCAATCGAAATCTCCATCTTTATATATATGGAAATATTCGGGGCGGTTAACGAACATTACAATGTCGGCATCCTGCTCAATGGCTCCCGATTCACGCAAGTCGCTAAGTTGCGGACGCTTGCCCTCTACACCCTCGCGTCCTTCAAGGTTACGGTTCAACTGACTGAGTGCCATGATTGGTATGTTTAATTCCTTGGCCAAACCTTTGAGCGAACGCGATATTGTACTTATCTCCTCTTGACGGCTACCCTTTCCTACGTTGGCAGTCATAAGCTGAAGATAATCGATGAAAATCATCTTCACTCCATATTCACGTACCATACGACGTGCCTTTGAACGCAACTCAAAAACCGACAATTGCGGAGTATCGTCGATATATAATGGAGCGCCTTCGAGAGCCGTAATCTTGCTATCGAGCTGTCCCCATTCGTATCTTTCAAGTTGTCCGCTACGTATCTTATCGCCCGGAATCTGACACACATTGCTTATAAGACGCTGTACAAGCTGTACATTACCCATCTCGAGTGAGAACATTCCTACTGCAATGCCTTGATCTATTGCCATGTTACGTATAAGAGAAAGTGCGAAAGCAGTCTTACCCATTGCAGGTCGTGCCGCAAGGATTATGAGGTCGGTAGGCTGCCATCCCGACAGCACCTTATCCAGACGGTGATATCCTGTACTCAATCCACTGATACCGCTGGTATTCTTCGATGCAGTCTGAATCTGGTCATATGCAAGCCTTATCACCGGATTTATCTGCGTAAAGTCGCGTTTCATGTTGTGACGCGAAATCTCGAACAGTTCCGACTCAGCCTGTTGCATCAACTCGTCTACATCCTGTGTCTCGTCGAAAGCCTGCTCTTGCGTCTTACTTGTGAATTTTATAAGGTCACGTGCAAGTTTTTTCTGTGCAATGATATTTGCATGGTACTCTATATTTACAGATGATACCACCCTGCTTGTCAATTGTGCAATATATACAGGACCACCAACCTCTTCCAGTATGCCTTTCAGTTTCAGAAACTCTGTTACAGTGAGTATGTCGATAGGACGGTCGTTGAGGTCCATCTCCTGTATGGCACCAAACAGCAATTGGTTACGTTTATCGTAGAACGATTCGGGCTTAAGTATATTACCCAAGCGACCAATGGCATCACTGTCTACCATAAGTGCTCCCAATACAGCCTCTTCTAGTTCAAGGGCTTGCGGTTGCAGGTGTCCATACTCATTTATCAGTGGAGCTACATTCTGTGCTTTGCGGTTATATGTTCTTTTTTTGGGTGTACTATTCTCTTCCATCAGTTTGCCGATTCAAAAAATGAGATTGCAAAATTATACAATCCCAATTAAATAAAAGCCGGCTTCCATCTCTCTTTATCAACAAAAAAAGAGAACTTATAAACACCAATCACAACGAGAGCAGATACTCAATACTTTGCCGTAATATAAAAATGTTGTATCTTCGCACAATTGGAATTATCAAGAACACTAACTTTATGGTATCAGTAGATGGTCTGACAGTTGAATTTGGTGGGACAACCCTATTTAAAGATATATCTTTTGTAATTAACGACAAGGACAGGATTGCCCTTATGGGCAAGAATGGTGCAGGCAAGAGTACCTTGTTAAAAATATTGGCTGGTGTACGTAATGCAACCCGAGGACAGGTTTCTGCTCCTAAAGATACGGTCATAGCCTATTTGCCTCAGCATCTTATGACCGAGGATGGACGTACGGTTTTCGAAGAGGCATCGCAGGCTTTCGCTCATCTGCATAAGATGGAGGCCGAGATAGAAGAACTCAATAATCAGCTTGCATCACGCACCGATTACGAGAGCGACGAATATATGGCACTCATAGAAGAGGTAGCAACAAAAAGTGAGAAGTTCTACTCTATCGACATGACACATTTCGAAGAAGATGTGGAGAAAACACTTTTGGGTCTCGGATTCGAACGCAAGGATTTTACACGCCAGACCAATGAGTTCTCTGGTGGATGGCGCATGCGAATAGAGCTTGCCAAGATGCTGTTGCGCAACCCCGATGTTCTGTTGCTCGACGAGCCCACCAACCATCTTGACATAGAGTCTATAGGATGGCTCGAAGAGTTCATTGTCTCTAACGGAAAGACTGTGGTTGTCATAAGTCATGACAGGAAGTTTGTCGATAATATTACTACACGTACCATAGAGGTTACAATGGGTCGCATCTACGACTATAAGGTAAACTATTCGCAATATCTACAGTTGCGTGCCGAGCGTCGTCAGCAGCAGATGAAACAGTACGAGGAGCAACAGAAGATGATTCAGGAGACAAAAGATTTTATCGAACGTTTTAAGGGTACATACTCCAAGACACTTCAGGTGCAAAGCCGCGTTAAGATGCTCGAGAAACTCGAACTCATAGAGGTTGACGAAGAGGATACATCGGCTCTAAGGCTTAAATTCCCTCCATCGCCACGCTCGGGACAATATCCGGTCATTGCCGACCAGGTGGGAAAAGCCTTTGATGAAAAACGTATATTCTCGAACGTCACATTGACTGTAAACCGGGGCGATAAGATTGCTTTCGTGGGACGCAATGGTGAGGGTAAATCTACATTTGTACGATGCATTATGCAAGAGTTGGAGCACGAAGGTATGTTACAGCTCGGACATAATGTGCAGATTGGTTATTTCGCACAGAATCAGGCATCGATGCTCGACGAGGAACTTACAGTGTTCCAGACAATAGACGATGTGGCAAAGGGAGATATACGAAACAAGATTCGCGATCTTTTGGGCGCATTTATGTTTGGTGGAGAGGCAAGTACAAAAAAGGTAAAGGTTCTGTCCGGTGGCGAACGTACACGTCTTGCTTTGCTCAAACTATTGCTCGAGCCTGTAAACCTGCTCATTCTCGACGAGCCTACCAACCACCTCGACCTTAAGACAAAGGATATTCTTAAACAAGCCTTGAGAGATTTTGATGGAACGCTTATATGTGTAAGCCACGACCGTGATTTCCTCGACGGCCTTGTAACAAAGGTTTATGAGTTTGGACATGGACGTGTGCGCGAACATCTATGCGGCATTTACGAGTTCCTTGAAACAAAGAAACTCGAGGGATTACAGGAACTCGAAAGAAAGGGGTAACAGAACTATTCTCAATAACACAAACAGAAAAGCCATGATAAAGTTTCCATGCAGTAAGATAAATTTAGGACTCGATATTGTATCGAAACGTCCCGATGGATATCATAATCTCGAAACAGTATTCTACCCTATCCCACTCGAGGATGCTCTGGAGATAACTGTTGTCGACAAGGAGGATGCCCACGATTACTCATTCGAGATGCATAATGCATGCTTCGAAGGAGACAACGATGACAATCTTGTTGTAAAGGCATATAAGATATTGGCTGCAGATTACAAGATGCCAAAGGTAGAGATGCATCTGTACAAGCATATACCTACCGGTGCCGGACTGGGAGGTGGCTCCAGCGATGCAGCCTTTGCACTTAAGATGCTTAACGAGATTGCATCCCTGCACCTAAGCGACGAAGAACTCGAGAACTATGCCGCACGTATAGGCGCCGACTGCGCTTTCTTCATCAAGTGTGTACCATCACTGGCAACAGGTATAGGTAATATACTCACACCGGTAGAGTGTGCATTAAGTGGTTACCATTTGGTATTAGTAAAGCCCGATGTGCATGTGTCGACAAAATTGGCCTATTCATTGGTAACTCCAATGGCTCCAATGGTACCTATTGCCGATATTCTGCCACGCCCCGTAAATATGTGGGCAAGCTCGATGAAAAACGATTTTGAGCGTAGTGTATTTGATAAATTCCCTGAGACGGCAAACATAAAAGAGAAACTATATGCAATGGGAGCGTTGTATGCTTCAATGTCGGGCTCGGGTTCATCGTTCTATGGAATATTCGAACAGGAGCAGAGCGAAGAGAAACTAAAGGAATTATTCCCCGACTGTTTCAGATGGCAGTGTAAATTGGGTTGAAAAGAGTCAATGGTTTTTCAACTCCCCATGCAAGGCTGTCTGTGATTATTTCTTCGGGTTGTAAATTTCTTATAAATGCTCGGTCACACATTGTGCTCTCGAATGTGCTGCATTATTTAAAGTTACTCTGCATCACAAGGAGCGCAAATCATTGATAGGCTCATTGATGCGCATAGGAAAATTAGTAAAATGATAGACTTTTTTTGGAAACAGTGTGAGGCATGTTTAACCGATAGTTAGACACTTGCAAAGTGGCTAACTGAGGGAGATCCGCAACACCCAAAAAAAGGCGTAATCATTTTACGTTAAGATTTTCTGTAGCAGAGGCTTTTGTTACTTTTCGTCGGCACGAAAAGTAAATTAAATAAGAGTTGAAGTGGATATAAGATAACTGATGGAATATTTAAGAACTGCGGTTGTCAATCTTATTATTTCGGGTTACAAACCCGATGGAACGGTACCGCGTGGGATGCTATTAGCTTGTGTCATCAATTGCAAACCCATAAATAATCATAGGGTTGCAAAAACATTAAAAAAACCTCAAGTAGTTGATAATATCCTCTTTAAAGTTCTCGGTATTATATACGGTTGTACTTTTAGTTAAATTAAATTTATAATCTACTTTTTGGTATCAAAAAGTTGTGAGTAAGCGAGTACAGTGACAAACTTGTTTGAGCAATGCCGATCGAGAACAATTTATTCAAAGTAGTAAAATCGATAGTACATATTAAAATTACACTTGTACGTGAAATTAATGCAATGAGATATTGTTTTTAACTCTCTCAGAATATTAGTTGCTCCATGTGATTTCTCTACAGTTGTGTAAATGTTTTAAGATAGTATATATAAAGATAATTGCCCCGTGATTCGCATCAGGGGGCAATCAAAACACAAACACAAAATAAAACACGACAAAACTACTATGCAATTCATTGGCCTGTTTATGCCTATTCACATAAAGCACTCGACGCAGGTATTCACATATCCACAGAGGAGTTTCAGGTGATTTGCATAATGATAACAAGCCATAGATAAAGTTTGTTTTTGCAGGTAGTATTAAATAATGTTAATTGTATTCCATTCTGTTTTGCTGTTTAAATAACAATGCCTCTCCTTGTCTTTCTATAGATTTCCAATTTTTGAATAAAGACAAGGAGAGGCATTGTTCCGCTTATGTTCCAACTGATATGTTGTCCACTATTTTTGGATATCAGGGGCTTAGGCCCGAGATATTTATAAGGGGTTACAATATACAAACCCTATACCATATCCGATGAAATGAGGCGAGAAATGCCCCTATAATTTCGTTTTTCGAACCCACTCAAAGCGGGTTCGAAAAAAATAAGGGTTGAATAAATCAAGCGCACGCGCTTAAAAAAGCGACGTGCGCTTTAAATAAATTGGGGAGCATGTCACCTTTTATAAAGAAGGAGATACTTTTATTCTGAGACAGGACGCACCGTGTACCCTAAGTAACGGTAGATGCTGGCCCAGCCGTATTTGCTACTATAGAAGTACGAGCAGTAAGCGTAGTTGCTGCCGTTGCTACTCAACGAACTCAACCAATACTCGCCGTGCGTGCCTCTGTTGTTGACACCAGTACCGTGGAGACAGCCCGCAGCCGGAAGGAAGATACTCTTACCATTAGGGCCGGTTACCTTGTAACCTTTGATGCCGTTAAGGGTGGTCCAGTTCCAGGTGCATTTCTCTTCCAATTCATCTTGCTCGGCACGTGTGGGCATGCGCCAACTGCCACCCCATTGTACATGGGCTACATCATCCTCAGGCTCAAGAACGGTTTTATTATCGACTGTACCATAATTGCTATTGGTACAATACTTGGTCATTGTATCTTTACTGCCATTACACCATTTATAGGTTTTCCAAGTGTAATTGCTCTTTGTCTCGGTCTCGCCCCAAGCGTAGTAATCGCCATAATCCTCGGGCTTTGAGGCACCTACATTGCAGGTGGCCCATTTAACACTCAAACCCAAATCTACCCAATCGTGACCCGAAATAGTACCGGTAGTTGCCTCATTGTTATTACCATTATCCGTATTCTCGTCATTATTGGTGTTATCATTGTTATTATTGCCGATGTTGTCATCGGTATTGTCATTGGTTATATAAGGAGGTATATCATCCTCTCGAGTTGCGGGGCGGTACTCAAGACTTAGTTCGGACAAGTAGTTCCCGTTTATATCGGGCATAAAAACAACAAACGATGCCAGGGTGAGTTCTGTGACTTTAAAACTCTCAGATACACGGCCCGACGGTGATTTCAACGTGATAACATTTCTGTTACTATCTATAGTATAGGTGCCGCTCTCTTTAATCTCTTCTCCACCGAAATTGAGATATTGTTTGAATGTTCCGTCGGTGTTGAATTTCAGGAAACGTTCTGTTTTCTCATCTGTCCATACGTTTATCGTTAAATATTTATAATCGATGACGCCTGTTACAGGGGGTGTAGCCCAAGTAAATTCGGATGGTTCGGATTCGCTGTCGAAAATAAATCTACCGCTGATACTTGTTCCGGTATTGTCGTAAGGATTTGCCAATTGCTTGCCGCTGAAGGTACCGTGATTGTGTGAAAGGAAGGTCAGATTCAATTCATACTGATTCCAAGAACCATAAATATTGCCGCCTACTACTACTTGTGTGACAAAGTAACATTTGAACATTGCCGAGTTGTCACCGTTCTTTTCATAATAGGCTGTTTCATCACCTACAACGGCTATTGAAGAACTAGTCAAAATGGTTACATCGCCATTTTCGGACCTCATAAAGGATTTGAAAAACCATTTATCGGACTCTTCTTTGTAGAAACGAATTTCTTTGTTAACGATATTATCAGGGGCGTATCCTGCTGAGGAAGAACCACCGCCTGATGGGTCATCGTCGTTTGAACAGGAGAAAAACAGAAGAGAAAACAGTATAACTGATAATCTGCTTAGAATTTTTATTTTACTCATAGTTTGTGTAAATAAAAAAGGCGTGTAACCATCTGTAGACTTGTCAATCATTAGGTTACCGCCAAGTGACCTTTCACACAACAAGCACAGAATGGTCCACGCCAAACAGCGTGAACCTTCAACCAGCTTGTTCTTGTGTGACGAATATTGGCGGTATTCAATGATTAAGAACAAGAGCCGAAAGCTCAATTATATATTTCTTATATCAGCTAATCTGCAAATGGAAACGCTCTGTAATTAATAATGTGTTAATTAATTTACGTACTCAGTTGTAGCACGTTTAGTTGCGTTTTTCATTTGTTTTAATCCATAGGCTGTCTCTTTTTGTATTATAAATACCCCTTATTGCCACAGTTGTAGATGTAGCAATAAGGGGATAAAGTATTATAGGTTCATATTACATTATACCATCTTCGCGCAATTTCTGCTGCCATTTCCATGCCGAAGCAAGAACGTCGCGTATGGGGGTGTCGGCACTCCAGCCAAGCACTTTGTTTGCTTTCTCGGGGTTAGCCCATACCTTTACAATATCACCGGCACGACGACCTACAATCTTGTAGTTGAGCTTAACGCCTGTTGCAGCCTCGAACTCGTTGATAAGCTCGAGAACAGACAAACCACGACCTGTACCCAAGTTGAATACCTCGGGGTTCTGTGCCATCTCTTTGTTAAGGATGCGATCGATTGCTTTTACGTGTGCCTTAGCAAGGTCTACTACATAGATGTAGTCACGGATGCATGAGCCGTCGGGTGTGTCATAGTCGTCACCGAATACGCTCAGACATTCGCGAATACCCATCGCTGTCTGTGTAACATAGGGAAGAAGATTCTGGGGCACGCCAAGGGGAAGCTCACCAATGAGGGCTGTTGGGTGCGCGCCAATGGGGTTGAAATAGCGTAGCATGATAGCCTCTACGGGTGAACCCGATTTCACTGTATCGCAGATAATCTCTTCGTTAATCTGCTTGGTGTTACCGTAAGGAGACTCGGCAACTTTGGTAGGAGCGGCCTCGGTTACAGGAAGTACATCGGGCTGGCCGTATACTGTACATGAAGATGAGAACACTATACCCTTAACATTGTGCTTGGGCATAAGTTCAAGAAGGTTAACAAGTGATACAATGTTGTTGCGATAGTACTTCAAAGGCAACTGTACCGACTCGCCTACAGCCTTGCTTGCAGCAAAGTGAATAATAGCCTCTATGCCTGCATATTTTGTAAAGAGAGCATCGAGACCCTCGAGATCGCAGCAGTCCAACTGCTCGAATACGGGACGTATACCTGTGATTTTCTCAATGTTATCTACAACCTCGGCTTTAGAGTTTGAAAGGTTGTCGATGATAATCACCTCGTAGCCACTGTTCTGCAACTCTACTACGGTGTGCGAACCGATAAAACCGGTACCACCGGTTACCAAAATTCTTTTCATAGTTATGTTTGATATATTGTTAATTAATAGTTTATTTTTCGACATCCACAAATGTAATACAATTTATTAAAAACAGCCAAGCAAAAAAACAAAAATCTGATATAGTGAGTGGCTTGTGTTTAACAATCTTATACACCGGATTTTTAGTTTTACTTTGTAACTGTTATCTCACCGGCTATGTTATGTTTCATCATTCGGCGTATCTCTTCAATAGGTAGTTCCTTACCAAGCAGGTACATCATCTTTGTGAGTGCAGCCTCTACTGTCATATCCTTGCCGCTGACGATGCCTGCTTCAAGAAGCTGAAGTCCGGTTTCGTATAGGTTCATCTTTACACTTCCGGTACTGCATTGGGTAACGTTTACGATTATCTTTCCCCTATCGGTGGCCTCGCTCAAAGCATCAACAAGCCACTGCTCCTGTGGAGCATTACCGGCGCCAAATGTGCGAAAAATTATTCCTTTTAGTTCATTACCTGTAAGCATATTCTGTACAATGCGCGGCTGAATACCGGGGAATAGAGAAAAAATAATGATATCGCTCGACATCTTTTTATGTAGTGCAAGCACACTATTATGTACGTAGGGCCTTATCATTGCATGGTTATACTTGATTTCAAGTCCGGCTTCGGCCAAATTGGGATAGTTGTTCGAGTTGAAAGCATCGAAACTGTCGGCGCTTGTCTTGGTACAGCGGTTGCCTCGCATCAGTTTGTGATGGAAATAGATGCATACCTCCGGCACAACGGGGGTCCCGTCACAATGCTTGGCTGCCGCTATCTCTATTGCGGTAAGCAGGTTCTCCTTTCCATCGGTGCGCAGTACACCAATCGGCAACTGACTACCTGTAAGGATTACCGGTTTCATTAAGCCCTCGAGCATAAAACTCAGAGCAGAAGCTGTAAATGCCATAGTATCGGTTCCGTGCAGAATTACGAAACCGTCGAATTTATCGTAATTGGTGTATATGACCTCGGCTATCCTACCCCAAAATTCGGGTGTCATGTCCGATGAGTCTATTGGTGGGTTGAATGCACGCGATGAGATGTTCAGGTTAAACTGCCTCAATTCTGGGACATGACGTATAAGATGGTCGAAATCGAAAGACTCCAATGCTCCGGTCATAGAATTACGTATCATACCAATTGTACCACCGGTATATATTATCAGTATTGAGTTTTTATCTTTTTGGCTCATTGTTAGTCATTGAATTATGCCGCTAATATAGTGTAAAGTATTGACAATAAGAATAAAAACCTTGTAATTCTATGACACGGTCATAGAAGATGTTGAAATAACTGAAAAATTATTTATCGTTTTATTATTGTACGACCATTTATTATATATATACCAGGCTTGTTGATACTTTCTATTTTGCGACCGGATAGATCGAAAATCAATTTACTCTCTTCTTCTTTCATTTCCGGTGTTATTATACTTGTATCTTCTTCTTTATCGGGCTTGAGCATAAAATAGGCTCTATGTGATTTTGAGTAGTCACTGTAGGCATCCGGTTTCATTTCATCTAGTTTAAACCAACCATTACCTTGACCTCCCCATCCCCAATTGAAATGAAAATAATTTTTATCGGTATATCCATCAAGTATAAATATATGTCGACCACCACTTAGGGTTATAGATGAGTATGGTATGGGACATCCGGCATCCAGACTCTCTTTTATATACTGTATCCAAAGTTTGTCATTTGCAATAATATCTCTGCTGGTGGCCATAGTTGCCGATGATGTATTAGGTGACTCACACTTATATTTGAATACATCAATTAATTTGCCGGCTCCCTCTCCTCCTGCACCGGAATCTGTGCTGCCGGTTCCATATACAACCTGATAGGCATATCCAAGATCACGCATCAAAATAGCTACTGCATCAGCTTCAATGTCATTATATCCCTCCCTATAACTATCAAGCATATTATCCCAATCGTAATCGTGTCCAAGAATTATACTTTCACCGGTGCCTGAATGATATACTTTCTTTTCATTTGCACATACAGGCCACTTGTAGTAATGCATAAGAATAGCATATGCCGTTGGTACACAGCCTGTTAATGCTTGCTTTCCATTACTTGTAAAACATAGTTTGTTAAATGGAGAGGTTTGATCCCAGTTTGCTGTCTCCAAATAAACTACTATATTGCCATATTCACTTTCAGTTGCTCCTGCCTTTTCAGCAGTTTGTGCTGCAGTAGCAGTAGATATTGTTACCAATAATATAAATAAAGTAACATGTAAATTTGTAATCTTGATATTCATTTTATAATTTAATGAAACGGTTTTATATATATTCATGTGAATCAGTATTTGATTCATTTTAAATATAACAATAAGAGGTCAACTACTGATTCAAATTATTCAATAATCATTCTGTATAGCTGCTATTGTCCCAGCAATGAGTACACAAATCGCACTTAGGTAAGCCTATTGCAGCTACCAGGTCATCCAGACGTTGGAATTTAAGAGATGTGAGTTGGAGATGCTTACGCATTATTTCCACCATTTCCTTATGTTTTGAGCTGTCCGGATCTACATACTGCATACATATTTCGTCGGTAAGGTTATCCGTTCCTTCCATATCTCTAATGACTCTTCGAGTGTAGAGATCATAAGTGCTGCGAGATGTAGAAAAGTTCAGGAACTTACATGGAAATATGAGAGGAGGACATGCTATGCGCATATGAATCTCTGCAATTCCTGTATCATGAAGTTTTACTATGTTGTCTTTCAGTTGGGTGCCTCTTACAATTGAGTCGTCCATGAATACAACTTTCTGCCCATATGTGAGCTTCTCGTTGGGAAGCAATTTCATTTTTGCTACAAGATCTCTCATTTTCTGATTCTGCGGCATAAAACTTCGTGGCCAGGTTGGAGTATATTTTACAAAAGGTCTCTTATATGGTACTCTTTTTTCATTTGAGTACCCGATAGCGTGACCTACACCTGAATCAGGAATACCGGCTGCATAGTCAATCTGCAAATCGGAATCATGCCTTGCCATTGCAGCACCGCTTTCGTAGCGTGCATTCTCGACATTAATTCCTTCATACCATGCAGAAGGATAGCCATAGTAGACCCAAAGGAAAGAACATATTTGCTTTCTGCAGCCCGGAGGTGCTACTTCTCGTACACCGTCGGCACTCATTTGTACTATTTCACCGGGACCGAGATCCTTAACATATGAATATCCTAAATTTGTATAACTTGAACTTTCACTAGCGCATACGTATCCCTTATCGTTTTTACCTATTGAAATTGGAGTCCTTCCCAATTTATCACGTGCTGCATATATGGCATGGTCTGTAAGAACAAGCATAGAACATGAGCCCTTGATACTATTCTGTACGAGCTCGATACCTTCTTTTATTGAGTTTCCCATACCAATGAGCATGGCAACCAATTCTGTGGCATTGATTTCAGAACTAGAAAGTTCCGAGAAGTGCATTCGTTGATTCAAGAGTTTCTCTGTAAGTTCCTTTAAATTATCGATACGAGCTACTGTTACTACTGCGTACCTACCCAAATGTGATGTAATTGTAATAGGTTGTGATTCATTATCAGATATAACACCTATACCCATTTGAGAATCTTCGAACTTATGTAACTCATCCTCGAATTTATTTCTAAAATATCCGTTTTCAAGCGAATGAATTGAACGAATGAACTTTTCTCCATTATAAAATGCCATACCGGCACGTTTAGTACCCAGATGAGAGTGATAGTCAGTTCCATAAAAAACATCACTAACACATTCGTGGCGCGACACACATCCAAAAAATCCAGACATAGATAATGATTCTTAATTGTGACTTTATAAAATATATTGTAAATATTTCTGTTTTTATTTAGTTTTAAGGACAATTCATTTATCCTTTATTCTGATTGTTGCATTAGCAATTATAGCCACTAATCCACCGGTTGTTATACCTGATGAAAAAATGGTACGAATAGACTCCGGCAGCTGAGACAATATCTCCGGAACCAACTCCACACTAAGTCCAAAACTGAGACTTATAGCTATAACTAAAGTTGCTTTACGATCAATGTTCTGCGAAGCAATAATACGGATTCCGGCTGCTGCAACAGTACCAAACATTAGTAATGTCGCTCCTCCCAGAACCGGCTCGGGCATTAAAGAAAAGACCAAGCCAATAGCAGGGAAGAGACCTAATATTACCAACATACCGGCTATAAAATAGCCTACATATCGGCTTGCAACTCCTGTAAGTTGAATCATACCATTGTTCTGAGCAAAAATGGAGTTTGGGAAAGAATTGAATATACCTGCCATCATGGAATTTATACCGTCAGCCAATATTCCTCCTGAAGCACGTTTCATAAATTTATCCCCTTCAACAGGTTGTCCCGAAATAAGTGAATTGGCTGTAATGTCTCCATATGCCTCGATAGCTGTTATCAAATAAACCAATGCCAACGACACTATGGCAGAGATATCAAATGTTATGCCATAACGGAAAGGTATTGGAATGTTCAGACTTCCATAATCTTGAATGGCCGAGAAGTCTACCATACCTAATGTATATGATACAACATATCCCACTGTCAAACCGATTACAATGGAACTCATGCGCAAATATTTATTGCTGCTTCTGTTGAAAAATATTATAAGTATTAATACGAGTACAGATAGACCTATGTGTTCAAACGAACCAAATGTTCCATTGACCTTGGCAGCCTCTCCACCTCCACATGCTGTAATTCCGACACGAATGAGGCTCAAACCAATCAAAGTCACCACAATACCTGACACCAACGGAGTAATAATACGTCTCGTATATTTAAGCACTCGGCTTACCAACATCTCAACAACGGAACCGGCAATCGTTGCCCCAAAAACGGCAGGTAGTCCTCCTATAGTACCGGCTGCTATTATAGGACCTATAAAAGAGAAACTGGTACCTTGCACGCACAGGAGTCCGCAACCAATAGGACCAAACTTGCGGCATTGGATAAATGTTGCAAGCCCTGATACAAACAAGGACATTGATACTAAAAAACCTGTTGTCGCTAAATCCAATTTCAACGCACCTGCAATGATAAGCGGAGGTGTGATGATTGCTACAAAAATAGCTAACAAGTGTTGTAAGGCTGCAAAAAATGTATCACGTAGTGGAGGACGTTCTTCCAATCCGTATATCAATCCTTGCGGCATATCACAAGATACTGTTTCTTGGTGTTTCATTCTTGTCAATCCTCCTTGAATTTGATTTCACAATTGTCCAAACTCTTGATAATAGCCAATGACTCAACATGAATATTCATTTCACGGAGCATATTTCCTCCCGATTGAAAAGCTTTCTCTATGAGGAATCCCATTCCTACTAACTTGGCACCTGCCTGATTGACTAAATCCATTATACCTTTCCCTGCATTTCCGTTGGCAAGGAAATCGTCAATAAAAAGAACTTTGTCTTCCGGTTGTATGTAATCTTTGCTAACACATATAGTATATGTCTGATTCTTTGTAAACGAAAACACTTCTGTCTCCAACATATTTTCCATAGTGCTTGGTTTACGTTTCTTGGCAAATACTACAGGGAGTTCCAATAGATAGCCTACCATAATTGCCGGCGCAATACCACTCGCCTCGACGGTTAATATTTTATTGATTTCTGTTCCGGCAAAACGTCTGACGAACTCTACTGCCATAGATTTCATCAAGATAGGGTCCATCTGATGATTGATGAAATTATCAACTTTTAATATTCCACCGGGGAAACAACGTCCGTCTTTTTGGATTCTCTCCTTCAATGCTTTCATAGTTATGAACAAATCATGATATTGGAATGCAAAGGTATAAAATTAAATTATCTCATGATAACTTATAGAAAAAAAGTTGTTTTGAAACTCTTTAAATTTAAATAACATTCAAAAATGTTTTATGGAAAATTTAAAACAAGCAATAAATGCGATGTTCCTTTTTTGAAATATCGCTTTTTATTGTTTTCTTTGTGCGCACTTTTAGAAACTATTTAAAATTATATAGTTAATTTTATAGGATATAAATAATTATAGAAACTAAAAGAATTTCTCAATATCAAAAACAAGACTTTTATTGACATGTATGAATAAAGCCAAAGTTTATTTTACCGATTTCAGAACAAAGGCAAACGGCGATGGATTGCCTATGAAGTTAAAGAAACTGATTAAGAAAGCCGGTATTGCAAATCTTAATCTGGAGGGGAAATTTGTTGCCATAAAGCTACATTTTGGTGAGATGGGAAATATCAGCTATCTGCGTCCCAATTATGCCAGAGCTGTTGTGGATGTTGTCAAAGAACTAGGTGGAAAACCGTTTCTTACCGACTGCAATACAATGTACCCCGGTAGCAGAAAGAATGCCATAGAACATCTTTATTGTGCATGGGAAAATGGCTTTACTCCGTTGACAGTAGGTTGTCCCATAATAATAGGTGACGGACTTAAGGGTACCGACGATATAGAGGTACCTGTAGAGGGTGGCGAATATGTTGAAAATGCAAAGATAGGTCGTGCCATAATGGATGCCGATGTGTTCATAAGTCTTAACCATTTCAAGGGACATGAGATGACAGGTTTCGGTGGTGCCATAAAAAATATAGGTATGGGCTGCGGCTCGCGTGCCGGAAAGACCGAGCAACATATTAGCGGACAACCGGTTATTGACGCAGATTTGTGCAGGGGATGTAAGAAGTGTATGCAACAATGTGCCAATAATGGTCTTGTATTCGACAACGATACAAAGAAAATGCATATAGACAAGGAGTTTTGTGTAGGTTGCGGGCGCTGTTTGGGGGCTTGTAATTTCGATGCGATAAACTTCGAGAACTTTCATGCTCCACAGTTGCTTAATAGAAAAATGGCTGAGTATGCAAAGGCTGTAGTTTCAGGCCGTCCTCAGTTCCACATATCATTGGTAGTGGATGTATCGCCCAATTGCGATTGTCATTGTGAGAACGATGTGCCTATACTTCCAAATATTGGAATGTTTGCATCAACCGATCCTCTGGCATTGGATCAGGCATGTGTAGATGCTTGTATGGCGGCGAAGCCCATGCCCGGCAGCCAGCTTTATGAGAGGATGCATGCACCGGGATTCTGCGACAAGCACGATCATTTTACAAACTCTACACCCGAGTCGGAGTGGAAATCATGTCTTGAGCATGCTGCAAAGATAGGGCTTGGTACACGTGAGTATGAGTTAATAAAATAAGAAGTTCATCTTATGAGAGAAATTCATACCGACGAACTGAAAAGAATACAGATAGGAATATTGGACGACGTTGCCCTATTTTGCAAGCAACACAACCTGCGTTACTATCTTGCTTATGGTACGCTGCTTGGTGCGGTTAGGCACAAGGGATATATCCCATGGGATGATGATATAGATATACATATGCCGCGCCCCGACTACGAGAAGTTTCTTGCAACGTACAATGCTGATGGGAAAGATAATATTGCTGTGGCACCGGAACTTGACGCCAGGTATAGACTCCCTTTTGCCAAGGTATATCGCAAAGGAACCGTAGTAAAAGAGAATCACTTTAAGCCAGATCTCTTTGGTGTATATATAGACATATTCCCTCTTGATGGATATGCCGACAAAAAACAGGCATACGAATGTGGCGAGATGCGAAGATATATGCATGTCAAGAACTCGGTTTTCCTTCACGAAATGAGCCCGATACGTAAGTTGCGTCTTGCCGTCACAAAACTTATATTGCTACCATTTAATCTTAAAGGGATGTTGGCTCGCATAAAAACTCTTGCCACAAAACAAGAGTTCGATAGCAGTGAATATGTTTTCAGTTCCTATTCGCGACTGGCTGTTAAGGAGGTATTCCACCACTCTGTTTTCGATAGATACAAGATTGTTATATTCGAAGGAAAAGAGTATCGTGCCCCTGTTGATTGTGACAGCTATCTGAAAGCGCTCTATGGCAATTATATGGCTTTACCACCCGAGGATAAACGAATATCTACACATAATTCCCGGGCATGGAGCTTAGAGGATAATTAAAAACATTTTATTGTTGTGAGAATTAACGATTTTGGAGTTGTATATTAAAATAAAAAGCAGTATCTTTGCAGCGCCGATACGAGTTATCGGATAACTCAAATCATTAACCAATTAAATTCATTTAAAATGGCAACAAAAATCCGATTGCAAAGAAGAGGACGTAAACATTACGCATTCTATTCTATTGTGGTTGCAGATTCGAGAGCTCCACGTGATGGAAAGTTCGTTGAGAAAATCGGTACTTACAACCCCAACACCGACCCCGCAACAGTTGAACTTAACTTTGAGCGCGCTTTGTATTGGGTAAACAATGGTGCACAGCCTACCGACACAGCACGCAACATCCTTTCTCGCGAGGGCGTTTATCTTATGAAGCACCTCCAGGGTGGTGTTAAGAAGGGCGCATTCGACGAGGCTGCTGCGCAGGCTAAGTTCGAGGCTTGGAAAGCCGACAAGACAAATGCACTCAACGGCATAAAGAGCAAGAACGAGCAGGCTAAACGTGACGATAAGAAAGCACGTCTTGAGGCCGAGAAAGAGGTAAACGCTGCGATTGCCAAGAAAGTAGCAGACAAGAAGGCTGCAGAGGCACTTGCTAAGGCTGAGGCAGAGGCTGCTGCAGCTGCAGAGAATGCAGAGGCAGAAACTACTGCAGAAGAGACACCCGCAGAGGCATAAATAATACCTCTAAGCTCATCCACATAACAGTGGATAGTTGCTCAAATCTTAAGGACAGACGAAATTCTTGCAATCAGTAGTTTTTCGCTCTGTCCTTTTTTGATTTTAAAAGCAGATGCGAAGGAAAGCTCCATCTTGCAACGACCATTAAATAAACAATAATATGCAAGCAATTATATTGGCTGCCGGAATGGGCAAGCGCCTGGGAGAGTTCACAAAGGAGAACACCAAATGTATGGTGCAAGTGAATGGCGTATGTATAATAGACCGTATATTGACACAACTATCGAAGCTAAATCTTAACAGAGTTGTAATTGTTGTCGGGTACGAGAGTGAGAAACTTATGGCACACATCGGAGACCGATATAACGACTTGTTGAAAATAGAGTATGTCAATAACCCTATTTACGACAAGACAAACAATATATACTCATTGGCTCTTGCCGGCGAGGAACTACAACAAGATGACACTATACTTCTTGAGTCGGATCTTGTCTTCGACGAGAGTATGTTGCAGTTGCTTGTAAATACCCCCTTCCCTAACCTTGCATTGGTTGCAAAATATGAAAGCTGGATGGATGGGACAATGGTGTGCATAGACGAAGATGACAACATTGTGAATTTTGTAACAAAAGCTGCATTCCGCTATGACGATATAGAGAAGTATTATAAGACTATAAATATATACAAATTCTCAAGGGAGTTCAGCATTACAAAATATGTTCCGTTTCTCCAGGCATACACAAAGGCTGTAGGCAACAATGAGTATTATGAGAATGTGTTGCGTGTAATAACATTCTTGAATGGTAAGGAACTTAAGGCGCTCCCGGTTACCAATGAAAAATGGTACGAGATTGACGATAAGCAAGACCTTGATATTGCCGAAGCGCTTTTTGCTGAGGAGAAAGACATTTTGCGTAAATATTATGGACGTTTTGGAGGTTTCTGGCGCTTCCCCAAAATGCTCGATTACTGTTATCTTGTGAATCCCTATTTTGGCGCATCCAAGATAATGGACGAGATGCAGGCCAATTTCCGTACGCTTGTCATGGAGTATCCTTCTGGGATGAAGGTAAATACACTTCTAGCAAGTAAATGCTGGGGTATAAAAGAGGAATATATTGTACCGGGAAACGGTGCAGCCGAACTCATTAAGGCGCTTATGGAGATTCTTCCCGGCAAGTTGGGGGTCATACGTCCTACATTCGAAGAGTATCCTAACAGACGTAATGCCGATTCACTTGTCACCTTTATCCCTGATAACAAAGATTACAGATATACAGCAAATGAACTTATAGCTTTCTTCAGTAAGAATAGAGTTGACAGTATATTGCTTATCAATCCTGATAATCCTTCCGGTAATTTCATTCCCAAGAATGATATTCTAAAACTAGCAGAATGGTGCGAGAATAACTCTATAAGACTTATTGTTGACGAGAGTTTTGTTGACTTCAGCGATGGATGGGAAAATAACTCCTTGTTACACAACTCTACATTGGAAAACTACAACCATATGATGGTAATGAAATCCATAAGTAAGAGTTATGGAGTACCAGGAATAAGATTGGGTATATTATGCTCGGCTGATAAAGATATGATTGCCAAGATAAAAGGATATGTAAGCATATGGAATATAAACTCTTTTTGCGAGTTCTTCATGCAGATATACAATAAGTATGAGAATGATTACCATCGTGCATGCAATAGATTTATAGAGGAGAGAAATCATTTCAAAAAGCAGCTTGAAGAGATATCATTTCTGCGTATAATGCCATCACAGGCTAACTTCTTTCTTGCAGAGGTATTGTCCCCATACACAGCAAACGGGCTTGTGCTTACAATGCTAAAAAGGTTCAATATATTACTTAGGGATTGTACATCCAAGGTTGGACTTGACGGTAAGCAGTATATGCGAATAGCTGTGCGCAGTCACGAGGATAACAAGAAACTTATTGAGTCGTTCAGGATACTTGAGAGTGAGAGATGATTAATGTCTGTATTTGCGGTGGAGGTTCGTTGGGGCACGTAATAGCAGGATATCTGGCCTCAAAAGATAATGCATCTGTGTATATGTTTACACAAAGAGCCCATTTGTGGAGTAATAATCTTACGATATACACACCCAATGGCAGCCCTATTATTTCACAGTTGGATTGTGTCACAACTGATGCACAGAGCGCAGTTTCAAATGCCGATATTGTACTTTTGTGTTTGCCGGGATATGCTATTAAAGAGGAACTGACAATAATAGCTCCATATCTAAAAGCAGGGACTTTCGTGGGAAGTGTTTTCTCTTCAACGGGTTTCTTTTTTGAGGCAATGCAATTACTTGACGAAGAGATACCGTTGTGGGGGTTCCAGCGTGTTCCATTTATTGCACGTACCAAGGAGTATGGTAGAAGTGCCTTCTTACTTGGATATAAACTTTCGCATAATATCGCAGTTGAACGATGCAAAGATAAAGAGACTTTTAGGACTATCATAGAAGATTTGTTCGATGCACCGGTCAACTTGCTTAACAATTTTTATGAAGCCACGTTTACTAACAGTAATCCTATTCTGCATCCGGCTCGTCTTTACTCTCTGTTTTCCGATTGGAACGAAAGTCTATTTTATGATAGAGAGTTTCTATTTTATGAGGAGTGGAATAATGTAGCATCGGAACTGCTTATACAGATGGACAATGAGTTGTTTGGGATGTTGAAAATGCTGCCCGTATCGCCACATTTCCTATTACCAATATTGGAATATTACGAAAGCCATGATGCCGACAGCCTCACTAGGAAGATACGTTCGATAGTGGGATTCAAGGGCATCAAAACCCCTATGGTAGAGACTGAAATGGGATGGCAACCCGATCTCAATAGCAGATATTTTCAGGAAGATTTTGCCTATGGCCTCAGATATATACATGAGACGGCCCATCGCTTTGATGTAGATATTCCGGTAATAGACAGAATATATGAATGGGGGGTGCGGCTTGCTAAAAGGGTTGACAACAAAGCTTGATTATAAACAAATAGTTTTAATCCTTTATATTTTATTTATCCATGTTTTGCAGATAGTACTAAATAGAGTATCTTCGCACATATTAATAGAAATGATGATGAAATTATCAAACCATATAATTGTAATAATTGCACTACTCTTTCTCGTTGCATGCGGTGAGGACAGAACACATGAGTATCTTGAGTTGACTGAAGATAACCAGTGGATATATTCGAAGATGAAAGAAAACTACATGTGGAGCGATTCTATTGTGCGTCCGCAAGCAAAGGAGTTCTTTTCGAATAACAGTGCTTTTTACAAGAAACTGTTGATGAAATATGACCACACATCATACTTCAGTGATTCGGCTCTAATGACAAGCTATGGTATGAGTTTTGCTGTAATGCGCGACCCTATAGGAATTAAACCTAGCAACACATATGCTCTTGTATTGTTTGTCGAGCCGGGATCTCCTGCAGATGATGCAGGCATTGAACGTGGCATGTGGATTGACGCAGTTAATGGAAACAGTATCACAACATCGAAATATAGTATGTTGGAGCGTGGTAATGCAAGCACTATATATACCAGCAGGATTGATATTGATGACGAAGGCAATTATTTATGGCAAAAAGCAGACTCTTTTGAGATTGCGGCATCACGTAACCTTGAGTCAACGTCGTTATATATGGATACCGTATATAATATACAGGACAGGAACATTGGGTATATTGTATGCAATCGTTTTTCAGAAGGAACAACAAAAGAGAAACTTGCTGATGTTTTGTCACGTTATAGTTCGTCGAGTGTTAAGGATATCATAATAGACCTTAGATACAATAGCGGAGGTTCATTAAAGGAGGCTGTAGAGTGTGCTGCGCTGTTTCTTCCTTCATCATTTGCCGGTAAAGTTGTATGCAATGTAGAGAAAGGCTCGGGCGAGATTACCAGTTATTGTTTTGAGCATGAGGCGCAAAAATTTAATGCC
Organism: Bacteroidaceae bacterium; assembly: GCA_017507105.1. GTDB lineage: Bacteria > Bacteroidota > Bacteroidia > Bacteroidales > Bacteroidaceae > HGM04593. The sequence goes on from JAFWBM010000003.1 coordinate 36,573, forward strand.
AGAGAGATTAGTATAATAACGACATCTGCAACACAGGGAGCTGCCGAGGTTTTTGCGATTGCCCTTCAAAGAACATTGGGTAGTAGTATAGTCAATATATTTGGGATGCCGACAGCAGGAGCAAACATGGTTACAGAGAAATTCGATTCACCATACGGTTTTAGCATCAATCCGGTTACTGCACAGATATATACAGAGGAGAATATACTCATTACCTCCGATGAGCTTCTTATACATAACAGTATAAATGAACTAGAAAATATACATTCTTGTCGTCCGTTGGGTAACAGACAGGAGTATATTCTATATAATACCATATATTATATGCTCAATGGTTCGTTGCCTATCCCTGATGATGAAAACAATAAGGAGAGCAATACCATAAGATATATTCCAAGAGACAAAGCTTATATATTATAATTATTTATATAACTGAGACTTTCGAGCCTGCATATTCATTAAGGATGTGCAGGCTTGTTTATTTTATAACTTTTTTTATATATTTCTATAAAACCTGTTGCGCAAGAGTTGTGTTATTATTCCAAACAACCATAAAAGATTAATGGAATGAAGAAACTTGTATTACTTGCAACATTTGCTGCAACAATGTTTACAGCATGTAACTCGTGCGGAGGAGAACAACAGCCTGTACTTGTAATTGAGACGGAGACTGACAGTCTGTATATGGTAAACGATTCTACCATAGGAGACCTACAGACGTTTGTATTCGAAGGTCTGATGCCTATGGATGGAGGAAAAGCCGGAAATACACAGCTGACAATAGAGTCTGTAAGCCTTAATGATGATGGTACATATACCATAACAACAACCTATATGGATGAAAATATGCAGCCAAAGAAGATGAATGATAGTGGTGAAACGGTTGTGCTTATAGGAATGCCTAATGATAGTACTGCTGTAATCTATGAACTGGTATCATACGGAAACAATCAAAAGATGCATATGCTGATGAATAGTGATACAACACTTACAAGACTAGACAGCAAGATGCAACCCATATCAAAGAACCGTTCACATCGTCTTGTGCACAAAAAGTAACCAGAGAGAATAACTATATTAACAATGTAAAAAGTACACCTATGAAAAAATGTGCATTTTCAGTTTTTATTATGGTGCTTTTATTGGGTTTTGTCGCTTGCGAGAAAGACCCAGACACCGACAAGTTGGATAATGACTATCTTGTCTATACCAATTATGACAAAGGTACCGACTTTGCAACATTGCAAACGTGTCATGTAATAGACAGTATTCTCATTATCAGCAACAAGGAGAAACCTGAATACTGGAACGATAAAAACTCCAAGGCTGTGGTAGAAGAGTACAAAGATAATCTTGTAAAGTATGGTTATACCATAGCAGAGAGTAGCGAACAGGCCGATGCCGTTTTGCAGCTTAGTTATGTGAGCAACACCTACTATTTTAATGACTATAGTAATGGTCCTTGGTGGAACAGCTACCCCGGATATTGGAATTGGGGAGGTTGGGGATGGTACTACCCTTTCTCGTTCTTCTATAGCTACTCTACAGGTTCCATTATTGCAGAATTAGTGAGCACTACTCCATCTGCCATTTCAAACAATAAACTGACTGTTGTATGGAACTCTTATATCTGCGGTTTGTTGAATGGCAATTCGTTAAGCATGTCGAGAACAGTAAATGCTATAAAACAGGCATTCACACAGTCGCCATACCTTATAGTAAAGTAGTATTGTAAGTAATCTAAAGATGTTTAACCAATAAAGTTTTGTCAATATGAAAACAGTAAGGAACTTTATATGTGCGGTTATGATATTTGCCGCAATGGGATTACCTACCGAAAGTAAGGCTCAAGTCTCCCTTGACAGCTATTTCACTATAGATTGGCAGTTCAATATACCATTGAACAACAACTTCTCGAACGGAGCAAGCGGTTGGGGTATGAACTTTGAGGGTGGCTATTATATTACACCCGACTTAGCAGTAGGTGGCTTTCTGAACTTCCATACCAATAACGAATACTTCTCGCGCCGAACAATAAAACTTAACGAGACATTGTCGATGAATAGCGACCAACAACACCAAATGTTTACGTTACCTTTCGGCGCCCTTGTAAAGTATCGTTTTCAGGAAGCTGATTTTCAACCATATGCATCCATGAAACTTGGTGCATGCTATGCACAATTCAGCAATTATTATTATATATTTATGAGCGACCAGAATAGTTGGGGGTTCTATATGTCCCCTGAGATTGGATTCAACTACTATCCCTGGCCCAATGGTGTAGGTTTCCATATGGCTCTATTTTATAGCTTTGCTACAAACAAATGCGACCTTATGAGCTATGACCAGAGTATATTGAACTGTATAGGTTTCAGGGTGGGACTTGCTTTTTAAGTATATTATAAAACAGAGAGGGGCTGATTAAAAACTATTCAGCCCCTCTCTGTTTTATAGTAATGTATTTTAGAATCAAAAATTAACGGGTACCAACATAGATGTTCGTACAGCTTTACCTTTTTTCTTACCCGGTTCCCATTTTGGCATTGATTTGATAAGCCTTATAGCCTCTTCGTTACATTCGTTACTAAGCCCTCTTTTTACTTTGAATTCGCTTGTTGAGCCATCTTTCTCAATAACAAAAGCTACTATTACCCTACCATGAACATTATTGGCTTTGGCCACTTCGGGATATTTAAGGTTATCCTTAAGATATTTAAGCATTTCAGCCTGTCCACCGGGATATTTTGCATGTTCATCAACTAAAGAATAGATATTGTTATCACCACCATCTGATTGGGAATAGGCATTAAGTGAAACGAATGCCATAAAGAATACAAACAAGAATATCTTTCTCATAACTTTATAAGTTTAGGGGTTAATATTGCAAATGTTATAATATTTTTTCAAAAATCCAAACATATACAATGATTTTTCTATTCTTAAATGTATAATACTTTTGTAATCATGAAGATTAAAAGGTTATTTTCTTCTATATTTTTATTGACAAATATTCTCTACACACTATTCTGAAAATAGATTTAATATAATTCGATGTCATGAATCTTTTTTTATTATTCATGACATCGAATTATTTACCCTCAATATTATCTTTACATGGGATATTTATACTGCATTATTAGTTTATTACTATCTCGTCGGTGAAGAGCCATGCTCCTGCCCGATCGTTTTTTGTGGCGTGAACACGGATGAATCTAGCTTTGCCATTACATACAACAGAATATTGTTTGAACATTATTTTGGGAATCTCGTTCGGAATATCTCCCCATACTGTTCCTGCAAGTGTATAATGTTCTCCATCTTCGGATATATATACATCCATCTTTTTAGGAACATGTACCCATGCTCCTGCCGAGTGCATAAATGATGCACCTACATATTTTATAGGTTGTACAGAGCCTATATCTATTGTTACATCTACATCATTCATTGTACCTTGCCAACGTTTGTCTAGGTAGGTCCATCCACCTAATAATCCGTCGGTAAGAGTTACATCTCCGTTTGCTTCATATTTAGAATGATATGGTTGATTGTAGTTGACTTTACACCCTTTACCGGCATGTTCTATAGGCTTTAGCCCCTCTTTACGTTCTCCAAATTCATTTGCAAGATCGAATGTGGTATATCCCTGTGCCTGTAGTAGAGAACAAAGTCTTAATGATCGTTTTTTGAAACTCTCATAATCCTTATTTTCGGGCTTGCTCCAACCGGTTTCTGCAATGGCAAATGCTCGTGGGTAATACATATATTCGGCATGGCTGTCCTCGGTAACATACTCGCTCCAAAGGTTGCCTTGCAAACCAAGTAGATGTTTTGCCTCCTCTGGGCTTATACCCTGCTCCAAGGGATCGTACAGATATACTTTCTTCAATGGTGTATAACCTCCAATAGAAACTGGTTCTTTAAACGGTGCATCCTGTGTAAAATCGAGGTAACATGTCTCACCGGGTGTCATTATCACATCGTGTCCTGCTTTCATCGCTTTTATACCACCCTCGGTACCACGCCACGACATAACAGTTGCATTGGGCGCAAGTCCTCCTTCCAAAATCTCATCCCAACCGATGATTCTACGTCCTTTATTGTTTACAAATTTTTCAATACGATGTATAAGATAACTTTGAAGTTCATCTACATCCTTGAGTCCCTCGTCTTGCATACGTTTCTTGCAATGAGGACAGTTTCTCCAGCCCTCTTTCACGGCCTCGTCTCCACCTATATGGATATACTTCGAAGGAAAAAGCTCTATTACCTCTGTCAGAACATTCTCCAAGAAAGTAAATGTCTCTTCCTTACCTATGCAATAATCCGAATTTTTGTATGGCTCGCCACTGCACGAGAGTTCGGGATATGCAGCCAGCACCTCTTCGCTATGTCCCGGCATCTCTATGTCGGGAATAACTGTTATATGTCTTGCCTCGGCATATTCCAGAATCTCTTTTATATCCTCTTTTGTGTAATATCCACCATATGCTGTAGGGCAATTGCTCTCGCAGTATCTTGTGTCATCGGCCCAATCCATCCACGACCTATATGGTCTCCATGCTGCATACTCAGTTAGTCTCGGGTAACGCTCTATCTCTATTCTCCAGCCGGCACCGTTTGTCATGTGTAAATGCATCTTGTTCAGTTTCATGAGTGCCATAGCGTCCATCTGTTTCATAAGAAACTCTTTTGTGCGGAAATGTCTTGAGACATCGAATAAAAGGCCACGATATGTAAAACGTGGAGTATCGCTTACCGAGCAACACTGGAACTCTCTTTTTAAACCTCCCTCACTCATCTGCAAAATGGTTTGTATTGCATAGAATGCACCGGCTTCATCGTTTGCTTCTATACTTATACGCTTAGGGGTTATGTTCAGTCTATAGGCCTCGTGATTATTATCTTTCTCCTTTTTATTGCTGATTTCTATTAGGATATTTGCATTGCGAGCTTTGTCGGCTTGTTGTAGCACCAAAGATGAACTTTTAAGGTATTCATTCAACTTGCAATCCTTTATTCCTTTAATGTAGAATGTTGCACCACTCTTAGGTAGTTTATATATACCTTTTGTAATCTCAATGTTTCCAGGAATAGGAATAACACTATAAGGCGAACCGACAGATGGCTGAATGCCATCTGTCGCGTATAAAGTCACAACAAATATTGTTGCGATTATAGAACTTATAAACTTTCTCATTATAGTTTATTTCTCTGCTTTCTCGGTGATAATCTCGTAAATTTCCGCTGCACCTTCTATCTTAACCTTAACAACTTTCTTAGCATCGGCTATTTCAATTTTAGAGAAAGGTTTGTCGAGCAGAGTCTCTGCCACTAATTTGCCTTTCTTGTCCCATTGTGTACATTTTACAGGAACCTGTAGTTTATTCATAAGCAGTGTATATCCTGTTGTTCCTTCTGTCACCTCCATTGTCATATCGATGCTCTCGCTCTTGTAAGATGTGCCAAGGTTACTATCGAACGCATAAATGGTCTCTTTGGGCTCTTTTGTGTCTAATGCAAAACCGATGTTATCAACACACAAGGGATTAACATCGAACGAACGGACTGCTGCAAAATTGACACGTTTTGAATCCAATCTTCTAATACGCACATAGCGTGCCTTAACAGGGTCTCCCTCCCAATTTATGACATACTGCTTTTGCATATCATCTATCATAGGAGTCCAGTCCTTGCCATTTGCTGAGTACTCGAGTACGGCATGATCGAAATAGTCTACATCATCAACAGAGTTACGTCCCTGCAGTATGGATACCTTATGGACATCACGTACACATCTCAAATCTACGCCAATCCAGTCACCGGCCTTCTGTGCCATACCGGATGTATAGAATGTAGTGCTATCGTTATCGAACATCAGTTTTGTGAGAATGGTCTTGGCTGTGCTGAAAGAACCAATACCCTTGTAATCCTTAGGAACGTCACCTATTAGTTTTTTCAAGAAACCATGTGCCATGTCATCGGTGATATTTTCGTAGAACGGTTGCAGTTTCATTGTACCCGACTTATGTGCATTGTAGTTATCCATATCCTCTTTGCTCATCAGGTTCTCAATGAATTTCTCCCAGAAGAGAGCATCGTCACTCTGACTACGATATATGCGAGCGAGTTCTATTGCACGATAACCTCTTGTACCTAACTTACCGAATTCTGTAAGCCAAGGACGCAACTCCTTAATTAGAATATGGTTATCGCATCCTTTCTCCATTGTAGCAGGCACGCTCTCTATCTTCTTGAACTCATTTTCTAATGCTTGTGCCTTTTTATCATCCCAATTTGCTAGTGAGAATGTTTCGGTTTCCCATGACTCATCACGACGATAACCATTCTCGGTATCAGCAGAGTGTATTGCAAATGTACGATATGCATCACTTACTTGTGGAGCAAGCTCAACCAAACCTCTCTCCCAACTATCAATAGCATTATACGATTCCATGTTCCAGCAATAATCGGCTACACTGTACAAAGCAAGTTTAGATGCCTCGCCATGCTCCATTGGGTTGCTTATGACACCACACACATCGTTACTTGTAAGCGATGTATCCAAACCATATACAGGACCCTGCATCAAGATGTGACGGACATAGTCTGTTACAGGATAGTTCCACCAATAGTATGCGGGGCGCTTGATGCGGCTGTTAATGAATTCGAGTGTAGAGGGTGTAAGGTCGCTGCATACAACATCACCGGTCCAGAACACCTTTATATCTTTATAAAGTGTACGACCATATATTGCAAGTGCACCGTCCTCGCCGGGTGCTGCCCATAGCTTGGAGTAATCGGTAGGACATACTGTCAAAGGAGATACATCGCCCTTTGCCTTGACAAAATCGTCAGTAAGACGATTTAGCAGTTCGGTCTGCTTCAAGGGGTTTGTACCATCGCCCTCAATATCGTCGAAGAATACTGCGAAGTGGCGTACACCAAGGTCGTACATCAGATTGAATTTATTTACAAGATTCTGATAATCCTCTTCGTTCCATTTGATATCCTTTCCGGGGTGGATTGCCCAAACAAAGTCTACTCGGTTGCGGCGGCTTGCCTCAATAAGGTCCTTGATGTTCTGTGCCTCTTTCTCGGGGTAAGGCTCACGCCAATAGGGAGAGCTGTGATAAGGGTCATCTTTAGGACCATATAGGTAACTGTTCATCTTGAACTTACCATAGAAGTCAATAAGCGATGTACGCACCTCATGAGACCAAGGAGCGCCATAGAAACCTTCGACAACACCACGATTAGGCATATCTGGATAGTCGTTTATCTGTGCATAAGGTAGTACTCCCGGGTTAACTTTGTTGTTTAGCAACTGTTTTAATGTCTCAATGCCATAAAAAGCACCTCTTTCATCATAACCTATAATAGTGATACCCTTCTTATCTATATTCAATAAGTAGGCACCTGATACCTCTTTGACACCGTTTTTCTTTGCGATTTTTGTTCCAAAATCAATAGTTAGTTTGGAACCTTTCTTTACCTGTTTGATAAAAGATAGTTCTTCGGTAAACTTCTTCTGCTTATCTTTTATAACTAATCCATCTGCAACCTGCAAGGTATTATCCCAATTATATGTAAACACTTGCGGAGTAGGATTGATAACTATGCCTTTATGGTCCAGTTTTTGACCGGGAACAGGCAGTACGTCTTGTACTTCGGAACGTTGAGATGCTAGGTCGAATCCATCATCTTGTGCTTGTGTGTTTCCAAGTGCAAAGATTGACAGCGCACCTGCAAAAAGCAATTTTCTGTAGCTTAATATACTCATATTTATAAATTTAGTGTGTTGTTAATTCTCTCTCTTATATAATATATTCGTACAGAATATATAAATTACATTGAATGATATCCCCGATATATAGCAACATACAAGCAAGAAATGTAAAATAGATTTAATATTTCTTACAGCGGATGTAGACTATGTTCGCAAATTATCGCAAATATAGTGAAAATAAAATAAAGGGATGGTAATGTCTATTAAAATATGAATTTAAAAGTAATAATTTGCATCACAACAAATTATTTTAAAACCGGGCAACAGAAAGTGAGATGGAATAAGGTGGTGAGATAAATAAAGTCTAATGAATTGAATAATATTTGTGTAATGCTTATCTATTTACAGACAATAATAAATCACAAAATAGAGTAAATATTGTTCTGTTTTTTCGTATCTTAGCAAAATGTAAACAGATATAGATTATGATAAGATTCGATTCCGATTATATTGAGGGCGCACATCCCGCCATTCTCGATGCTCTTGTAAGAACTAATTTTGAACAGACTGCCGGATATGGTGTGGACAAATTTTGTCAGGAGGCAAGAGAGATTATAAGGAGACATTGCAAGGACGATTCTCTTGGTGTTGAGTTTCTTGTTGGTGGAACACAGACAAATGTAACTGTAATTGACGCATTTTTGCATAGCTATCAAGGTGTCATATCGGCAGATAGCGGGCATATCAATGTACACGAGACGGGTGCTCCTGAAGCAACCGGACACAAGGTTATAGCTTTGCCTTCTCCTGATGGACGTTTGTCACTCCAACAAATAAAGGATTGCTATGAGGCACATTGGAATGATCCGGCTCACGAACATACCGTACAACCCGGAATGGTATATCTATCTTGTCCGGCAGAGAACGGACTGATATACAAGAAGGCTGAATTGGAATCTATATCGGAATATTGTCACGCAAACGGTATCTATCTGTTTGTCGACGGAGCGCGTATGGGATATGGGTTGCAATCGGATGAGTGTGACTTTACTCTTGCCGACTTAGCGCGTATGTGCGATGTCTTCTATATTGGAGGAACAAAGGTGGGTGCTCTCTTTGGAGAGGCTGTTGTTTTCAGAAACAAGGAGATGCAACGCAGTTTCAGATATGCAATAAAACAGCATGGTGGCATGCTTGCAAAAGGACGTTTACTTGGTATACAGTTTGCAACGTTACTTAAAGATGGTGATGAGTGTCTATATTTCAAATTGGCAAGGCATGCCGACTGTATGGCACAGCAGATTAAGAATAGTTTTATTGCAAAAGGCATAAGGATGTGGAATGATTCTGCCACAAATATGCAGTTCCCAATATTAACAAAAGAGCAGCAGAAATTTCTTGCACAGGATTTTGTTTTTGAATATTGGGGAAAGTATGATGATAAGTGTGATGTTGTACGCTTCTGTACGAGTTGGGCAACACGTCAAGAGTCTGTTGATAAACTTTGTAAAGTTATTGAGAAGTTATAGAGATGGATAATAAAAGCAGAATAGAGATTGTACTCGATTATCTGAACAATAACCGTATTAAATATTCATGGTATACCCATGAAGAGGCACCTACTATTGAGATTGCACGTGGTCAGTGGCATAACGATGGTTCTAAGCATTGTAAAAATCTCTTTTTTAGAAACCATAAGGGAAATAGACATTATTTGGTTATCTTGGACTGCGAATACAATCTCGATATCCATGATTTGGAAAAACGATTACATCAAGGTAAATTATCGTTTGCTTCACCACAGAGAATGGAACGTTATCTGGGACTCACACCCGGTTCAGTATCGCCTTTCGGTTTGATAAATGATTGTGAGAACCATGTGCATCTATTCATTGATGCCAACCTCAAGAAATATGAATCACTAAGTTTTCACCCTAACGACAACCATGCTACGGTGGTAATATCGTCAGGCGAATTCATGCGTTATCTCGAAATGGTTGGCAACAGTTATGAGTTTATTGAGTTGTATTAATGCTGCTGTAACACAAAGAATGCTATTACTGGTATAGCAACAAATGTACCATATAGTGTTATAAGCAACAGATGGACGTCTGATACCAGATATCCACTCTTTGTATATTGTGTAGATATCCAGTCTCTATTGCCTGCATTACGTATCTTTTTACAAAGATATTTGAATAAACGATACATTAGCACACCGACAACCACACCAACAATGATTCCTGCAATGATATCTCCTGGATAGTGTACACCAAGATATATTCTTGAATAAGAATTGAGAACAGCCCATATAATTAGCGAGATGGATAGCGCATGGTTACGTATTAGCAACATTGCGAAGACTGCTATTCCAAAGGAGTTTGCAGCGTGGCTCGACATAAAGCCATATGAGGCACAACGATAACCATTTACTACATCAACTATATACATCAACTCAGGATCACGGGTTGGTCTGAACCTTTCAAAGAAAGGTTTACATATGGTTGATGTTATGCCATCTGTTAGTACAAAAACCATTGCTATCACTACCGCAAGCACCAAAAACGTATTTATGTTGTTATTCTTGATTAGTACATATAATAACATTATAGCAAGTGGAATCCACACAATGGTTGTTGTATATACAGTAAAACATCCATCCCAAAAAAGTGAATCACTGCCATTAAGCGCAAGCAATAAATACTTGTCAATCTCTATCAGTTGTTCTAAATTAAACATTGTATAACATCTTTTCTATGTCAGATACGCTCTATTGCTGTTGTAGGTAACCAACCAATGGTTCCATCCTCGAGCTCAATCTCTTTCCATCCATTCATGCTGTCATCGATAATTGTCACCTTACGACCTTCATGTATAACAAATAGATTGGTTCCCGATTCATCGGGAGTGCTTTTGGCTGTTACGCTTGGTACTATAACTATTGCGTTCTTTCTGTTTGTTAGCTTGTCGTAGTGTGTATAGGATGCTACGTTAGAGAATATTGTAACAAATAGCATAACAATTGCAATGCCAAATCCGAATTTCCGCATAGAGATATGGCTATTGAAAAGGAAAAAGAGGATAGCGATGAGCATAACAATAAATGATATGATACCTATTATGCTCCATGTGACAATACTCATTGAGTTTATAATGACTTTTATCCACTCTACAAAAAAGACCTTGAATCCTTGTGAAACTTTATCTACAGTCTTGCTCTGTGCAAGTTCAAGGTTAAAACGTGTATTCTTATCCGAGGGGTCAAGTAACAAAGCACGCTCATAATTTAATATAGCTTTGGCAATCTCATCACTCTTGTAATATGCATTACCTAAATTATAGTACAGTGTTGCAGCCTCTCCATCTTTTTCAAGAATTGTCTCGTAGATAGAAATAGCTGTTGTATAGTCTCCTTTTGCATAAGCACTATCACCATCTGCAATATTGGGTATATATGTTTGAAGATTGGTATTCTGCTCCACATATGTACTGTCTTGTGCAGTAAGCAACAATGGGAGAGTGGCAAACAAAATGTATATCGCAATCCTTTTCATCTCTATTCTCGAATTTATTTTCTAATACTATTCTCTAATTTGTCTATTATCTGTATAGACATCTTATATATGTTATCCATTGTTGCAGCTGCGTCTCCCGGAGCATATTGCGCAAACTCAGCCTCACTAATAACTCTTTCAACCTCTTTTACCTCTTCAGCAGAAACGCCTTTGGTAGTAAGTTCCGCAGCGATGTTATCTTTGGTAAGACGAGATAAAGGAATGTTTAATTTATCACTCAAATACCCCCAAAGAGCTTTAAGTATTTCTTCATAGAACTCACGTTCTCTGTTATCTTTCAATAACTTATTGGCGAGCTTTAAACGCTTTACTGCTACTTTGTTGGCTTTTTTGGTACGCATACGTGCAATGTTTGCATTTTCCGCAACCTGTTTATAATGAACAACAATATAAACAACGAAACATAGTAGTGGTATGATGTAACATAAAATCCAACGCATTGATGCAAAAAGATAATCACCCTTTTGGGTCAATGCATAGCTACCTGTCTCTATGTATCGGATATCCTGACCTAACATCTTAAGCTCTTCTTTGCTTACGAACGAAGCAACAGTCTCATTTCCGTTTTCCTTACCTTTCTGAACATTTAAAGTGTAGATGTCTGTAGTTATAGTCTTGTACTGCTTACTCTTTATGTCGAAATAAGAGAATTTTATGGAGGGTATGGTAAATGTACCACCATGTCGGGGTATAGCAAGGTACTCTATAACCTTGTTACCTTGAAATCCCTCACGTGTAAGTTTGAAACGGTTATCTATTTTGGGGTCGTATATCTCGAAGTCTTCAGGAAATTCAACCTCCGGAGTCTTAATGAGCTTCATGTTTCCTATTCCGGATATTACGAGACGTAATGTAACAGCTTCGTTAGCCTTCAACTCGGTTGTATTGATTGTACTTGAAATTGAGAAGTTGCCTACTCCACCCGAAAAATCAGTCGGTTTATTAGACGGTAATTCCGATACATTCAATTTAAGTGATGGAGTCTTTATTGTCTTCTTAACCTCTACATATCTAGGACCACCATTCATGAAAAAGTCAAATGGATCCATGCTGGCACCGGTCTGCATGGTAACAACTCCCTCATATTCAACAGAAGGTATCTCTATCTCTCCACTCTGCTGTGGGAACAATACAAACTGACTCCAAGTTATTACCCTATAATTACGTCCATTATAGTGTTCCAAACTCCACTCTTTGTTCTGTGGCAAATCAATCTCCTGTATTTGGAAACCTTTGAGTGGCGGCATCTTTCCGTTCAATGCGGTAAGGTTAACCAATGAGTATATTTTGTAGGTCAGCAGAACAGCCTCTTGCTCGAATACATTATGTTTGCTCAAGGTTGCAGTCATAAAAAGGTCATCCTTAGAAATATTTACCGACGACGAGCCATTGCTTTGTCTGCGTGAACCTTTAGAGTTCTGCGATGCTTTGTCGGCTGGCAAAACCTTTATTTTTCTGCTATTCGATTTATACTGTTTGCCATCAACCTCTATTGTTGCAACAGGAATTGCAAATGTGCCCTCTTTGGTCGGCTGCAATATGTAATTGAATGTCACAGTGTGCGATGTTACACTTTGGCCATTTATAGATTGCATGCTCATGGATGTAGAACGGTTGGGACCCGATAATATCTCAAAACCATCAAATGAGACACGAGGTTCTTTTACATTACCCCTGTTAACTGTATAACTGACCCTAAAGTGTTGGTTAAGGGCAACAGCCTCTGGGGCCGATACCACAAACGACACTTCATCGGCAATAATGGCCGTAAATGTTGTCAGAATCAAAGATATTGTCAATATTAACCTTTTCATATACATTACAAATATGTTGCTAAGTTAACATAAAGAGATGAGATACATAGCTCTTGATGTTAATAAATGCCTTTTCTTGTTCAATAAAAATCCAAAAACAGCTTTAAATATATATATCTTACCAATCCTTTTCAAGTTTACCTCCTTGAACCTGCATCATTTTCTTTACTTTCTCTTGCACATCCTTTTCATCCTGCATCGCGGATTCGAGTAGTTGTTGTGCATTTTCTTCCGACATATCACTCTTCTGCTCTTCTTGTTGTTGCTGCTGTTCCTGCTGCTGTTCCTGCTGCTGTTCTTGTTTTTGTTCTTGTTGCTCTTCCTGTTTTTGCTCTTGCTGCTGTTGCTCTTGATTTTGCTGATTCTGCTGTTGGTTCTTCAACTGTTGCATTGCCAAGGCTAGATTATATCGAGTCTCATTGTCATGCGGATTATTACGTAGCGACATCTTATATGCTTCTACAGCATTTGCATAGTCTTTAGCAGCCTGCATTACGACACCGGTGTTATGATATATCTGTGCAAGATTCCTCTTATCGGTTTCATACATCGCTGCAGTCTTATACTCCTCAATAGCCTCTTTACCTTTATTCTGGAATAACAGGGCGTTACCCAGATTAAAATGGGCATCAGCATCCTTTTGATTAAGTTCTATAGCCTTACGGTACTCTATCTCAGATTTATCAAATATACTGTCGGCATATATCTTATTACCGCTACGCAGATATTCACGATAGGTACGTTGCGCATTGGTTCCGATAGAAACCGATAGAATTATTAATATAAATATGTATCTCATATTCAATGCTTTAGATTAATTCTGTTTACCAAAAAGTTTAAAGTTACGTGTATATCTGCTTTTTCCTGGTAATATAAGTATATCCAATAATAACAATATAAGTACAATCCAAGCTATGTGCATGAATTGCTCATTATATTCTGTATAGACCTCGGATGTAACATCGGCCTTGGCCAATTTATCAATCTCTTTCTGAAGAAGTTTCTGAGCATTATTTGTGTTGTCTACTCTTATATATGCACCATTTCCCGCACGTGCTATATTCTGACTCATCTCCTCGTTGAGTCTTGTCATTACAATATTGCCAGCCTTGTCTTTTCTGAAATCATTGGCATTTCCTGTTGGAATAGGTGCCCCTTCTGTTGTTCCTACTCCAAGTAAGTATACTGCTATACCCTTCTCGGAAGCACTCTTTGCTGCCTCTTCTGCACCTCCTTCATGGTTTTCGCCATCGGTAATGACTATTACAGCCTTGCCTACTTCCTCATTAGGTGTAAAACTCTTCATAGCGAGATTAATGGCTGCTCCTATATCTGTTCCCTGGCGGGATATCAATGTGGGAGATATGCTTTCAAGAAACATTTTTGCAGATATGAAGTCGTTTGTTATCGGCAGCTGTACAAATGCATCACCGGCAAATACAATCAGCCCCACTTTATCATTCTCGAATTTATCAATCAGTTTCGATATTATATTCTTAGCCTTCTCTAAACGATTAGGTGCAATATCCTCGGCCAGCATTGAATTCGAAATATCCAATGCTATAACAGTCTCAATACCTTGACGTGTTATAGTTTCTTTCTTGGAACCAAATTGAGGACGTGCAATAACTACTATAAGAAATGCTATAGCAAACATTGATAACCAAAACTTTATACCTGGTCGGTATGGCGACACATCTGGCATGAGATTCTTAAGGAGCTCGCTATCGCCATACTCTTTAAGGTTCTTTATGCGTCTGTAATTGGAATATATGTATAGCGCCAATAGTAGCGGTAATACAATAAAGAGATATAAGAATTCGGGGTTGGCAAATTTCATGATAATAATCCTTTATGGTATTCTTCTTAATATTGTGTAACGTAGCAACATTTCTGTCAACATAGAGACGAATGCCAATATTGCAAAAATCAAGAACTCCTCTTCGCGAGTTGAGAACTCTTTGACATTCAACTTTGTACGTTCTAGTTTATCAATTTCTGTATATACCTCCTTAAGTTTCGTATTGCTTGTTGCTCTGTAGTAATCACCATCTGTAATGTCAGCAATTTCACTCAAGGTATTTTCGTCAATCTCAACAGGCACATTGATAACCTCTCCTCCATAAGGATATGGTGCTGTACCATTTGTTCCTACACCAATGGTATATACTCTTATTCCAAATTGTTTGGCAATATCGGCAGCTGTAACGGGAGCAATCTCACCTCTATTATTAGAACCGTCTGTAAGCAATATAATTACTTTTGACTTTGCTTTACTCTCTTTAAGACGTGTAACAGCATTTGCTATTCCCATTCCGATTGCAGTTCCGTCTTCAATTATTCCTTGAGCTGCAATATCGCATTTCACTGAGTTAAGCATATTTAACAACACTGTGTGATCTATTGTAAGAGGACATTGTGTAAAACTCTCTCCTGCAAAGATTGTTAATCCGATATTATCGTTAGGACGTCCGTTTATGAACTCGGCCGCAACCTGCTTTGCTGCTTCTATACGGTTGGGTTTCAAATCCATTGCCAGCATACTTGTAGATACATCCATTGCCAACATGATATCTATACCCTCAACCTCTGTATTTTGCCATCGGTTGGTAGATTGTGGACGTGCCAATACCAGAATAATCATGGCAATTGTAAATACACGTAATGCAAACGGCAAGTGTATCAAGTAGTTTTTATAGCTCTTAATACCTGCCAGATATGGCATTGTAGTAGAAACCTTAAGTGAGGGGGACATTTTATGTCCCTTAAGTATATACCACACGACATATCCTATAAGTGGTATAAAGAGAAGTAGATATTCTATACTTGAAAAAACCATAATCTTTTAACTTATCAGATAATATAGGTCCTGTATAAATAGTACCAAAAGTGCTATTGATGTTATCGACAGCAATATAATTGCAAGCAGCAACATACGTTTTGCTTTTGCCGAACGCTTATTGACCACTCGTCTCTCGGTAGGTTGTGGATTCTCATCTACCCCTTCGAGTTTTGTAGTATTTATAAACTCTATGGCATTGGCAAGATTGCGGTCATTCTCGTTCATTGGCGGATTGAACTTCGCAAACTTTACAAGGTCTGCCATTATAAGTAGTTCCTTAAGTTCACTTATACTCTCCTTGTCCTTTATCTTCAACAGTGCATCAACAATTTCTGTTGTCGTCATTTCTGTTGCATTAAAAGAAAACCTCTCGCTAAGATATACACGAAGAGCATCTGTTAACATTGTATAATACTCCTTACTGTTACCAGATGCACGCCACTCACTATTATCCTTAATAGCCTCTATGCTCTTGAGTGCCACAATATGTGCAGGTAATTTCGGCTCGACCTTTATTATACGTATTATGGGCTTGTTGTTACGGTAACGTACGACTACCCAAAAAAGTATTGCCGTAAATATAGCGAGCAATACAAAGTATATCACGCTGCTTTGTACATCACCCCACTCGAGCTCAACGTGCCACACATCTTTAGGACCAAAGAACTGTTCCATGTTTGTTGTATCAACTTGGAATGTATAAACAGCCATAGCCAACTCCTGAGAGTAATATGGTTGTCCTTCTACCAATACCTCGAATGGTGGAATAACATACATTGCTGTATCAAATGATGTCACAACATACTCATGGGTTACAGAGATACGTTTACCATCATTCAGCATCTGTGTATCTTTTATTGCTTCTATAATTTCTATACCCTCTGTTATCTCCTTGTCGAACAAAGGCATAATCAGACGTTTGTTTGCATCACAGCTTGCTTTAAGTTTAATTCGGGCTTGTTCTCCGATAAAACGCTGTACCGAGTCAATCTCGGCATTGACCACAACACTCTGTGCATATGATGTTGCAGAGATGGAGATTAACAGTAGCAATATGTATAATGTGTATCTTTTCATCTATATCATCCACTTTTTTACACTTGTATACCTTTACGCACGTTGGGCGAATAGGGTAAGCAGTGCCTTTACGTAATCTTGATCTGTACGTACGGATACTGAATCTACACGACTCTTTTTCAGTATTTCACTGACAGCATTGCTATTCTCGCGCCACCATTCTCTTTGTGCTTTCTGTACAGATGATGACGATGTATCTATGTATAACTCAGCTCCGCTCTCAGCATCGCGCACTTTCATGAGTCCCACACGTGGTAACTCAACCAAACGACGATCATATACCTGTATAGCCACTACATCATGTTTGCGATTGGCAATTGTCAAGGCATTCTTATAATTGTGTTTTGCAATGAAATCGCTCAGCAGAAAAGCCGTACAACGCTTTTTCAAGGCATTGGTCAAAAATTCCAACGGTACGTTTATGTCGGTGCCATTGCTTATGGGTTCAAAATCCAGCAATTCTCGTATTATGTACAGAATATGTTTACGTCCCTTTTGTGGGGGTATAAACTTTTCAATCCTATCCGAGAAGAATATTACACCAATCTTGTCATTGTTCTGTATAGCCGCAAATGCTAATGTTGCAGCTATCTCGGTCAACATATCACGCTTGGTCTGTCTTACAGTTCCAAAGTCGAGACTTTGCGACACATCCACAAGCAACATCACCGTAAGTTCGCGTTCCTCCTCAAAAACCTTCACAAAAGGTTTGTTGAAACGTGCTGTAACATTCCAATCGATATCACGGACATCATCGCCATATTGGTATTCACGTACCTCGCTAAAAGACATACCACGTCCCTTAAAAGCACTGTGATACTGTCCTGCAAAGATATTATGCGACAAGCCACGCGTCTTTATTTCTATCCTACGAACCTTCTTTATGAGTTCACTTGTCTCCATAAAAATATGTTAGGGTACCTCGACTTTGTTAAGGATCTGGCTTACAATCTCATCCGATGTCATGTTGCTTGCTTCGGCCTCATAACTGAGTCCTATACGATGGCGTAATACATCGTGTGCAACAGCACGTACATCTTCGGGGATTACATAACCACGACGTTTTATGAAAGCATATGCTCTTGCTGCCAATGCCAAGTTTATAGAGGCACGTGGAGATGCACCGAATGATATCATCTCTTTCAGTTCTTTCATAGCATATTTATCGGGATAACGTGTTGCAAAGACTATATCTGCTATATACTGCTCAATTTTCTCATCAAGATATACTTGACGTACAACCTTGCGTGCTTCGATAATCTCATGCGGTTTGAGTATAGGACGTACATTTATCTTCTCGCCTGTAATATTCTGACGAATAATACGTTTCTCCTCTGATAGCTCGGGATATCCAATTACTACTTTAAGCATGAAACGGTCAACTTGCGCTTCGGGGAGAGGATATGTACCCTCCTGCTCTATGGGGTTTTGTGTAGCCAACACAAGGAATGGCTCGGGCAGATGGAAAGTCTCTTTACCAATGGTAACCTGACGTTCTTGCATGGCCTCGAGCAATGCACTCTGCACCTTTGCAGGCGCACGGTTAATCTCATCAGCCAGAACAAAGTTGGCAAAGACTGGACCTTTACTAGACTTAAATTCCTCATCTTTCTGACTGTATACCATTGTTCCTATAACATCGGCAGGAAGCAAATCAGGAGTAAACTGTATTCTGCTGAAATCTGCATCTATTAGATTAGACAGAGTCTTTATGGCAAGGGTTTTTGCCAATCCCGGCACACCCTCAAGCAGTACATGACCATCGGCCAAAAGGCCTATTAGCAGTGATTCTACAAGATGCTTCTGACCCACAATAACCTGGTCCATTCCTGCTTGCAGATTGGTAACGAAACCACTCTGCCTTTCAATCATTTCGTTCAATTCGCGAATGTCAATTGTTGCATTCATAATGTATAATATTTTCAGTTTATTTTTCTGTATACAAAATTAGAGCATTACCTTAACTTATAGTGTTAATTTTATTGAAATAGATTTAACATCTGTTTGTATTAAGAAAACTTAACTCTAATCTATTTACTTGATACAAGTTTCGGGATAGATATATTCATTCCAATCTCAAGCTGATTATAGTTTCTAAAACTATTATGTTTAACAATATATGGCCAAAGACGTTTGTCCGTATAATATATCTGTGATATCTTTACCAATGTCTCATCGGCACCGACTCTATGAATGGCTAAATCTCCTTCTATATCATATAATGTCGTATCGGCAAGTGTTATCTCTGACAATTTCTTTGATCTAAGTTCCTCTATTAGAACAAAAGAGTATTTCTTTTGTTCTACTTGGGCTATTGTATCCTGTACTAATACTTTCTTTTTTGTATCATCTACCGTCAACAGACTTGCCTTATCTTTTTTACCCACAGCATTAACAACTTCAGCCGTATCTTCATTGCTATCCGAGAAATATGCGATTGAAGCTAATATGGAAATAAATATTACTAATATTGATATATATATACTCTTTTTTCCACTTTTCCTCTTGTCAGTACTGTTACTATAGTTATCAATCTTTATATCGATATTTCTGTCAGCAACAACTTTTTTTTCATATTTCTCGTCTCTTTCTCCATTATTGAATTCTTTGGCATTATCATCTGAATGTTGTTGTAACAGCACGGGGTGCATATTTTCATTCTCTCCGTCAATGGTTGTAGCAATCGGTTCCACATCATTTGGAATGGTAACTGCTTTATCATTGTTTTTCGAGAACGCTTCAAGCTCTTTTTCTGCGAGTTCTTTATTTTCGGTTATATATTCCCTTTCATTATCAGGTTCATCATCTACATAATCATCATCAATCTCTACCGGTTCGAACATTGCAAATGGCTGATTTACCTTATCCTTTAATACATCTGCCGGTATAAAAGTGATTTTACGGTGTCCTTTTATTTCGAACTTCTCGCCTGTGTTTACATTTACGCTGTTCCTGCTTGCTACATCTATCATTTTGAATGTACCAAGTCCGTTAATCTTTACTATACCATCTTCCTCCAATCCTTCAATAATCAAATCAAAGAAGGTTCTTGTATATATATCACTATTGGATAGAGATAGCGATAGTTTCTCGGCAAGCAGAGAGCTTATATCGGAATGATGCAATTTCGTGTCCATAGTCTACTCCTCCACATCTTTGAATTTATCCTTAAGTTTAGCACTCGGGCGAAACGATGGTACTATTTTAGGTGGGATAAGCATACGTTGACCACTCTTCGGATTTACAGAGACTCTCTCACGACGCAGCTTCACTTCTAAGACACCGAAACCTAAAATATTTATCTGGTCATTCTCTTTAAGACGTTCAGTAAAGATTTCTACCAATGCGTCGACCAATTCCGTTGTTTCGGAATTGGTCAATTTACATTTCTGTGCTAACTTTGCTGTAAATTCTTTATTGTTCATCCTTCTCTCTTAATATACTCGAATACACAATTGCCTGTCATGCAAGTTCACCCATCAGATCAAACTCGGCAGCATCGTTAATTCTTATATTATAGAAACCGCCAATCTCCAGATTCCCATCGACTATAGGTATCAACACCTCTGTATCTACATCCGGGGAATCGAATTCGGTACGTCCTATATAGTATTCTCCCTCTATACGGTCTATAATAGTCTTGTATACCTTTCCAATCTTTTGGCAATTGAGGTTGGTAGATATTCGCTGCTGTATATCCATCAAACGATCAAGACGCTCCTGCTTTTTCTTTTTAGAGACACTGTCGCGATAGTTTTCCGCCGCATAGGTTCCATCCTCTTCGCTGTAGGCAAATGCCCCCAGACGATCAAACTTGGCCCATTTGACAAACTCAAGCAACTCCTCGAATTCCTTGTCTGTCTCTCCGGGAAAACCAACCATCATTGTGGTGCGTAGACATATTCCAGGTACCTCGGCGCGCATTCTCTCAACAAGTTCATAGGTCTCCTCCTTTGTCACATGTCGCAACATTTTTTTGAGTATCTTCGTGCTCACATGCTGAAGTGCAATATCTAGATACTTACATACATTCTCTTTCTCACGCATCACACGCAGAAGGTCCATCGGAAAATTTGAAGGATATGCATAATGAAGACGTATCCATTCTACTCCATCTATATCGGCTATTCTCTCTACCAATTCTGCTATAGCCTGTCTCTTATAAAGATCGACACCATAGAAGGTCAGCTCTTGTGCAATTACCTGAAACTCTTTCACGCCTTGTGAGACAAGGTAACGGACTTCGTTCTCTATATCTTCTATGGGACGTGACACATGTGCTCCTGTTATTATTGGAATTGCACAATATGCACACCTGCGGTTACATCCTTCCGATATCTTGAGAAACGCATAATGAGAAGGTGTAGTAAGTACACGCTCATTTGCTATACTGCTATCATAAGTGTGTTGCAAGTCGGATATAAGTTCACTCCAATTAAACTTGCCATAAAACTTATCAACCTGGGAAATCTCCTCACTGAGTTCACTCATATACCGTTCCGAGAGACATCCCATAACAAAGAGTTTACTGAGGTTACCCTCCTCTTTTCGTTGGCAGAATTCGAGAATCATATTTATTGACTCCTCTTTTGCATCGCCAATAAATCCACATGTATTTATTACAGCAATCTCACCTTCAGGATTCTCACTATCGTGTGTAACTTCGTATCCACACTCATTGAGCTGTCGCATCAGATGCTCTGAATCCACCAGATTCTTTGAGCATCCCATTGTTATTATGTCAACTCTTCCTTTAATCATTGTCTTATCCGAAAAGTGAATCAACAAATGCGACACGATTAAATATCTGCAAGTGTTCCATACCCTCACCCAAACCAATATACTTCACCGGAATTTTGAATTGGTCGCTTATACCTATTACGACACCGCCCTTAGCTGTACCATCAAGTTTGGTTATAGCAAGCGATGTTACCTCTGTTGCTTTAGTAAACTGTTTGGCCTGTTCAAATGCATTCTGTCCGGTTGAGCCATCAAGAACAAGCAACACATCGTTGGGAGCGTCGGGTAACACTTTTTTCATAACATTTTTAATTTTAGTAAGCTCATTCATCAAACCTACTTTGTTATGCAGACGACCTGCTGTATCTATTATTACAACATCTGCATCATTGGCAACCGCCGATGACAGAGTATCGAAAGCAACAGAAGCCGGATCTGAACCCATATTCTGTTTTACAACCGGCACATCTGCTCGACGTCCCCACTCCACAAGCTGCTCTACAGCAGCTGCACGAAATGTGTCGGCAGCTCCAAGATATACCTTCTTGCCTGCCTTTTTGAACTGATATGCCAACTTTCCTATTGTTGTTGTTTTACCAACTCCATTAACTCCTACAACCATTATCACATATGGATTACCAGGGGTCGTAGGAAAGTCAAATGTTCCATTGTCATCAGTATTGTTCTCCATCAAAAGAGCTGCTATTTCGTCTTTTAGCAACATATTAAGCTCTTTTGTATTCATGAACTTGTCACGTGCGGCACGTGCCTCTATGCGTTCTATTATTTTAAGTGTTGTATCTACACCCACGTCAGATGTAACAAGTACCTCTTCAAGGTTATCAAGAACTTCGTCATCTATCTCAGTTTTTCCGACAATAGCACGAGCAATCTTGCCAAATACACTCTCTTTGGTCTTCGACAATCCATTGTCGAGTACCTCTTTTTTATCTTTTGTAAAAAAATCGAAAAATCCCATCAGTCTATAATTTAGTCAAGTTTTAGCACTGCAAGGAATGCCTTTTGCGGCACCTCTACGTTTCCAATCTGTTTCATGCGCTTTTTACCTTTTTTCTGTTTCTCCAACAGTTTACGTTTACGTGATACGTCACCACCATAACACTTTGCCGTAACATCTTTACGCACCTGCTTAATCGTCTCACGTGCTATAATTTTTGTTCCTATTGCTGCCTGAAGAGCAATATCAAACTGTTGTCTTGGTATCAGCTCGCGTAGTTTTTCACACATCTGTCGTCCTAAACCATACGCATTATCAACATGTGTAAGGGTCGAGAGGGCGTCTACCGGCTCTCCATTGAGCAGAATATCAAGTTTTATAAGCTTTGATGTACGGAATCCTGCCGGATGATAATCGAACGAAGCATATCCTTTTGATATACTCTTCAGTTTATCATAGAAATCTATCACAATCTCTCCAAGTGGCAACAAGAAACTTATATCTACACGATTACCTGTTATAAACTCCTGTTTTTGCAGTTCTCCACGCTTTCCAAGACAAAGAGTCATTATTGGACCTATATATTCGGCACGAGTAATTATACTCGCCTGTATGTATGGTTCCTCTATATGGTCTATGAGAGTTTGATCGGGCATACCTCCGGGATTATGTACCTCTTGTACACCTCCTTGTTTGTCATATACCATGTATGATACGTTGGGCACTGTAGTAATAACACTCATATCAAATTCACGGTCCAAACGCTCCTGAATTATCTCCATGTGAAGAAGTCCCAGGAATCCGCATCTAAAACCGAATCCCAGTGCTGCAGATGATTCCGGAGTAAAAGTCAATGATGCATCATTGAGTTGCAGTTTCTCGAGAGAGGCACGCAAATCCTCGTAATCCTCGGCATCTATGGGATATACTCCGGCAAAGACCATTGGCTTTACCTCTTCGAATCCTGATATGGCAGAACTGCATGGACGATTAATATGTGTAATGGTATCACCAACCTTAACCTCACGCGATGTCTTTATACCTGAAATTATATATCCAACATCACCGGTACGCAGTTCGGTACGCGGAGACAAATCCATCTTCAGAACTCCTATCTCATCGGCATCATACTCCTTACCTGTATTAAAGAATTTTACTTTATCTCCTTTACGCAACACTCCATTGGTAATCTTGAAGTAAGCGATAATACCGCGAAACGAGTTAAACACAGAATCGAATATCAAAGCTTGTAAAGGAGCATCTTCGTCGCCTTTTGGTGCGGGAATACGCTCTACAACAGCATTAAGTATCTCATCAACACCCATTCCGGTTTTTCCCGACGCTTCAATGATATCTTCTCTGTCACAGCCTATAAGGTCCACAATCTCATCCTTTACTTCCTCAGGCATGGCATTTATCATATCACACTTGTTGATTACCGGAATAATCTCCAAATCTTGATCTATAGCCATGTAAAGGTTTGATATAGTTTGTGCTTGTACCCCTTGTGTTGCATCTACGACAAGTAAGGCTCCCTCACATGCAGCTATTGAGCGTGACACTTCGTATGAGAAATCGACATGTCCCGGAGTATCAATAAGATTCAATATATATTTCTCTCCTTTGTAGTTATACTCCATTTGAATAGCATGGCTCTTTATTGTTATTCCACGCTCTTTTTCCAAATCCATATTATCGAGCATCTGTCCCTCGGTTACCTGTATGGTCTTGGTTGTTTCAAGCAGGCGGTCTGCCAAAGTCGACTTACCATGATCTATGTGAGCAATTATACAAAAGTTCCTTATTCTTTCCATCTCGTTATGTGTAGATATTTATTATTCTATTATACAATGTGGCAATGAATATTTACCCACTTTACATTTTCAGCCGCGAAGATAACAATAAAAATCTAATTTATTATTAATAATTATTATATAATAACAAAAATAGAGAGACGACTGTTCTCTTTTATATTGCAGAATGTATCAAAAGAATAAAATATCGAAAAGAGTATTCAATCCATAAAAATACAACAGAGGGGATAAAGAACAGCCCCTCTGTTGTAAAATACTTTTATCAAACACTGATTACTTAAATAAATCTTTTGCTTTATTAAAAAGATTCTTCATTTTATCCTCTTTTTTATCGGATGACTGTTCGGAAGAAGTCTCTTCTTTACTCTTTTTATCTCCACCACCGAGCAGTTTGTCGAGTGCGCTTTCTGCAGCCTGTGTAGCAGCTTTCTTTGCTAATGATGCCATATCTATTCCCACCTTTGGTGAAGTGAATGTTCCTCCTATTGTCATATCTACAGTTCCGAGTTTTGAAACCTTACCGGCTGATGTTGGAATTGTAATCTCTCCTCTATAATCTATTGTCTGATCAAGTCCGGTTGTTCCCGACAGTCTCATTTTGTAATCTCCCAGATTGATATCAAATGGATTAGTCTCGACACGACCATCTTTAATTACAAATCCTATATTAAGATCCTTCACTTTGGTATCCTTCAATGATGGTTTCTTTAATATATCGGCAACATCCTGAATAAACTTCACATTATTCAAACTCAAATCCCTGGTATTCAAAGAGCCCTCACCAGTCATTTCCGAAAGAACCGGACTCATTGTTGCATCCAGTTTTGTATTTATACTCATGCTACCCGAGAATGTACCTGTAAGGCCGCTGAATATAGGAGCAAGCTTGCGTACCACATTCAAATCTTCATATGCCTGTTTGAAAACAATCTCATGAAGTCTGAACGAAGCGTTGAACAAAGGCTCTGAGCCGGCTGGTGCATTGTAAAAACCATTTACCACAACACCGCCACCCATTGTATTCAGCGAGAGATTCTTCATATCTACCTTGCCATCCTTTACAACGAGTCTACCATTAAGATTTTCAAACTTCATATTATCGAAGAGAACCTCCTTGAAATCGGCTTGCATATTAAAGTCTATATTCTCGGGTATGTTTACAACTCCCATTGAAACGGTATCAGTTACAGTCTCCTCAACCTCAACCGTATCGCTAGATGTCATAAAATCATTAAGATTAAAACGATTACTCTTAACATTGAGCGAACCTTTCAATGTAGTTCCTTTAAGAGCAAATCCCAAATAGTTCTCAAATTTACTGTCGAATGTAACGTCATTACTTCCAATATTAACAGTAGTCTCGCTTAACTGAAGATATTTAGGTGTGAATGTGAATACCGAATTCCTGATATCTATATTGGGCATATCCTCCATCTCAAGAGTCATACCATTCAAACGCACACTACCATCTGCTTTCACCTTCTCATACTCTTCTTTCTCTATATACGACATTCGTCCGTTCACTGCCAAATCTGCATCTAGAAGACCGTTGAGTTGCATGTTATCAAGAGGATATATATCCTTTATTTTACCCAAATCAAGTTTACCCTTTGCCGACATATCAAACGACATATCACTCATAGGATTCTTCAATGCCACAGATACGCTGAATGGATTGCCAGCCATTACAAAATTAAATGGAGAGACATTTACAATTGTCTCGTCAATAGAGCCACCGGGATTCTTTACATTTGCAAGAATATTAATTTTGTTTACACCGGCTGGAAGTGATGGATATTGGAACATGGCATCCTTTACATCCAATGTGACATCGAACATAGGCATAACACTATCTCCCTTCATTGAACCCTTAGCATAGGCCGAGAGCATTACCTCACCATCAGTTTTTAAACCATCAAAATCTTTGGCATATATAGCAGGTACTAATGAGAGAATATCTTTGAAGTCGATTTTATTGCTATTTAGCTTCAGATCCATATCCATGCCATAGTCGGTAAGTGCAACCCATCCATCAATAGCAGCCTTTATAGCATTAAGCTCTATTGTATTCTCACTAAGTGCAAATCTATTATTTTCCAAATCGGCATCAATATTCATATCTGCCGAGATCTCTGCTCTATTCAGGAAAGGTATATCATCCATGCGGAATGTCAATTCGTCTATAGATGTATTGAGCTCTAACATGGTGCGACTATTGCCAAAATCACCTGAACATGTTGCATCCATATCCACTATCTGTGCATACATATTTGTGAGACGGTCATCATAAACTAAATTAAAGTTTTTTAATGAGAACTCCTGTAATTTTATACGGAATGCAGCTGTAGTTGTATCAACAGGTTCCTCTTCCACTGGCTCGACAGATGTTTCTTTCATAACATCCCAGTTCACTGTACTATCGGGCAATACAATAGCCTTCACAGCAATACCATCAAGGATTACTCTTTTAATGTCTATTCCTTCACTTCCTAACAAGGAAATCACATTAACAGCAGCTGTAATCTCATCGGCAGCAACAAGAGTATCATTTTCAAATGCTCCTACACCTTTCAGGTAGAAATCCTCCAGAGTTAGAGATGCTAACGGGAAGTTGCTTATCAGACTTATATCAAGATTACCGAAATCGAACTCGGCATTAAGCATTTTATTACCCTCTTCCTTTATCAGTGTCTCTATTTTGTCCTTAAACAGATAAGGTACAGTGACAAGAAGAAGCAGTACTACAACTATTATTGCAGACAGAATTTTAAAAAATTTCTTCATATTTTATTAAGATTAGTTTTCTTGACAAAAATAAACAAAACTATCAATCAATGATATTATGTAGAGTGAAAAAATGTTATAACCACTTCAAATGGTATTCATAAAAAATTGTAGTATATAAAAAGCTGGTGCAACTATATAAAACGGAACTTTCTCAATCTAATACTATGGGAGTATCATGTTTGTATGGTTCACAAAGATATTCAGTGGCTCCATATCCAAACCAATACCCAAGTCCTCCTTTAACATTTGAGTACACATTATTCGTATATCTGAAGAATGAGTTTTGTCCAAGCTCGATATAATTCTTATATTCATTCCAAAAATTATATGCGATACTATCTATTTGGGCAAATTTTATAAGT
This sequence comes from Bacteroidaceae bacterium, assembly GCA_017507105.1. Classification (GTDB taxonomy): domain Bacteria; phylum Bacteroidota; class Bacteroidia; order Bacteroidales; family Bacteroidaceae; genus HGM04593. The sequence goes on from JAFWBM010000003.1 coordinate 64,271, forward strand.
AATCTTTCACTGCCATCAAGGATATGCTCCTGCTCTTCTTTGGAGTGTATAATAGACTTACCTAGTCCCAGTGGTACATCCAAAGGAAATGTAAATTCCTTGTCGTCTATTACTGACATATTCGATGAGAGATACATCTTTTCTCTATCAATCATACGAATAAAGAACTTATAAAAGTTCTTCTCATCTGGATTATCTTCAATACGTGCTTTAAGAGAATAACCATTGGCATTATTCTCTGCTATTATCTCTTTTACTGACACCTTATGTGGTATTGTGGTTTCTGCTTCTGCATAATAATCCTCATAACTTACTGTCAGTCTATAGTTTTTACCTACCTCTCCACGCATCTCACTCGTAGTATATATATAGGGAGGGAAATATGATGAATTCGATTTTCCTGTAAGTATACACTCTCTCTCGCCATCAGAGACTGTTACTTTCGCCCACTTTATGACATGATTATCCAAATCCTTGATATCTGTATAATGATCCGATATTGGTACCGATTCAGTGACTATTACAACAGGGAAACCACCTGCATCAATCCACCCCTCCACAACAATTCTTGGTGCAGATTCTATAAAGATATCATCATCACACGAGACGAATAAAAAGAGAGAAGTTATATATAGAAGAAGTCTGTTCATTAGAATTTATAATAATAGCTTATTGATGGTAAGATTCGTGAAAAGAATGAGACGCCACGATATGCATACTGCTCCTCATAGACTTTGAAACGGTAGTATATCTGGTTAGATCTGAAAAGTGCATTATATAGGGAAATATTTATACCGGCTCTTTTGGTTTCTCTCTTGATTATATCGTAATTAAATGAGAGGTCAAGACGCATATAAGGCTCAAGTCTGTTTGCATTATGGTCACCGAATTCTGTTATCACATTACCGTTAACCATATAAAAATATCTTGGTGCTGTGAATGGTGTTCCCGATGCATATACAAATGTAGCACCTATATCAAATTTATCATTAATGCGGAATGTAGTGATTGCATTAAGTTCATGGATACGTTCATGATTGGCCGGATACCATTTATTACCAAATTCCTCGAATTTTCGCATCGCCCTACTGTAGGTATAAGCAACCCAACCTGTTACTTTTCCACTACATTTATTTATATTGATGCTTACACCATAATTATTACCTCTGCCATTCAAAATATTCTCATTCATATCATATTTTTTATTCAACAACTCCAATGGCGAGGCATTATACTCTACCTGATTATACAAATTTTTGTAATATGAGGTTATATCAATAATGTATTTTCCATCAAACAGTTCTCTTTGCCATGATAAGTGATAGGAGTGTGCCATCTGCGGTTTATTCATCTCATCCGAACCAAACCAAAACTCTACGGGAAAACCGATTGATGTGAATCCACAATTAAACAGATATTGTCGTTGTTGAGAATAATTGATTTTAAACCGCCCCAATCTTATATTCTTATAAAGGATTGTTACTGATGGATTTAATGCCGTATGCGAATATTTACTTCCTTTATCATTATAGTAGTCACCTTTCAGCGCTAATTCATATGTCATATCCTCAAACAGCGCATCGGAATAGGCTATATATGCCGACATTTCCACCGAATGCTGCTTTACATCATCTTCATTCTTCTTTATACCATAGGAGCCACATTCCGGATTTTGCGGTTCAATATGATGGTCGTATATAAATAATCCTAACTTAATATTGTCGCTGTTAGCTGCTAGCCTATATCCGAAATCATATATTCCTGATGGAAGTTTAAAATCATATTTTCCTTTCAGATACATTTTATTTGAATACCCTGTATAGAATAAACTCTGTTTTATCTCGGTATTATTTTTAATATATTTCCAATGGGCAGCCGCAAGCATATTCCCCCATTTCATTGTAGTGTTGAAATAGAGTTCATTACTATTATCCTTTGATGAAATATTATCGTTACCCGTATAAAAATCAATATAAAGCGTATTATTTCTATTTATCTTATTTATATATGTGACATTGACATCGGCAAACGAATAATTGAGTTTGCAACCATCTATCTCGAGCAGAGAACTATATAAAAGATTTAGGTATGACAGGCGTAGTGAAGCTGTCAATGCCGATTGTTCATCAATGGGAACTCTTAAAGTTCCTTGTGACGAAATAATACCGACCGAGAATTCACCATTAATTTGTTCGGGAAGTGTGTCACTCTGTTGCATATCCAACATTCCACCTATACGACTAACACCATCGGCCGCAGTTGCGCTCTTATTTAGCATCATATGTGAGAAATGCGAGGCATTGAATGTCGAGAATAGCCCAAGCATATGAGAGGCATTGTATACTGGAACCCCCGAAAGAGAGACTATATTATGAGAATTATCACATCCATGAATGTGTAAACCTGCATCATATTCCGCATTTGTCTGTACACCTGGTAATAATTGAGAATAGTGTAGAGGATCGGCGTTACCTAATATCTTAGGCAATAGATGCATTATATCCATGTCCATAACAACACTCTGCATATCACTATTTCTTACAGCCGAAGAGTACCTCTCGCGCGACACAACAATATTTTCCAGGAGTGTAGGTACAGTGTCTTGTCTGTTGCCGAAAGCAACAACAGGAAAAGATATTATTAGAACTATGAACAGTAACAGATATTGCATCCTATAATTATTCGAGGGTGCGCTAAATTATATTTAACTCACCCTCGTAATATTTATGTTACAATTTATATATGTACAGCATTAACTAATACATTATAAATATTTCAAATCAATGATTATTAAATGGCATCGTCCAACAAATACTCATAATCCTCAATCAATCTCTCCAACGTACGTATAACATTTCTAAAATCTTTTTCGTTGAAGAACTCCTCAAAACTATATGATGTACCATCACCGATGAAGCGTATTACGGGTGTACAGTACCACTCTTCACCCCAATAATCTTTATAGAGGAAAGACTCGAGCTCAACACTTGCATACTTAGTGTTTCTGTTGTCATAATATAGACTAAAATCTATAAGATTGTTCATCTTCTTTACATACTCTTTGAATTCGCTCTCATCTTCGGCATTGTCTGCTTCGTCATAATATTTAAGCAATAGATTAGCATCGCTACAGTATCCCTTAATCTGAACAGCATCCATAATATTCAGAACAATATTGCTATTGTCTGCACCATAGAAATATTCATTATCCACATCAAGTTCACTGGAAATATTAAATGTCAACAAATTACTCTTTCCATGCTTTATGCTATAAGAAACCTCAGTACCTTTACCATCGGGAAGATACTTGATTTTATCATTTACAATAGAGTAGCCATTGAAGTTGAACGTTGTTGAAACATTGTATTGGTCACGGCTGAGGTCAAACTCTTCGCCTCTCATTGATGATAGGTCGGTATTCACAATGACTTCTGCCAATCTGCTACCAGCTCGGTCGAGAGTGATATTTATAACAGAGGGAACCAATATATAGTTGTTATAAATGTCTATACCATAATTATACTCATACATATCACCATCACTGTCTGAACCTAACCATTCCCACTCTTCTTCTTCACCTACATATATTTTTTTCTCTTTACCACCGGTAGTAAGCTTAAGGACACAGTCTGTTCCATTTTCATCCTTCACTGTGAATGAGAGGTAGTCGGCATCTGTACGTTTCCATCTGCCGCTTTTCGCCACGAAATCGCCTTTGAATGAAGATATCTTGAAGAGCATATTATACTCACTGTAGCTATAGTTAGCAACCCAATCATATCCTTCGCTTTTCTCTTCCCAGCTATCTACAAAATCAATCATACTCTCAAGGCAAGTCATTCCCCACTCCTCTACTGCATCATAATTATAGTCGGAGTAAACCTCTGAAATATATGAAACCAAGTCCACTATACCCTCGAAATTGCTTGCATCAAACTCTTCCAAAAGACTGATAGTTGTGTTCTCAATTTTCTTCTTCTGCTGTTCTGTTGTCATTACACTACCTTCGCCATTATCTTCGCCATTATCTTCGCCATTATCTTCAGAACCACTATTCCCACCGTTATTCCCTGAGTTCTCTGTGGTATCATCATCTCCCCCACACGACGTAATAGTCGTTGTAAATGAAACAGCAAAAATTATTGCCAATAAATAAATTAACTTTTTCATATCTATATAATTATTAATATTTTTTTGCAAATATAACATTAATAATACTATTTCCTATAATAATCAGTAATTATTTTATTTAAAACATACAGACCTGTTAATCAATCATATATAAGCGATTACTTAAAAACATGTTTTCCATAATCAACTTCCATCAATTGATAAAAGTATTTTTCTCCTTGAATACGCTTTTCAAAATTTTCATAACTGCGTTTTTCTTGCGGTGTCCAAGAAGCCTCTGCAACAGCTGCAAGACGCGGTAAGATTAGGTATTGAAGATGATCTACTGTTTCCACCCACTCACTCCAGAAGTTTGCTTGCACACCCAGATATCTGTTTTGCAACTCTTTAGGAACATCTTTCATTGGAACATAACTATAAACAGCCTCCAAAGTTTCAGTTCCGGTTCCCTGCGAGTGGGGTTCCGTTGGAAGGTTCGATTGTTTACGGTTTATGTAATATGGTATCTGTGGAGTGAGAATAGTATACATTCCACGCGATGCAGCCTCTTTCGCGGCATTATTGGCACCTATCCATGCCATTATTGCAATATCATTACCCAGCAAAACTGTATTACCATGTAACACCTCGTTCCAAAAAATCAAACATCGTTGTTTCTCTATTGGTTTCTGTGCTATATGCTCTTTAATCTGGGAATAGAATTTTATCTGCAAGTCACGATAATTGGTTGAACCCATCTCTTTTAACAAAGCAGCGCAATCCTCATTCCTTTCCCATTTGTTTGTGGGACATTCATCACCACCCAAATGTATATATTTATATGGAAAGATATCTGTAAGTTCATCTATGATATCTTTAGCAAACTGTATAGCAAGCGGATTGGATACATTTATAACATCTGTCGATACACCTTGCCATAACCATACTTCGTGTCTGTTTTCGGGATCGCATGCAAGTATCTCCGGATATGAGGCAATTGCAGCTTGTGAGTGTCCCGGTATATCTATTTCGGGAATAATCTCTATGAATCTATCTCTTGCATACTTTACAATCTCTTTAATATCATTCTGCGTATAATATCCTCCATAGCTGATACCATCGGGTTTTACGTCGCCCCAACCAAGCACACGACTATTGCGCCATGCGCCCACCTCTGTCAACCTTGGATATTTTTTTATCTCTATTCTCCAACCCTGATCCTCGGTAAGATGCCAATGAAAACGATTCATCTTGTATGCAGCCATTATATCTAATATTTTCTTGACAGCATCCTTTCCATAGAAGTGTCGACCTTCATCAAGCATAAAACCGCGCCATGAGAATCGAGGTTTATCACTTATCTCAATCATAGGTATTCTCCACTCATTGATACTTTTGTCGGGCACTCCTGCCAATACATTTCGTGGCAGCAGTTGTTTTAGTGTCTGGAATGAATAGAATAGTCCTGCAGGTGTGGCAACGTAAATCTCTATTTTGTTCTCTTTCACGCCCAGTCTGTATTCCTCATCACTCATGGTAGAATCGACGTGCGTTACAATATGGACATCACCTTTCTTCTTATATTTTATAACGGGAACACCTTTTGTTTTAGTTATTTGTGGATGGCTCTTTTTAATTTTTATACCTGTGGTATATTTCAATTCATCAACAAATGTATCTATGACATCAGAATATTGTTTGTTGTCCGTTTCGGGATAGCACATTACAACAACCTTATTCTCCAATGTTATAAAACCTTGCAACTCCTTAACCTCGGCTGGCATTGGAATCAGTGATAGTTCTTGTGAATGTAATACTGCAGTAACCAAAAACAGTGAAAGGAAATAAAATATTCTCATATAGTACTTATTTTTTATGGTTTTTGTCAAAAAGGCTCAATCTCTCTTCGAGCATTGCATAATGATGTGGCTTGATATTTGACGAACAGGCACGTATACCATTGCGAACACTTCCTGTGGTTGCAAGATCAATACCGCTTATACCGTAATAGAGAAGTTCTTTCAAAAGCTCTGCACCGCTCATATTGCCATATCCTAGTGTAAAGAAAAATCCGTCACTTATAGGTTCGCTGTCATCCTTGTCATACACAATATGAAACCCATTTCGATATAGTATCTCCTTGATTCTTTCGGTACGTAATGCGTACTCCTTTATATCACTCACAAAGTGGTAGTCACCATCTGATGCAGCCTTCAACATTGCTGCCATAGCATGCTGTGCCGAGTGTGATGCACCTGACGAGAATGTATAGAGGTATACATAAGCAAATGCAGCACCAAATCGGGCTATATTATACCTCTTTGACAATGCACTATATTGGCGTTCGTATAGTTTATCGGATATACATGCAATGGCAATACGTTGTCCGGCATAACTGAATATCTTGGATGCACTTATCAACAAAAGATAGTTATCGGTATACTTCGCAACAGAAGGTTGGAAAGGAGGCTCAAAAGGATGGCCCATATCCCGACGGAAATCCATTGTCATATATGCAAGATCCTCTATAACCACAACATCATATTCCGTAGCCAAAGTACCTATCATCTCCAGTTCCTTCTCATTAAGACACATCCATGAGGGATTGTTAGGGCTTGAATAGAGGATTGCACATATATTACCTTTTGACAGATAGCTCTCGACTTTGCTCTTCAATTTCTCCCCACGATATTCCGATAGGTCGAACGATGCTATATCCACCCCTATTACCTGTGCCTGCATCTTTTGAACGGGAAATCCCGGGTCTATGTATAGCACAGTATTGCGCTCCGGAAAGAGTTGCGAACATAGCATCAATGAAGCAAATGAGCCCTGCATAGAACCAACAGTAGGTATACAGCCCGAGGGCTTTATATCTACATCAAGAAAAGCTTTCACAAAACGTGATGCCTGTTCTTTTACAGGTGCTATACCATCAATTACAGGATATACCGATGCTACACCTTTCTCAAGTGCATCAATTTCGGCACTCACTCCAACTTGCGATGGAGGCAGCCCCGGTATACCCATCTCAAAATGTATATACTCTACTCCGGTACGCTCTTCTACAGTACGAACAATGGCACCCACCTGACGGATGGATGCCTTTGCTATATCCTCAATCTCCAGTTCACTGACAATTGAGTCGATAATCTGTGGGTCTATTACACTCATACTTTAATTATTGATTGTTTAACCCCTATTTTACACTCATATAATTCTCTATAAACGCTTGACTATAGGAATTAATCTTCCATTAGTTTACGGTATCTTGCCTTTTTGGGTTCTTCTATACCTAGACGTTTCATCTTGTGCTCCTCGTAATCGGAATATGAGCCCTCGTAACTATACACATTACCGTCGCCTTCGAACGCAATAATATGTGTACATATACGATCAAGGAACCAACGGTCGTGGCTGATAACAACTGCACATCCGGCAAAGTTCTCGAGACCCTCTTCCAAAGCACGCAAGGTATTTACATCAATGTCGTTTGTAGGCTCGTCAAGCAACAACACATTTCCACCCTCTTTTAATGCCATAGCAAGATGCAGGCGATTACGCTCACCACCTGACAAAACTCCACATTTCTTCTCCTGATCGGCTCCCGAAAAGTTGAAACGCGACAGATATGCACGAACATTTATCTCCTTGCTACCAAGTCGCATAAGTTCATTCCCCTGACTCATAACCTCATATACACTTTTGTCGGCAACTATATCCTTGTGATTCTGGTCGACATATGCAAGCTTTACTGTCTCACCGACCTCGAATGTACCTCCGTCGGGAGTTTCAAGCCCCATTATCATGCGGAAAAGAGTTGTCTTACCGGCACCATTAGGACCTATTACACCAACAATGCCGTTAGGAGGTAATGTGAAGTTAAGATCGGTAAAGAGGGTCTTGTTGCCAAATGATTTTGCAAGATGGTCGGCAATTATCACCTTATTACCCAAACGTGGACCATTGGGAATGAAAATCTCCAGTTTCTCCTCACGTTCTTTCTGGTCTTCATTCAACATTCTCTCATATGAATTAAGACGAGCCTTACCTTTGGCCTGACGAGCTTTTGGTGCCATACGTACCCACTCCAACTCGCGCTCAAGCGACTTACGACGCTTGCTTGCACTCTTCTCCTCTTGCTCCATTCTCTTTGTTTTTTGGTCTAGCCATGATGAGTAGTTCCCTTGCCAGGGTATACCCTCGCCACGATCAAGTTCAAGAATCCATCCTGCAACATCATCCAGGAAGTAGCGGTCGTGAGTTACAGCAATAACCGTACCTTCATACTGATTAAGATGCTGCTCCAACCAATCTATGCTCTCTGCATCAAGATGGTTGGTCGGCTCATCGAGCAACAGGACATCGGGTTTCTGCAACAAAAGACGGCACAAAGCAACACGACGGCGTTCACCACCGGACAAGTGGTCGACAAGCTCATCAGGAGCCGGACAACGCAATGCTGCCATTGCACGTTCCAACTTACTGTCAAGATTCCATGCATCAGTAGCATCTATTACGTCTTGAAGTTCGGCTTGACGAGCAAAGAGTTCATTCATTTTGTTCTCGTCTTCATAATATTCGGGAAGACCAAATTTCTGGTTGATTTCTTCATACTCGGCAAGAGCATCAACAGTCGCTTGAACACCCTCTTTTACACACTCCATAACAGTCTTTCCATCCTGTAGCTGAGGATCTTGAGGCAAATAGCCAACTGAATACCCGGGCGACCACACGACATTGCCTTGATAATCATTATCAAGACCGGCAATAATCTTCATGAGAGTAGATTTACCGGCACCGTTCATACCTACAATACCTATTTTAGCTCCATAAAAGAACGAGAGATAGATATTCTTCAGAATCTGTTTATTTGTCTGCTTGATGGTTTTGCTGAGTCCAACCATCGAAAAGATAATTTTCTTATCGTCTACTGTTGCCATATTATAAGTTTATTGTTGTTAATCATAAAATCATGCCTCCACTAGGGCATAGCAGAAATTTATTTCGCGAAGATACGGAAAAATGTACAAAGATTAAGGAGGTGCTTGAAATTCTTTCAAAAAAGTTGGAAAGAACCACATAAAATACAATGATATATGTTTGATAGAACCATAAAGACAATTGACAAAACAGCAGTTTATCATCCAACACCCAAATCGGTATTACCAATAAGTACCTCAATACCATCTTCATCTTTCAAAAACGGGTATATCTCTTTAACAAACCACCCGACAAGTTCATCGTCGCGTCGAACATCAGTCCCATTATTACAGAACAGATTTACACTAAAATACTCGAAATATCTCTTTGCTGCAGCAATGTCACTTATTATCCTTTCCCGGTTATCACCTACTGTACAACATAACAGACATACTCCACTAAAGTAACGCGCTACATCCTCAGGAGTGACACACTCGGGAATACCCTTGTTCCAACTGCTGCGTAAAAAAGGATCAAAACTCTCAATACCACAACGGAACTTTACTTTTGCCGGAGCAAACTGCAAGGCAAAAGTATCCAGACGATTACGATACATATAATGTGCTTCGAACCATAGAGTGTGGATGTTTTTCTCCTTTACAACACTCTTTATGTCTTCTATTGTCGCACTATCGAGTTCCATAGCTGAACCTGAATTAATTATATCCAGCACACCGTATTTGCCTGTAACACATTCCAGCACCTTCTTATTAACGGAATATGGATTGCTGCACACATCTGTATGATAATTGCAGAAAGTACATTTGCGCCAACGGCATCCAGTACCTTGAAGCAACAGAAACTCACGTGGCATTTTCGTGTCTATGATGGAGTATCTATCCATTGCGTCGTTCCTTTAATATCATGCGTTTGAGCCCCACTATAGCTGCATAAGCCATTGGAGTACCAAAGAACACCTCTATACACAATTTCATAAAGTACTGAAAAACAATCATCATCAATAGATCTCGTGTAGTAAGAGTGCCAAGAAATGCAATAAGTACAAAAGGCACTGTATCAAGCATGTATCCTACAACAGAACTACCAATAGTACGTACCCACAGCAGACGTCCTTTTGTAAGGTTCTTAATCTTCTCCATAAGCCAAGCATTGGAAAGTTCACCCAATAGAAAACCAACAAGTGAGCCAATCACAATTCTAGGTACGTACGTAAAGATTGTGTTATATGATACAGCCGAAGCATCAAGATAGTCGAGTGATGGGAGCCACACTCCAACCTGCGTACACACTACCATCAAGATATTACAGAAAAACGTCAGCCATATAACCTTGCGAGCGGTTCGATAACCCCATATCTCAGTGAGGACATCACCTAGCATATATGCAAAAGGGAAAGTTATTGTACCTGCGTCGAAATAGAATAATCCCAAGAAACCAATGACCTTGACAGCCATCACATTCGACACCAAATAAAGAGTAACAAAAAGAGCCGTAACAACAAGTAGCGGCATATTGTCGCCTGTTCGGTTTTTGAAAGGGTTTTCCGATACCTTATCCATAACATTTATTATAATTTGCATGCAAAGATAGAGTTTTTTATGTAATTTTGTAGCTTATTATATAACATAAAAATAAACATTTTCACAAAACTAACATTTATATGAAGAAAACAATTCTCACATCACTAACAGCAATCATTATGATGACACAAATTTCATGTGGCGGCGAAAAGAGCATTGCAATTCTCAATGAAAGCAAAGCACCATTTGGAGCACCCGAATTCCACTTGTACGAAACTACCGATTATCTCGAAGCCTTCAAGATTGGCATAGCAGAGAAACGTGCCGATATAAAGAAGATTATCGAAAACAAAGAAGAACCAACATTCGCAAACACCATTGACGCCCTAGAACTGAGCGGAAAGAGACTCGGTAAGGTGTCATCAATATTCTTCAACCTTAACGAGAGCAACAATTCTCCCGAAATGGTAGAGGTGGAGAACGCAGTAACACCTTTGCTTACAGAACTCAGCGGATATATTTTCATGAACGATTCGCTGTTTGCACGTATACGCACACTCTATGATAACAAAACTTCACTAGGATTGAATGAAGAGCAATTGATTGTATTGGAAAATTATTATCAACAGTTTGTACGTGGCGGTGCATTATTGAATGAGCAGGACAAGACTACCCTGCTTGATTTAAATACAAAGTTGAGTCTTGCGTCAATTGAGTTCGGGAACAATCTTCTTGCAGATGGCAAGGATTTCAAGTTGCTTATTACTGATGAAGCCGACCTTAGCGGACTGCCTCAAGCCGTACGTGATGCAGCAGCAGAAACAGCAAAGGCTGAGGGAAGTGAAGGTTGGCTCTTTACACTCGACAAACCCAGTTGTATACCCTTCTTGCAGTATGCCGACAACCGCGACCTACGCGAAAAGATATATAAGGCATACTATGGACGTGGCAACAACGAGAATAAATACAATAACAAAGATGTAATACGTCGCATATTGCAGTTGCGCCAACAGAAAGCAAAACTTCTTGGATTTGACAACTATGCCGAATTTGTCCTGGACGAAAAGATGGCAAAAACAGTAGAGGCTGCCGACAACCTGCTCATGAGCATCTGGAAACCGGCTGTAGAACGTGCTAAAGAAGAGAGAGATAATCTGCAAGCAATGATTAAGGCCGATGGTGGCAATTTTAAGCTAGAGGGTTGGGACTGGTTCTATTACACCGAGAAATTACGCATGCAGAAGTATGCACTCAACGATGCAGAGATTAAGCCCTATTTCCAACTCGAGAATGTTCTTGCTGGTGCATTCGATTGTGCAAATCGCCTATATCACGTAAACTTCACCGAGCGCACTGACATTCCTACATACTACGATGGAGTAAGAACATTCGAGGTTACCGATAAAGATGGTAACCATCTTGCAGTATTCTATACCGATTTCTTCCCACGCGCAAGCAAACGCAGTGGTGCATGGATGACAGAGTTTGTTACACAAAGAAATATCGCAGGTGAGGATGTGCGTCCTATGGTTGTCAACGTATGTAATTTTACAGCACCTACAGGTGATACTCCTGCACTCCTTAACATAGACGAGACACGTACCTTGTTCCATGAGTTTGGACACGCACTTCATGGTATGCTCACACAAACACACTATCCTATGGTTGCCGGAACAAGTGTTAAGCACGACTTTGTTGAGTTGTTCTCACAGATAAACGAGAAATGGTCGGTAGAGCCCGAAGTTCTTCGTACATATGCAAAACATTACAAGACAGGAGAGATAATCCCCGACTCATTGATAGAGAAGATGCAGCGTAGCGCTCACTTCAATTTGGGATTTGAGACAAGCGAACTTGTAGCGGCAGCCCTGCTCGACCTACGCATGCATACCATTGACGATTATAGCAACTTCGACTGTGATCAATTTGAGAATGAGGTGCGTAAAGAACTTGGCTTTATCCCCGAGATAGAATACAGATACTGTAGTACAAACTTTGCACATGTATTCAGTGGCGGATATGCAGTCGGCTATTACGCTTATCTGTGGGCCGAGGTCTTGGACTGCGATGCATTTGAGCTTTTCAAACAGCGTGGTTTGTTCGATGCGGAGACAGCTGCATCATTCAAGCAGTTGTTGGAGATGGGTGGCAGCAAAGACCCCATGCGCGAATATGTACGTTTTCGCGGCGCCCAGCCCAACCCCGATGCTCTGCTTCGTGTACGTGGACTTAAATAAATTATTAGCACTATGAACATGGACGAAAGAATAGAACTTGCTGTATCCCTCTTTAAAGAGGGGTACAATTGTTCCCAATCTGTTGTTGCAGCCTTTGCCGATATGTACGGATTCACACGCGAACAAGCACTTAAAATGGCTGCATCATTTGGTGGAGGTATAGGCCGCATGCGCCAGACATGCGGTGCCGCATGTGGCTTATTCCTGGTAGCCGGATTGGAGACCGGATGTACAGATGGAAAAAACAGAGAAGGAAAAGAGGCTAACTATAAACTCGTACAACAGTTAGCTGCAGAATTTGAGAAAAGAAACGGAGCGCTAATGTGCAACAGACTGCTTGGACTTGAAAAGAATGCACCCACTCCTGCTACTCCCGAGGCACGTACCGACGAATATTATAAGAAACGTCCATGTGTAAAAATAGTAGAAGAAGCAGCACGTATTTGGGCCGAATACCTGCAAAATATAGAGAAATAATAACTTTTTCTTATTAAATTTGCTGAAAATCATACAATTTCATTGCATTTTCAAAAAAAAGCAGTACCTTTGCACACGTTTAAGATACGCCCTATCACGACATGGGATTTTTTGTGAATAGTAAAACAAATTCACTGAATTGTATCGAGATAATAGAAAAGAACTATATTAGTGTTGAATTAAAACTTTATTAGAATTATGAAAGAAATGGCTGGTGAATTTGCAGGTCGCATTTGGAACGCCCTCAATGAAACAGAAGGTCTCACTCTTAAAGAGATCAAGAAAGCAACAAAGCTGAAAGACAAAGAACTATATTTGGGTCTCGGTTGGCTTCTCCGCGAGGATAAGATCTTCAACTGCGTTGCAGGTGAGGAGGAGATCTTCGCTCTTAAGTAAGAAGTACCCTTTCAATAATAAAAGCGACAGACTTTAAATTCAAAGTCTGTCGCTTTTATTATATAGCTTCCATTGTATACTCCATTCGAATATGCGACAATAGTGTTATATTATTTTGAGGTTAGACAATAAACAACCTGATAAAAATTGTACAAATCAAGAATAGAAACTACTTTTGTGTAAATGCAATATAGTTCCGTTCATATAGGAATATATATAGATTTATCGTAAATAGCTTCACTGCCTATACCATAAGATGAATCTAATTAGCAATACATAACAAAATTCGAATTATACATATGAACAAAACAATTCTATATCTGTGGTTTCTATTGCAGTTCATAATCGCCGGCACAATCACAGCGCAAGACAATCTGTCGGCATTATTGCCCATGCCATTAAAAGCAGAACAACGCGACGGCAGGTCATTTGAACTGAACAATGTAGGAGAGATAGAGTGCCAAATGAGCGACAGTCTATTTATCATCAATGAGCTTACAAACATAGTCAAGTATCGTACAGATATCGAATTGCCCGTAAAGGGTGGAAACAAAATAATAATTAAGGAAGAGAGCAGTGCCCTTCCCGAGAGTTATAAAATAGATATCAGCAAAAAAAGAATAACAATAGAAGGTAGTCGTAGCGGAATATACTATGCACTAAAGACCTTCGATCAGATATTGCTTGGAGATGTAACCAACACTACAAATGGCAAAGTGGCACAAATATATATCGAAGATGCACCTCGCTATACCCATAGAGCTGTAATGCTCGATCCGGCACGCCATTTTTTACCTATCGAAGATATCAAGTTCTTTATTGACCAAATAGCAAAATACAAATACAACATATTGCAACTTCACTTGACCGACGACCAGGGATGGCGCATTGAGATAAAAAGTCATCCGGCACTTACAAATATCGGAGCATTTCGCAATCCTAACGGCGGAAATAAAGGTCCCGATAACGGATACTACACACAAAAGCAATTGAAAGAGCTAGTAAATTATGCAGCAGCGCGTAACATCGAAATTATCCCCGAGTTAGATATTCCCGGTCACTCTGTAGCTATTTTAGCAGCCTATCCCCATTTAGGATGTTCATTCCGTCAAAACGAAAAAAAAGAAGTAGGACACACAACAAATATGATGATATGTGCCCACAGTGAAGAGGCATACTGCGTATACGAAGATATAATAAGAGAAGTTGCACAAATATTTCCATCAAAGTTCATTCATTTGGGAGGTGACGAAGCTGCAGTCAATGAGAATTGGGCAAAGTGTGACGACTGTAAAGCTATGATGAAAAAAGCCGGATATGCCAAGCCATCCGATTTGATGAATATTTTTTTTGGTCGCATGCTCGATATTGTACATAAGAACAACAAAAAAGCCATCCTATGGTGTGAACTCGACAACATGTGGCCACCTGCAAACAACTACCTATTTCCCTACCCCAAAGATGTTACATTAGTAACGTGGCGAAATGCACTCACTCCCAAATGTATTGAATTGACACGCATAAACGGTCATAATCTTATCATGGCACCGGGCGAACACACCTATCTCGACTATCCACAGTGGCACAACGACCTACCAGAGTTCAACAATTGGGGGATGCCTATCACAACCATTGAGCAGACATATAAATTAGACCCCAGCTACAACCTACCAGCCGAAGAGCAACAACATATACAAGGCGTGATGGCAACAATGTGGGCCGAAGCTATCAAAGACATAAATCGCGTAAACTATATGTTCTTTCCGCGTGGACTTGCCATTGCCGAAGCAGGATGGAGTATAATGCAACAACGCAGTTGGGAGGGGTTCAAAAAGCGTCTAATGCCCAATCTTAACGACCTAATGCGTAGCGGAGTATCATTCAGAGTACCATTTGAAATATCACCGCGTAGATAGAAAGCATACTTAATAACTTTATCACCATCCTTTAAATATTAAAATGCAATAAAACGAATCATGTACCTTTACCCATTACCTTTTATGAATAAATAAGACCTATGAGTACCGAAACACCAATACTTAACGAACATAACAAAGCGGAATACCCTCCTATGCATAGCGAAGAGTTTGACGTATCACCAATTGTAATATACATAAGTGAAGACAATACGATTTCGCTTGATGTAAAATTGGAGAATGAAACAGTGTGGCTTTCACAAGGTCAAATGGCATTACTTTTTGACACAGATAGAACATCCATACTGCGTCATATAAACAATGTGTATAAAATTGGAGAATTGGAAAGAGAATCAACCTGTGCAAAAATTGCACAAGTTCGAAAAGAGGGAAAACGACATGTTACACGTGAGATCCCATACTATAACCTTGACATGATAATATCTGTTGGTTATAGAGTAAACTCCATCAGAGGTACTCAGTTCCGAATTTGGGCAAATAGAGTGCTGAAAGACTACATTGTAAAAGGATATGCCATAAACGACAAGATAAGAATTGAGCATTACAACGAACTCAAAGATGTTGTCCGCTTGCTTGCACACACAGTCCATTCACAGGAAAAACTGACCGATGAACAATCAAAAGGACTCTTCTCGGTTGTAAGCGACTATGTTTATGCTCTCGACACACTCGACCGTTACGATTACCAGCAACTGACGATAGAAAACATAACAAAGGAAGAACGCTTCCACGCGACATACGAGAATGCAATGGAAGCAATTCTGAGCCTCAAAGACAAATTCGGCGAGAGCAAATTGTTTGCAAATGAAAAAGACAACTCTTTCAAAAGTTCTATCGGGCAGATATATCAGACATTTGGTGGAGTAGAACTATACCCCAGCATTGAGGAGAAGGCTGCAATGCTACTCTACCTTGTAACGAAGAACCACTCATTCAGCGACGGTAACAAACGCATCGCTGCAATGCTGTTCCTTTGGTTTATGGAGCGTAACGGAATACTCTACCGCCCAGACAGCAGCAAACGAATAGCCGACAACACCCTTGTGGCCTTAACTCTTATGATTGCAGAGAGCCGCACCGAAGAGAAAGATATAATGGTAAAAGTAGTTGTAAACCTCATCAACCAACAAAACCAATAAATGGAAAAACCGGAATTAAACGAACATAAACAAAGTTGCGATTCAGCGAGTGCAGAAGACAAGCGTACTTGTATTATGCAGAGCGACAGCAAGTTCGCCGAAGGCAAACAGGAGCGCGCGCCTATGCATAACGAAGAGCAAAATCACGAATTAAAAATGACAAAAGGCAAAACATATCGCTACGATGATGAATTCAAAGCAAAAGCACGTGCTCATCAGTTCGCATTTAGGGAAAGAGAGTTGAACAATTACTACGACGAGAAGAACCCGCAAGTGATGCTTACTC
>JAFWBM010000018.1 GCA_017507105.1 Bacteroidaceae bacterium
TAAATTTCTCATTTGGTGTGAGATAACCAAGCCTCTTTCTGGGCCTGTTGTTCAATTTTTCTTCAACCCAGGCAACAAACTCATCGGTTATTCCACTAAAGTCCGTTCCTTTGGGGATGTGTTGCCTGATGAGACCGTTCATATTCTCATTGGCTCCACGTTCCCAAGAATGGTACGGTTTACAAAAATAGAAAGTAATTTCCAATTCTTTCTCTATTTCCTGATGTTTTGCAAATTCTTTTCCATTGTCTACCGTTATTGTTAAATATTTCATTCTATACAATTAAACTTATATAAAAGATTATGAAGAAGCTAATTGCATTATATGCTTTGATGTTCATTGTTTTAGCGTCGTGTACCCAAAGCACTTCTGAACAGACTACATCTAAAGAAGCATCTACTGCTAAGACTGTCAAAAGTAGTTCAAAACATCTTACTTTTAGAGGTGTGCCTATTGATGGAACTCTTAGTGAGTTTATCGCAAAAATGGTAAGTAAAGGATTCTGTTATAACGAAACAATAGATGAAGTTGCAAGCTTAAATGGTGATTTTGCAGGATACGAAGATTGCAAAATAGTTGTTAATACTTTCAGAAATGAAAATGTTTACGAAATCTTAGTTCTCTTCCCTATACAGATTACATGGAGCGATATTGAGAATAATTATAGCAGTCTAAAATCAATGCTCACTTCCAAGTATGGTAAACCCACCAAATGTGTTGAAAAGTTTGCAAATGCGAATGTCAAGAAAGATAATGATAAACTTTCAGCTTTAGCGAAAGGTGATTGTGAATATAATACTGTTTTCGAACTAAACAAGGGAACTATTACACTCAGCATAGAGAATAATCTTCTATTCTTTAACAGAGTCTGCTTATGCTATACCGACAAGATTAATTCGCAAGCATTAGGCCAAGCGGCAATAGATGATTTGTAAAGATGAAAAATATAACCGAATAGTTTTTAATAGTTTTTTGGTCATAACCATATTATCTATACGTTGTAAGCCGGGAATTTTCCCGGCTTACAACGTATAGATAGAATATTTATTCTTCGTCGAGATATCGTTTTGTTATAGCACCATACTCTTCGATGCGACGGTCGCGTAAAAAAGGCCACCATTGACGTACCGACTCGCTACGTTCTATGCTTACCTCTACTACTGCGCACTCCTCCTGCTCGCCAAAGTGTGCAAGGAATTCGCCTTGTGGGCCTGCAATGAAAGTGTGTCCCCAGAATTGTATGCCGTTTGTCATTCCCGATGGGTCGGGCTCATGTCCGCAACGGTTTACTGCAATTACAGGAATTCCATTTGCAACAGCATGTCCGCGTTGTACTGTCTGCCATGCACCCAACTGACGCTGCTGCTCTTCGGGTGTGTCGCTGCTCTCCCATCCTATGGCTGTGGGATATATGAGCAGGTCGGCTCCACGCAAAGCCATCAGACGTGCTCCCTCGGGATACCATTGGTCCCAGCAAACCTGTACGCCAAGTGTTCCTACAGATGTACGTATAGGGCGGAAGCCTATGTCACCCGGTGTGAAATAGAACTTCTCGTAATAGGCAGGGTCATCGGGGATATGCATCTTTCGATATTTACCGGCAATGCTGCCATCTTTCTCAAACACAACAGCTGTGTTGTGATACAGTCCTTTTGCGCGTGCCTCGAAGAGTGATGTCACAAGCACAATGTTACACTCGGCAGCAATCTTGCCATAGAAATCGGTTGAAGGGCCGGGTATTGGCTCGGCCAAATCGAAGTTTTGTGTACTCTCTACCTGACAAAAATATAAAGAGTTATGCAACTCCTGCAACACTACAAGTTCTGCGCCTTGTGCTGCAACCTTGCGGATGTTCTCGGCGAGCTTTTGCTTGTTCTCTTCTACGTTTGCGCTGTTGCTTTGTTGAATTATTCCTATTTTCATACTAAAGAATCGTCGTTAATTTAATATTTCTCGGTTGTAGGGTATTGCATTGTAACGCAATGTAACGAACCATGCTGCTTGATGAGTGCACGGCAGTCGATGCCTACAATTTCCAATTTGGGGAAAGCTTTGGCAATAACCTCGGCAGCTTTCTTGTCATTGTCGGGCTGCGCATAGGTGGGATAGAGTACAGCTCCATTTATCACAAGGAAATTTGCATATGTGGCAGGCAGACGCTCACCGTCCTCGTCGAAAATAGCATCGGGCGAGGGTAGTGCCAACAGACGATAGGGTGCACCTTCGGCTGTGCGGAAAGTGGCAAGCTGTGCTTCCATTGCTTGAAGGTCGGCAAACTGCTCGTCATTCATATCATCGCATCTCACATGCACAATGGTGTCATTGGGAGCAAAACGGGCTATTGTATCAATATGACCATCAGTATCGTCACCTATCAGGTTACCATGGTCGAGCCATAGAAGGCGATTGGCACGCAACATCTGCAACAGGCGCTTCTCAATCTGCTCTTTTGTCAATGGCTGGTTACGGTGTGGAGCCAATAGACATTGACTTGTGGTAAGTATTGTACCCTTACCATCACTCTCTATTGAACCTCCTTCCAATACTAGGCTGAGACAATCCTCATATTCTCCTTTTACCACACCGGCATCGTATAGCTTGCTGTTTATGGCATTGTCGAGCTCGGCTGCGAATTTACGTCCCCAACCGTTGAATTCAAAATCCAAATAGTGTGGAACTATGTCACCAAGCAGAGTAATGAAGGCATGGTCGCGTGCCCATGTGTCATTACTCTCGCACTGGAAAAAACGTATATTTGCAATATTAGCAGCGGTCATCTGCAAACGGTTACGTACCTTCTCGGTATCGGGAGCAACAATAAGCAATTTCTCGCGGCGGCTGATGGCAACTGCAATATCCACAAAGCAACGCTCAACCTCTTCGAGCATATATGCCCAATCACTCTTCTCATGTGGCCATGTGAGTTGCACCATCTGTTGCTTGTGCCACTCGGCCGGCAAGTATAAATCTCTTCTCTGCTCCATAACTTATTTACGGCTTCTGTCGAAGAATGGATTTTTGGAGCTTGCACTTACAGGTATACCTATAATGTATTTGCAGTCGGGCATCCATCCCATTTTGTGAGCAGCATAACCTACAGAATACATCACTCGTGTATCGAGACGTAGGTCGGCTGCAGTTGCACATGCCGAGCCTACAGCAATACCTACATCAATCGTGTTCATTGCACATGGAACACCCTCGGGACGCTCGTCACATGTGACTGCACCACAATAGGCGCAATTCAATCCCATAGCCAGTTCGCGTGAACCAATGAGCACAACAGCATCGGCCGAAAGTATATTTTCGGCATCGCGAACAAGACCGTTCCTCTCACTGCGTTGCAGTCCGATTTCTCTCAGTCCATTGCTCAATGTAATTATATCATCGTCGGTAACCAACATCACTTCTATTATATCGCAACCTTTTGCTTTAGGTGCTGTGCGTGCAGCAGTTATCATCCGCTTTGCTCCTTCAACCACCAGCTGACGGCGGATATCCCTTTCGTTGTATATCATAATTGAAAATTTGTTATTATTTTAATACACTTGATGCAGTAGTTGCAAAAAGTGCAACATAAGCCAATATATATGTTGCAAATGTAGTATAATAGTTCCTAAAATGAAATAGTTTGAATAAAATTGTAGCGAACGCATACTTTTCATACTTATATGATAACTCATTTTGTTCACGTAACCAAATCTGTCAAAATTTAACTTTTTGAAAATTACGAACTGTTAAATGAGACACCTCCCCCGAATAACACAATAGATTATTCGGGGGAGGTGTCTCATTTGTGACTTTACTTATAAAGCACTATCTCGTTTTTGTTGAGTGAACGTTTGACATCTACAAGACGCTGGTTACTGCTGCCGCGAAAGAGCAGGCTTTCATCTTTAAGTTCTTTTATAAATGGTCCGTCGACAAGCACATCGACAAGCTCAAGCAAGGCACGTTGTTTCTTGTTCTTTAGTATATTCTCGAACAGGAAACCTGTGTAGCACCAGATGTTCTTTTCTGTGCGCTCTTTTATCAAACGGGCAAGTGCAGCGAATCCTTCGGGCTGGAACATTGGGTCACCACCACTGAATGTTACATCCGAGAATGGTGCTGCCTCTATTATTTTCATTATCTCGGCAATTGTGGTTTTTGTTCCATTGGCTATATCCCACGACTGTGGATTATGGCACCCGGGACAATGGTTAGGGCAGCCTGCACAATATATCGATGTGCGGAATCCGGGGCCATCGACTGTTGTGTCTTCTACAATCTGCAGGATGGATAGGGTGGTATGCATGGCTATGCATTTTATGTTATTCGTGTATTACGCGGTCGTTTAGCTCGGATAACTTTGCACTGTTCCATCTGTCGGTTGTTCCTACCAGATATCCGGTAATGCGTTGCAGGCGGTCAATACGCTTGCTGCCGCATCTGGGACACTCTGTAAGTCCGGCTGTCGCATTCTCGAATCCACAATCCATGCAACGATTACGGTTGTGGTTTACCGAGCCGTAACCTATATTGTACTTGTCCATCATGTCTACCACACGCATTATTGCCTCGGGGTTATGTGTGGCATCTCCGTCAACCTCTACATAGAAGATATGTCCTCCTGTGGTGAGTTGGTGATAGGGAGCTTCTATCTGAGCTTTGTGGTGAGCACTGCATTTATAATGTACAGGTACATGGTTCGAGTTGGTATAGTAGTCGCGGTCTGTTATTCCGGGCAGTATACCGAACTTCTTGCGATCTATGCGTGTGAACTTTCCCGACAGTCCTTCGGCCGGGGTAGCAAGAATACTGTAGTTGTGCTGATATTTCTCCGAGAATTGGTTGGCTCTGTCGCGCATATAGGTTATGATGCGTATTCCAAGCTCTTGTGCCTCTGGCGACTCGCCGTGATGCTTTCCGGTGAGCGCTACAAGACACTCGGCAAGTCCTATGAAACCTATTCCCAATGTACCTTGATTTATTACCGATGATATTGTATCTCCGGGTTTCAGATTCTCGCATCCGGTCCATAGTACCGACATGAGTAGAGGGAACTGTTTGGCATATGCCGTTCGCTGGAACTCCATACGCTCGTGTAGCTGCAATGCTGTTGTCTCTAGCAGATTGTCGAGCTTGGCGAAGAATTTGGCAATGCGCAGCTCTTTCTCCTCTGTCTCCATACATTCTATAGCCAAACGTACTATGTTTATTGTAGAGAAAGAGAGATTGCCACGCCCAACGGAGGTCTTTAATCCATATCGGTTCTCGAAGACACGTGTACGACAACCCATTGTGGCAACTTCGTGTATGTAGCGTTTGGGATCGTCGGCACGCCACTCGCTGCTTGTGTTGAATGTAGCATCCAAGTTTAGGAAGTTAGGAAAGAAACGTCGCGCCGATACTTTACATGCCAGGGTATATAGGTCGTAGTTCCGGTCAGTAGGCAGGTAGCTTACTCCACGTTTCTTTTTCCATATCTGTATGGGGAAGATGGCTGTCTCACCATTACCCACGCCTTCGTATGTGCTGTTGAGTAACTCTCTTATTATGCAACGTCCCTCGGCCGAAGTGTCTGTTCCGTAATTTATGGAACTGAAGACTACCTGATTGCCTCCTCTCGAGTGTATGGTATTCATGTTGTGTATGAATGCCTCCATAGACTGATGAACACGTTTAACGGTCTTGTTTATTGCATGCTGAAGTATTCTTTCATCACCTACAAGACCTATGAGCGGACGCGATATGTAATCGCTTATATCTTTGTTGTATAGATGCGAGAAATCCTTACCATACACCTCTTCCAATGCCTTTACCTCTTCAATAAAACTGCTACGCACGAATGGTGCCAGGTAGAAGTCAAATGCAGGTATTGCCTGACCTCCATGCATCTCGTTCTGTGCTGTCTCCATAGAGATACATGCCATGATGCTTGCTGTCTCTATGCGCTTTGCAGGACGCGACTCGCCATGACCTGCCGAGAACCCTCCGGTAAGTATCTTGTCCAAAGGATGCTGTATACATGTAAGGCTCTTGGTGGGGTAGTAGTCTTTGTCGTGAATGTGCAGATAGTTGTTCTTTACAGCTTGACTTACCTCTTCGCTCAGCAGATAGTCATCGACAAATGGTTTTGTAGTCTCACTGGCAAACTTCATCATCATGCCTGCTGGTGTGTCGGCATTCATGTTGGCATTCTCCCTTGTTACATCATTCGATTTTATGTTGATGATTTCGAGAAAGATATCACGTGTCTTTGCCTTACGTGCAATACGTCGCTGGTTACGATAGGCGATGTATTTTTGTGCCACATCCTTGCGACTACTCTTCATGAGTTCCAGCTCTACCATATCCTGTATGGCCTCTACTGTCATCTGTGCATCGCCATAGAACGAAATGCGGTCTGTGATGCGACGAATGAGCTGCATGTCCTCACCAAGCTCGGTGTGAAGCATTGCCTTTCTTATTGCTGTTACAATTTTTTCTTCGTTAAAACCGACTATACGCCCGTCTCTTTTGACTACTGTCTGAATCATTCTGTGATAATATTAATAAGGTAGCAGATTTTTTCGTACAGCCGCGCCAATCCACGAGCAACGGATGCCTTTAAGAATAGGCAGGTCTTCTGACTTCCTTCTTGCGACAGTGCCTTCCCGACGGTTGATTGTCAGTGGCATATATGATACTGCGCAATATAATAAAGGTACACAGCAGCGGGACTGTACAGGATTCTCACCTGTTTCCCTTTTAATCGGACATACGTATAAACGTATGAACTGAACCTATACTGTCTGCGAAGATAAGAAAAATATGCAGCAACAGACAAAATAAAACTCCACTATTTATCAACAAAAAATATGGCCGCCGAAAAATTTTTGTAATTATTTTGTAGTTTTGCGGCTCCCGATGCGTCTAACGTACGTAAGAATTGAATTGATAATGGATAAACTTGAACTTGAATTTACAAATCTCGCAAAGGAATATAAGGATACGATATATAGTGTCTGCTATATGTTCTCGGACGACAGCGACGAGGTTGCCGACCTCTTTCAGATGTGTCTGATAAACCTGTGGAAGGGATTGTCGGGATTCAAAGGCGAGAGTACAAAGGCTACATGGGTGTGGCGTGTGAGCCTGAACACATGTATATCGGCCGACAGAAAGCGCCATAAGGGAACGGCTGTTCCGCTGACGATGGATATAAATCTTTTCGAGGACAGCGACGAGGATTCACGACAGATTCAGATGCTGCGTAACCGCATCAAGAAATTGGGACCGTTCGACCGGGCCATAGTGCTGTTGTGGCTCGAAAACATAAGCTACGAAGAGATTGGTTCTATAGTGGGAATGAGTGCAAAGAATGTATCGGTGCGCCTTGTACGCATAAGAGAGAAACTAAAGAATATGTCAAACGAGTAAAAACACTGTTCTATCATGGATAACAACAAACTATACAACGATTTTGAGGAGATGAAAGAGCAGATGTCTCTTCTTAAAAATAAACTTGCAAAGCAGAGTCTTATAAACGAAAAACTTATACGACAGAGCATGAGCAATAACCAGTCGTATATAAACAGACAGGGACGCAGTAGTATTATAACAGCCTTTGTGACAATACCTTTAGGCATAGCTGTTTTTGCCCTTTATGGTTTTTCGATATATTTCTGTATCATCACAGCTGCAATACTTGCGTTTGCAGTATACAAGATGTGGCGATTGCATAAGACTCTTTGGGACCTCGATTTTACAAACTGCGACCTCATTACCATAGGCGAACAGACTCAGAAACTGAAGAAGAACTACACCGACTGGACCAAATATTCGATACCGGTATTTCTTGTATGGCTGCTGCTTATATACATGGAATACAATCATATGCCATGGAGCGACACAGTGCATAGCCTTGGTATAGGTGCATTTGTGGGAGGTGCTTTGGGAACTATATTCAGCTACAGAGCCGATCGTAAAGTGATTAAAAAAGCCAATGAGATACTTGAATACATTAAGGAGATGCGTTCCGAGAATTGATGCACTACAAATTAAAAGCCGTCTCTTTTAACTACTGTCTGAATCATTCTGTGATAATCTTAAAAGGTAGTAGATTTTTTTATGCAACCGTCCTAACCCATGAGTGAAGGATCTCTTTAAGAATAGGCTTGGTTTATGACCCCTCTCTGCGACAGAGCCTTCCCGACTCTCTAAGAAAGTCAGTGGCATACGAGACTGTAGCATTACCGAGGTACACAGCTGCGGGATTGTACGGGATTTTAATCTGTGTCCTTCTTAATCTCCATATAATGCAACCACGTAATGAGTACCTATTCGTCGGCGACGATAATAAAAATATAGTGCAACATACAATATTATTTCCTATAAGTTATTAGCAACTATATGTATATAATTACTTTTTCTTTTTTGTGATGATGTGCCTAATATTATTACATATAAATTGTTTGTAAGTTTGATTTTTTTCTTAATTTTGCGACATTGTTTGTCGAATAGGCAAATATAGATTTATGGCATTTAGGCTATTGGCTTTGTAACAGAAACGACCAATTTTTAAACAAAAACACCAATAGGCACGATGGATGTCCCGCTATTTTAGCGTGGGCTGTGCTTGTGTTTTTGTGGGTGCTTGGTCGTACCTTTGTTACTACAAGCGCACCCACGTTTCTTTATATATATTCGGACGGTTGCCATTAGGTATCTATTTTATAAAGGTAATATTGTTTAACTAAATTAATTTAATTATGAGAAATAAAATAGAATGATGGATACTAACCGGTGTATATCTAAATTGCTATGAGATACTTTCTTTATAAATATATCTTTATACCAGGTAATGTATGATATACTATTTACATTGTTAATTTTTTTGAAATAGATAGTTATATTTAAATGAATGTGCTAAATTTGCCAATCACAGGTAATGGAAAGTTTTAGCTTTTGTTTTGAATTTAAATTTTATTCTTAATTTAATATATTAATTATGAAAAAGTTATTCATGACGTTTGCGGTACTGTTTATCGCAATCGTAGCGTTCGGACAAACACAGCTCCCGAGCGATCCGGCTGTAAAAGTCGGTAAACTAGAGAACGGATTGACCTATTATATCCGTCACAATGCTCTGCCTGCACAGCGTGCAGAGTTTTATCTTGCAACCAATGTTGGTGCATTCCAGGAAACCGATGACCAGGATGGACTTGCCCACTTCCTCGAGCACATGTGTTTCAATGGTACAAAGAACTTCCCCGATAAAGGCATACTTGATTATCTGCGCAGCATAGGTGCCGAGTTCGGACGTAATATCAACGCGTCTACAGGTTTTGAACAGACAAGCTATATGCTCAACAATATTCCTGTTATACGTGACGGTATTATTGACTCTTGTCTCCTTATCCTACACGACTATTCGCATTATGTAACTTGTGATCCTAAAGAGATTGATGCCGAGCGTGGTGTTATCCTTGAGGAGCGTCGCAGTCGTCGTACAGCCGATTGGCGTATGCTCGAGAAGTCGTTACCCTATTACTTTGGTGACACACAGATGGCACGTCGCACACTTATTGGTGGCGAGGAGCAGTTGAAGACTTTTAAATATGAGAGCCTTACCAATTTCTACCGTACATGGTACAACCCTGATATGCAGGCTGTTGTTGTTGTAGGTGATGTTGATGTAAATAAGGTGGAGGAGAAGATTAAGGCTATCTTTGGCCAGATTCCAGCTCCTGCACAACCAACAGTAAAGCCTTTGATAAAGATTCCCGAGAATGAGACTCCTATGGTAGCCATATTGACCGACCCTGAGGCTACTACATCAAGTATCGAGATTTTGTGGCGTACAGAGCCTATGCCCCGTCAATTCCGTGCAACAGACGTTGCTTTTGCCAATGACCTTCTGAAACAGATCGTAGGATTGGTAATGAACGAACGTTTCGAGGATATAACAGCTAAGCCAGATGCTCCTTTCATGAGTGCAAGTCTTGGTATCGGTGGCTTGTGTGAGTCAAGCGATGCTGTACAGGGTAGTGTCTCTTTTAAAGATGGAGAGGCACTAAAGGCTTTCAATGCATACATGCTTGAGCTAGAGAAGATGAAACGTTATGGCTTTACCGAGGGTGAGATTGAGCGTGCTAAAGAAAAAATCAAGAGCCGTCTCGAGAAAAGAGTGACAGCAGCTGACAGCCGCAAGAATCACGAGTATGTTATGCCTTTGCTTAATAACTTCTTCTCGGGTGACTACTTCCTAGAGCCCAATATGCAGTTGCAGATGGCACAGGCTATGATGGCACAGCTCCAGGCTCCTGTATTCCAACAGATAACAGCAAATCTTATAACTGATAAGAACTGTGTGGTAATATCAAAGGCTCCTGAGCGTGAAGGCCTTGTGCAGCCTACTGAGGCTCAGATATTGGATATCCTTTCACAGGTGAAGAGTGCCGAGATAGCTGCCAATGTAGAGGTAAGCAGTAATGAACCATTGCTTGATGCAAGCCTTCTTAAGGGAGCAGAATCAAAGAAAGAGAAAAACGCTATTCATGGTGCTACAACATGGGAGCTTTCTAATGGTGTAAAGGTGTTGTACATGAAGACCGAGCATAAGAAAGATCAAGTTCTATTGAGCCTTACAATGGATGGTGGACGTTCACTTATCGAGAACGATGAACTTGCATCATTCGATGACAATATTTGGTCTATGTTCCTTATGAATCGTGGTATTTCTACATTCCCCGGTACACAGTTGAAGAAGATGCTTGCAGGCAAGAATGTACGTTGTACTCCTTTTATAAGCGCACTTGAGCATGGTGTGGATGCTGAGGCTACTCCTAAGGATTTAGAGACTGCTTTACAACTTATTTACCTTAACTTTGCTGCACCTCGATTCGATGCAGAAGAGTATCAGTTGGGTATAACACAGATTGGCGCGATACTTCCTAACCTTGAGAAACAGCCTTCATTCAAGCTACAGCAGATACTTTCAAATACTCTATATGGAAATAATCCCCGTCGTGCAGTTATTAATGCCGATATTCTTGCTAAGGCTAATATAGCTACTGTAGAGACTGTTTACCGTCGTCTGTTTGCCGGTGTGAATGGTGCAACATTGCGTATTGTAGGTAATGTAGATGCCGAAACAATTAAGCCTCTGGTAGAGAAATATGTCGGTTCTATCGAGAAGGGTGGCAAGCCTACAAAGTGGAACGACCGAGGCGAGGATTTTGTACAGGGTAGAGTGATAGAGAATCCTAAAGTTGCTATGGAGACACCCAAAACAACGGTATTCCAGTTCTACTCGGCTAAGATGCCTTACAGCATCAAGAGCAAAGTTATGCTTGATGTTGCAAAACAGTTGCTTGATATGATTTACACCGAGACTATCCGCGAGAGCGAGGGTGGAACATATGGTGTAGGTGTTGCTACAATGATGCGCGAGGAGCCAAAGGAACTTGCTGCTCTTCAGATATCATTTGAGACTAATCCCGAGCAAGCATCTAAGCTTACTCCTATGACAGCAGACGGTATACGTGAACTTATAGAAAAGGGCATAGATGCCGATAAGTTGGCCAAGGTCGTTGAGAACTTCAAGAAAAATGTTCCCGAGCAGCGTATAAATAACCGTTATTGGATGAGTGTACTAGGTGAGTGGAACGATAAAGGTATCGACTACGATAAAGAGTATGAAAAGGCTGTATCGGCAATAAATTCCGAGAATGTGTTGGCAGCGCTCAAGGCTGTAGTTGAGAGTGGCAACTATGTTGAGATAGTAATGTCTCCTGCGGAATAAATAATATTTTAATATATGCTAAAAAGCTGCCATTGTTTTATAATGGCAGCTTTTTTTTGTACCTTCGCGTTCGCTAAATATTTTATGTCGGTTGCAGAATATTAAAGTATAATTAACATATACCCCAGTTCGCTTATCAGGTATATAATTAACCAAACATTCATAAAAAGAAATATTTACAGATATAATGAGACATAAACATATCTTTCTATTGTTGATGCTGCCTTTGCTCTTTTCTTGCAAAAGTCGTTTCATGGCAATAGAACGTAATACCTTTGATAACTCTGACGAGGCATTCATCTGTTATCTGAAATCGCAGGACATTGCAATAACAGATAATAATGATGTAGAAATCCTCAATGGTGCGCACGAGAAATTTGAGCGTATGTTAAAGGATATCGATAATGCAAAACATCATATACACCTCGAGTATTTCAATTTTCGTAATGACTCAATTAATGCTGTAGTGATTGCAGCATTGGCTAAGAAGGTTGCCGAGGGTGTAGAGGTGCGTGCTATATTCGATGCCTTCGGTAATATATCGAACAATAAACCTCTCAAAAAGAAACATCTTCGAAAAATAGAGGAACAAGGCATAGAGATAGTAAAGTTCGATCCCATACGTTTTCCTTGGATTAATCATGCCTACCACCGCGACCACCGTAAGCTGGTAATCATAGATGGTACGATTGGATATATAGGTGGCATTAACATTGCCGACTACTATCTTGAAGGGTTAGACGGTGTTGGTAAATGGCGTGATATTCACTCACGTGTAGAAGGTGAGGCTGTGGCGAAAATGCAGAATGTATTTCTTGCTATGTGGAACCGAGAGACCGGACAGAATGTGGGAGGTGCAGCATACTATCCCACACCTCCCAAGAGTGGTAAGGCGCGTGTAGCCGTTGTAGACAGATGGCCTACACGTAATGCAGAACAGATGCGTCGAGCATATGCAAACGCTATCTATGCGGCACAAGATAGTGTACAGATAATAAATCCATATTTTATACCTACTTATATAGTGCGCCGTGCCATAAAGAACGCAATCAAGGATAGTGTAGAGGTGGAGATTATGATATCCTCAAAAGGAGATATCCCATTTACTCCCGATGTAGCAATGTATACTGCCTATAAACTTATGAAAAAGGGTGCAAAGGTGTATCTGTATGATGGAGGATTCAACCATGCCAAGGTAATGAGTGTGGATGGTAAGTTCTGTACTGTGGGATCGGCAAACCTGAACAGCAGGAGTCTATGTTACGATTATGAGTGTAATATTTTTGTCTTCAACGAAGATGATACCGACTCATTGGTCGATTGCTACAAGAAAGATAAAGAAGAGAGTTTCCCTATGACTCGTGAGTATTGGAAGTCACGTCCATGGATTAACCGTTTCTTTGGATGGCTGGGATATGTCCTTACACCCTTTATGTAGGGTTGCATTTTGCACTTTTTTACATCCAAAGGATATTCCACCCCTCATAAACAACCATAATAAAGAGTACCAGACAGTATACCAGTTTCATTCCTGTAGTAAGCATAAAGGCTAGAAAAGAGATGAAGGCTATATTAAAAGCCTTGTCAATATGGGTACCTGCATACATTTCTCCTATCAGTGCGCCTATGAACGGTGCTACAATTATACCCAATGGCCCAAGGAAGAGACCTGCAAACATTCCTGCGGCTGCACCCCACGTCGCATATTTTGAGCCGCCTTTCTTGTTTGTCAGCCAAATAGGTGCTACGTAATCGAGCAGGGTGATGACTATGGCAAATATGGCACTCGTGACAATTATACTTGTTGAGACTGATGAGGTGTCGCATACCGAAAGCAATAATAGGCCCACAAAACTTATAGGGGGGCCCGGCAGTGCAGGTAGTATCGCTCCAAGTACACCAATAATGGTGCATGCAAGAGCCAATATGATTAGAGCTATTTCCATCTATTTTATTTGTAATCGTTGTTGTTTTCTTGTTTTCTCAACACTTCATTGATTTGTGAATTGGAGTGGTATGGTACTTTCCCTGATGGTACATAACGGCTTGATGATGATAGGTGTGTGTCCTGGTCGTCGAAGAATATATGTGCACCAAATGCTTTCAGAACTTCGTCTTTGCGCAAACCTCCTAAGAAGTAGGCTTCATCGACATATACTCCCCATTTGCGCAGTGTCTTGATTACCCTGAAATGTGATGGGAGACTACGGGCTGTCACAATGGCAAGACGCAACGGTGATAGTTCTATTGATGTCGGCAACGACTCTTGAATCTGTGATAGTTTTATGAGTAGATTTGCAAAGGGACCTGCTTTAAGAGGTTCGTCTGCATGCTCTTTCTCATATTGATAGAATGCATCTATTCCTTCTGCTTTATATCTGCACTCCGATTCATCGGAAAAGATAACGGCATCGGCGTCAAAAGCAATCTTTACTCTACTGTCTTCGGGATTGAATTCTGTTGGAGGAGCGTATATTTGTGCTGCTGCACATATACCGGAGTCTATTACACGTTGCACATCATTTTCATCCTTGGAAAGGAACAGATCTATCGAAAATGCTTTCAGATACTTTGTAAGTGACTCTCCACCGGAAAGAGCCACTCTTGTAATTTCCAACCCATATTGGTCTAGCGACTTAAGCATACGCATGCCTGTTTCGGGACTGTTACGCGACATTACCACAACTTCTACAATAGGGCGGTTGGCTTGTTTGTTAAGTTCAAGCAGGCTTTTTACCAAGTAGAATGCTGTACCTCGTTCAAGAGGCACATCCTCGTGTTTCTCCTGATATTCCCTATATTTTTTTATACCGTCACGCTCAAAAATCTCGTTCTCTTTTTCAAGATCGAAGAGTGCGCGTGACGAAACACCTATAACCAATCTTCCTGTCAGGTCTTCCATATACTATATCTAATATTTCAATATGCGAAGATACATTAAATTTATTATCCAATATAACAGTAGCTTATAAAATAGAATCGGAATTTATATTTACCATAAACATATTAAGGATATAAAGAGATTACATCGCAAAAAAATAAGTAAATTTGCGCTGTTATAGATAAAGTATAATAAGTAATAAGAAGATGATAAAGAATTTAGTGTTTGATTTCGGAGGTGTAATAGTGGATATTGATACCGACAACGCTATAAAGTGTTTTGCCGGATTAGGTGTAAAAAATCCTACAGACTATCTTAACAGCTACAAACAGGCCGGTCCTTTCTTTGCTTTGGAGAATGGAGATATTACTGCTGATGAATTTGTTGATGAATTATCTTTATTATGCAACCGTAAGGTTAGCTACAGTGAGGCACAACAGGCGTGGATGGGATTTGTAGTAAAGGTAAATACGGAATATCTGGAATATTTGCAACTGTTACGTAAACGTTATAGCTTGTCAATACTAAGCAATACAAATCCATTTTTACAAGGATGGGCACGTAGCAGCGAGTTTACTGCTACAGGTAAATCGCTCGATGACTATTTCGATAATCTATTTCTCAGTTACAAGATGAACTGCTCAAAACCGGGTGAAGAGATATATCGTAAGATGTTGCTTGAGGGAAATATGAATCCAAGTGAGACACTGTTTGTAGATGATGGTGCAAAGAACATCGAGACAGCACGTAGCATGGGCATAAATGTAATGCTTGTAAAGAATGGTGAAGATTGGCGTCCTATGCTGGAAAAGACATTGATGGCATATAAATGAAAAAAATCTATTGAAGATAATGGAAACAGGTAAAAGTTATTTTTGCCTGTTGCTGTCTATGTATGCCAGACCTCCAAGTATTAATATGGCTCCAAGCATGGCAACCCATGTGACGCGCTCGTTCAATACCAAGGCCGAAGTTATTATTGTTATGAGCGGGTTCAGGTAGATGAAGTTCGTTGCACGGACAATACCTATACGTTTAAGGCACCAGTTCCATCCCAAGAAACATAGCATGGATGCAATACATCCCAAAGCTAAAATGTTACCCCATACAATAATACCGCCATCGAGAATTATTCCAACATTAACCCCTTTTGTTATAAGCATCGGAAGAATGGTAATAAGACCATAACCGAAAACCTTTCGTGTTATGAGCATATTGCTGTATCTTGTCTGCAATTTCTTTATTATAAGTGAATATATAGCCCAACAGAGACATGCTGCCAATGCCAAGGCATCCCCAAGAGGCGATAGCTTAAGTATGAAGTTTCCGTTGAAAACAACCAGCACCATACCCGATAATGCAACAATAGATCCAATAAATCCCTTTTTATTAAGTCTCTCAGATGGGTATAGCCATCCTACTATGAGCGCCGTAATTAGTGGTGTCAAGCATACGATTAATGAAACATTGTAACAGTATCCATATGCAAGGGCGTAGTTTTCTGTGACAAAATAGAGTGAGCCTCCTGACAATCCAAGCATAATAGCTAAGAGCTCATCTTTAAAATTGTCGAGAAATAGTTTCCTTCCTGCAAGTGGCATAATAAGTATATAAGCCAATGCAAATCGGAAGAAGAAAATCTCCTCGGGGTACATTCCTGCATTAATCAGCACCTTTGTCTGTACAAAGGTGCATCCCCATATCACAACAATAGCAAAAGCTGCAATGTATGCAATAGGCGATATCTTCTGTGTGGTATCACTATTGTTCATATTAAAGAGTGCATTTCTATCACCAGCTATATTTTATACTTTATTCTATTTGATTTTCCCAACGTTTATTCACTTTTGTTGCTGTCGTTTTTTCTTCGATGGTGGTAAACTCTTTTCTTGGGATATTTCTTCGTGCTTGTTTTCTCTTCTACAGTTGTATTGTCTATATGGTCTGTCTTTTGTTTTGTAGCACTCTTTTTCCTGTTTCGACTCTTGTCACTGTTTCTTCTTTCTCCTTTTCTCTCGCTGTTACCTCTCCTTTTGTTTTTCTTTCTTCTGTTGTCTCTCTTTTTATCTTGAGGGGCATACTCTGGAGCTTCGCCAAGATGAGGTGGCAGTGATACCTTTTCAACATCCTGCTCCATGAACTCTTCAATACGCCTGAAATATCCTTGGTCCTCTTCTGATACAAATGTTACTGCTCTTCCTTCACTACCAGCCCTTGCTGTACGTCCTACACGATGTATATAGTCGTCACAGTCGCGTGGTACGTCGTAGTTGATTACTAATCTTATGTCATCAATATCAATTCCTCTTGCCAGAATATCTGTCGCCACCAGCATGTCAATCTGTCTGCTCTTGAAACGGTACATTATATCGTCACGTTCGCTTTGGCTTAGGTTACTATGCATTTCACCTAAGTTGTATCCCTCTTGTTTTAAAGCAATGGATATCTCTCTTACCTTGTTTTTCCTGGATGTAAATAGTATGACACGTTCCGGTTTTTCGTTTGTAAATAGCTCTTTAATTATGGCTTTTTTCTGTGGTTCGTAACATATATATGCCTGCTGTTTAATTCCATCTGCAGGTTTTGCCAAGGAGAGTGTGATGTGTACCGGATTTTCTAGGATATTGTTAGCAAGACGACGTATCTCTTGTGGCATCGTAGCCGAGAATAACATTGTCTGTCGCTTTTTTGGCAGCTGTTTGGCAATAGTCATGATGTCGTTATAGAATCCCATATCCAACATGCGGTCGGCCTCGTCCAGAATGAAAAACGATACACGGGAGAGGTCTATATTACCTAAGTTTATGTGGCTTATGAGACGGCCGGGAGTTGCTACGATAATATCTGCTCCTCGGGACATGCCACGAAGCTCCTGCTCGTATCGCTGTCCGTCATTACCTCCATATACAGCGACACTGGATATTGGCATGAAATAGGTAAATCCTTCCAGTTGTCTATCTATCTGTTGAGCTAGTTCACGAGTTGGCGCAACTATTATGCAGTTTATAGCATTCTCCGGGTAATCTCCGCTGCATAACTTGTTAAGTACAGGCAACAGGTAGGCTGCAGTTTTTCCGGTGCCAGTTTGTGCCACACCTATAAGGTCGTGTCCATCTAGAAGAGGCTGTATAGTCTGTTCTTGGATAGGGGTACATGTCTCGAAACGCATTGCGTCGAGTGCATCCAATATTTCGTCTTCAAAATCGAAATCGGTAAAATACATCTTATCTCTATTCTATTATTTCGGTGCTCGTGTGTAGAGGTATGCAGCAATGAAGCTGTATAGAATGTTAGGAAGCCATACGGCAATGTATACAGGCATCTGTTCGGCAAATGCTGATGATATAGCCTGAAACAAGATATAAGAGAAACTGAGTCCGAGTCCTATACCAAGTGACAATCCCATTCCTCCTTTAGTCTTCTTAGATGACAAAGATGCACCTATAATTGTTAAGATGAATGCAGCAAACGACATGGCTATGCGTTTGTGGTATTCAATTTCAAATGGCTTGACATTGGCTATGCCTCGTGCTTTCTGTTTGTCGATATATTCGCTCAACTGTGGACTTGTCATTGTCTCTTGCTGTCCGTCCGAAACAAGAAAATCGCCAGGTTCTATCTTAATAATGGTGTCGAGTGGTGTACGCAGTTCGGAACGTATTATCTCCTTGTCGTTGGCAAGTTCACGTATCATCCAGTTCTTGGCTGTCCATTTATGTTTCTCATTAGCGCTGTATGTGATTGTACGTGCTGTCATGTGTGATACAAGTTTCTTGTTCTCGAACTTGTCGAGTGAAAAACGGTATCCGGTGCGTGTACGGCTATCGTAACGCTCAAAATAGGCTACAGTGTTCTCGTCGACCTGTAGCTGTATATTACGTGCAGTCTCTACAACTTCTCGTCTTTTGTGCTTTACTTCGAACTCAATTCTGGTCTTGTTGCCTATTGGAATCACATATGCGCTGAGTATATAGGTCATAGCCGCAATAATTGCAGCAGATATCATGTATGGACGCAGAAGACGTTTGAAACTTACACCTGCTGCAAACATTGCTATTATCTCGGAAGTCTCGGCAAGCTTGGATGTGAAGTATATTACTGCAATAAAAACGAACAGTGCACTGAATGTATTAGCATAGTAGGGAATCAGATTAAGATAATAGTCGAATACTATTGCCTTGAATGGTGCATTGGACGTCGTGAACTTATCGAGGTTCTCGTTATAATCAAACACAACGATTATGGCAATAATAAGTGCTATTGCAAAAAAGTAGGTCCCCAAGAACTTTCCTATTATGTATCTGTCGAGTTTCTTAATTTTTATTTCTTCGTACCACCTCATTTTTTTTCTTTTATAGTCGTCGTGTTACCTCTTCTAGCATACTCTTCTTCCATATTGCATAGTCATTAGCCAATATGTGTTTGCGTGCTTCGCCTGTGAGCCATACGTAGAATGCAAGATTGTGCAGTGATGCAATCTGCATTGCTAACAATTCTTGTGCTACAAACAGATGTCGCAGATAGGCTTTACTATATTGTCTGTCTACATATGATGCACCATCTTCTTCAATGGGAGAGTAGTCATATTTCCATTTTTCGTTACGCATATTCATTATACCATGTTTTGTGAAGAGCATGGCATTACGCCCATTTCGGGTAGGCATAACGCAGTCGAACATATCTACACCACGTTCTATAGCCTCAAGTATGTTAGCCGGTGTTCCTACTCCCATGAGGTATCGTGGCCTGTCGGTGGGCAATATCTCGTTTACTACCTCTATCATTTCGTACATTTTCTCGGCAGGCTCTCCTACGGCAAGTCCTCCAATAGCATTTCCGGCACACCCTTTGGAGGCTATGTACTCTGCCGATTGACGGCGTAGGTCGGGGTATACACATCCTTGTACAATGGGGAATAGGGCCTGCTCATATCCATATTTAGGCTCGGTCTCTGACAGCCTTGCAATACAACGATCGAGCCATCTGTGTGTTAGCTCCATCGATTTCTTGGCATAGTTGTAGTCCGATGTTCCGGGAGGGCACTCGTCAAATGCCATCATTATGTCTGCACCGATAGTTCGCTCTATATCCATAACTCTCTCGGGCGAGAAGAAATGCTTTGAGCCATCTATATGTGAACGGAATTCGACACCCTCTTCGCTCATTTTACGTATATCCTTTAACGAGAATACCTGAAATCCTCCACTGTCTGTAAGAATTGGGCGATTCCAACTGTTGAACTTATGTAATCCTCCTGCACCTTCCAATACACCTAGCCCTGGACGCAGATATAGATGGTATGTGTTACCAAGTATTATTTGTGCTTTTATGTCACTTTCGAGTTCGGGTATCTGTATAGCTTTAACCGAACCGACTGTGCCCACAGGCATGAATATAGGCGTCTCTATTTTTCCGTGTGCTGTGTGCAGTATTCCGGCTCTTGCCTTACTGTTGCTGTCGGTATGTAGTAGGTCGAATTTCACTTCTTATGTTTTTAAATGATATTTAACGGATTTTTTATTTTCTCGTCGAGCAGTGCTATCTCCAATACTTCCTTTATATCTTTGACGTAATGGAATGTAAGTCCGTTTACATATATTTGCGGTATAACCTCTATATTGCGACGGTTTTCATGACAAAGTATTATCTCTTTGATTCCGGCTCTCTTGGCTGCCAATATTTTCTCCTTTATTCCCCCTACAGGCAGCACTTTGCCACGTAGAGTTATTTCGCCTGTCATTGCTATATTAGGCTTTACTTTACGTTGTGTAAATGCAGATGCCAATGCCGTTGTCATTGTTATTCCTGCAGAAGGACCATCTTTAGGTATTGCTCCTTCGGGTACGTGAAGGTGTACATTCCAATGCTCAAAGGCTTCATGAGGTATGTTTAAATAGTCGGCATGTGATTTGATGTATTCAAAAGCCAGCATTGCAGACTCTTTCATTACATCGCCAAGGTTGCCGGTGAGAGTTATTCCCTCTCCTTTACCACGACTGAGACTTGTCTCTATAAAGAGAATCTCGCCGCCTACAGCGGTCCATGCTAGTCCTGTCACCACTCCTGCATATTCGTTACCTTGATATTTGTCGCGTGAATACTCCTGAGGACCGAGTAGCTCTTTGAGGTCTTCGGGCTTGACTGTTGTTGTTGTGAATTCTCCACTTGTTGCTTTTTGACATGCCAAACGGCGGAATATTTTGCCTATTTTCTTTTCAAGGGTACGCACACCCGATTCTCTGGTATACTCCTCGATAATCTTTTCTATTGTGTTTTTGCGTAAAGTTATCTTCTCGCCTTCAATTCCGTTTGCTTTCATCTCTTTGCGCACAAGGTGACGACGGGCAATCTCTATTTTTTCTTCAGTGAGATATCCGCTTACTTCTATAAGTTCCATACGGTCGAGCAGAGGAGCCGGTATACTTGCGAGGTCGTTGGCTGTTGCTATGAACATTACATTCGACAAGTCATAGTCTATATCCAGGAAATTATCGTGGAATGTAGAGTTTTGCTCGGGGTCCAATACCTCCAGAAGTGCTGATGAGGGATCGCCATGATTGGATATGCCTCCAACCTTATCTATCTCGTCGAGAATGAAAACAGGATTGTCTGTTCCGGCTTTAATTATATTTTTTATTATTCGTCCGGGCATAGCACCAATATATGTACGTCGGTGACCACGAATCTCCGATTCGTCATGGACACCACCTAAAGACATACGTACATATTTGCGTCCCAATGCCTCGGCAATGGACTTTCCGAGTGATGTCTTGCCTACTCCGGGAGGGCCATATAGACATATTATAGGCGATTTCATGTCTCCTCGCAATTTGATTACTGCCAAATGCTCAAGTATGCGCTCTTTTACCTTCTCGAGACCATAATGGTCGCGGTCGAGAATCTTCTGTGCATTCTTTATGTCTAGGTTATCATCACTACATGCACCCCAAGGCAATCCGACAAGTGTTTGAAGATAGTTCAACTGTACATGATAGTCGGGGGTCTGGGGGTTGATGCGGTCCAATTTGCTAACCTCCTTTTCGAAAGTCTCTTTTGTGGAATTGTTCCAACCCTTACCCTCGGCTTTCTCCATTAACTCTTCGATGTCCTGTTTTTGTGTACTGCTCCCACCAAGTTCTTCTTGAATATTCTTCATCTGCTGCTGAAGGAAATATTCGCGTTGTTGTTGGTCGAGCTCCATGTGTGTACGTTGTTGTATCTTGTGGCTGAGTTTAGCGAACTCTAATTCTTGATAAACCAAAACTGCCAGATGATATACGCGATCTACATAGTTGTCTTCGCTTAGCAGACTGTATTTCTCGGCAGTACTGCATCTTATGTTAGTGCACATGAAGTTAGTAAACAATATGTCACTTTCTATGTTATTTATCATATTGCTGGCTTCGCTGTGCATTTCACTTAAACGAAAGAGTTGTGTCGAGTCATCTTGTAAAGATTTTAGCAGAGCTTTGAATTCGGCACTCTTCTCTTTTGGCATTATATCTTTACGTGGTGACACTTTACCGGTAAGATATGGTCGACGTTGAGTAATTTCGTTCAGGTTTATTCTTTCAATTCCCAGTAGCACAATTGATGTTGTTCCATCGGGTAACTCCAATACTTTTATGATTTTGGCACTTGTACCTATGGGGTAAAGATCTTCTTGCTCAGGATCTTCTATATCCGGACGTTGCTGGCAAAATACACCAATAGTCTCTTTTGTCTCTTCGATGTCGTGAACAAGTCTTAAGGAACTTTCACGTCCAACCGATACGCTTAATATCGAGGATGGGAAAAGTACCATGTTGCGTAACGGGATTATAGGTAGTGTCTGTTCGCCATCTTCACTATCTATCTTATATTTGTCGCAGTTATCTAATTCTGTTACAATTGAGAAACCTCTGTTCATCATATTATTATTCTTAACTCTCTTTTTATGTTTTAGTCAAATTCTCATTCCTGCTATACTCCGAATAGGTTTATGAGAGAATTTTATGCTATAATTCCAATTTGCAAAGATAATGAATTCTTGCTGAAAGACGTAATGTTTTTATTTATTTTAATAATGTGTGCATGCGTTTTCAAGCATTAAACAAACTTTTGCAGTTTTTTGCTGTTTCTTGTTTTTAAAAATAGTACCTTTGCATGGTAAATCCAAATTGAAAAGTGAGCGATAAAAAAAATATACTGTTTTTGATAAATCCCAAGTCTGGTGTACAAAGCAAACGTGGACTGCCCAAGTTGATAGAGAAGGAGATTGACAAGGAGAGATTCTCTTTTTCCATCATGGAAACCAAGTATGTAGCGCATGCCAGTGAATTGGCTGCAAAGGCTGTAGAGAAGGGAATTGATGTTGTTGTTGCAGTAGGTGGCGATGGTACTGTAAATGAGGTCGCACGCTCGCTTGTCGGTAGTAAAACTACTTTGGGAATTATTCCTTGCGGTTCGGGTAATGGCTTGGCAAGACATTTGGGTATTCCAATAGATATAAAGAAATCGCTCGGATTTATTAATATTGCTGAACCTACCGAGGTTGACTATGGCAAGATAAATGGTCAGCCATTTTTCTGTACATGTGGTATCGGATTCGATGCGTTGGTAAGCAACAGTTTTGCCAAAGGTCGTCAACGTGGTCCGTTGGGCTATATGCACAATATGGTTATGGATTGGCTGAAATATAAACCCGAGGTATACGAGATTGAAACCGAGACGAGTTCCGAACATTATAGAGCCTTTCTTATTGCTTGCGGAAATGCAGCCCAATATGGTAATAATGCGTATATAGCTCCACGTGCATCTATGCGTGACGGTCTGTTGAGTGTTACAATATTGGAGCCTTTCTCACCGCTTGATGTCCCTCTTGTGCTTGGAGATATTTTTGGCAACAAAATAAACAGCAACAGCCATGTGAAAACGTTGGAGAGCCATTGGATTAAGATTAAAAGAAAGAGTAATGGTGTTGTACATTTTGA
This sequence comes from Bacteroidaceae bacterium, assembly GCA_017507105.1. Classification (GTDB taxonomy): domain Bacteria; phylum Bacteroidota; class Bacteroidia; order Bacteroidales; family Bacteroidaceae; genus HGM04593. The sequence goes on from JAFWBM010000018.1 coordinate 23,625, forward strand.
TGGTGAACCTATGGATATGGATGCAGAACTTTTCATTGAAATAGTGCCTTCCGGATTGAATGTTATGGCTACTCCCGGATGGGATGGAAGAAGTGCTCCGGTTCCCATGTATAAGCAGGTTGTGGAGCTCTTGAGCAGTTCTTTGCCCAAGGTCGATGATATTCCATTGCCTGCAATGTCGCAACTTTTATGGATGAATGAGAAGAATGATAAAAATACCTTGCAATCGAGTGATAAAAAGAGGCAGAAATGATAAATATTTCTGTTGAACTTATTGTATAATAGCAAGTGTATGTCACTCTATTTTAAGATAGAAATCCCTTAAAAGTCTTTTAGCTTCTATACTATAAATACCCGGTTTCTCCTCCAATGTCATTTCTGATGTTTCCGGTATAGAGTGTACTCCTTTGACAAACTCTACTAATGATCTTTTTGCCTGCTTGTGTGGCAGTGTGCGTACATCTGTTATACGGCGTGGTGATAAACCTTTGAAAAGAGCTTCATCGCACCATGTATTCAATAAATCACGGGGAATGACTATGCTTAGTGTCCCGCCTGGAACAAGTAATCTTTTGGCACACTGCATAAGCTCGTTGCATGACAGGGAATCGTCGTGGCGTGCGGCAGTTCGCGCTTTGTCGGGGCATTTGAGACTGTTCTGAAAAAATGGAGGGTTGCTTATTATCGCATCGAAAATGTCTTCCCCGTTATAGTCGATGATATCGCAATTTATAATCTCGATTCTGTTGCTCCATGGGGATTCAGAAACATTTTCAAAAGCTTGTTTTGCTGCGCCACTGTCAATTTCTATGCCGGTAATTTTGGCATTGCTTCTTTGTGCCGCCATAATTGATAGTAGTCCGCTGCCACAGCCGATATCCAGAATACTCCCTTCTTTTGGTAAATTTGCCCATGCACCTAACAGACAACCGTCTGTACCTACTTTCATTGCGCAGTTGTCTTGCCTTATAGTGAACTGTTTAAAACGAAACATACCGGGTGAATTCTTTTAAAAATTGACATTGGCGGTTCAAAATGACCGCCAATGCTTAATGCTTCTAGAGCCGAGTTGGGGACTCGAACCCCAGACCTACTCATTACGAATGAGTTGCTCTACCAACTGAGCTAATTCGGCAATAACGAATGGGTCTGTCGGAATAATGATACCCTTTCAGTGTCGGCAAAGGTAACTATAAAAAGAATCATCTACAATTTTTAATCAGAGAAATTTGTATAAATGAATGACGATTTATATTTGTGGGTAGAATTAATTTGTTTAACTTTGCACATGATTTTGTAAGAGCGTTTTAATGAAAACTTGTGATACAATGTTGAGATGTACAAATTCAAAGTTGCTGGTGGTTGAGCGTAAATATAACCAATGCTCAAGCCTGCAAATGTTATACATGTGCAATAAGTCATGTACATCTGTGTCACTTTTGTGTGTTATATAAAATATGGTCGTTTGTAAATGACCATATTTTTTTTAGTCTCTAATGTTATTATATATGGAACAACTGTTACATGAATGTGGTGTTGCAATGATTCGTTTGCGTAAGCCGTTAAGCTATTACAATGAAAAGTATGGTACTTGGGCTTATGGCATCAATAAACTATTTTTATTGATGAATAAACAGTATAACAGAGGTCAACAGGGTGCAGGTATAGCATGTGTGAAGCTGAAGGCAAACCCGGGAGAAGACTATATGTTTCGTGAACGTGCCGAGGGCGCAGGAGCTATTGCCGAAGTCTTTGCTGCGGCAGAAAAATCAATGGCAGCCCATCCGTCAGAGAAAAGAAATGATGCCGATTTTGCGTACAAGAACTATAGCTTTGCCGGTGAACTATATATGGGTCACTTACGTTATTGTGCGACTGGTAAAACCGGTATTCAATATGTACATCCTTATTTGCGCCGTAATAACTGGCGTGCCAAGAATTTGGCCCTTTGTGGAAACTTTCACATAACAAATGTCGAGGATGTCTTCAAAGAGATTGTTTCACATGGACAGCATCCGCGCGTTTTTGCTGACACATATATTCTTTTGGAGTTGATAGGCCATCGTCTCGACCGTGAAGTTGAGAGAGTCTTTAAACAGTGTGAGGCCGAGGGGTTGACTGGGATGAATATAACAAATGCCATAGAGGATAGAATGGACCTTGCAAATGTACTTAAGAGTTCGGCACATTTACTTGATGGAGGCTATGTGTTATGTGGTGTTACCGGAAGTGGGGAGATGTTTGCAATGCGCGACCCTTGGGGCGTACGTACTGCCTTTTGGTATGCCGATGATGAAGTTTTTGCAATGGCAAGTGAGCGAGTGGCATTGCAGACTGCTATGAATCTTAAAGCCGAGCAGGTGGTGGAGATGCAGCCTGGTGAGGCAATAATAATGAATAAAAAGGGTGAATTGCGCATAGAACGCATATTGCCGCAATTGGCATTCCTACCTTGTTCATTTGAACGAATATATTTCAGTCGCGGTAACGATGGTGATATATATAACGAAAGAAAGAAACTTGGAGCTAACCTGATGGATAAAATATTGAAGGCTGTAGACTACGACCTTGACAATACAGTCTTCTCTTTCATTCCAAACACTGCAGAGATGGCATTCTATGGAATGGCCGAAGCAATGGAAAAGTATCTGATGGAGTGGAAGATAAAAGAACTTACATCGGGTAAGAATCTGACAAACGAAGAGATAGAGAAGATACTTTCAAAGCGTGTACGTCAAGAGAAGGTTGCCAACAAGGATATCAAGATGCGTACGTTTATTACAACAGGAGATAAACGCAACGACTTGGCCGGTCATGTATACGATATAACTTATGGCTCTATAAGACCCGGTGTTGACAACCTGGTAGTTATAGACGACAGTATTGTTCGTGGAACAACCTTGCGTGAGAGTATTTTGAGTATTCTTGACCGTCTTGAACCCAAAAAGATTGTAGTTGTCTCTTCTTCTCCACAGATTCGTTATCCCGATTATTATGGTATCGATATGGAGAAGTTCGATCATTTTGTTGCATTCTTTGCTGCTCTTGAACTATTACAGGAGCGTGGAATGATGAATATTGTCAACGAGACATACGTAGCATGTGTAGAGGAGTTAAAGAAACCTTTATCAGAGATAAAGAACTGTACAAAGGCTATATATGCTCCTTTTACTGCTGATGAGATTTCAATAAAGATTGCCGAGATTCTCAAGCCTGCCAATCTGAAAGCCGATGTAGAGATTGTATTTCAAAGCTTGACAGGGTTGCATGAGGCATGTCCCAATCATCTTGGCGATTGGTATTTTAGCGGAGATTATCCTACTCCCGGTGGTAATATGTTGGTAAACAGAGCATTTATCGAACATTACGAGAAATATATAATCAATTCATGATATATACATCAGCCTTGACAGATCTTTCGAGTTACTCAAGGCTGTTTTTTTTGCAAAAAAATCGCAGAATTTGCAATTATCTTAGAATTAAACGGTTATTCGGATTGCTTGAAAATTGGGTAACGAGATAGCAACCGTTCGTATTTCTGAGTTCTTCATTGTTATGCTCCAATGTGATAACTCTTGATGCTACAA
>JAFWBM010000001.1 GCA_017507105.1 Bacteroidaceae bacterium
TGCGACCTTGCTGTAATAGGAGCAGAAGTAATAGACGCAAAAGGTATGTATGTAGTACCAGGTGGTGTAGAGATTCACATTCATGGAGGTGGCGGTTGCGACTTTATGGAAGGAACAGAAGAGGCATTCCGCGGAGCAATTCAGGCACACATGAAGCACGGAACAACAAGTATCTTCCCCACTTTGTCATCATCAACAGTACCAATGATTGAGGCAGCAGCCGAGACCTGTACCAAACTTATGGCAGAACCCAATAGCCCGGTGCTTGGACTTCACCTTGAGGGGCACTATCTAAATATGGCAATGGCAGGCGGACAATTACCGGAGAATATCAAAAACCCTGATCCAAACGAGTACATACCACTTGTAGAAAAATGGCACTGTATAAAACGTTGGGACGCAGCACCTGAGTTACCAGGAGCAATGCAATTTGGTAAATATATCACATCAAAAGGCATACTTGCATCAGTAGCGCACACACAAGCAGAGTATGACGATATACATGCAGCACGCAAGAACGGATATACACACGCAACACACTTTTATAATGCAATGCCCGGATTTCACAAACGTCGTGAGTATAAATACGAGGGAACAGTAGAGAGTATATACCTTCACGAAGATATGACAGTAGAGGTTGTTGCCGATGGAATTCACGTACCCCCAACAATATTACGACTAATACACCATATCAAAGGAGTAGAGCGAGCATGTGTAATCACCGATGCCCTAGCATGTGCAGCAAGTGATAGTACAACAGCATTTGATCCACGCGTAATCATAGAAGATGGCGTATGTAAACTTGCCGACCGCACAGCACTTGCAGGATCAGTAGCAACAATGGACCGACTTATCCGCACATTAGTTCAGAAAGCAGAGATACCATTAGAAGATGCAATACGAATGGCATCAGAGACACCTGCTAAGATTATGAACGTATACGATCGTAAAGGCTCATTGCAAAAAGATAAAGATGCCGACATTATGATTCTCGATGATGATTTGAACATACGCGCAGTATGGGCAATGGGTAACCTTGTAGAGGGAACATATAATCTTTAAAAGAGTTGTGGATCTTGCCACAACAAAGTTGTTATTTGTCGGCTTCGCCGCCCCTTCGGGGGTAGATATTAGTTTTTAGCAAAAAAAAGAGTGTGCATTAATAAACCTAATATTACAACTCACAATATATAAATTCGTCACCTCTGATACACAAATAATAATCCCTTTTGAAACTTAGACTTCAAAAGGGATTATTTATTTCTAACAATTAAAAACTAACAATACCTTAAAGCATTCCGCTCTCAACCAGAATGCAGACGCGTTCAATAATGCGGTCTTTCTCTTTCTTATTAGGCTCGTAGTCATCTTTCAGGTTCAGCCCAAACATTCTACCAAAAGTTTGCCAGAATCCAGCCCTGAAACCACCCAAGAAAGCCTTTAAAATATGGTGTGAGTTTTGATTACACTCTCTGTCAATCAACAATATAAGCATCTTAGCCTGAGAGTAAGTAAACTCTTTAAGAACAGGTTTATATTCATTGAAAATATCTTTCTCCATCTGTTTGAAGTGAGCAGCACGTTCCTCCTCAGGAATAGTCTGCACA
>JAFWBM010000019.1 GCA_017507105.1 Bacteroidaceae bacterium
GACTGTCTCGTACTGCGTGCAGAGCACAAATTAAGCACAGGCCTTTGCAAGAAGGTTGCAAGTTTCTGCAATGTATTGCCCGAATGTGTAGTGCAGAGCCTTGATGTACCTTCAATATACGAAGTGCCTATCAAGATGCAGGAGCAGGGTCTCGATGCAGCAATCCTTCGCCTTACAGGCGAGGAAGTGGGCGAGACACCGGCAATGATTCCATGGCGCACATTCGTTGAGCGCCGCAACAATGCGAAAAAGATTATCAATATAGGTCTTGTGGGCAAGTACGACCTTCAGGATGCGTACAAGAGTATCCATGAGAGTCTTTACCAGTGCGGTACATACAACGACTGCAAGATTAAGCCTCACTTCATCAACAGCGAGAAGATTACCGAGGAGAACGTGGAGCAGATGCTCAAGGGCATGGACGGTTATATCATCTGCCCGGGCGTTGGACCCCGTGGCTTCGAGGGCAAGGTAATAGCTGCAAAGTACTGCCGCGAGAACAACCTCATTACTCTCGGTATCGGTCTTGGCATGCAGGTAATGGCTATTGAAGTGGCGCGTAACATCATTGGGCTTGCCGATGCCAACAGCTACGAGATGAACGACCAGACAAAGCACCGCATCGTGGATATCATGGAGGACCTCAAGAGCGTGGGCAATCCTTTCGGCACGATGCGTCGTGGCGGTTACGACACAGTAATTGCCAAGGACACAAAGGCCTATTCAATCTATGGGGCCGAGAAGGTTACCGAGCGTCACTACCACCGTTATGAACTCAACGTGGAGTACCGCGATGAGCTGGTGAATGCAGGGCTTGCCTGCACCGGTGTTCACCCTGACAGCGGCCTGGTAGATATCGTTGAGTTCCCTGCAAACGACTGGTATGTTGGAGTAATCTATGAACCGCAGTACTCAAGTACTGTGCTTCATCCTTCGCCAGTGGTTATGGACTTCGTAAAGAATGTTGTTGCCCGCAAGGGATAAGCAATAATATATAATGTAATATAGTGGGAGGGTGTAATATATGCCCTCTCGCTTTGCTGTTTTATTTGTAAATTTGATAATATTTATGGTGTACCTGCAAATTCGCAGGTGAGTCAAATTTATGCAAATAACAATACATAGCGCTATGTATTGGAAAATAATTAGAAGAATTTTTCATTCCAGCAACTTACGTGGTATATTTGCTATATAATTTTGTGTCATTCACAAACTTTTTTTTATATTATTTTATATTATGAATGACAATGATTTAGAAATCTTAGAGGAGTATCAGTCAGATGATATTTATGATTTGGTGCATGAGAGGAAGAAATGTAAAGCTGTACAGAATATACTGCACAAAAGTTCCAATAACAAAAAATATTACTATTTGGAGCAGTATGCCAATGGAAAAACAGGTAAAAGGGAAATAACTCCTGGTTTTCTTGATGCAGTAGAACTGCCCAAGTATGGTCTAATACCACATGAAACACAACGCAGTGATTCTTTGTTCTATTCTACTCTTCCTATGGTATTAAACTATGAAGGTGGTTTAGTAAATAACCCAAAGGACAAAGGAGGTAAAACTAATATGGGAATAACTAAAGGTTTTCTCGATACTTATAAGAAAAA
>JAFWBM010000020.1 GCA_017507105.1 Bacteroidaceae bacterium
CCTCCTCTTTTGTAAAATCTTTATCCGGAAAATAGATATAGTCTCGTAGAATCTCCAAGAAGCGATTAGGCTCATACACGCCCGCCACAATCGTCTTTACCTGGTCAATACCTCGTTGTGCGGCAGGGTCTTCGTTATTTATCTTCTTCCACGCATAGTAGTGTTCGTATGGAGTGTATGTAGTTCCCAACTTTGTATTATTAACCGTAGCATCGCTTATGCACGACAATGGGCAGTATCGCAACAAATGTGGTATGTCTCGTTTGTAACGAGTGTGTATCTGCTCGTAGGCATCTGCTATGGTGGCGTTTGAGTCAGTTGGATTCTTTAACTCGAAAATACAGAGTGGAATACCATTAACGAACAGCATTACATCGGGTATGCGAGTGTCTGTTTTTAGACCATAGCCCACCTCAAACTGATTTACGCAACGATAGATGTTGAACTCGCTATCTTTCTCAAAGTCGAGATACTCGATATCGAATATCTTTCCGTCTGCATGGCGTGTGTAGCGATAGCCATCACGCACCAGATAGTATGTATTACGAAGCAGCTCAAAATGGGTCTGCCCACCTGTGTGTCGCAGGTGGTTGATAATCTCCTCCATATCATCGCTTGTAAGCCCCGTATAACGACTCTGCAAATATGCCTTTAGGTCGTCCGTGAGCAACACTTCACGATTGTTGCGGTGGAGTTCTCCACCGTAAGTGTATTGCCAGCCTTGTTCTTCTAACAGTTGAATTAAGGCCTCTTCATAGTCGCTTTCATAATACTTACCTATCATAGTAGTTCAGGATTTTTCTATGCAGATTCACTATTCTTGATTTTCTCGATCAAATCATCTATCTTACGTCCCTTTATATTACATAGAGCACAAATTCCCGCATATATAAACCATATGCCAGTACCCACTGTGCATATGATAAATATAGCGTCCCATGTACTTGCTGGAATTCCCCACATATCCTCAAAAGTAGATGTAATAGTCGCAAGTAAACACGATACAAAAATGCCCAATGGCGTAGTCCAAGAATAAAATTGACTATTCTTATCCCGATGCTCCAGAAGGATCACTTTTAATTTATCCTCTGTAATGTGTATAAATCCTTGATTTATATTGGTATAATTAACGCATCCAGAGTTAAGGTCAAATGGATTTCTATTTGCCATATTCGCCTCCTTTCTCTGTATTTTCCTGTTTCGGTAACAATCCTAGTATGCCTAAAGCATGCATGCTGATAAAACCACAATTGTTACAAATTACTGGAATTGACGGAATAGATGGTCCGCCAAGATTAGTTTGTCTTAAATCGCCTTGCATGAAAGTATTAAAATATCCATCTGCAATGATGAAGTGAATGTTTCCACACATAGGACATTTTACATCTTTTGCTCCGAACTTTTTATTTAGTTCTTGTGCAATTCTCTCTTTTTCGTCTGGAGTTATCATACGGTTAGTTTTTATAAATTATGTTTCTTTTTACGAGTTAGCGGCTCTTTGCACCAGTGCTGGACAAAGGGTTTTAAGTTTCTCTCTTGCCTCTGAAGCAATTTTCTTCGCTTCTTCCAAGCAAGTGTATATATTTACAATCGATCGTTGCTCCTCAATTGGAGGAAGAGGAATCTTTACTCTACATAGCTCACTCCAGTCAAAA
>JAFWBM010000021.1 GCA_017507105.1 Bacteroidaceae bacterium
GATAGGATTAAAGACAATGGAATGTTGTTTTAAAGTTATTATGAATTACACAAAAGAACCTAGCTTATTTGATTAGGAATTACAATAATATAGCTAGCGTAAACCCTATCAGTTTTTACGTTGGATATATGGTATATATGGTATATATGATAAGCATGTATATCTCAATTATTATAGGATTAAGTTTTCGTTTGAAAAACGAAAACGCTACCTTTGCACTTAGAAAAAGCGTTCTTTTCAATAATGCAGAATCAGACGGATAAGGGAACTCTGCTTGTTTCTAAATCGTTAGCAGTCTAGTAATTCAATTCTGTAAATCACTTGTTTTCAATGAGAAAGAAAAAGTATTATGTCTCCTTGAATGGAATGAAATATCCTTTGAAATTCCACACTCTTTTATCATCTTTTTCAGTGGTTTACAGATGTTCCAATAGTTAAGATTAGGAAACACCAATTTATCCTCTTGAAACCTCTCGTAACGCTTGATTATCTACAATGGAATATCCAACAGTTTCACTTGGAAATTGACTTTTGTTTTGTGTCGCTTGGATAATATGAATGTAGTATATGGATTGCCAAAAAGGTAAACATAACAGAAGAGTAAAATATAGAGACTCCAATTGTCCGCAAACCTTAAATTAAGTTTTCGGACAATCAATTTATATACATGTTATTTTTCAACTCCCAATAAATTGTTACCTTAGCGACATTAATATATAAAACAATGGCAATTATTAAAGAGATAAACGGAATGACTCCCGTAATAGGCGACAACTGTTTTATGGCCGAGACTGCAGCCATAATAGGAGATGTCACTATAGGCAATGACTGTTCCATTTGGTATGGTACTGTATTGCGAGGCGATGTAAACACTATAACAATAGGCAACAAGGTAAACATTCAGGATGGAGCTGTGGTACACACCCTATACAAACGTTCGCAGACACATATTGGAAACAACGTATCAATAGGACACAATGCAACTATACATGGTGCTACCATTGAAGATAATTGTCTTATAGGTATGGGAGCCACAATACTTGACAATGCCGTTGTGAAGAGCGGTGCCATAGTAGCTGCAAACGCATTAGTTACATCGGGAATGTGTGTTGAGAGTGGTTGTATATATGCAGGCGTACCAGCAAAAAAAATTAAGGAGGTGAGCCCCGAACAGCAGAAAGATATAGTAGAGCGTATTGCCAACGACTATGTTATGTATGCATCGTGGTATAAATAATTGGGCTATAATCATAGAGGGCAACCAAAGTAAAATGGGTATATAATAAAAGGTTGATGGCGCTGCCATCAACCTTTTATTATAATGGTAAAGATTATATTATTGGTGAACATCGCGCAGAAGGTCGTTCACAGTCTTTACAGGGTTAAATGTTATAAGAGGCACCTCAACAAATACAGTGCTCCAGTCGCTCATTGCACCGTTCCACAATCCGGGAAGTTCCATTGCCTTAAGCTCACGACCATTTTTAGATTTGTGAGAAATGAAACCGGTGTTCTTATCTACAAACTGAGGCAAACAGAATTTCTCGCCTTTATAATCCTTAACAGCACATACCAAATCAACGGGGTTGAAGTGTGTTCCATTCTCGAACATTGATTTAGCCTCGCTATTGTTCATGTCAATCTGTGAACTCTCGAGAATCTGTAACGAAACAGAGCCATCGGGATTGTATGCAAAGAACGGACCACCACCGGGCTCGCCCACATTCTTAACCATACCGCAAACACGCATAGGACGGTTCAACTTCTTGCGCAGATAGAGAACAAGGTCGCAATCCTCCATGTGTTTCACATCCTCGTGACGGCACATCAGTTTCTGCTGTACGAAACGTATCATCTCCTCAATCTGCTCATGAGTATACTTACCGCTATCTATGAGTCTAAGATACTCGAAAGCCTGTGCCTGCAAGTCGACAAGGATACCTGCAAGAAGTTTCTTATATGTTACGGTATCATCCTTTAATCTGTCGGGAACGACATTATCGATGTTCTTTATAAAGATAATATCGGCATCGATATCGTTAAGGTTCTCAATCAAAGCACCGTGACCACCGGGACGGAACACTAATGCACCATTCTCGCGGAAAGGTTCGTTGTCGGCATCGGCAGCAACTGTATCAGTGCTGGGCTTCTGCTCCGAGAAAGAAATCTCATACTCAACACCGAACTTAGCCTCATATGCAGGCTTGCACTCGGCAACAAGAGCCTCAAAGAGCTGACGATGATCGGTTGATACAGTGAAATGCAATTTCACCTTACCATCAGCAGCTGCATAGAGCGCACCCTCTACAAGGTGCTCCTCAAGAGCTGTACGTGTACATGCCTCATAGCTGTGGAACTTAAGCAATCCCTTGGGCAGCGCACCATAGTTGAGACCTGTAAAGTCGAGCAGGTTAAACACTACAGCCTTGTAATTACCGGCAGCGATAAGCTCCTTGATAGATGAAGAATTATTCTTCTGACACATTGCGTCAAGGTCAGCATAGAAAGCGAAATTCTCTACATTCTCAAAGAATTTCTTTTCGAAATCAGTTGTAGGAACATCATATTCTGCACTAAGGAAAGCAAACAGATCCTTAAACATACGGCTCGCTGCACCCGATGCAGGAACAAACTTCAATACAGTCTGTTTCTTGCTGCAGAATTCAGCCCATTTTGCGATGTAGGCCTCAACCTCGCTCTCAGAAGGGCAGATGACACCATGCTCGGGTGTTGCAGCAGCCTCAATCTTGAGGAAGGGGAAACCTGTCTTAAAAGTTTTCAACTGCTCGGCCAGCTGTTCTGCCGAGATACCTTTCTTGCTAAGTAATGCCTGATCGGCTTTGCTAATCATCATTGTGGTATATTTTAGAGTTTTTATTTGGTAAGTATCATTTTGTTGCTGCATGGCACGCAATGGTACCAAATACAAAAATAGGAATAAATTTCTAAAATATTCAAAAATAGAAGAAAATTTAAGAATATATGCCTTATCTTCGCATAACGATTCATTCCCTACACTGAAATGACCATAGAAAACAATATATATATTACCCCCGAAGAGCGAGACGAGATTCTGCTACTGATCCGTAAGCTGCGAAAAAACCTTGACGGACGTCTGCCCGCTGCTGATTTCCGTTTCGTAAAACAATGCATAACAAAGAGCATAGAGAAAAGCGGTAACATGCGCGACACCTTTGGGTTCGTGCCTGTGATATTGGATTTGCACACCGCATACCTTGTAGGGGAAGAGATAGGCCTGCATCGTGAGATAATGGTGAGCATACTGCTAAACAGATGCATACAGAACGGTGTCGTAACAATAGAAGAGGTAAAAGAGCACATGGGCGATAATGTAGCACGCATGCTCACCAACCTTACACAGATAAACAGCCTGTATGCCAAGAGTCCCACTATAGAGAGCGAAAATTTCAGGAATCTGCTGCTCTCCTTTGCCAACGACATGCGCATAATACTCATCATGATTGCTAGCCGCCTGGTAATACTGCGTCGCATGGCAACATCAACCGACCTCGAAGGACGCAAGCAAGTGGCACAGGAAGCCTCAAAACTATACATACCATTGGCCCACAAGCTAGGTTTCTACAAACTGAAATCGGAGATGGAAGACCTAGCACTGCGATATACCGAAGGCGAGATACATGCCGAACTGAGCCGTAAACTGGAAGAGACAGCCGCATCACGCGAAGACTATATGGCCTCTTTCATACGTCCCATAGAGAAGGCGTTGCGCAAGAATCCGCATATAAAGTTCCGCATCAAAGGACGTACAAAGTCAATAAACTCGATATGGCAGAAGATGAAACGTCAGAAACTACCATTCGAGAACATATACGATCTGTTTGCCATACGCATCATCATAGATAGTGAGCCACAGAACGAGAAGAGCGAGTGTTGGCAGGTATACTCCATTGTAACAGACATGTACACACCCAACCCCAACCGCTTGCGCGATTGGTTGTCGGTACCCAAAAGCAATGGCTACGAGTCGTTGCATACCACTGTTATAGGCCCCGAGGGACGCTGGGTCGAGGTGCAGATACGTACCGAGCGTATGGACGCAGTAGCCGAGCATGGACTAGCAGCCCACTGGCGCTACAAAGGAATAAAAAGCGAAAAGGGATTGGACAACCTCCTTGCCTCGATACGCGACACACTCGAGAACCTGAGCGAAGAGGATGTAAGCGACAACAAGTTCAAGATGGAGCTGTACAAGGACGAGATATTCGTCTTCACCCCTAAAGGCGACCTTCATCGTCTTGCAAAGGGAGCAACCATATTGGACTTCGCTTTCTGCATACACACAGGAGTAGGAAGCAAATGTACCGGAGCACTTGTAAACGGACGTAATGTACCCATTCGCCATGTGCTTAACAACGGCGACCAGGTAGAGATAATAACCTCAAACAGCCAAACCCCCAAGCAGGCATGGCTAGGTATAGCTAAGACAGGACGCGCAAGAGCCAAGATACGTCAGGCCCTTAAAGACCTTACAGCACGTCAGGCCGACCTTGCACGCGAGATGCTCATACGTAAGTTCAAGAACCACAAGATAGAATACGACGAGTCGGTGATGGACCAGCTTATAAGGAAGATGGGCTTCAAGCGGCTGAGTGACTTCTATCAAAGAGTAGCCGAAGGCGACATAGACTTTGTAGATATACACAAACGCTACCAAGCCATCGTTAACCCAGAATACAACGAGAACACCCACAGTGCCAAAGACTTCACCCTGATAACCGAGAATGAACATCAAGGTGGCAACGATGTACTTGTAATAGAACGTAACCTGAAAGGCATAGACTACAAGCTATCGAAATGCTGTGCCCCCATCTTCGGCGACGAGATATTCGGTTTTGTAACAATAAACGGAGGAATATCCATACACCGTAAAGAATGTAGCAATGCCAAGCAGCTGCGCGAGCGTTACCCCTACCGCATAATAGAGGCACGCTGGAGCGACACAATGGGCAACAAAGGACAGTATCAGGTGACACTGCGCATTGTAGGACACGACGACATAGGCATCGTAAACAATATAACATCACTCATCACACAAGAGAAAGATGTAATGATGCGAGGAATAAACATAGAGACACACGACACACTCTTCTCGGGAACATTGACATTGACAATAAGCGAGAACTCGAAACTCAACAAGCTTATCTCAAAGATAGAATCCATAAAGGGAGTGAAACAGGTAAGACGATTATAACACAAAAGAGTAATAAAGACCGACAAAGTACAATATTTTTCACTAAATTTGCATACGTAAAAACAACAGACAAGAGATGAAAAAAACAATTCTCATAATAGTAGCCATCTTGATGGCACTGCCCACAATAGCACAAGAAAAGAAAGGAAAGCCCGAGATAACATTCGAGAGAAGAACAATAAATTTCGGAACATTCCCAGCCGAAAACTCGGTAAAAGTAGCACACTTCGTATTTACAAATACTGGTGATGCCGACCTATATATACACCAATCCTTTGTATCGTGTGGATGCACCGCAACACGCATACCCGAGAACGCCATCAAACCCGGTGAGACAGATACAATAACCGTCACATACGATGGACGTCGCAAGTCACCCGGCAAGATGCGCCGTAGCATCACAATACACAATAACTCCCAGGAAGAGATGATAAAACTGTATGTGATAGGCAAGATGCTGCCCCACAAAGAACAAGAGGTAGAGGAGGTGAAGATAGAAGAATGAAACAATATTTAAAAAGTGCCATACGCACCCCATAAATTTTGGCAGAAAAAGAGAAAAAACATAAGAATATCTTTTTTTTCAACCCATCATTCCTTATCTTTGCATAGGTTAAAGAAATAACCACATATACATTATCAAACGCGGTAGTAGCTCAGTTGGTAGAGCATCAGCTTCCCAAGCTGAGGGTCGCGGGTTCGAGCCCCGTTTACCGCTCAACAAAAGCAACTTTCGGGTTGCTTTTGATGCATATATAGGCGAGAACATGCGACCCTATAAATTAATAAGGAAAAGCGATGTGAAACATCGCGGGTTCGAGCCCCGTTTGCCGCTCAACAAAAGCAACTTTCGGGTTGCTTTTGTTGCATATATAGGCGAAAGCCAAGTTCAGTAAAAAATCCTAGTGGATAATTAATCTAATAGAAGAGCTATATACAATTTTACATAATTTTTTTGTATTTCAAATTCATTTCAGAATCATATATAATCTTTGCATTGTAAATAATAAAAAGATTGTATAACCACATTAAATGAATATGAGTATGAAAAAGTTTTTTTTAGCAGCATTTGCACTTTTTTTAACATTATCAAATGTAAAAGCTGATGAGCGCGATAGAGTAATAACAAAGGAGCAATTACCCGAGGTGGCACAAAGTCTGTTGGCTACACACTTTTCGGGTCTTAAAATTTCGTTGGTAAAGGAGGACCGGGAGTTTGTATCGCGTAACTACGAGGTTATCTTCGCCGATGGCACCAAAGTTGAATTTACACGCAAAGGTGAGTGGAAAGAGGTAGATTGCCGCAAGAATGAAGTTCCTGCAGCACTGATACCGGCAAATATAAAGAGTTTTGTGAGCGAAAGATATCCCGATGCAAAAATAGTACAGATAGACCGAGACAAAAATGATTACGAAGTTAAGCTATCTAACAGATTGGAGCTTACATTCGACAAGAATTTCAACATCATAGATATTGATGATTGATTGATAGATAACCACCCACATAGAAATGCTATCTCCCCCGGATTACCTATAGAATAGGTTATCGGGGGAGTTCCGTATCTTATTGTTCCTTTACATGCAAAGAGATAAGTATTATAGATACAATCAGCTCGCAATATACATATTTTTACCTTTTAGCATAGAACCGAACTTATTTCTGATTATTTTTGCAATAAATATAGTCAAAGAGAAAGAGATAAGGATATGGGAAGAAAGAAATTCTCGGAAAGGGAGATAAACATCATACGTAAGTTGCTTGGTAGTAAGATATCGGGTAACCGGGGACAACAGAAAAATGTACGTCACACACTACGTACTGTTTTTGAGTTTAACATTTCGGATTTCAATATTCCTGGAAAGGCATTCACTCCTGCCGATCTTGATGAGTGTGTGCGCAGAGGACGTATACAGATTCTGGATGACGCAACCATCGAGGCCATGAAGATAAGACATGCCGAGAAGAGGAATCACGACAAAGCTTTGCAACAGGCTGAATCCATTGCTAACGGTGAGGTTGTAGATTGGCAAGAGGTTCTCAAGGAGTGGAACGAGTATTACTCAAAAGAGGCTGAATAGTGACTTCTTCCATATCATACTAACGAGATTAAAACTCTTTTAAAGGGTGTGGGAACAGGCAAGAACCATTATAGTCCCCCACTCTTTTCTTTTTGCAACAACCGGCGTTTGCGTTCTATCATCTCGCCCGAGCGTTTACCGTTATATCCACCCAGCGAACCATCCGATGCTATCACACGATGACATGGTACCTCGGGAGCGAAAGGATTATGTTTAAGCGCCTGCCCTACTGCCTGAGCACTTCCACACCCTACACGACGTGCCAACTCGCCATATGTTATGGTTGTACCCGACGGCACATCCAGCAATGCCAGATAAACACGTTTCCTGAATGGTGTTATATCTGTGGCATTAATAATCTTATTGCGTATATTATCCATACTATACTATTCTATTGCTTCGACATAGAAACTGACCGGCCTAAAACCGTCGTTGCATGATAGCATTGCAGAATGGGGATTCTTCATCCATCCATCGAAGAAGTCACCTCCACCTTCGGATAGTTCCTTCACAAAAGGCAATAAGGTTTCCCATGCGCTATCGCACATTCCTTGAGGCTTGATGCACTCCTCGACTATAAATGTTTGCCCCACTTGCATGTCGCAGGTATGCTCTATAGGGTTCTCGTAGAGTGCCATCAAATCGGCATACTGCGCCATGCGCATCACCGTTATCTTTATCTTCTTCATAAGGTTACACTATTTTGTCTTGGAAAATGATTTGCTATAGGCAGGATACAGCACCTTCCATATGAGCAGGACGTTTATGCCACCTATAAACAAGGCTAATGCGGATGCTACCCACTCGGGCAACAAGAGTGCTATACCGTTCATATCACCACCACCGACCCAACGGTAAAACAGTCCCAGATAGATGGGGTCGAGCATCAACATTGTAAGTGAAGTATACCAGGCACATGCTCTCAATATGCTCGACTCTATACGACATATTACATTCACACCTATCACCATGACCCATCCTACCAACAACGTTGCCACTGCACCGGCTAGACAAAATAGTCCCATCTGTACATCGTTCATCTGCTCGGCAAATACATCAATCTGCACTCCCATACCTATTATATTTATCTGCCTGAAGACTCCTTGATGTAAAGCAACAATAAGATGGGCACCTTCGTGTATTATATAGTACAATAACACGGCAACAGCAATGCCTATGTATTGACGATACTTCTTGTTCATAATAATATCTTTTAAATGATTAACAAAGTACACTAAACAAAACTAAAACAACTAATAAACACACATAAGTCAGATATAAATTTTTACGTTGCAGTAAAAATCATTGACACATATCACTGTCTAATCATAGATCTAAACTGCTCGACATCAATACTGCGCGCATACCTGACATTATTCTCTTTACCAAAGGAAAGAAAACGACAAAGAAACTCCATATCCCACATTATATTGTATTGCGGAACAATGGTCTCCTTAATACTTATAGAGCTTAATATAAATTCTATAAACAGTTCACTCCACAAAAACATCAGTTCTTCTGTATCTGCGGTATATGTAGGCTGTGCATAGAATCTCTTATGTATATCATCATCCATGTTATATCCCAGGAAGTCGAGACTGTCGCACGATGAGGAGTGTGCAATTTCACTTAACAGCCCATACTCTCTCTTGAGATATTCCAGGCATCTAACATTTGGAACCTTCTTCTTTAGTTCATCAGCATTTCTGTGCTTAAGTTCTTTAATGCGACTTAAAAGCTCAATCTGTTTCCTTGCTAATGTTGCAGCCTCTACATTAGAACATAAAAATATCAATTCATACACAACGTAGTGAGTTCTCATAAAAGAGATCAACAGCAACAGCTGATATTGCAAATTGGTATCAGCGACTGTTATACCTTGCAAACTATCTGTCGTTTGTGTAAAATATGCATTTATATAGCCGCGTATTTTCAAGAACCAGGGATGCTCATCCGTCATTTTCTTTTTAGCATATTGTCTGGCATCGTCAAGCCGATCGAAATATGTCTTTTCCATTGTGTAATTCAAATTTTGTCTGCATCTCATTAAAATAGTTTAATGCGTTGCCAATGTTTTTAAATTTAGAACAATACAGTAAACATTCTCCTTAACCGATTGTAAAGATAACATATTTCTGTCACATAGCTACTTTCCGGCAGATTATATGATATAAGAATGTCACACTATATGGCATGATACAGAAAAATATTCACATGGGGGGATTTATAATGTGAACCTTTTTAATTTTTCACAGATACTCCCCAAAAAGAATGGCAATAACGATACTATAACAAATCTTGAAACAGAAGTATAATACTAGAAAAATATAGATAATGTCTAAAGCTACAAGATGGTTTCTTTATCATTCACATATAACGGTCAACAGGAATATACTGGCAATCGTTCAAACTGCTCCTGAAAGTTAAATAGCAAAGATTCGGGAGCAGTTATGATTTTACATTCGTTTTATATTTATCTTTGCAACAAATTGTAATACATAGTGAGAGACAATGAGTAGACTAAGTAGAAATGCTATCATAGGATATCCTGCCGGCATTATTACTGGCATTACATACGGACTAAATCCACTGTTCGCTGTGCCTCTGATGAATAAGGGGGCTGCCATCGAGTCAATACTGTTCTTCCGATACTTGTTTGCTGTGATTCTGCTGGGACTGTTCCTTATGCTCACAAGACAGAGTTTTAAAATTTCGGCAAAACAGGCTGCTGTATTACTTATTCTGGGACTTCTATACACATCGAGTAGCCTATTACTATTCGATGCATATAACTATATAGCATCAGGGTTGGCAACAACATTGGTATTCCTATCTCCTGTATTGGTAGCTATCATAATGGTCTTTCTGCGCGTGGTACCATCATGGCCTGTGTGGTTAGCTATTGCTGCCACATTCGGCGGCGTACTTATGATGACACAAGGCAATGGCAGTGAAACCATAAACCCTATAGGCGTTATATTATCTTTGGGTTCGGCATTAGCCTATTCACTATTTATTGTCATAATAAACCGTAGCAAGATGATAGCCGATATATCCAATACTCTGCTGACATTCTATGCACTAACTGTGGGAGCATTTGTATTTCTGGGTAAAATTATCTTTTCAAATACAGCAGTCACAGCAGGCATTACGACAAGCGGCGATTGGCTCAATTTGATAGGCTTGGCACTGCTGCCGACCATCGTTTCAACAGCTACACTTGCTATAGCCAGTCGCAATATTGGTGCAACCAAGGCATCGATATTGGGTGTATTCGAACCCATAACGGCAATACTTGTCGGCACACTGATGTTTGGCGAGCCACTGACTACAAATATTGTTGTAGGCATTGGTATTGCAATGGCGGCTGTTACTTTCATGATATCGGTAACAAAACGATAGAGAAGTTTATAGGCAACAACATAAAGCATAGGAGATTGTGAATGCAGAACAACTTGGGGCATTGCGGATGCAAAGTTTAACAACATATACCGACAGCATACCAACCACTCATAAATTTCCTACAAAATAGCGCGTATCATTAAAAAACCGCATACTAGCAAATGGTGGTAAAAGGTGTCAATCATTATTACTTTTATCTTAACATAATATTTCGAATAGACTCAAAATAATAGAGAGAAAAAGTTTCGGCTTTTTCTCTCTATTCCATAATCGCAACCCTTACTGCTCCGCCATCTTACGGCCGGCATCGTAGGCTCGTTGCAAATCCTCATCCCAATGAACATCGCGCCAAGCGTGTTTTGCCTCCTCGGAAAAGCTGCCGAGTTCGTAATTATCGTATTTCGCCACTTGGCAAGTGTTGTAGCCGATGATGCGCTCTATCTCGCCGAGGGCCGTTGTGAGGCACCACTCCATCGTACCAAAATGGTTGCTGTTGTTGTGCTCGGGCGTGCCGTTCATCGTCTCGACAAGTACAACAGGCATACGCTTTAGCGCGGTCAGGCTGTAATCGTTGTATGAGAGCCAAGGGAACGTCAGGCGCTCCAGGAAGGCGCGCATCTTGCCCGTCACCTCGCCAAAATAGATGGGTGAGCCAAGCACCAAGCCGTCTGCCTCAGCAATATCCTTCAAGAGTGGCGTCAGTGCATCCTTGAAACAACAAATATTAGACGCCTTACCTTTTAGTTTGCAAGCCATACACGACATACAACCCTTATAATCTATGTCGTAGAGTCGCACTGTTTTAACCTCAACATCCTCGCCAACCGACTTCGCACCCTCGGCAAATCGCTGCAACAGTCTCGCGGTGTTCATACTCTTGCGTGGACCACCATCCACAATCACAATCTTTTTCATTTTCTACTCTGTTTAGTATTCTACAATATTCAAACAGTCTCTATTCCTATTTTGCTGCGCAACTTAAAGAAAAAATTTAATCTTGCATCGTATTATTTTATTTATAATGAGAAGATATTATTCTCATATCAACCCCCAACTTTTACAAGTAAAGCCAATTTTACATTGAGCAACGATAAGCTGCACACACTTCTCCCAAATTCAAGAGAAACAAAAAAAAAGGACAGCATTTTGCTGTCCTTAGAGCGGAAAACGAGAGTCTATCCATCTGCTCTCTACTCTGTATATCAAGCAATTACCTCTGCCCAGTACTATACTCCCAATTCGAGGGACACTTGGGTTGTTTCAGGATGTCGTTTTCGAGTCCGACTTTTGCCATACAAACTTCAGAACTACAGTTGCTTACGACAAATTTACGAATAATTTTTGAATTGACAAAATCGTAGAGAGGTGGCCTCTATTTGTAGCCACCTCTCTACGGTTTACTGAACATTAGCACTCGCCTTCTCTTTGCTATTACGCTTGTGGGCGATTAGGTTTTGCAGCATCTCCTTACTACTCTTGATTGTGTGAGCACGCAGGCATC
>JAFWBM010000022.1 GCA_017507105.1 Bacteroidaceae bacterium
TCATTGATAGGCTCATTGATGCGCATAGGAAAATTAGTAAAATGATAGACTTTTTTTGGAAACAGTGTGAGGGATGTTTAACCGCTAGTTAGACACTTGCAAAGTGGCTAACTGAGGGAGATCCGCAACACCCAAAAAAAGGCGTAATCATTTTACGTTAAGATTTTCTGTAGCAGAGGCTTTTGTTACTTTTCGTTGGCACGAAAAGTAAATTAAATAAGAGTTGAAAATGAATATAAGATAACTGATGGAATATTTAAGAACTGCGGTTGTCAATTTTATTATTTCGGGTATCAAACCCTTACACCCATTCAACAGCGGATGAATATCCTCTGCATGGCAATCTGTAGCTGTAGCAAGTCGTATCCTATTATATGTTTGCATATAGCGGCTGTAGAGGAGATTGAAGAGCTGTTGCAGGTAAGTATGGAACAAAAAAAATATCGCGCTGTGAAGCGCGATATTTTTTAATGGTTTATTAAGAGTGATATTACTTCTTAATCTTGAATGAGCGTACAGCTACACCCTCTTTGAGGATTGTAACAACGTATACACCTGAGTTCAAATCGGCGAGTGATACTGTGCGTAGCTCACCTGCGCGTGCCTCGAAGATGTCTTTTGCAACTTGTTTACCATCGGCTGCAAATACAACAATGTCATATATGCCGTCAGCTGCAAATAAGACGTCTGCTGTGCCCTCGAAAGCGTTGGGATATATCATATATCCAGCCTCAGAGTTTACATCCTCTATGCCTGTTACTACAATATAGTCTGTAATTGTCTTTGATACAGAACCCCATGAGTTGCTTGCTGTAAGTGTTACAGGGTACTTAGCCTCGCCGTTCTTGTATGTAGCGTTTGCTGTTGTCTCTGTTGAACTGTTGAGAACTGCACCCTCGAGCATCCAACGTGAAGACTCATATGCAATGCCTGTGGCACCTGTAAGCATTGGTACACCGGGAGCTGTTGTAAGCTGGTTCTGCTTGTAATCAACGGTCATGTTGTTCTCAGACTTGCCGGTTGTCATATATGCACCTGTTACAGCTGTATTTTTACCGCTGTTGGGGAAGTAGATATAGCTTTCGTCATCGGTCATTGTGCTCTCAAATGTGAAGTAACCTTCAAGGTTTGCAGGAATCTCTTTGTATCCCTTCATAGCTTCGATTACTTCCTCGTCTGTGAGGGCTTTACTCCATACCTGAACCTCGTCTACCCAACCTGTGAAGCTTGCAAGGTTTGTCATAGAACCACCAACATAGAACTTGGCACCGTTATTCCAATTCTTGGGCTCGGCACCACGTGTCTGACAGTCTATGACTTTCTTACCGTTTAGGTAAAGACGTGCTTTACTACCCTTATTATCGGGGTCGTTCTCTTTTACTACACATACATGATACCATACACCGGGCTGTAGTGAGTAGCCATCTGACAAACCGTCAACGTCGTTGTTGTGCTCGTAGTTGGGTGTTCCTGCTATTGGACCGTCAAAACATACTGACAACTCATTTGCTGCATTGTCGCGACCGATATTGTTCTTTGCTGCATAGCCGGCAGGACGAATTGCTGTCCACATCTCGCCCCATACACTCTCTGTCCATGTGTTACCGTAGTTGCGGTTTACCTTTGTCATAAGGAGTGTTCCTAGTGATGCATGCTCGAACTTCTCGACCTTGAACCACAATGCAAATGATGTGTTGTTGTACTCTTTCATGATGCTTGCATCAACAGTGAGCTGATAGGGCTCGCTCATGTACAGTGACTGAGATACTGTACATGGTGCACCGTTGTACTCGGTACCCTTGTTAAGGTCTGCTGTGAAGTTGACATCAAGGTTGGGAGCTGCTATCTCCTGTACATCTGATTTGATGCTGTTTATATGGGGAAGACGACCTGTCTCCTCGGGGCTTACAAGAATGAGTGAGCGGTTCATTAGTGTAACACCGTTGCTGATTACTTCAACATCGTAGCTACCAACTTCGGGAAGTGATGTTGTCATTGTCAATGAACTGCTTACACTTGCAACTTTGCTACCGTCAAGGGCTTTGTATATGTTGATGTCTGCAACGGGATGGTTGGGATCTTCAAATCCGATGGTAAACACTTCGTTGGGTTTGATGATGTTCTTGTCAACGGTAAGAGTTTCAATCATTGTGAGTTCTTTCTCTATTTTGTCGGTCCATACTATCTCGCTCTTTGCACGACCGTCTTTACCTACAGCGCGTACACCAATCTGAAGTGTCTCGATACTGGGATCCAGAGGAGCGTCTACTACGTATGCTGCCCATGATGTTGTTGTTGTTACCAATGTCTCGGTATCATCCTGCTTAATCCATATTTCGTAGTACCATGTACCTACCTCCTCGTTGTAAACAGCGCAACCCTCATACTCGGGTTTACGTGATTCGGGTGTGGGCATCTCGAAGATAACCTTGAAGTCGGCGCGGTTGTAAAAACGCTTCATAACCTCGGAGTAGGTTATCTCGGGAGTCTTGGGCTCCTCGTTGAATGATGCGGGTACAAATGCAAACTCACCGAGCAATACCTCGTAAGCGGCTGTTGTATTCTTAACTGAAAGGCCTACACAACCGATAACATCACCTGCTGCCAAGCCTGCTTCTGAAGCTTTGATTACGATACTGTTCCACTCACCTGCATTTGCCTTAGGAAGTGCTACTGTTGCAAAATTGCTCTCGCCATTCTCCTTGGCAACCATGAGTGTAAGGTGCTGTGTGGCAACGTTTGGCTTGTAGATAAGACGGAACTCATCGTCGCCGCTCTCTACATTCCACTTTGTTGCGAAAAGACGAACGTCTGAACGATCTGTCTCGCCATGTATCTTGAGACATGAACCTGCGAACCATGCGTCATCAAATGTGAAATCAAGATTGATTGCTTTCTCGGGAACAGTTTTACCGTCACCATTGTCAATCCACCAACGCCATGTGGGAAGAAGATCCTGCATACCGATGTTGTACCACTTGTGATTCCATGTGGTAACACCCTCGTTATTCATGAAACGGCCGTTACCGAGGTTGAAACGTGTTACAAAAGGAAGCTCGTCGAGTGTAGAACGCTCACGCACTGCTTTTGCATATCCGTGCCAGTTTGCAAGACTGCTGAACTGAGCAATGGTGTTCGCGTTCTTGATGGGAGGAAGGTTGAGTACATTTCTGTTACCACCACTGAAGAGAAGCTCCTGCTTCTTTACATACTCGTTCTGTACTGCATAATCGCTCTGTCCACCCTCGGTTGATGATGTGTAGAGCTGGCTGCGGTCGTGGGCACCCCATACAACGATACTTACGGGATGTTTCATAAGAACGTCCCATCCTGCGTTACCATGCTGACCGTATCCACGTCCCTGCTGGTCGAATCCTGCATAGACGTCAAATGTGTTACGACCCAAACTTTGTGCTGTCTCAACACTCTGTGCAAGACCGTTGTCGCTCCAGTTGTAGTTGAGGAAGTACATGTCTGTTACAGGCTGGTTGCTCTCTTTGTGGTGGAACCAGTTTTCGCTGTTTGAATTAAGCTTACATCCGTTATCTGACAATTGACCGCTGTTGAGCACGAATGCATACCAGTCTACGTGGAATGGGTGGTTGAGCTCGGCTGCAATCTTGTGACACTCGGCCAAGAAGGGAATAAAGCGGCTATATACAACGTAGCCCCATGTACCCTCGGGGTTGAAGCAAAGGCCATCGATACCATAGTATTTGAGGAACTGAATGAGCTTACGTGACCATTTGTAGTTGTCGCCGTACTCATTTGCTTTTGTGTTGGGAGCTGCAAGCTGATAGAGTGTTTTACCGGGCTCCTCGCTCTGGTTAACACCTGCACCCCAATCGATGAAGTATGTACAACCTGTCTTAACACCGTTCTTGTGTGCTACGTCGTTGAAAGCACCGGGTACACGCCAGAAACCGTTTGACCAGTTTGAGTGGATGTTGATGTACTGCCACATGCTGAAGTTATCACCGTCAAAATTGTAACGGGGAAGAGGACCCCATTTCTTTGTCATTTCGCCGGTGGGAACGCACCAACCAAGATACTTGTCGTTTGTGTCGTTTAGATTGTCATTTGCATAGTCTCCGGGAAGGAAACGGTCTTTAAAAGGTACACGCGAGATAAAGAAGTTCTCATCGCGGTAAACCTCCTCGCCTTCTGCCGGCTGGCCATAGTTTGAACCCGGCTCCCATTTTGCCAATACTGCCACAATGTTGTCGGGCTGTCCGTACTGAACATACATCTCATGGGTGGGGACACTCTGTGCCATACCACCAATGCTAAACATTGCAGCAAAAGCTGAAAGTAGTAGATGTTTAATTTTCATAAAGTTAATATTTAAGGTTAATAATTAAAGTATATGTCTATGTATACTATTTGGCAAATTTAGCTAAATATATTTATATTATTAAGTATTTTATAAAATAAAATAGATTGATTGGTGTAAGTTTATTTTTATGGCAATAGTTATATAGCAGAAATGCCGGCTCTTGCGCCGGCATTTCTGCTATATAACTATTGATATCTGTGATAGTTAAAATTTAAACATACTCTTATACTATACCCTGTGCCATCATAGCCTTTGCCACTTTTAGGAAACCTGCAATGTTGGCACCCTTTACATAGTCGATGTAGCCGTCTTCGCGCATGCCGTACTTCACGCATGCACTATGTATGTTGTTCATTATCTCGTGTAGCTTTTCGTCAACCTTTGAACTGCTCCAGTTGAGTTTATATGAGTTCTGTGACATCTCGAGACCCGATACTGATACTCCTCCGGCATTGGATGCTTTACCCGGTGCGTACATGATTTTTGCTTCTTGGAATACATGTATGGCTTCGGGGGTTGAGGGCATGTTCGCTCCCTCTGATACAGCTATAACTCCGTTTGCAACAAGGGCTTTTGCAGCCTCTTCGTTTATCTCGTTCTGTGTTGCAGAGGGTAGTGCTATGTCAGCTTTTTCGCTCCAGGGCTTGGCATCTGCCACATATTTGCAACCATATTTGTCGGCATACTCCTTGATGCGTCCGCGACGTACATTCTTAAGTTCCATTATGAAGTCGAGCTTTTCGCGGTCTATGCCATCTGGGTCGTATATATATCCGTTGGAGTCGCTCATTGTAAGAACTTTTCCTCCAAGTTGTATCACTTTTTCTACGGTATATTGGGCTACATTACCTGAACCTGATACAAGGCATGTCTTGCCTTTTATGTCAAGACCACGCATCTTGAGCATTTCGCGCAGGAAGTAGATGTTTCCGTATCCTGTTGCCTCGGGGCGTATAAGTGAACCTCCGAATTCTATACCTTTTCCGGTGAATACTCCGTTGAACTCGCGTGTTAGTTTCTTGTACATGCCGAACATATATCCGACTTCACGTCCTCCTACGCCAATGTCACCTGCAGGTACATCCATCTCGGGTCCTATATGACGCCATAGCTCTGTTATAAATGCTTGGCAGAAACGCATTACCTCGGCATCGCTCTTGCCTTTGGGGTCAAAGTCGGAGCCTCCTTTGGCACCTCCCATAGGAAGTGTTGTGAGCGAGTTTTTGAATGTCTGCTCAAATGCAAGGTATTTAAGGATTCCGATGTTTACCGATGGGTGGAAACGGATACCTCCCTTGTAGGGACCAATGGCGTTGTTGTGTTGCACGCGGTAGCCGGTGTTTACCTGTATATTTCCTTTATCGTCCATCCATGTTACACGGAAGGTGAATATGCGGTCGGGTATGCAGAGGCGCTCAATAAGGTTGCTTGCTTCAAATTCGGGGTGCTTGTTGTACTCCTCTTCTATTGAATGTAGTACTTCGCTTACTGCCTGATAGTATTCGGGCTCGTTTGGAAACCTTTTTTTGAGGTTTTCTAGGGTTGTTTCGACTTTCATTTTATAATCGTTTTTAGGTTCTTCTTTTTATACGCTGCGAAGATAATGTTTTTTGATTTAAAATTCTGAAGAAAAGTAAGATTTTTTTTGAAAAAAATAGATTTTTGTCTTGTTTGTCGTTGAATTTGCATCTTTTTTATATTAACTTGCGTTTTTGTCGGGCTTTTTGTTGTGCTATGAATGGTGTATGATGCTGCTAAAATGCGCGGAACTTTTTTGTACATCAGCAAAATGTGATAACTTCGCGGAAATTACTTTTAAAATATAATGGTAGATGGTTGCTGTGCTAAAGGAATTATTTGTTGCTGTAACCGGCGAGGCGCCGGTATCGGTTCGTAAACTTACCGGTGATGCCTCTAACCGTGCTTATTATCGTTTGACTTCGGAGAACCACTCCTTGATAGGTGTGATAGGTACATCGATCGAGGAGAATAGGGCATTTTTATCTGTTGCAAAGGCTTTCTTTGAGTGTGGGCTAAATGTCCCTCGTGTGCTTGCTGTCTCTGATGACGAGAGGTGTTATGTGCAGGATGATTTGGGTGATGATACTGTGTTTACAAAATTGAGGGAGTCACGTGAGAAGGGCAGCTTTGGACGTGACGATGTCGATATGTTGTGCAGTGTGATGCGTGCGCTGCCCGATATACAGTTTATGGTGCCTGAGAGACTTGACTTCTCGGTATGCTATCCTGTCTCGGATTTTGACAGGCGAGCTGTGATGTGGGATCTTAATTATTTCAAATATTGTTTCCTTAAAGGACTTGATGTCGAGTTTGACGAGAGTGCGCTTGAAGATGAGTTTGAACTGCTTGCCGATATGTTGCTTGCCGAGTGCGGAGATACATTCTTGTATAGGGATTTTCAATCGCGCAATGTGATGTGGTTCAATGAGAAACCTTATTTCATAGATTTTCAGGGTGGACGTAGAGGACCTATATATTATGATGTGGCTTCTTTTGTGGGGCAGGCTCGTGCCATGTATACAAAGGAGGTGGTAGAGATGATGATTGATGCATATATGGAGTCGCTTAAACGCTACAAAAAGGTGAATGTAGAACAGTTTAGAGAGAGGCTGCATCTATTTAGAATATTCCGTCTGTTGCAGAATCTGGGTGCTTATGGTCTCAGGGGTATCCTTGAGAGAAAAAAGAAGTTTGTCGAATGTATACCGGCTGCATTGGAGCAACTTGGTGAGTTACTTGCCGGAATGGATAAGCTTGTTCCGGCGCTGTGTGATGTGATAAAAAGGGTTGCTGCATTGGATCGTTTTGTCAAGAGGGATAAAGGACAGCTTGTTTTGGATGTATTCAGCTTCTCGTACCATAGAGGTATTCCTGATGATTATTCGGGAAATGGGGGTGGTTTTGTCTTTGATTGCAGAGCGATACATAATCCCGGGCGATATGAACCTTACAAAAAATTGAATGGTATGGACGAGGAGGTTATGAGGTTTCTTGAGGAAAAGAGCGATGTTGCAGCCTTTCTTGATAATGTCTACTCGTTGGTAGATAAGATGGTTGAGGAGTTTCTGGAACGTGGTTTTTCACATATACAACTATGCTTTGGATGTACCGGTGGACAACATCGTTCGGTCTATTGTGCCGAACATGCAGCATCGCATGTGGCGCAGAAATATGGTATAAGGATAAATGTCAATCACATAATGCAGAATGTGAAATATACAATCAATGGATAACGACACTCTTGTGTTGTCTTGGCAGATGCAGAATCACTGCATCTGTTTTTTTTATTTGAAGTGGCATTGTTACATATTTATATTTAGGTATCAACTTTCTTTTGCTTTTCCGTTTTTTTTAGATAACTTTGCGCAATTAAATAGAAAAGAACAGAAAACTATATAGTTTTAAACAAAAATGAAGAAGAAATTTCCGGTATATAGCCAACTGAACCTTCCCCAATTGAATAAAGAGGTTCTTAACGAGTGGGATGAAAATGATGTTTTTACCAAGAGTATGACAGAAAGGGAGGGAGCTCCTTCGTTTGTCTTTTTTGAGGGTCCGCCTTCTGCAAACGGTATGCCCGGTATACACCATGTTATGGCCCGCAGTATAAAGGATGTGTTCTGCCGTTTTAAGACCATGAAGGGATTTCAGGTTAAACGCAAGGCCGGATGGGATACTCATGGCTTGCCCGTTGAGCTTGGAGTGGAGAAGAAACTGAATATCACAAAAGAGGATATTGGCAAAAAGATATCGGTAGACGACTATAACCGTAACTGCCGCGAAGAGGTTATGAAATACACCAAGGAGTGGACCGACCTTACTCGACAGATGGGTTATTGGGTGGATCTTGACAATCCTTATATCACATACGAGAACAGTTATATAGAGACTCTTTGGTGGTTGCTGAAACAGCTCTATAACAAGGGACTGCTATATAAAGGGTATACAATACAGCCATATTCGCCGGCTGCGGGAACCGGACTCAGTTCGCACGAGCTTAACCAACCGGGATGCTATCGTGATGTGAAGGATACTACAGCTGTGGCACAGTTCCGTATGGTGGATGCCAAACCCGAGATGAAAGAGTGGGGTACACCTTACTTTATTGCATGGACAACTACACCTTGGACACTGCCTTCGAATACAGCTCTTTGTGTAGGTCCCAAGATTGACTATGTTGCAGTGCAGACATACAACGGTTATACAGGTGAGCCTGTTACTGTGGTTCTGGCCAAGGCGCTTCTTGGAGCACATTTCAACGCTGCGGGTGCAGATGTTCCACTCGAGGATTACAAGCATGGTGACAAGGTTATTCCTTATAAGGTTATTGCCGAGTATAAGGGTAGTGACCTTGTAGGAATGCATTACGAGCAACTATTCCCTTGGGTGAAGCCTATTGTTAAAGAGGGTGACAAGATTGTAGATGCTTCGGCTGATGCCTTCAGAGTAATCCCCGGTGATTATGTGACAACCGAGGACGGTACAGGTATAGTACACATTGCACCTACATTCGGTGCTGATGATGCCTTTGTAGCCAAGGCTGCCGGTGTTCCATCACTGTTCATGGTGAACAAGAAGGGCGAGACACGTCCTATGGTGGATTTCCAAGGACGTTTCTGGTGTATTGACGAACTCGACGAGGAGTTTGTAAATAACTGTATTGACAAGGATTTGTACTCTAATTATGCGGGTGCATATGTGAAGAATGCATATGATCCGCAATATACTGTAGACGGAAAGTATGACGAGAAGGCAGCTGCCAAGGCCGAGACTCTCGATGTGGTATTGTGTATGGTGCTGAAACAACAGAACAAGGTTTTCAAGATTGAGAAACATGTACACAACTATCCGCACTGCTGGCGCACCGACAAGCCGGTGTTGTATTATCCGCTGGACAGCTGGTTCGTACGTGCCTCACAGATGAAAGAGCGCATGAGCGAACTTAATGCTACCATAAAATGGAAACCCGAGTCTACAGGTACTGGTCGTTTTGGTAAATGGCTCGAGAATCTGAATGATTGGAACCTCAGCCGCAGCCGCTATTGGGGTACTCCGCTACCTATATGGATAAGCGAGGATGGCGAGCAGAAATGTATTGGCTCTATTGCCGAACTGTATGACGAGATAGAGAAATCGGTTGCAGCAGGTGTGATGGCAAGTAACCCATACAAGGATAAAGGTTTTGTTGTGGGTGATTATAGTAAAGAGAATTATGACAAGATAGATTTGCATCGCCCTTATGTGGATGATATAGTGCTTGTTTCGTCCACAGGAATGCCTATGAAACGTGAACTCGACCTTATTGACGTATGGTTCGATTCGGGTGCGATGCCTTATGCACAGATTCATTATCCTTTCGAGAATAAAGAAATTTTGGATAACCGCACTGTATATCCTGCCGACTTTATTGCCGAGGGTGTTGACCAAACACGCGGATGGTTCTATACTTTGCATGCAATTGCTACAATGGTTTTCGATAGCGTGGCTTACAAGACTGTCATATCAAATGGTCTTGTGCTCGACAAGAATGGCGATAAGATGTCGAAACGTCTTGGCAATGCGGTAGATCCATTTGTTACTATTGAGAAGTATGGTAGCGATGCTTTGCGCTGGTATATGATTACCAATTCGGCTCCTTGGGACAATTTGCGTTTTAATGAGGATGGAGTGAAAGAGGTTACGCGCTCTTTCTTCGGTAAACTGTATCAGACCTATAGTTTCTTTACAATGTATGCCAATGTAGATGGCTTTACTTATGAAGAACCCGAGGTTGCTCTTGCCGAGCGTCCTGAACTTGATCGTTGGGTTTTGTCGGAGTTGAACTCTCTAGTGAAGAATGTTAATGCCTGTCTCAATGAGTATGAGCCTACCAAGGCCGGTCGTCTGATACAGGATTTCGTTATAGATAAGGTAAGCAATTGGTTCGTACGTTTGAGCCGTAAACGTTTCTGGGGCTCGGGAATGAGTACCGACAAACTATCTGCTTATCAGACTTTGTACACATGTCTCGAGACTGTAGCACGCCTTATGGCACCTATCGCTCCATTCTATGCTGAGCGTCTGTATCAGGATCTTACTTCTGTTACAGGACGCATGCAGGCTTCATCGGTACATCTTGCAAAATATCCCGAGTGTGATGAGGCTTTTGTTGATGCAGAACTCGAGTATCGCATGGGATTGGCACAGCAGATTTCTTCTATGGTGCTTGCATTGCGTAAGAAGGAGCAGATTATCGTACGTCAGCCGCTACAGAAGATTGCTATACCAACAACTGACGAGGTTATGATAAGCCGCATTGAGGCTGTGAAACAGCTTATCCTTAATGAGGTGAATGTGAAGGAACTTGAGTTTGTAGATGGTGGTGGAATCCTTGTAAAGAAGATCAAATGTAATTTCAGAACACTTGGTAAGAAATTTGGTAAATTGATGAAGAGTGTCAATGTGGCTGTTACAGAGATGTCTCAGGAGCAGATTACTATTCTTGAACAAAATGGCTCTATCGCCTTGAACGTAGAGGGTAGTGAGGTTGTTATAGAACTTACCGATGTAGAGATATTCAGCGAGGATGTTCCCGGATGGACTGTTGCCAACGAAGGTGCTCTTACAGTGGCACTCGATGTCGAGGTTACCGAAGAACTGAAACGCGAGGGTATTGCACGAGAGATAATAAAGAGAATACAGGCTATGCGTAAAGAGCAGGGCTTGGAAATTATTGACCGAATAACCGTAAGCATAAGCAAGAACGATGCAACAGATGCAGCTGTGGAGATGTTTACCGAGCATATCTCTAACCAGGTGCTTGCCGATTCTATTGAACTATGTGATAGTATTCAGGGCGAGGAGGTCGATCTTGATGGTATCGTGTTGAATATTGCAATAAGAAAACAATAAAAAACTATATTAACTAACCTAAATTGAGAGAATAATATGTCTGAGAAAGTTCGTTACTCTGACGAAGAGTTGGAGGAGTTCCGCGCGGTAATTATGCAGAAGCTGGAACTTGCACAGCGTGATTATGATAAGATTATGCGAGGTTTGCGTGGTGATGACGGTAATGATGTTGCCGATACATCACCTACCTACAAAGGACTCGAGGATGGTAGCTTTGCTGCATCGCTTGATGAGCAGATGCGTTTGGCACAGCGTCAGGCCAAGTTTATACAGGGATTGCAGGCTGCACTTATTCGTATTGAGAACAAAACATACGGGGTGTGCCGCGAGACTGGTAAACTTATATCGAAAGAGCGTCTGATGGCGGTTCCGCATGCAACACTGAGCATTGAGGCTAAGAATAAACGCGGTTAATGGAGCATAAAGAGAATACTGTTTGTAGAAGACGTGGCCTTTGGGCTGTGGCTATTGTACTTTTGGCGTTAATAATCGACCAGGTAATAAAGGTAGCTGTAAAGTTATCTATGTATCTGCACGAGAGTATTACTGTTTGTGGCGACTGGTTCTATATCTACTTTACCGAAAACCCGGGTATGGCTTTTGGAATGGAGATTGGAAGTAAGTTGTTCCTTACACTATTCAGGATAGTTGCGGTTTCGTTTCTGGGATATTATCTATATAGAATAGTGAACAACAAAAGGTTTGCCACAGGGTATGTAATATGCATAGCTCTTGTACTTGCCGGTGCTGCAGGTAATATTATAGATTGCCTTTTTTATGGCGAGATATTCAGCGATAGCAGAGGTGCTGTGGCTACTTTGGTGCCTTGGGGCGAGGGATATGGCTCTTTTATGTATGGAAAGGTTGTGGATATGTTCCACTTTCCGTTATTCTCTTTTGATTGGCCTGCGTGGTTACCATTTATAGGTGGAGAACATTTTGTATTCTTTAGTCCTATTTTTAATTTTGCCGATGCGTGCATAAGTTGTAGCGTTATTGTAATAGCTATATTCTATTATAAATATGTAAGTTATCCGCTTAGCGAATGAGATACGGTGTTATGAAATATTTGCCATTCCTCTTAGTGATACTCTTGACCGGGTGCGAGGTGGAGATTCCGAAGGATATTATACAGCCGGCACAGATGGAAGAGTTGTTGTACGACTATCATTTGGCAAATGTAATGATTGGCGATATTCCATCCAAGGATGATTACGAGCGTAAACTATATGCCCGATATATGTTTGATAAGCACAATGTCACTAAAGAGGAGTTTGACTCCTCTATGGTGTGGTACACAAGAAACCCCAAATATCTGTACGATATATACGTCTCGTTGTGTGACCGCTTGGATACCGAGGTGACAGCCATGTCTGGCGAGAAGCATAAGATTGCCGATATCTCTGATGCAATGCTTAAGGATACTGTTAATTTGTGGTTGGACGAGAAGCTTATGCTTATGTCTCCTACAAGGCTTATGAACCGCAAGTCGTTTGTCTATGAAGCTGATAGCACGTACGTGGCAGGTGACAGCATTTCGTTTGGTATGAATGTCCATTTCATTGCTCCCGGAGGTGAGGATTATGCTCAATGGGCACAGATTGCACTTGTTGTAGAGTATGCCGACAGTACTTATGCCAGTGGTGGTAAAAGGATTGAACATGATGGTGCTTATTCGATAGCATTGCCCAGATATAGTGATGCGCTCATCAAGAATATTAATGGATATATACATTATGGTGCCGATGATGAGCAAGTAAAAAGCAGGATGTTGGTGGGCAAAATATCGCTTATGCGTATACATCCGCCTAAGGATGAGAACGAATAATGTATTACGCTACTCATATACTTTATCTGTCTAAAGAGAATCTTCTTAAACTTCATGTAGTAGAGGTTGCCGATAAGAAGGTTCTCTCTTTCTTTCCATTTGACGGTGAGAGGGAGGCTATGTTATGGACCGACGCTTTGGTGCTTACCAATAACCCTCTGCCTTCGTTTGTTTCCAATATAGAGGAGTGTTTGCCCGATAGTTTTAATATCGATATGCCATATCTGTTATATGCTGTCGAAAAATCTGCAAAAGGCTTTATTTTAAAAAAAATATGTTGAATAATTGTAATTATTCATTATCTACATTTTGGCCCTTTTGGTAGCAAATTTCTATAGTTTCCTCTCTTTATCTTATCTCTATTCATTATATCTTTTATTTAACTGACATATCGAATGTAATTATTTATTTAAAGTATTGATATTAGCGATAGCTGTTATTGATAGAATAAATAGATTAACCAATTTTAAGATAGCAATTGTGACTATTTTTGTGCTTGAATTTGTAGAACGGCCCAGATAGTGTCTACTCTTTTTATTTGATGATAGTAATTTTAATTAAATAATAGAGACTATGTTTAAGAATTTCCAAGGATTCAATGTGCTGGAGAAGATCCAGAAAGACAAGGTCCACAAGAGAAAAAGAAAATCGGGTTTTACAACACTTAAGTTGTTGCTTATTATCCTGGTAACAATGTTTGTGGCATTTATGCCTACTGAAAGTCTTGGCATTCCCGGACTTACAATAACACAGCATCGTGTTATTGCAATGTTTGTGTTTGCGGCTCTTATGTGGCTTACCGAGACACTGCCCTCATGGGTGACCTCGATGGTTGTTGTTGTAGTGATGCTGTTTACCGTTTCGGACAGCGCATTCAGTTTCTTGCAGAGTGATGCAGAGGGTTTTGGTAAATTGGTATCGTACAAGGATATCATGCACTGTTTTGCCGATCCTACAATCATGTTGTTCATCGGTGGTTTTGTGCTTGCTATAGGTATGACAAAGACAAAGCTCGACGTTGCGCTTGCACGTGTATTGCTCAAGCCTTTCGGTACAAAATCGGAGATTGTGTTGCTTGGATTCCTACTTGTTACAGCAATTTTCTCGGCATTTGTAAGTAACACTGCTACTGCTGCCATGATGCTTGCTTTCTTGGCTCCGGTGTTGCGTTCACTGCCTGCTGATGGTAAAGGTAGAATTGCTCTCGCATTGGCTATTCCTGTAGGTGCTAACCTTGGTGGTATAATGACTCCCATTGGCACACCTCCCAACCTTATCGTGCTCGACAACTTAAATAAGTTCTGCGAAATTGATATCACTTTCACCGAGTGGATGATGCGTATGATACCTTTCGTATTGATATTGCTTTTCCTCTCATGGATTCTTTTGAGCTATCTCTTCCCCTTCAAACAGAAGAATATCGAGATTAAGATAGAGGGTGAGATGCGTTGGGACTTCCATACTATTGTAGTAGTGGGTACATTCATTGTGACTATCTTCTTGTGGATGTTCGGTAAGGAACTTTGGGGCTTGAATACAAATGTTGTGGCAATGATTCCTATCGCTGCTTTCTGTGCAGCCGGTATATTGCAGCGCCGCGATCTTGAGGAGATTAACTGGAGTGTTCTGTGGATGGTTGCCGGAGGTTTCTCACTTGGTGTTGCATTGAGCAAGACAGGTTTGGGTAGCGTGTTGGTTGAGGCTATTCCTTTTGCAACATGGTCGCCTTTGATGGTTATGATTATCTCGGGCCTTGTTTGCTTTGTATTCTCGAACTTCATTTCGCACTCGGCAGCAGCCTCTTTGTTGGCTCCGATACTTGCACTTGTTGCAGGTGGTATCTCGGCTGACCCCGTTGCAGGCGCATCGTTTGCCGAGATGGGTGGTGCTGCGGCATTGATGATTGGTGTTGCAATCTCTGCTTCGGTTTCAATGATTCTTCCTATCAGTACACCTCCCAATGCTATTGCTCACTCAACAGGTTTCATAGAGCAGAAGGATATGATGAAGGTAGGTCTAATAATGGGTATTTTGGGTCTTATTATCGGATACGCAATGCTCATCATCTTTAAGTTCTGATAAATACCTTAGAGTATAATTAATAGACATTCCGACTCATAAATCACTCTTTTTTCGGACAAAGAGAGTGATTTATGAGTCGGATTTCTTATCTTCGCATCTGCAAAAGATTGAAATGGAACTCAGACAACTTAAATATTTTGTAAAGAGCGCCGAGTATCTTAACTTCTCGGAGGCTGCAAAGCATCTGTTCATCACGCAGAGTACATTGTCGCAACAGATAAAACAGTTGGAGTTCGAGTTGGGCTTTACTCTTTTTCTTCGTAACAGCAGACATATTGCGCTTACCGAGGCCGGTGAGGAGTTTCTGCCTTTTGCCAAGCGAACAATACAGGAAGCCGAAGATGGTGTTCAGCGTCTCTATGACCTGCAACATGTGAAGGCCGGAACATTGCGTGTAGGTGTCACATATAGTCTGAACACCGTACTCACAGAAGGAGTCCTTGAATTTATGAAGAGCTATCCGGCTATAAAACTCGAGATATGCTACAAGACTGTAAATGAGTTATTGGAACTGTTGCGTAATAATAAACTCGATTTCATTCTTTCGTACAAGCCTCTTGTAAACATCCCCGAGGTGGAGTCTACACCTCTCTTTGAAAATGCTTTGGCGGTTGTGGTAAACAAGGAGCATGTGTTGGCATCGCGTAAGAGAGTTAAACTTGCCGACTTGCAAAACTATCAGATGGTATTACCGGCCGAAGGCTTGCAGGCCCGAATGATGCTCGACCGTTTAATGGAGAATAAGGATTTTAAGTTACAGTCGCATGTCGAACTTAATGAGACTAACATTCTTCTGCAGCTTGTTGCTTCAAGTGGCTATGCTACAATATTATCCTCTTCGGCAGTGTTTGGGAAGAATCGTTTTAAGTCTATATTACTCGATGAGCCGGGTAATGTGATGGAGGCATCTCTACTCAGGTTGAAGGGTGCGTATCAGAAAGCAGCTGCCAAGGAGTTTATAAAGATATTGCTTAACACCGATGCTGTAAAACGCAGGCTTATGAATCTGTTTGATTAACATTCGTCTGTTTGTATAAGTTTAATAGGTATTCTAATTATTGAATAAAGATTATTATGGTAGAAAAGTATAGTGTGGTAAAACGTATCCCGAGTTTCGATGTAGATATGTCGTCAACATTGAGGCCCTCTTCGTTCCTTAATTTTGCTCAGGAGGCAGCAAATGTCCATGCCGATTATTTGGGCGTGGGATATGATTCAATGCATGTGACACGTAAAGCGTGGGTGTTGTCAAAGGTTCATGTTATTTTTCATAAGCTACCCAAATGGAGGGAGCATGTGACCATGCAGTCGTGGCATAAGGGAGCGAACGGATATCAGTATTTACGTGACTTTGTTATGCTTGACTCCGAAGGAAAAGAAAAACTTGTCTCTGCAACCACATCATGGTTGGTTATTGATATAGATACCCGAAGGCTTACAAAGTATACCGAACTTGCCGACGATGAGGGTCGTTGTATAAAGGAAGATGTTATAGCCGAGCCTGCTCCCAAGGTTATCATGCCTAAGGATGTTGAGCCTTTGCATGTAATGACACACAACGTAAGCTATAGCGACCTTGATATGATAGGTCATGTAAACAATGTAAAATATACCGAGTGGTCGATGAACGCTGTAGAGATTGAGGTAACCAAGAGCCGACATCTGAAAGATCTGGTGGTTAACTTCAATAGTGAGATTAAAGAGGGAGATGTTGTTGAGATATATCGTCACTGCGAGACGAACGAGGATGTCATTATCTATTTTATAGAGGGTAAGGTTAATGGTAAGAATTCATTTACTGCCAGGTTGACATTCTGATATTTTGTTAAATAGGAGCGACACATTTTGTTTTTGTTATGAAATGTGTACCTTTGCAAAAATTTCAGTAATTGTAGAATTTAATTGTATTAGATGAAAAGATTAATATTGTTTTCTCTCTCTTTGCTATTGTTTGTTGCAGTACAGGCGCAGAAGAAGGGCGATGGTGTATATGTCATGGGAGTCTCTTACTCTTTCTCCGATTCTATAGCCTATTTTACCGAGGTGCAGTTCATGGATAGTGTTGCACTTGAGAAAAAGACAAAATTCCTTCCTAAGAGAGATATATACTCCGAGGAGTTGCAGACCTATATGGCTATTCAGGAGAACAAGCCGAATAGGACATCGATAGTCATTTTTGCGAAAAGCAAGAATAAGATAAAGAAACGCGAGGCGAAACTGAAGAAACGCCTTGAGAATAAAAGAGGTCTCACTGTTCGCTATTTGGGAGATAAATTCCATTTTACACGTCCCTAATGTTTTATGATAAAGAGAGTATTATCTTTTATTGTTTTAATATTGGTGTCGGTAGCGATGTTTGTTTCGTGTACCGACACTTCTGATTCTATTCTGCCTGAAGATAAACCGGATGCAGTGGTAGATACTCTGCGTACATCTGTTCTTGTCTATATGATGGCCGAGAATAATCTGTGCGGATGGGCTGAGAAGGACATCGAAGAGATTTATGGGGCTGCATATAGTGTCCCAAACGATTGTGGTCTGTTTGTATTTATCGATGATACGGATTTACCTCGGTTATTGCAGTATAGGAACAAGGGTGGAGTTGCAGTTTGCGACACGTTGCACTTTTTCGAAGAGGATTTCTGCAGTAGCGATATCAGTAGTATGAAGCTTGTCTTCTCGACCCTGCTTCAGAAAGTGAATATTTACGAGATGAATCTTATAATGTGGTCGCATGGCGATGGTTGGCTGAAGGATAGGGCACGCTTGGGTTATAAGCGCGCTATAGGTTTCGACAACGGAGTGAACAGTTCTTCGGGTAGTTATAAGTCTGAGAAAAGTATCGAGATGGATGAATTGGCAGGCTTTATAGAATCTTTGCCTTTTAATGTGGAAATGCTGATGTTTGATGCCTGTTTTATGCAGTGCATAGAGGCTGTATATGATTTACATGGCTCTGTCGATTATATATTGGCTTCGCCGGCCGAGATTCCGGCTCCCGGTGCTCCTTATCACAAGATACTGCCGCATTTCTTTACCGATTCCTTGAGTGTAGAGGATGTTATGATGGCATATTATAATTACTATCCGTCGAATTCGGGTGTTCTTCTCTCTGTTGTTGATTGCAGAAAGGTTCAGGATTTTGCCGATGCTACAATGCCATATATAGCAAAGTATTTTGCTGATGATAGTGAGATGTATTACGACAATATCTTCTCATATCTCGATGGTGGATACTTTTATGGCTACTATTCATATCCCGATTTCTTTGATATGAATGGTGTTATGATGCATACTCTCTCTGCCGATGAGTATACAGTGTGGAAAGATGCTTTTGATAAGATGGTTCCTTTCTCATGCTGTGCCGATAAATGGGTGTCGGTCTATTCCTATAACGGGTTATATAATACAGATAAGGAGCAGTTTTGTGGTGTCTCAATGTATTTGCCACGAGGCGGCTCAAACTATGAGAGGATGAATAGGGATTTCGAGTCTACTGCATGGTATGAGAGAGTAGGCTGGACAAGATAGTCCCTGCCAAACACATTACTTATTATGATACAAATTAATCCCTGCCACATGGCAGGGATTAATTTGTATTTATTGCTTTTAGAATTGAATATGCAGTTTGATTCTTATACCCTCCTTGTCAATTCCCGGCAGGTCGCGATAGGTAAGTCTTCTTACATAATCGACACGTAATACCCTGAAAATGTTTTCTATTCCGACTGCAACCTCTACATATGGGGTTGATGTCATGTAGTGTGGTGACTCTTCGTTGTAGGGAAAATTAAAAAGTGTACCGGTGTTGAGTGGATCGGGACGGTTCTTGTCGCTCAGGTTTCCAAACAAACCTCTGGTAGATATCACTTCGCGCCAATTGAGCTTGCGTATCAATGGCAGGCGGTTAAAGATAAGTCCGTTCATGAAATATGTGAGGTCCCACGATACATATTCATCATTGAAGAACTCCATTGCGTTCATCAACCAATAGGATTCGTCTTGTATTGTATAGGATAGATTGGCATTCGGGGATATGAGCAGTGGGAATGGTACTTTGTTCCACACTTTACCTGCTTTTAGTATGCAGTCGGTGTAGCCGAAAGCCGAGAACCAAAACCGTTTCTTGAACGAGCCTTCGGTGTGATGATAGTTGTAGTCTCCACCCATTATACCCTTGAAGCCGATGCGGTGCTTTATCGAGAATACCGGATGCTCGGGCAACACCGAGTATCTATTCCATTTGGTTTGGGTGAACTTCTCGTTAGGAGCGTAACGCAAGTAAATTTCAATTTCAGACTGTGTGATATCCTTTACATAACTCTTTGTTGTTACACCATTGCTGGTGTTCACGCGCTCGAAAGGTATCAGGTATGTCGACTCATCTATGCGGTTGCGCAATGTAACAGCATAGGAGAAGTGGTTATAAAATTCTCTTGTGTATGTGAACTCGGCATTTTTCAGGTATCCTATCTTGTTGTCATCTTGCCTTTTAAGGCTCAAGAATATGTTGTCTTTATTTGTATATAGATAGTTTTGTCCATATTGATATATGTCATTTTCGTAGTGAAGTCTCAGTGAGTGTATCGGGAATTCGTTAGGATGCTCCTTCTTCTTCTTGAAAGAGTATTCCAATTCTCCCATATATTTCCATCTATTGTCACGTGTTCCGTATGCCACAAAGAAATTACCGAAGAGATGTGGATGCAGATAGGCCGAAGTCATGGCGCCTGTTCTTAGGCGCAGACCTTCCAGCTCGTTATAGCTAACAGATGTGTTCACAGGACCATAGAATACAGGGGGTTCATGCTCGCGTATTGGTATCCATCCTGTAAATAGGAATGCGATACCTTTTTCCATCCAATAGTATAGAGGGTTGGCACGCAACTCTTTCATCATACGTCCTACCGATTGCTCTTTCTCGGTTACAGTTGTTAAACGGTTTGCCGCCCAATAAGCCGTATCACGACGTGTCGAGTTGTCGTCCTCTATTACGTTACCGGGGAAGTCGAGTGCTACTTGTGATAGCGAGTCTTGCTGAAATCTGTAATTGGCATACGATACATTTCGGCTTGCATATAGGCCGTTGGCTGCATCTATTATCTTGAATTCTGTAACAAGTGATTCTTCGTTTAGGATTCGTGTGCCATCGTCAAGGCGGCTGAATCTCTGTTTTATGTTCATGTACTCTATGAAATTCATATTTATATCGTGTGGCACATTCATCTGCACCAACTTTATAAAGAATGTAGAGTCGGAAGTTACATATATATGTCCGGTGAATCCGAATGATTCCGAGTTGAATGGAGTAAATGCAAGATCGATACATTTCTCTCCATCTATATCAAGAGTATCCATTATATAATAGCGGTAGAAAGTGGGGCCCAGTTTCGATAGGGGGCTCATAAACTTGCTACCGAAGAGAGAGATGTTGTCGTTGAAGATGTCCACATCTTTAAACGTCTCTTCGTAAAGTGCCTCTATCGATTCTGCCGATACTATATCGTCAATACCTTCACGTTTGCGCGCCTTTACATGCTGACGCTTGCGCTTGGGTTGTTTACGATAGTAATCGGTTGCTATGAGTTCGCGTGCCGATACATGCAGGATGGGTTTACCCGATATCAGAGAAGTGTCTATATAGTTCTCCAGAAAAGCAAATTTCTTGGCAAAGTGATTCTCCTTTGATGTGTCAAAGTTGTTCAGTGCAACATTCAGCTTTTCGTGTCTGTCGCGGCTATAGAATGGCTTGTTCTCGGGAGCATTGTCATCACGTCTATCAATTATTGTGCGTACCAATGTTACGGCCGGATTGTTCTTGCGGGAGTATTTCTCTTTTTTAGGCTTTATGGTAACTTCGGAAAGCTGATATCTCTCGGCTTTCATCTTCAAGTTTATGGGGAGTTTAATGTTGTGCGACAGGGGCAGACGTATCTCTTTGTATCCTATACTTGAAACAATAAGAGTATCCTTAAGTTTTGGCGTAAAGAAAGAGAAGTTGCCATTGTTGTCCGAGCTGCAACCCAAAGTGGTTCCGCTTATCCTTATAGATGCATATGGTAATGCCTCTTTTGTCTCGGCATCGGTTATCTTTCCAAATAGACGTATCTGTGAGGTCGCATTTTGTGCAGAGACCTGACAGGTTATAAAAAGCAATAATATATATATATAATGTATAAAGGAGCTCTTCATATATAAACGAAGTAATAATAAATATGCCGTGTTAAGATTAGGGTGCAAAATTAATGATTTCTGTGCTAAAGTAGAGTTTCTTGTTGCATGTTTTTGGTTTTGTTATATAAAATAGTGTTAATCCCGGGCTATAATAAGATATATGATATTTTATTTTTCCTATAAACCGTTGATTGTTAATGGGTATTGCTGCTTGGTGAAAAAATGCCTAATTTTTTTGTTTAAAAAGTTTGGAATTGATTATAAAAAGTTGTTACCTTTGCAACGTTTCTCGCTAGAAAGTTAGCGTGTAAACAAAGAGTGCTCTTTAAAATACTTTTTCTTGTTAGTTTTTGATTGTTTTGAAAAAA
>JAFWBM010000023.1 GCA_017507105.1 Bacteroidaceae bacterium
CGCTCAGCGTGGTTTCTATCACCTGTATTGTACTCGTAACCGGCCTCCTTAACAGTAAATACAATCTCGCCGTTGCATGTGATGTCAGAACCATCGCTTACACGCTTGATAAGACCTGCAGGAATGTGCAGTGCATACTCACCGGGAGTTGTGATAGCATTGAACAAGTCGATGGTAAGAACATTGCCGTTAACCTCGTATGCAGCACCGTTGCTCTTAGAGCCAACATAAATCTGAGTCATACCCATAACGTCGAACTCACCTGCGATTTCGTCGCTGTACTCAACGGTGATAACATCGAGAACCTCAACAGCCTCGTTAGGAGTTACACCTACAACTGTCAAAGGCTCAACGGGAGCAGCTACGCGGATGATGAAGTCGCACTGGCAACCACCGATAGATCTGATATCAGAACTACACATAGGATCGAGGTTATTCCAGTCAATCTTCACACGCATACGATAGTCGCCTGCTGCAAGGTCAGCGGGAAGTATGAACTTAGGCAGACCCTTACTCTCGTTGAAGTCCTCATCATAGTAAGTATCGAGGTTGGCGGTCTGAGCGTTAGATGTGTAACCCCAGCTGTCGGTAGGATCAGTATTATCATCGGGAGTGTAGTAGTTGTATGTAACAAGCTCGCCACCTGTTGTACCGTCAGCGTTAACATCCTGAGCGAATGTGTAGTCGTTGTTGTAGTCGATGTAGCCGTAAGCATGCATCCACTGACCTAACCAGTTGAACTCTGTGAAGCTGATAGTAGCACCTGCTACAGTCTCAAGAACATTCGCTGTCTTATCTGCGAAGATAGGAGAGAAATTATCTGTCTGAATGTCGGTTACAGACAAAGAGTTAGTACCATCTGTGATAGTGAATGAGTCTAAACGACGGCTTCCGTTACCGCTGTTACCATCTACATGCTTGTAACCGGGCTCCTCAGCTGCTTTGATAGTCCAAGAGAATGTTGCAGCCTCAACCTCCTTGCCTTCGTCTGTCTTCAAACTTCCGGCAGGAATGTTAAGTGTATATGTTCCGGCCTCAGTGATTGTGGTTGTAGGCAAAACAAGGACGTCATCAAAGCTTGTAAGTCCCCATTCTGCTCTTGTTTCAATAACATCTCCATTTTCATTTGTAAGTGTCCATGCTGTGGGAACTTCAGATATTACTGCACCTTCGTTGTGCTGTACGCGGATACCCTTTATCTCTGTTATATTTTCCGGATCCTGAGGTGTGGGGAACAAACTTGCTGTAACAGCAAATGTCTCAGGAGCCTCGGGCTCAGTAGTCTCACCTACTTTCTCAAGAACCCATTTTGCAGCCTTATCATATGGAGCATCGCAGAAAGGATAATTGATGCCGCCAACCTCTTCAACCTTGAAATAGTTGCTACCGTTCATAATGTAATATTCACCATTACCGGCATCTACAAGTTTAAGAGCGCTCTTTGTTCCATCGTTCCATGCATCAACGTTCCAAGTACGGCATACGATGTAGTAACCAGTCTCGGATACGAGGTATACATTGCCATCACCGGCATCCTCGATAGCGAACTTCTGGTCGCCAGACTCCTCGTTAAGTGCTACAACCTGTACTGAACCGATAGCACCTGTTGAATGATCCTCGTTGTAACCTGCAACAAAAAGATAGTTTCCTGTTGTAACTTCTTTCAAACGATAATAAACTGCTGCGGGTACTTCGGGCTCATATGTGGGGTCGATAAGCTTGATAGCCTCTGTTGCATCGAAATCTGCAGCCTCTGTGATTGTGTACCATGCACCATCGTCCCAACCATCACTAGCACTCTGAGTTGTAAGAGTAGACTGGAGGCAAGTGTTACGCGAGGGGTTAGTACACCATCCGGGAGATGCTGTCATGTAGTGAGTGTTGTTAAGCTTAATAGAGAAATAGTTACCGCCTGATGCAGCCTCCAAATTGACAACTACGGGCTCTATGGGAGCTTCGTTTGTCAGTTTGTTGACATCGCCATTCTTAACGATAAACTTCTTCTCGCTTACGCTGTAAAGATAGAGCTGGTCGTTGTAGCTAACGAAAGCGAACTGC
The DNA here is from genome assembly GCA_017507105.1 of Bacteroidaceae bacterium. GTDB lineage: Bacteria > Bacteroidota > Bacteroidia > Bacteroidales > Bacteroidaceae > HGM04593. Next base: position 2,059 of record JAFWBM010000023.1, read on the forward strand.
TGTGCAGGGTCGTTTGCGTTGCGCTCGATAGAGTGACAAGCCTGCGCCTGGTTGTATGTTACACCGCACATGTCAACCATAGTAGCACCGGGGGCAGCATATATACCTCCACGGCCTGTATCCTTTGATACGACTGTGTAACATTTGTCGTTACTCAATTGATCAACAGAAGTGATCTGAGCAACCATTGTCATTGCTGTTGCAAAGAACAATGTCAAGAAAAGTGTAAATTTTCTCATAATGTTGTTTTTTTGGTTAATAAAAAGGTTTATTTATTTAAAATTATTTCCCTATTTGTAAGCTTTGTGCGTGTAATGCTTTCGTTTTGTTAATTATGGATTGCTGTAACTTGGTGGTATACACCATCTTACAATCGTGCAAATGTAATAATAAAGTTTTAATTACAACTATTTTTTTTATATTTTATGTCGAATTTAATAAAATAAACATGACAATATTATTAATATGGTATATTGTTAATTGCTCTGTAGATTGACCTTTTGGGGAGTGTTTGGCCTTTTAGAGTTTAACCAATGGCTTTATAAACGAGATAGAAGGGTACCCCAAATAAAGGGGCGCCCTTCTATCTCGTTTATATGAATTCTTGCCTAACGGCGAATATATATAGCACTCACTGTGAGAAATATCGAAGCTAGTTTCGTCTCTCTCGTTTGTTTGTTGCTATATTCCATTACTTTACAAGATGTTTCTTTCCATCTATGATGTAGATGCCGGGGGCGTCGATGCGCTGCAACTTGCGACCTGTGAGGTCGTAGATACCCTTTGCTGCGGGAACTCTATCCGATATCACTTCGTCAATGCCGGTTGGGGTGGCTGTATATATCTTCTCCACTACCCATAGTGATGCTTGGTTACTGTTGCCTACAGAGAGAACTCCTGCCTTCTCGTTGTTCCAGTAGTAATTGCCGTTGTATATCTTGAATGCATAATTCTCTTCGTCAATTGATATTGTGTAGCCCTTCTTGTTTGCAGATAGCTGCATTGATGTGCTTATGATGGAGTTGTAGAGGTAGGTGTTGTGTTCGCCATTGAGTATGTAGTATTCGTTCTCCTTGCCTGTTGGTTCGAATGCCCACCAATAGGCGTGGTTGTACTCGATGTCTGTAAGGGCATTGAGGGTTACTTTACCATCTGTAACTCCGCAATATTGGTTGCCCTCCTTGCTCTTTATGAAGTACCATGTGTACTCGCCGTCGGCTGATGCCTGCGGATAGGGTGGTGTTACAAGGTATTTTCCATCTGTGGCGGCAATAGCATTCTTTAGGGCTTTGATGCTTGAGGTGTACTTGTTTGAGTTGTAACTGTCTATAACCTCTTGTGACTCGTTGCGTGTATTATAGAGGTTTAGCAACAGACTCGAGAGTTCATTGTTGCTTATTATGGTGCTGTCGGCATATACTCCCTCGTTAAGCGTAACGAGGGTCTCGTTGCTCTGCTCCTCGTCTATGGTCAGTTCAATTATGCTGTTTGCTTTTCCTATGATGGCTTTCAATTTCTCTCTTTCGTTTTTGACGGCTTCGGCCTCTCCTTCAACGGTGATTAGTCGCCAGTAACCTTTTGTGTCCGAGTTATCGACGCTGTTGTTCTCTTTACCCTTTGCACTGCTGCTTTCGAGATAGATAGCACTATCCTCGGTGGTTCCGTCGCTATTGGGGTTATGGGCTATAAGCTTGAAGTTCCCCAAGAAGTGGTGCTCTACGGTGAACTTTACCTTAGAGGTGGTTGATGTCGAACCTGCCATTCCATTTTTGATGGATGAAATGTAGTATCCGTCTTTGTTCATTATATAATACTCGTCGGTGATACCGGTGCTTATGAAGGTCCATCGGTTGTTTTCTGCTGTCTCTTCGCTCTCGAATACTGCTAATGCTCCGTTATTGTTTACAAGCTGATATTTGCTTGCATATCCGCTACTTATGCTGTAGTATGCTTTCTCCTTTATACATAGATATGAGTCGCTGTTTGTTGTCAGATTGTTGTACTCTGCATCAAGCAACATGCTCCACTTTCCATAGCTGTGTTGGCTCTGGTCCTTGTTTATGTAGGCTGCACGAGCATCATCGTATATCTTCTTTATTGTGCTAAGTTTATCGCTGAAGTAGTAGCCTGTCTCGGTTCCATCTTTTACCTCCAAATCAAGGATGTTGGTGGTTTTGTTGATGGATGTTGCCAATAGTGTTCTCTGCTCCTGCTCAGTTCCTGCCTCTGCTGCAGATAATAACTCAACCTTGCTGCCGTCGGCCTGTACAGCGTATATACTCAACTCCGATGTGTTGAAATTACGCGAGATGTTTACGCTATAGCTGTTTGTGAAGGCTATGAGTTCGTCGTTGTCGTTGTATATGATGAAACCAATTGCTCCATTGGCATTTTCCTTTCTGTTGAATTTTATTGTATATATACCCTTGCCGTTGCTATCCTTGCCTGTTGTTATGTCATAGTAATAACCCTCGGCTTTTACTGATGTGTCGATACACTGTGTGTACATTCCCACCTTGGCGTTTTTGCCACTTGATGTTTCGGGGTCCCAATAGTTGCGCTTAGTCTTTCCGTCGTGGCTGTATGTGACCTCGGCTACACAGTCGTTTATGAATAATGGAGCTAGGTTTTCTTTGTATCCTTTCGATTTTACCCACTCTATGGCTGCATCCACTTCGTCTTGTGTCTGGGTGTAGTAGCTGTTGGAGTAGTCGCCTCTAAGCTCTTTGTCCATAGGGACGAAGAATCCATATGCGCGGAAGAACTCTGTAAGGTCTTCTTCTGCTGCTTCGCAAACCTGCTTGTAGTACTTAAGCATGCTGGCTGTGCCGCTGGTGTGTCCTATTCCGTTTATGTGGCCGAGCGACGAAGAGCTCATGCGGTCTCTGCGGTTAAGCTCAAACAGATAGGGGAAGAATGTAGTGTTATGACCGGCTCTATGATAGTACAACCATAGCTTGTAATACATCTGTGTCTGTGTCCAAAGGTTTTGTGAACCGTTGCTGTGATGATGGAACAGATAGTGTGTGTTATCTTTATAGTTGTTATATACATTTTCTAGATTTCCCTCGCTGCCGTTTACACGCGATGTTCCCATACCCATGTACCATACTGCGATATTCGAGTGCATGTTGTTTGTAACCTCGGTAAGGCCGTTTACGGTGAACACCGATTGGTGCTGGTGTCCTATCTCGTGTGCCGGTCCCCATGTTGAGCCTGCCTCGACTGCGATAGCACCGATGATGCTACCCATGGTGTTGTGGTGGTAGTTACAATTCTTCCATCCACCCGACATGTATCCACTGAAGTTTCCGTATGCAACTCCGTGATGGTTGAAATATTCGCTGTAGTCTATATTGTTACGTCCGTTGAATACTCTGTCGTTGTAGTCGTATATAGGACCGGCCTTCTCCCATTTTTGATTGTAGCGTGGGTATAAATTGTTCAATGAGTCCATCTCGGCTTTGCTCAGCAGTCCCATTGTTGCAAGCTCCGAGAGGTGGATGCGGTCCCATGCTTCGAGCATTGTGTTTACCTTCTTGTTGCTTGGTGTCCCGGCCGGTACCCCTACGTTAGGCAGGTAGAAGGACATACCTTTCTCGACCAATGTTCTGCCCTCGCTTTCGTACTGGGTGTCGTTGAGGCAGAAATGAAGTATCTGACGCTTACCCAGTATGGTAACGTTAGATAGGTTGGCACGTTCCTCGTAGTATTGCCAGTCGATATCGTCGTCGGGTTCACCCCATAGGTGGTCGCCTACGCCGTTGAAGTAACCGTTGATGTTACCTCCTTCTATATGTACTTTCAGGCTTGGATAGTCGCTCAGCTTGTTCAGGAACTTGCGGCTCGAGAGGTCGTATGTGTGTACGACATAGTTGATATATATAGCATTGCCATCACCGGTAAAAGGTATGATGTTCAATCCCTCGTGCAGCTCGACACCTGAATTGTAGTTGGAGACAAGACTGTGTCCTGAAATGCTGCATAGCCATAGCTCGGCACCGCTTTTTATTTTGCCTTCTACCATTACATATAGGTGCTGGCGGTAGTTGCCTGATAGTCCGGTGGGGTTGTCCATGTTGCAGTGAGCATTTATACCAAACCAGTCGGTTACCTGGCCGGCGATGCTGTAAGGCTCTATTGCCTGTATGCGGAAACGTTTACCGTATTCGCTCTCCCATCCCTTCTTGCTGCTGTCGAAGTTGGGCTCGCTCCAGTCGTCGGTGTATACTTTTATAGCCATCTCCTGCAACTCCTTGGGGAGCGCTTGGTAATTGGCATCAGCCTTCAGGTCGTCGAGGCTTGCGAAGTCGCTTTTTAGCTGTGTACATGCAACGTCGGCAAAGAGGTTGCTGAGCTTCTCCTGATAGTTGGCTATGGCCTCCTCGCTATGCAGGTTGTTGAAGTTGTCAAGCTCTTCCCAAATATTCTTAAGTTCATCGGCGCTGACAGCCATCTCTTCTATCTTCCAGTGTGTAGCAGTGGCGCCTGTGTTCCAACCTACGATTGCTCCGCCTTGTGATGTCGCGTAGTGCATGCACAGGCTGTTGTTTATTGAATTCTGAGGAGACATTGTGTAGTATCCGTTGTTGGTAGGCAGGCAGTATAGTACTGTCGATGATGACTGTGTCGGGTTGAATGTCCACATGACACTGGTGTTTGTGGGACGCAAGTAAAGACCGTTACCCAGACTTCGTAACGACCATGCGTTTTCGTTAGAAGGGTGCTTTTCGGCATACCATAGCTGTGAGTAGAGATCCTTGGAGGGTTGTTCACCATATACATCGGTGAGTGATGTTGCTGTCAGAATAATGTTTGCATTGGCTCTGTTTACAAAACGGTAAACTTTTCCATTCTCCAATTGTGCAAATGTTGCTACGGAGATAGCTGCAAACAGTGTTAAAAGTAAATTTCTCAGTTTCATAGGCTTGTTATGTTTTTTGTTTCTTTTCGTTGTTTTATATTGTGCACACTATGCAATATCGCGGCTAATATATATATAATTGTTTTAATAATATTTATTGTTTTAATAAAATATGTTTAAAAGCAAAAAAAAAGTTGTATTTACTAGATTTTTTAGAAAATTAATATAAATTTGCTGTTTGATTAGTGTAATGTGCATAATTGTGTGCTGCGGTCGCATGTCGTGCCGTTGGACTAATACTTTAATTTGAATTTATTATTTTTAACTAACTTATTCTTAAACTTATGAAAAAACTTTTCTTAGCAGTGGTGCTGGCAATTGTCTCTTTTGCTACAGTTGCAGCACAGGATTGGCAGGTTACAATATCTGCGGCCGATGGTCTGCCTGGTACTTTGGTTGAGGATAAAGGTGCCGATCTTTATTACTACAACTTCAAGTCGAAATTGTTGACTCCTACTGAGGCTGTCAGCAAGGTGCGTATTACTGTTGCAGGAACATATAATGGCGAAGCACCTTCGGGTAACAATTTTACAACAGCACTTAGCGAACTTAAGGTGTATGATGCCGACGGTAACTCTGTGGCTTATACAGCATCGTCAAATGCCGACCATAACAGCTTGAGTGGCAATAATGATGGAGGTGGTCTTCCGGCCTTGAACGACGGCAACTATAAAACATATTGGCACTCTATGTGGGGAAGTTCTAATCCTGTGGCAGAGTATCACTATGTGGAGTTGGCTCTCGCAAAATCTGTAAGCTCCTTCTCTCTTGAGTGGGCTTCAAGAAACAATAACACAAAAAATGCTCCAACTGTTGTGGGTGTGACAGCCGGTACAACCTTCACCGAGCCTTTTGCCGAGCTAGGCTTTACTATCGGTGACAAGATTACCAACGTTGCAGATATCAAGCCTAACAAACTTTATCTTATCAAGGCTAATGCTCCTACCAAGTATACACAGTATGATCATGCTACCGGAGATGTATCGGGTTCGAGTGACGAGGGTAGAGGTGCAGGTTACCTTGCAGGTGTAAGTCAGTCGGCATATTCGGCAACTCCTTCACTTGAGGCTGCTGTATGTTTTGTTCCTGCCGGTGATGGTAAGTATCTGCTCAACTGGTATACATTGGGTGCTTATCTGGCAAACAACCCCAGTGACTTCAACGGTCTGAACGGCTGGGCCAAGACTACTGCCAACCAGTATAACTCGGCTATCTGTACAATTGAGCCCGCTGAGCCGAATGCTGCTCTTGGAACCGACGCTAAGGGTGACTTCCAGATAAAGTATAGCTCTTGGTTCTACTCACAGATTGAGGGTAGCATCGGTGCAACAAAGACAGAACTTTATATCGGTGCCGACCCAAGAAACAATGTAGATGTTCTTAAGATGTTCGATAAGGCTCATAAGGACGAACTCGAGGAGAGAGGATATTGCGAGGGATTCGGTCTTCCCGTTGCATTCCACTTCTCTATTTATGAGGCAAATGTGAAGGATGCCGATGCCAATTCTTATCCTACTGTAGATAAGGAGGCTGCTGCCGAGAGACTTTTTGAGTCTCAGGTAGAGGTTGCACAGGAGTATATCGACAGTTATGTAAACAATCCCGACTCTATATGGCTTACCATTGGTGATGATGTAAACAATGCTGTTTATAAAGAACTATGGGGTATGTATATGAGCGATGAGGGTATTCTTGCTGTCAAGACAAATCTTGATGAGAAACTTGCCAAGGCAAATGCTTTTCTCTCTTCTCCCAAGGAATTGGCCGAGATGTACGATGCAAAAATTGACCTTGATTGGGCTATATCTCAGTTCGTTTCATTGAAAGCGATACTTTGGTACAAGACATGGTTCGACCTTGTAATTGCCGATGGTGGCGGTATGTTGCAGGGATACGAGTTCTCAAGCCAGCCTTACAAGAATGGTACATATCCTATAGAGACTAAGCAGAACTTGCAGCATGCTTCCGATTCTGTGGCAATGTATTACTCTACAGCCGAGAAGTACAGCGTGGCTCAGTTCGAGAATGTATATGGTTATTGTGATAATGTGATTACTGCTTTCCGTTCTTCTAAGATTGTCGAGAATACACTTCCAATTATTTATGATAGACAAAATGGTATGCCCGGTAACAGAGAGGGTAACTATCTTGTATGGAACAGCGGTGTTGTAAAATTGACTGAGGCTGTTGATGGTATACGTATAACAGTGCTTGACAATAACGCAGGTTCGGGTACAAATGTTCTTGGCGGATTCCCCGTTGTAGCTCTTGGTGAGATTGAGGTATTTGATGCATCGGGCAATAAACTATCTTTTACAGAGCAGGATGTAACTGTTTCTTGTGTTCATGGAGGTTTTGATAATCCTACAGCCGATGGCGCAGGCCCTGCAGGTCTTGTGGATGGCAATTATGCTACATACTATCACTCTCCTTGGGGTGGCGAAGCACCTACTGAATATGTATATATTGAGCTTAGCTTCCCCAGTGAGATGGATATGTTCTCAATCAAAATCGTGAGTCGTGATACTCGTTCTCTTACTCCTACAAAGATTGCTCTCAGCAAGAAGGGTGAGAAGTACGATGATATGATCTATGCCGAGTATGAGTGGAATGAGAAGGTGGGTGACCTTGTAAAGGAGACATCCGAGATTACTGATGATGGTATATATATCCTTCGCGGACTCCTTTGGAGCAACGAGGAGGCTGGTGCAGTGGATGGTGATGGTAACCCCATGTCTGCAAGTCCTAACTATATCTCAGGTGTCAGCCTCTTCCACAGAGAACAGGCTGCAGTACGTGCTGCAAATGCTTTCTTCCTTAAGAAGGTAAAGGGTAGCGAAGACCTTTATACGGTATTCTCATTGGCTAAGGGTCAGTATTGGGCTTCGTTGCAGGCCGAGAACTCAAAAGGAGCCGACGCAACTCTCACCCTGAATCCCGAGAAGATGGCTCAGGTGAAGATTGTTAAGTCGACAAATGTATTTGGTGATGTAGAGCACTCGTTTGTTATTTATGAAGAGCAGGAGGGCCGCACAACTACAACTGAGGTTGAGGTAAACGGTGCTGCTGCCGAGAAGGAGTTTGAGACCCCCTACTGTGTATACATGCAGTGGAGTTCCGGCGTTGCCGTACGTCCTGTAGTAGATCCTCAGCCCGGTGTCGGTTCAGAGAAGGCTAATGCTCTTGAGTATGAAGACAACATGGGTGATGCTTGGTGTTTCAACAAGAAGAATGGTGAGGGCCAGTGGGAGATATATAAACTTACAATGGATGATCCTTACTTCTATCTGCTACAGAACCTTGTTGATGTTCCCGAGAGCATGAATATAACTGTGGGTACCGATCCCGGCTGTGTTAAGTCAAGTGATGACTTTGACAAAGCTTATGACGAAGCACTCGAGGCTATTGAGAATGACGACAGAGAAAATGCCAAGAAGTATGTTGATGCTTTGATTGATGAGATTGCTGCGCTTGAGGTTGCAGGAAAGATGCCTATCGTTGAGGGTACAGAGTATGTATTTGTTCCTTCTCTCGAGTATACAACAACCAAGGCTATGACATTGAGCAAGGCTACAGTGGATGGTACCGAAGTTGATGTTCTTGGTTGGGCCGACCTCCCCAGCGTTATTACTGATGCTGAGAAGTTTGTATTCGAGGCTGCAGAGAAAACGGGAGAATACTATATTAAGAATGTGAAGACTCAGAAATATATTGCTATCGAGACTAAGGCTACACATTCGGATGGTTCATCACTCGTGGGTCTTGACAGTAATAAGGATGGTAATGCATTTGAGGTACGTAACACTACAGGTGCTATCTGGGGCTTCGTTAAACCCGGAACAGATCAGGCTATCCACCAGTATGGTCATGGTGGCGGTTCGGGTACAAGCGGTCAGTTTGTATACTACACTATAAATGCCGGTGCTTCTTTGTGGTATATAAAGACTGTAGAGAGTGCTACCTCTGTCGAGGATGTTGTAGTAGAGGGTGAAGATGTTGTTTCTGTATCTTACTACACAACAGCCGGTACTGCTCTTGCTGCTCCTGTAAAGGGTGTAAACATTGTAGTCAAGGTTTACTCTAACGGAGTTGTTGAGGCAACTAAGGTGCTTGTAAAGTAATAGGATAGTATCTGATACTTAAATTGATATAATCAGAGGCGGGATTCCCGCCTCTGATTATATTGTTTATCTCCTATTTCTTGTTGTTATACATTAATTTGTCGTTATAAATTTGCAGATGAACCTAATTTTTGTATTTTCGCATCCGTTTGTAAAGAATAAATTGTATATAAGAAGATACGAAATATGAAATCAGTGGAATTTACAGTGCCATATGTTGCCGACAATGGAGCGACCTTGCAGGTTGTATATAGAGTTGACAGTGATGATGACTCGAGACTGAGGATGTTGCCATTGAAGGAGTTGTCGGGTGGCAGATGGGGCGCTTCGTTAGAACTGGACGATAGTGTGGATACGCTAAGTTATGGCTATGAATATCTGCAGGATGGTACTGTGCTGCGTGGAGAGTGGGGACATTTGCCACACTCGTTGCGTCTGAATAGTGTGAACAAGAGCTATGTGCAAAGTGATATGTGGATTGATTCGCCTCCTGGATATTATCGGCAGACAGCGCTGTTCCGTATGTTCAACAAAGATGTGCAGCCTACTGATGAGGCTTGTGTAAATTGGTATAACAGAAGTGTCACTATAGGAATATATCTCTTTGGACTCGAAGAGGGCGAGACACCTGCTGTTGCAGGCGATGCTGCGGTGTTGGGTGCGTGGAATACAGCTAAGGCTCTGCCATTGCATTGTACGGCACCTAATTTCTGGAGTGTTACGTTTGATGCTGAGGATATATGGAGCGGTGCAATTGAACTTAAGATTATAGCAAGAGACGAGAATGGATTGGTGCGCTGGGAAGAGGGCGAGAACAGACGTATATCACTCTCTACTTTGGAGGTCTCTACAGCGCATAGTTTCATGTTGGGAGAACTTACATTCTCGCAGCCCTCTTTACGTCTTGCCGGTACTGTGATTCCGCTCTTTTCGCTGCGCAGCGAGCGTAGTTGGGGCATAGGAGATTTCGGCGATTTGAAGGCTATGGTCGACTGGCTTGCATTGACCAGGCAGAATGTGTTGCAGCTGTTGCCGGTAAACGATACCAATGTGTACGGAGGTAACGAGGATTCATATCCCTACAACTGTATATCGGTGTTTGCGCTTAACCCTGTGTATGCCGATATTGAGGCTCTGCCACGTCTCTCGGCTGCACGTATGAAGTATTACTACAGACAGCGTGACGAGTTTAACGCATCTGACAAGGTGAATTATGCTGCGGTGTATAATCTGAAAATGAGCTATCTGCACGAATTGTTCGACCAGACGGGTGCCGAGGTTCTTGCCACAAATGCCTGCCGTGCCTTTGCGCGTGCTCAGAAGAGATGGTTGGAACCTTATGCTCTGTATCGTTTCCTTATTTCGCACATGCGTTGTAATTTTGACGGGTGGGGCGAGTATAGCAGTTATAATGATGCTACATATAAAAGTGTGCTGGAGCGTTTTAACGAGGCAGAACGCGAAGTCCGCTTCCATACATTTGTACAATATATCCTCTTTTCGCAGTTGAACGAGGCTCATAGCTATGCCAACTCCAAGAGGGTGGTGCTTAAGGGGGATATACCTATAGGAGTGGCTCCGAATGGTGTTGATGTCTGGTGCGATCCGGCGCAGTTTAATCTGTCGGTGTCGGCAGGTGCACCTCCCGATGCCTTCTCCGAGAATGGGCAGAACTGGGGATTCCCTACATATAACTGGCAACTGATGGCTACCGAGGAGTATGAGTGGTGGCGTCATCGTCTGCAGTATATGTCCAACTTCTTCGATGCTTACAGAATAGATCATATTTTGGGATTCTTCCGCATATGGGAAATCCCCCGCTGGGCAAAAAGCGGTTTGGCAGGGCGTTTCTCGCCGTCGTTGCCGCTCTCGAAATGCGATATTGAGGCTGCAGGTCTTGTAATTGACGAGTGGAGGCTAAATGCTCCTTTTGTGACGTTACATAGTGTTAAGGATTCTTTTGGCGAAATGGCCGATTATGTGCTTGAACACTATCTGGTCGATTGTCCCGACGGTACTTATACGTTCAAGGAGCGTTATCTGCTGCCGCAGACTCTTATGAACGACTTATATTCAGCAGAGAGTCCTCTCTCTTATGAGATGAAGGATGAACTTGTACGTATGTACGGCGATGTTCTCTTTTTTAAGGATGAGAGGGGTTATACGCCACGTATCGATGCTTTGTCGACACTTGCATACAGCCTGTTGTCCGATTGTGGCAAGTCGGCATATAACCGCATTTACGAGAACTATTTTTACGACCGTCATACCATGTTCTGGTATAACGAGGGTATGCGCAAGCTGATGCCTGTACTGCTATCTACCCCAATGACGGCATGTGGAGAGGATTTGGGAATGATTCCTGCATGTGTGCCTTGGGTGATGAAGAATCTGCAGATTCTATCTCTCGAGATACAACGTATGCCTAAAGTGTACGGTGTCCCGTTCGCAAATCCTGCTACTTATCCCTATCTGTCGGTTGCAACTCCCTCGACACATGATATGAGTACTTTGCGAGGTTGGTGGAGCGAAGATGTGCAATCCACACAACGTTTTTATAATGAGGTGCTTAATTATGATGGCGTTGCTCCCGAGGAGTTGACGGGGGTGTTGGCTGCCGATATAATACGTTCGCACATGGAGTCACCAGCTCTGTTGGCACTATTTGCATGGCAGGATCTTATGGCTATGGATGAGCGATTGCGTCGTGCCGATTTCAAAGAGGAACGTATCAACGAGCCTTCGAATCGTGATCATGTTTGGTGCTACCGTATGCATATTACAATCGAGCAATTGATGGATGAACAGGGCTTTAATAATTTCCTTGGCTCGATGATTACTGAGACGGGAAGAGCGCAATAAGAGTCGCTTTTTTTACAAAAGTGATTATTTGTTAGGAAAATATTTCTTAAATAACGAAAAAAAACAGTAATTTTGTACCAGATAATGTATTAACGTAACTCAAATTATATGCATAGAGTCGTAAAAATTTCTAAAGGATTGGATATCAAACTGAAAGGCGCACCTGTTGCCACTATGACATCCATCGAAGCTGCTAAGCAGTATGCTCTGATGCCTGCCGATTTTACACGCGTTACTCCTAAGGTCGTTGTTAAGCCCGGAGATGCTGTAAAAGCCGGTGATGCCTTGTTTGTAGACAAGAATGCTCCCGAATTGCGATTTGTTTCGCCGGTGAGCGGAAAAGTTGTTGCGGTTAACCGTGGTGAGAGAAGACGTGTCTTGAGCATTGTAGTAGAGTCGGACGGCAAGTTCGAGTCGCTAGAGTACAAGGCTAAGGATGTGTTCTCTTTGTCAGGTGACGAGGTTAAGGCCGACCTGCTTAACAGCGGTCTGTTTGCTTTTATGCGTCAAAGACCGTATGATGTAATTGCATCGCCTGCTGATGCTCCCAGAGCAATCTTTGTGTCGGCGTTCGATTCAAAGCCTTTGGCTGTTGATTTCGAAGTGGCATTGAAAGGTAACGAGGAGGATTTCCAGACAGGTCTTGATGCTCTCTCACGTGTCGCTCCGGTATTCTTGGGCGTAAGTGCCAAGCAGAAAGCTACTGCTTTAAACGTTGCCAAGAATGTGACAACAACAGTGTTTAACGGTCCGCATCCTGCCGGTAATGTAGGTGTGCAGATAAACAAGGTCGCTCCTGTAAACAAGGGCGAGATTGTATGGACCATCGGTGCCGAAGAGGTTATTTTCATCGGTCGCTTGTTCAATAAGGGTCGTATAGACCTTACACGTACCGTTGCACTTGTAGGTAGTGAGGTGAAGAATCCTTCTTACAGCAAGGTGGTGCTTGGTGCACAGCTCTCGACATTGCTCGACGGTCGTCTTTCCGATGAGAATGAATTGCGTATTATCGACGGCAATGTACTTACCGGTAGCAAGACTGCAGCAGATGCTTTCTTGGGCGCATTCTCGAACGAGATAACCGTAATACCCGAGATTATGGGTGGTGACGAAATGTTCGGATGGATTGCTCCACGATTCTCTATGTTCAGTACAAGTCGCAGCTATTTCAGCTGGTTGCTCCCCAAACGCGAGTATGTTATCGATGCTCGTATCAAGGGTGGTGAACGTCACATGATTATGTCTAACGAATATGATAAGGTGTTCCCTATGGATATATATCCCGAGTATCTTATCAAAGCTATAATCACCGGTAATATCGACAAGATGGAGGAACTTGGTATATACGAGGTTGCTCCCGAGGACTTTGCGCTATGTGAGTTCGTCGATTCATCGAAACTTGAGTTGCAGCGTATTGTCCGCGAGGGTCTCGATAAATTGCGTGCCGAAATGTGCTGATAGCGATTGGTTATCGTATTTCTAATGGAAGATAAAAAGTAATCGTATGAAAATATTGAGAAATTACCTTAATAAAATTAAGCCTAACTTCGAGGAGGGTGGCAAGCTGAGTGCATTGCGTTCGGTATTCGACGGAATGGAGACTTTCTTGTTTGTCCCCAATGATACAGCGAAGTGTGGTGTTAACATCCACGATGCCATTGACAGCAAGCGCATCATGTCGTTTGTGGTAATTGCACTGTTGCCTGCAATGCTTGTAGGTATGTATAACATAGGTTTCCAGAACTATGCTGCTGCCGGAGTTGAGGCTACATGGTGGCAGATGTTCCTCTATGGTCTTGTGAATATGTTGCCCAAGATTATAGTTTCTTATGGTGTCGGTCTGGGAATAGAGTTCATTGCAGCACAGATTAAGAAAGAGGAGATACACGAGGGATTCCTTGTTTCGGGTCTTCTTATTCCTATGATAGTTCCCGTAGGTTGTCCGTTGTGGATTATTGCCATTGCAACAGCTTTTGCAGTTATCTTTGCAAAGGAGGTATTCGGTGGTACAGGTATGAATATAGTGAATGTGGCGTTGATTGCACGTGCATTCATCTTCTTTGCCTATCCTTCGGTTATTTCGGGTGACACTGTGTGGGTTGCTACAGAACAGATATTTGGACTAGGTGCAAATGTGCCCGACGGATATACATGTGCAACTGCATTGCAGTTTGCTGCAAACGGTACCGAGATTTTGGGAGCAACAGGTTCGGCTCTTACTACATGTGACATGCTTACAGGTTTAATGCCCGGCTCTATCGGTGAGACAAGTGTCATTGCCATTGCCATTGGTGCAGTTATCCTGTTGTGGAGCGGTGTAGCAAGCTGGAAGGTTATGTTCAGTGTGTTTGTTGGTGGCATTGCTATGTCATTGTTGTTCCAGAACACTTTGCCCGATAATCCCGTAGCACAGGTTCCTTTCTGGCAGCATCTGATACTTGGAGGTTTCTGCTTTGGAGCTGTCTTTATGGCTACTGACCCTGTTACTGCAGCGCGTACCGAGGTTGGTAAATATTTCTACGGCTTTGGTATAGGAGCTATGGCAATCCTTATCCGTGTGCTGAACCCCGGTTATCCCGAGGGTATGATGCTTGCGATTCTGCTCATGAACGTAACAGCACCGTTTATAGATTATTGTGTTGTACAGGCTAACGTTAATGCCCGTGCACGTCGTTTAACAAAAAAGAATTAAGGGATATGGCAACAAAGAAATATGTTTGCAAAATATGCGGATATGTGCACGAAGGAAGTAGTGCTCCTGACGCATGCCCCTTGTGTAAGGCGGGCAGTGACCAGTTCGAGGCTGCTGCAGCAGAGGGTGAGAAGGGTGCAGAGGCACCTAAGAAGAAGGGTTTGAATACCAACAGCGATTTCTATGCTATTGTATATGCTGCTATTGTGGTGGTAATCGTGGCATTCATGTTGGCCGGTGTTTCGTCTGCACTCAAACCTATGCAGGACGAGAATATCAAGCTCGATAAGATGAAGCAGATTCTGGCATCGTTGCACATCAAGGATGTAAAGGATGCCAAGGCTGAGTATGAGAAAATAGTCAAGAAGGATGCGATTATCAATGCAGAAGGTGTCGAGGTTAAGGCTCAGGGTGGTTTTGACGTGGTAAACGATGCTATCAGCGAGGATAATCTTCCCATCTATGTTTGCGAGGTTGACGGCGAAGAGAAATATGTTATCCCTATGACCGGTCAGGGCCTTTGGGGTGGTATATGGGGTTACATGGCTGTAAACAGCGATGGTAACACCATCTACGGTGTATACTTCTCACACGCAAGTGAGACTCCCGGTCTTGGTGCCGAGATTGCAAGCGACAAGTTCACATCTTTATTCGATGGCAAGAATATTCTTGCTAACGGCGAGGTTGTTCTCGAGGCAGTGAAAGGTCGTCTTAGCAACGAGGCTACTCAGGTTAACGCTATCTCGGGTGCTACAATCACATGTAACGGTGTGAACGCTATGCTCAAGAAGTGCTTGGGTAACTACAAGGGATTCATTGCTGCAAAACAGCAACCCCAGGCAAATGTTGAACCTAAAACCGGATGTTGCGGTGCTGACAATTGCACCGGAGCAGAGGTAAAAACTACGGAGGAATAAACTATGGCAGAGCTTTTTTCAAAGAAAAACAAAGAGGCGTTGACAACCCCTCTTCTTAAGAATAACCCTGTTACACTTCAGGTGTTGGGTATATGTTCGGCACTTGCCGTAACAAGCAAGTTGGCTCCTGCTGTGGTAATGGGCCTCTCGGTTACCATTATCGTGGCAATGGCTAACGTAATCATTTCGCTCATTCGCAACACTATTCCCAATCGTATCCGTATTATTATACAGCTGGTGGTAGTAGCTGCGCTTGTAACAATGGTAAGTGAGGTGCTTAAGGCTTTTGCATACGATATAAGTGTGCAATTGTCGGTATACATCGGACTTATCATTACAAACTGTATTCTTATGGGTCGTCTGGAGGCTTTTGCCATGCAGAATGGTCCTTGGGCTTCGTTCCTCGATGGAATCGGTAGCGGTGTAGGATATGCGCTTATACTTGTTATTGTAGCATTCTTCCGCGAACTTTTTGGCTCGGGAACATTGTTCGATATTCCTGTAATTCCTCAGGCACTATACGATATGGGATATATAAACAACGGTCTTATGCTTATGGCACCTATGGCTTTCTTCCTGATAGCTTGTATTATATGGGTGCAGCGTGCTAAGGATAAGAGCTTGCAAGAGAACTAATTGTTGATACAGAATAAAAAGGAGATTTAATTATGGAACATTTCTTTAGTTTGTTTGTCCGTTCGATTTTCGTGGACAATATGGTGTTTGCCTTCTTCCTGGGTATGTGTTCGTACCTGGCTGTATCAAAGAGTGTTAAGACTGCAATAGGTCTTGGTCTCGCTGTTACATTTGTTCAGTTTATAACTCTTCCCGTTAACTATCTGTTGCAGACAAAGGTACTTGGTCCCGATGCAATTGTAGAGGGTGTAGATTTGTCATTCCTGGCCTTTATACTCTTTATTGCTGTCATTGCAGGTATAGTACAGCTTGTAGAGATGATTGTAGAGCGTTTTTCACCTTCATTGTATGCTTCGCTTGGTATATTCCTTCCGCTTATTGCTGTTAACTGTGCAATCATGGGTGGTTCATTGTTCATGCAGCAGAGAATTGCAATGGAGGCAAGCAACTCACAGGCTATCCTCTGTATTTGGGATGCTGTAGCTTATGCTCTCGGCTCTGGCCTCGGCTGGATGTTGGCTATCGTGCTTTTTGCTGCAATACGCGAGAAAATGGAGTATTGCATTGTTCCCAAACCCTTGCGCGGATTGGGTATCGCATTCATCACCGTAGGTCTTATGGCTTTGGCATTTATGTGTTTCTCGGGTATCAAAATGTAATAACCAACTTAAGAATATAAGACTATGAATATACAATTGATATTGGCTAGTATAGCCGTTTTCCTTGTAATCATCCTTTTGTTGGTGGTTATATTGCTTGTGGCTAAGAAGTATCTGTTGCCATCGGGTAACGTTAAGGTTACTATCAATGGCGAGAATACAATAGAGGTCGCAGCCGGTGGAACACTTCTAGGTACACTTGCCGAGAATGGAATTTACCTTCCTTCGGCATGTGGTGGTAAAGGTTCATGTGCGCAGTGTAAGTGTCAGGTAGTAGAGGGTGGTGGAGAGATTCTCCCCTCAGAGAAGGGTCATTTCTCACGTAAAGAGCAGCAGGATCATTGGCGTTTGGGTTGCCAGGTTAAGCTCAAGGGCGATGTTGCTATCAAGGTACCCGAGTCTGTAATGGGTGTCAAAGAGTGGGAGTGCGAGGTTATCTCGAACAAGAATGTTGCTACCTTCATTAAAGAGTTCATTGTTGCATTGCCTCCCGGTGAACATATGGACTTTGTCCCCGGTTCTTATGCACAGATTAAGATTCCTGCATATGAGATGGATTATGATAAGGATATCGACAAGAGCCTTATTACAGACGAGTATCTGCCTGCATGGGAGAAGTTTGGTCTGCTTGGATTGAAATGCAAGAACACTGAACCTACAATACGTGCCTACTCTATGGCCAACTATCCTGCTGAGGGTGACCGTATCATGCTTACAGTGCGTATTGCTACTCCTCCTTTTAAACCCGATCGCTCGGGATTCATGGATGTACCTTGTGGTATCGCCTCATCATATATCTTTACATTGAAACCCGGTGATAAAGTAATTATGAGCGGTCCTTATGGAGATTTCCATCCTATCTTTGACTCTAAGAAGGAGATGATGTGGGTAGGTGGTGGTGCCGGTATGGCTCCTTTGCGTGCTCAGATTATGCATATGACCAAGACTCTTAAGACTACTGACCGTACAATGACATATTTCTACGGTGCACGTGCTTTGAACGAGGTGTTCTATCTCGAGGATTTCTTGCAGTTGGAAAAGGATTTCCCCAACTTTACATTCCATCTTGCGCTTGACCGTCCCGATCCTGCTGCCGATGCAGCCGGTGTAAAATATACTCCGGGATTTGTTCATCAGGTTATTTACGAGACTTATCTCAAGAATCACGAGGCTCCCGAGGATATCGAGTACTACATGTGTGGTCCCGGCCCGATGTCAAAGGCTGTTGTGAATATGCTCACAGAGCTGGGTGTAGAGGAGAAGTCGATTATGTACGACAACTTCGGAGGTTAAAACTTCGTTACAATAGAGAATCTCCTGCGGAAACGCAGGAGATTTTTTTATACCCATGCAAAAGAAATTGCTTTCATGGAGCAAAATTTATGTAAGTTTAATTAAATTAGCGGAATATTAATTATCATAATATTGTTTTGCGATGAAAAAATACATACTGCAACTGCTTTTTGTTTTTCTGATTCTCCCTCTTACGATATCAGCGCAGTCGGATTTGGATTATAGTGGGTATTATAGCAGATACCGTAGCTACTTCAAAAATGCTATATGCAGCGAGTTGTTGCCTGAGTATGCGGCAATGACAGACGAACAGATGTTACAATTATTGAATGGCATGCCTGCACCCTTAGTAAAGGCTGCTTTAAAGATAAAAAACGGGTGGGGCGAGTATGAGAAAGAGTTTCGTGTGGCTGAATATGCTCCCTATGCCAAGACATATGATTGGTCGCAATATCTAAAGACCAACCCCTATTCCGATCTTAACAATCCTACAGGAATATGTTGCTCCTTGGGTGATACCGTTATGGTGTTTGTCGATGAGTCGGTATATTATCCTAATAGTTTGACCTTTCTACAGGTAAAGGACAATGAGGCAATACCTGCTAAGGAGACATATCTATATAAGGGGTTAAATGTCATTATAATATCTGTAGAGGATGCAACTCTCTATATCAAATATGCAGTAGAAACTAAACGTGAAGATAGCAGCAAAAGAATATCTGATTTTCCAAATCTAGCTATCCATATAGAGGGTGGATATGTCAATGGTTATTTCGACAAGAAACGCCATACCAATGAGGATTGGGTAGATATGCAGGAAAAAATACTTAAGCATCCGGTTGTGGATGTGAAGGGGGATAATGCTATGTTCCATATGCATAGAAACGCTGTTGTTGCAGCTTGTCCTGATAATATTTATGAATCGATAGATGGATGGGATACAATGGTTCAGTGGCAATTGGAACTGATGGGCGCTATGCAATATCGTGATAGGTGGAACAATCTTATTATGTGTTGCGATGGAACACAGAGTGGTAATATGTATGCTACTTGGTTCTATACCTTCTATCCTACATCCTTCATTAAGGATTTGCTTCCCTGGGAGTCAATATTGAAGAATCCGGGTAATGTGTGGGGCCCGGCACATGAGATAGGACATATGAACCAGGGTGCAATCAATGTGGTATCTTGTACCGAGGTCAGCAATAACCTTTTCTCGAATATGGTGGTACAGCGGATTGGAAAAACAACAACCCGAGGTATGATGATTGACGAGTGTATAAAGGACTACAACAATAAAGTTCCTTTCCCATTGCGTTCCGAGGTCTTCAGCAAGACGCGTATGTATTGGCAGTTGTATCTTTATTTTCATGAGGCAGGTTTTGACAAGACATTCTATCCCAGACTTTTCGAGTATTTGCGTGATAATCCACTAAGTACAACAACAGGTGTTAATGGTAAGTTTAATCAGTTGCGTTTTGCCGAGGCTTGCTGTGAGGTTGCGCAGATGGATTTGAGTGAGTTCTTCGAGGTGTGGGGTTTCTTTGAACCAATGAATAATGCGTATGTTGGCGATTATGCCGATTATTATGTAACGCTCTCAAAAGAAGATGCAGAGGTCAGTCGTGTTGCTATGCAGAAATATAGTAAAAAAGGAGGTCATCTGATGTTTCTTGAGGATAGGGTAAAACCGTCGAAGAGAGGTGACGGTGCAGAGGGCTATCGCAAGGATTGGAGTGACGAGGTACCGGTGGGCTTGGCAGGTGATGTTGGTCAGTGGGAGGATTATATCAATCAAGATGCCGAAGCAGTGGGGTATGTCTATGATCTTACCGGTACAAAGATTACTATTGCACTGTGTGATGGTGCTTCCGGTGCAGTGGGATTTAAAGTGTATAATGCAGCAGGGGAGAGAATAGCTTGGTCTAACAGGTACTCATTTGCAGTTCCTCAGGAGTATTCCAATGCAGATGTCACTGTTGTTGCTGTACAGGCAAACGGTGAGGAGTGCTGTTTGAAAGGTTTTGCCTATGGCGAGGAAACACAACAGCTTGTGGCATTGGAGAAAGCATTGGAATCGGCCTATTCTATATTGCAGTTGGCAACAGACGATTCAAGACCGGGATTCTACAAAGAGAGTGCAGTCGTTGAGTTAAGACAGCTTTTTGAAAATGCGTATGCAGCCAAGAACAATAGTGATATATCTGTTCATTCATATGGTGAGTGGAGTTTGATGTTGAATGATGCTATAAATGCCTTGCTTGCAAATGTAGATGCTTTGATTGATGTCGACCCGCAAAGGTACTATACCTTGCATAGTTTCTACTCCGAGTCATACGCGCTAACACAGAACGGTACAGATGTTGTTTGTACAAATGCCAAGAATGTGCCTGTTACAGATGCTTCTAAGCAGTGGATGTTTGTCGAGACCGCCACTGATGGGGTATATTATATAAAGAATGGGAACGGAGGATATATAAAGGAGATATCGGCAGGGCTGCAGGCTGAACTTGTAACAGATATGTCCGCTGCCGGATTGTTCGTGAGATGTTTCAGTGGTAACGGATTGCTCTCCTTTGTCTCTAAAGATAATGCAGATATTGCAATAGCCTATAGGAGTACCGGAAAGATTGCTATTGGAGATGATGCTGATAAGAGTCAGTGCTTGTGGATTGTTACTGTTGCTAATAGTGATACAGCGCTAGAGAGAGTAGAGGATAGTGCCGACAGTAGTATACTGTACGATTTCTCAGGACGTAGGGTTGAGAGGGCCGAGAAGGGAGGCTTCTATATAACTAATGGCAGGAAAGTTCTTGTCATAGATTAAAGATCAACAATCTCAACAGCTGCCAATGTACATTGGCAGCTGTTGATTATTTATGTTTCACCAGGTGGCAATTCCGTTTTCTATCCAGCTGTCGACTATAAGAGTACAGTCTTCTACTGCAATCTCTTCTGTTACATCGTATTCCTGCATCAGTAGAGCGGAAAGTGTCTCTATTGTAAAACTATCCATTTTAGATACTCTCTGCCATAGATAGGCTGCTATTTCCGGCATCTCTATAACTTCACATTCCTGTTCATCCTCTTTTTCTATGGATACCAAAATGTAACTGTCACACAACACTTGCAATTCATATTTGTCCGTTAATCTTATCTCTCTCATCTGATATATTGTATAAGGTTTAGACTCTAATTGTGTAAATATAATTAAAATACTCCTTTGCAGGGTTATAAATAGTCAAGAATAACAAATCTTTAAAGTTAAATGACTATATTTGCGATAAATCATGAATATAGTCTGCACTCGCTGCGAAATGCCAAAGTAAACTTTGTCTATCTAGTTCGTTTGTTGCTATATTCGCGCAAAATCGAAGTGGGGTAGAAAATTCCTCTGTTAATAGTTTAGGTAGTGACACGCTGTCCTATGACATGTGTTGTCTGTATATGCTGCGATAACTACCTGTAATTAGAATGGTAAAGATGTTTACGATAAATGTTGGTGGCAGGCTCATAACTACGGAACAGCCTTTGGTGATGGGTATTCTGAACATTACGCCCGACTCGTTTTATGAAGGGTCGCGCGTGTTGCCGGCTGAGGTAGCTGTGCGTGTGCGCAAAATGATTGATGAGGGGGCTGATATTATTGATGTAGGTGCATGCTCCACACGTCCACAAGGCGAACAGGTGTCACAAAAGGAGGAATTGGCACGATTACATTCGGCACTGGAGATTATAGACAAGGAGTTTCCCGATGCTGTTGTTTCAATAGATACATATCGTGCCAAAGTGGTTGCCGAGTGCTGCTCTGAACATAATGTGGCTATAATAAATGATGTCTCTGGCTTTGAATGGGATAGTGGGATGTTCGATGCAGTGGTTGCTGCAGATAAGGCATATGTGCTTACTCATAGCGTGGGAAGAGCCGGTGACGAACCTCGCTATTCAAATTTCTTTCCTCAGATGATGCTGTCGTTGTCGCAAAAGATGTGGCAGTTGCATCAGAGTGGAGTTAAAGATGTTATTGTAGATGTGGGTTTTGGATTTGGGAAGAGTCTTGAACAAAATTATCAGATGTTGGCCCATTTGAATGAATTTAAGATGCTTGATGCACCGTTGTTGGTGGGAGTGTCAAGGAAGTCGATGATAACAAAGTTGCTTGGAGTGCAGGCTTCCGATGCATTGAATGGTACTACGGTACTTAATACCATAGCTCTAATGAAAGGAGCGGACATTTTAAGAGTGCATGACGTTGCTGCGGCAGTTGAGAGTGTCAGATTGTGTCAGGCTGTGGCGGGGGTTATATAACATATATATATAAGGTATAAATAGATTTGATATGTTTTTCGACGTTTCTGTAAAAGATATAGTGGATGTACTTTTAGTAGCAGCACTGCTTTACTATTTCTATCGTTTGATGAAAGAGTCGGGCTCTCTTAATATATTCTCGGGAATTCTTGTCTTTGTGTTGCTATGGGTTTTTGTCTCACGTGTGCTTGAGATGAAACTGCTGGGCTCTATATTTGACCAGATGATGAGTGTCGGTGTGCTTGCTTTTATAGTTATATTCCAGGACGAGATAAGACGCTTTTTTAAGACTCTGGGTTCGCATAGGCATTTTAAGCGTGTAGCAGAATTCTTCTCTAAGAATGGTGATGTCGATGATAATCAGTCCGACTATCTGCCTATAGTCATGGCATGTATGAGTATGAGCCAACAGAAGGTTGGGGCTCTCATTGTAATAGAGAGAAATGAGAGTCTTTTGGAGTATGCGCAGACGGGAGAGAGAATTGATGCAGAAATAAGCCAACGCCTTATCGAAACTATATTCTTCAAGAATGCACCTTTGCATGATGGAGCAATGCTCATCCAAAATGGACGTATTTCATCTGCCGCATGTATACTTCCGGTTTCGCACGACCTGAATATCCCCAAAAAGTTAGGTTTGCGCCATCGTTCGGCTAAGGGAGTGTCGGAACTTACAGACGCAATAGCTATAGTTGTTTCCGAAGAGACAGGTAGTATTTCTGTTGCAATAGGGGGTAAAATAAGGATGGGATTGACCGCTCAGCAACTCGAAGGTATACTTGCAAAATAAATTTCAGGTGTAAAGTGTTGATATATAAATTACAAGAAAATTCATGCAATTTTCTTGTAATTTTTTTGTTTAAAAAGTTTGGAATTGATTATAAAAAGTTGTTACCTTTGCAACGTTTCTCGCTAGAAAGTTAGCGTGTAAACAAAGAGTGCTCTTTAAAATACTTTTTCTTGTTAGTTTTTGATTGTTTTGAAAAAA
>JAFWBM010000024.1 GCA_017507105.1 Bacteroidaceae bacterium
CAGCCATAGAAGGCAACATAACCTCTACGCTAAGGTTTCCCTTGGCATTTCTATATGTGCGCTTTCTAGCATTATAGCCAACCATTGAGAACTTCACTACAACTGAGTCTTTAGAGTTGAGAGTAATCTCAAACTCACCTTTAAGATTGGTCATGGCAACCTTTCCCTGCTCAACACACGAGACAGTTGCCAGTTCAATAGGATTATGTTCTTCATCGACAACACGCCCCTTTAGTTTAAACGTCTGTGCAAAAACCATTTGGCATGCTATCAGTGATATGATAAATGTGATGTATCTTTTGTTGAATATATTGCTAATCATAATAATTAAGTAACGCAAATAGAGGTGATATATTGTATTGTTTTTTTGCAAATATATCCTGTTTTTCTTTGTCGTACCGCCTTTTTGATGTACTTTTGCATAATGAAAGCAGTGTTCCGGTCTGCTGCTGGCATCATTTTGAGATGCGAGAGGAAAGTCCGGGCAGCATAGGGTGCCTCTCTTCCGAAAGTAGAAGCTATTGGTGACAGTAGGGTATGGCAGAAGAAAACAACCGCCACCATGTGGTAAGGGTGAGAAGGTGGTGTAAGAGACCACCAGCCGTTGGGTGATCAGCGGGCTGTGCCACCAGAGGGCTGCAAGTTCATGTAAACCGTCGTTTGAGGGTTGCCCGCCCGATTAACTCCGATGGAGGGTAGAACGCTTGAGCCGTGTGGCGACATACGGACTAGATAAATAGCAGGCACCATCTTTAAATAGATGGCACAGAACCCGGCTTATAGGAACAGTGCTTTCTTTTTTATATTTCCTGCCTATGAAAAGAACTATTGAACGCATTGTCAGATTTATAAAGGTTGGTATTTGGCAGATATCAGATGAAGAACAATCTCCATTCAAATTGTTTTGTTTGGATGTATTAAAGAAACTGATACTTACAATACGTTTCTTCACTGCCAAGAAAGTAATGAACGTTGCCTCTGCCCTTACTTATTCGACGCTGTTAGCCATTGTACCCATAATGGCCGTTGTCTTTGCTATAGCTCGTGGGTTCGGCTACAACAAATACATTGAAGTATGGTTTCGCAGTGCTTTTGAGTCACAACCACAGGCAGCAGAAGTCATAATCGGTTTTGTAAACAGTTATCTTACGCATACAAAGAGCGGAGTGATTCTTGGTATCGGACTCATCTTTATGCTCTACACAGTGCTCATGCTTATCAGCAATATCGAGGGCGCATTCAACGGTATATGGCAGGTCAAGAAACCACGTAGCATTTTCCGCACGTTTACCGATTACATGGCTATGTTGTTGCTGTTTCCGATAATCATTGTACTGACATCTGGTATATCAATATTCATGACTACTATAGTCGATGAATTGCAGTATTTTGAACTATTAGCACCTGTAGTTAGGTTCCTTTTCGACCTTTTGCCATACATAATCATGTCTGCCATGTTCATCGGGCTTTATGTCTTTATGCCGAATACTCATGTCAAGGTGCGCAATGCTATATTTCCAGGTATACTTGCCGGTGTTGCAATGCAATGGCTACAGTTCTTCTATATCAATTCACAGATGTGGGTGAGTAGTTATAATGCCATTTAC
>JAFWBM010000025.1 GCA_017507105.1 Bacteroidaceae bacterium
CTTGTCGCTATCATCTTCCGATACATTCTCAGTTTCTGTGAACCAATCGATGAATAGGCGATCTTTCTTAGACTCTTGTGCGTTAATACCAATTGCCCAAGCAGCAATAAGTACAAATAATAGTTTCTTAATCATAATGTCGTTTTTTGGTTAGTTATATAATAGTCGTAGATATATTTTATGTAAAATCAAGTAATGATTGCAAAAATATTGAGCTTTATCTAAATCATCTTCCTTGTTGTTAATATGGGGTACTCTGTAGCTTTATTAAATGATTGAACTGATTGTATAGGCATAAAGGTGTTTGTCTTATCACCTTTTTCTTGTAAGTATGGCATCCATGTTGCGTGTCTGAATAAGCTCAAGAGCTTTCTTGAAGTTGTCATCATATTCATTCATTATCTGCATGTATTCGCTCATGTTCCATAGGTCACGCGCAAGCAGTGCCTTTAGTTGAAGTGATATCATAGGAATTGATTTCAGATATTCTTCTTCGCCACCTTCAATCTTTATACTGTCGCGTTCGGCCAGATTGCGTAGGCTCGAGAGTAGTTTCTCATCAACTGTAAACTCCTTCTTGAATGTTTTAAAGTCGGGATATCTCTCTTTTAGTTGTGTGCGGTTCTCGTCAAGATAGCGCAAAGACACCTGTAACATTATTCCATGACTTACAATATCACGATGGAATTTAGTGTATTTGTTGGTGTCGAGTGGTACAAAATAGTCGGGCATAATACCTCCACCACCGTATACGGTACGTCCCAGGCGCTTGGTCTTCATCATGAGTGAGTCGGGGAAATGTATACTGTCTGCACTGATAAGTTCACCTCTGTTGTAACGTTCAATAAGGTCTTTGCCATATGAAATAGAGTCGCCGTATGGCTTCTGTATATTGCGTCCCGATGGGGTGTAGTAGCGTGACACTGTAAGACGTATCATTGCTCCGTCAGGAAGATTGAATGCACGTTGTACAAGTCCTTTGCCGAAAGAGCGTCGCCCCACAATTACTCCACGATCCCAATCTTGTATCGCACCGGCAAGAATCTCGGAGGCCGATGCCGAGGTTTCGTCCAATATAACAGCTACGTTGCCTTTTGTGAAACGCCCACCACCCTGTGCAAGATAGTCGTAGCGTGGATATACACGTCCTTCGGTGTATACTATAAGATTTGTACGTTCAAGTAACTCATTGGCAATCTCCACAGCCTCGTTTAGCAATCCGCCACCATTGCCCTGAAGATCAAGTATTAGGTTCTTCATGCCTAATCGTTGCAGCGAGTCTAGTTTTGCGGAAAACTCCTCGTATGTAGTTGTTGCAAAAGAGTTTATATGCATATAACCGTTTTTCTTGTCGATCATGTATGCTGCATCAACTGTGTAGGTTTTTATCTTGTCGCGTGTTAAGTTGAATGTTATCGGCTTATCGACGTTGCGGCGCATAATCTCAACCTTTACATTAGATCCTTTGGGTCCTCTCAGACGGCGCATAATCTCGCCTCTGTCCATCTTTACACCTGCGATTGTGGTATCATTCACTGTTATTATACGGTCTCCAGATAAGATTCCGGCCTTTTCGGATGGGCCGTTAAGTGTTGTTTGAATAA
This sequence comes from Bacteroidaceae bacterium, assembly GCA_017507105.1. GTDB lineage: Bacteria > Bacteroidota > Bacteroidia > Bacteroidales > Bacteroidaceae > HGM04593. Next base: position 1,605 of record JAFWBM010000025.1, read on the forward strand.
CAAAGAGCGTGTCTTCTACAATATTGAATTGTATACCTATACCTTCGAAATTACCCTGCATGGCTTCGTTGAGGCTCTTTACCTCTTCGGGGGTAGAGTAGGTGGAGTGTGGATCTAACTCCTTGAGCATAGCCTTGATGCCGGCCTCAACAATTTTGGGCTCGTTTACCGAGTCGACATAGAAACGGGTTATCAGACTCTCGGAGAACATCAGCTTTGTAAGTTGTTCAGGCATTCTGCCGCCTTCTTGTTGTGCATAGATACATGCACATGTTATTACTAAATATATTGCAATAAATACTTTTCTCATCTCTCTTCAGGTTTTTATGGTATATAGTTACTAATCTCTTTTCCGTATTTCTGCAGTTCACGTACCATGCTACTGCTTATCGATGCATATTCCGGTTCGCTAATAAGAAAAACAGTCTCAATATCTCCAATCTTGTGGTTGATATCTGCAAGTTCACGTTCATATTCAAAGTCCTTTACACTACGCACTCCTCGCAGCAGATATTGTGCACCTATGCTGTGTGCATAGTCTACTGTCAGTCCTGTGTATGAAGTCACCTCTATGCGCGGTTCCTCCTTGTATATAGTTGCAATCTTCTCAATTCGCTCCTCTACAGTTGTTCCCGAGAGTTTCTCCGGGTTGCATCCTATGGCAATCACTATCTTGTTGAACAGCGGCAATGCACGTTGAACAATGCGATGGTGTCCTATGGTGTAGGGATTGAATGTACCTGCGAAAAGAGCTATCTTTTCTGTATGTATATTGTTATTCATTTGCTCTATCCTCTTCAACTACCAAATTGTCTATAATGAAGTTCTGTCGCTCCATAGTGTTCTTTCCCATGTAGTAGCTTAGAAGCTCCTCTACTTTGTCGTCCTTATGCATCGTGACACGCTCGAGGCGCATATCGGGGCCTATAAAGTTGCGGAACTCATCGGGAGAAATCTCTCCCAATCCTTTGAATCGTGTTATTTCCGGGTTGGGCGAGAGTTTCTCTATCGCTGCTATGCGCTCCTCTTCATTGTAGCAGTATATGGTTTCAAAGTCGCCTTTTGCTCTCTCCTCGGCGCCCTTTTTGCCGCGTGGAATTTTGCGTTTATTGCGTACCCTGAATAGCGGTGTTTGCAGTATATATACGTGTCCTTTCTTTATGAGTTCGGGGAAGAACTGTAGGAAGAAGGTGATAAGCAGCAGACGTATGTGCATACCGTCGACATCGGCATCGGTTGCAACAATAACCTTGTTGTATCTTAACCCTTCTAGACCATCCTCTATGTTAAGTGCTGCCTGAAGCAGATTGAACTCATCGTTTTTGTATACAACTGCTCGACTCATTCCAAAACTATTCAGAGGCTTTCCGCGCAGGCTGAATACTGCTTGTGTGTTTGCATCACGGCTCTTGGTTATTGAACCGCTTGCAGAGTCTCCCTCGGTGATGAAAATGCTGCTTTCATCTATCCTGTCTCCCTTTGGATCGTTATAATGTATGCGGCAGTCGCGCAGTTTGCGGTTATGAAGATTTACCTTCTTAGCCTTCTCGCGTGCCTGCTTGGTTAGTCCTGCCAGTTCTTTACGCTCTTTTTCTGAGGCTGTTATCTTTGCCAGCATCACATCGCTGATATCTGGATTGCGATGTAGGAAATTGTCGAGCTCGACTTTTACGAAGTCTCCTATAAACTTCTTTATACTGGCACTGTTCTCGTCGGGAGCTATACGCAGTGAGCCAAGTTTTACTTTTGTCTGGCTTTCGAATACAGGCTCTTGAATGTTTATGGCAATAGCTGCTACAATTCCGTTCCTAATGTCGCTGTATTCGAAGTTCTTGGTTGTAAAGAAATCGTGTATGGTTGATGCCACAAGTTCCTTGAATGCACTTTGGTGTGTACCTCCTTGTGAGGTGTGTTGTCCGTTTACAAATGAGTAATACTCCTCACCGTATTGTGCTGCATGGGTAAATGCAATCTCTATATCTTCTCCTTTCAGATGTATTATGGGGTATAGACTTTCTGATGTCATGTTGTCGGAAAGCAGATCGGCGAGTCCGTTGCGCGACAATATACGTCGTCCGTTGAACATGATGGTAAGTCCTGTGTTCAGGTATGTGTAGTTGCGTAGCAGAGTCTCTACAAATGCCTCTCTATATTCGAAGTTGGGAAACAATTTAGTATCGGGAGTGAATGATACAAAAGTGCCGTTCTCATCGTTGCTGCTTGCTGTCGAGTCGCTTTGTAACTTGCCTTGTGAGAATGTGGCTGTGCGTACTGCTCCGTCACGGTAACTTCGTACCTCAAATGATACGCTCATGGCATTTACGGCCTTTAGACCCACACCGTTCAGTCCCACCGATTTCTTGAATGCTTTGCTGTCGTACTTACCGCCTGTGTTGAGCATGCTTACAGCTTCAATGAGCTTACCTTGAGGAATGCCTCGACCATAGTCGCGTACTGTTACTTTTTGGTTTTCCTCGATGTCAATCTCAATACGTCGTCCGGCGCTCATCTTGAATTCGTCGATACTATTGTCGATAACCTCTTTCAGAAGGACATATATACCGTCGTCGCTCTGTGAACCATCTCCTAACTTTCCAATATACATACCCGGACGGGTACGTATATGCTCCATATCGTCAAGATGGCGTATGTTGTCTTCGGTATATTCAACCTGTTGGGCTTGTTCGTTGCTGTTGAAAAGTATATCTTGGTCCATATTCTCTTTTATAGGCTGTTGCTGTGTCAAATCTCTTTTTTGTATGCACGGCGGCGTTTATGCTGCTCCTTTTCGAAGTTGTCCCACTGCGATTGTATTTTTTCGTTCATTTCCAATTCTGGGTTACTCTCTATGTCCTCTATTCCCATATCTATAAATCGTTGCAGCAGTTCGTTTATAATCATGGCATTTACACCCTTGCCTTGATACAGGGGCTTTATTGCCATAAGCAAAAAGTCTATTCTTTTTGGATGGCGGTCGAATAGAGGTTTCAGGAAATGCAACCAACCGAAGGGTAATAGCTTTCCATTTGATTTTTGTAATGCACGTGCAAATGATGTAAGTGCCACGCCGATCCCAACAAGATTATTATCCTCATCTGCAACAAGGCAAATGAGGTCTAGGTTTATGAGCGGTATATACATCTTTACAAACTGCTCTATCTGTGCATCGCTGAGTGGTGAGTAGCCATATAGAGGAGCATAACATTCGTTTACAAGCTCGAAAAGTGCTTTTCCATATTGCTTAGCCAGCTTACTACGCGACTTACAATGTACTATGTGAAGGTTGCAACGTTTTTCTATAATTGCAGATAGGCGTTCAATCTTATCCCATTTCTTTTCGGGTACCTTGAATAGATATTCGATCCAGTCAACATCTTTTATGTATCCCAAATGTTCCATGTGCTTGGGGTAGTAGGGATAGTTATATATTGTTGCCATTGTACTTAAACGATCGAATCCTTCAACCAACATACCCTCCGGATCGAAATCGGTAAATCCAAGCGGTCCCTGTACCTCGGTCATTCCGCGCTCCTTACCCCATTCTACTACAGTGTCGAGCAGCGCTTTGGACACTTCAAAATCATCAATGAAGTCAATCCATCCGAAACGTACCGCTTTGCAATTCCACTTTTCGTTTGCACGGTCATTTATTATTGCTGCAACGCGTCCCACGATGCGACCCTCCTTGTAGGCAAGGAAATAGTCGGCCTGACAAAACTCAAATGCGGCATTACGCTTCTTGTCAAGCGTTGTCAACATATCTTCGTATAGGTCGGGTACAAAATATGGGTTGCCTTTATAAAGTTCGCAGTTAAAACGTATAAATTGTTTTAGCTCTCTCTTTGTGCTTACTTTTACTATGTTTACTGACATATTCCTGCTCTATTCCTTTTTAACGTGTAAAAATAGGAAAATATGTGCATAAATGCAAATTATGCGCCGACAATAAGATATGTTGTGTATGCAATGTATGATGCAACAAGTATTGCGCCTTCGAAACGTGTAATGGTGCTCTTCCCTCCAAACACTCCTACAATGTATATAAGCAATGATGAAGCGAGCAATACGTAATAGTCTACGTAGCTGAATCCGTTAAGTGAGATTGGTGTTATGGTGGCGCTGCATCCCAATATAAAGAATATGTTTAGTATGTTGCTTCCCAATACATTTCCCAGGGCTATGCCAACGTTGCCTTTGCGTGCAGCGTTTATAGAGACGGCAAGTTCGGGTAGTGAGCTTCCCACTGACACTATGGTTATTCCTATGACAGCTTCGGATAGCCCTATCAGACGTGCAATATCTGTTGCGCCATTTACAAATATGTTTCCTCCTAATATAAGCATGGTAAGTCCCGACGCGATGTAAAGGACTATTTTGCCTGCTTTCAACGGTTGTATATCCTCTTCCTCTTTGCCACTGTTTGGAATAGAGAAGGTGTATCTTATGAAAACTGCAAAGAAGCATAGCATCAATAATCCTCCGTAACGTGTTATCATTTCATCGGGGGCTCCACCTGCAAGCATGCTGCCGGATACCAATAGGATAACTACAGATGCCAATAGGTTGAATGGTATCTCACGCGACAGCATACGTGCGTTGAATTTTATAGGTGTTATCAGGGCTGTGATACCCAATATTAAAAGACTATTGAAAATGTTGCTGCCAATGACGTTTCCAAGTGCAATGCCCGAACTCCCCTTTATTGCCGAGCCAATACTTATTACCAACTCAGGGAGTGAGGTCCCTATTGCCACAATAGTAAGTCCAATTATAAGTTCGCTGATGTTGAAACGTCGTGCAAGGGCAGATGCGCCCTTTGTGAGTAGGTCGGCACCGAAGATAACCAGTGCAATACCTGTAATGAATGAGATAATAGAGAGAATCATTTAATCTGTTTTTTTATTTCTTGCAAAGTTATAAAAATAGCGCTTAACATGAATGAATTTGCATGAGTATTAAATAGCCTGCTATATTAAATAGATTTCAAATTTTGCGGCATTTGATTAGTACCTTGCGGTTGTCGGCAAGTGTGGTAGCAAAAATATAGTTGTCACCACCTTCTGTCAATTTAAATCTTTTACGCAGAGTCTGTACTGTGTCGGGGAAATTACGTACTGTGATATTGGCTTTCTCCATTCCTTTTAGGAAATCCTTGATATCGCCTTTTGAGAATGTGGATACTTTTTCGATAATGAAAGTACGACCTGGAAAATCTTTTACAACTTCTGTTGCAGTATATAGGTTGCTGTTGGGGTGTAGTTTCTTGATGTTGAATTGCATAGAGAGGGCGCTTGGACATCCGGCCTTTTGTATTGCGGCATTTGGCTCGTAAAGGAATTTCTCTATTTCCTGTGCATACTTGACTGTATTTCGCTGTTGAAGTTTGCTTGTGAAAGTTTGTCTACCCTCCTTGGTTATGTTTATGCAATGTATAATAGGTTCACTGTTATCGTCTATGTTGTTGAGGATGAAAAGCAACTCTTTACATTCGTTATTTACGGCTACCACATGAATCTCCTTTACATGCTTAAGTTGTCGGCATGCGGCTGTTATGTCAAGCATAGGGGAGCATTTTATCATAGCACTGTTGCATTTACTCAAAATCATCTCCTCCATCCTTGTTATATCGGGCTCGCAATCGTCCAACGCTGCCACTTTGTTGCCTTTGGTGTCGCGACGTGCAGGGTCTATGAATATCCAATCGCACTTGTTTAACGTGGATATGGCCTCCTCGCAATTACTGTTTATTATCTCGATATTGTCGAGTCCCAATAGCGAAAAATTATGTCGGGCAATATTGCATAGAGTTGTGTTGCGTTCGATATATGCAGCGTGTCTGAACCTTGGGGATATATAGCTGCAGTCTATTCCGAATCCTCCTGTAAGGTCGGCGAAATATGTGCCTTGCATTAATGATGCTTTATAACCAGATGTCGCTTCGGAAGAGCACTGCTCCATGGAAATCTTTGGAGGATAGAGTAATCCCTCTGTGTTGTGCCATGATGGTAACTTTTGTTGCGCAAGCTGCCATCCTTCTATCTGGCAAAGCGCTGCGTTCATGTCGACACTCGGGTAATGTGCGGCCTGTAATGCCAATTTGCGTACATCTTCATTGCGATGTTTCTTTATGAATTCTATAGTCAGATTGTCGAGCATGAGTATTTCTTTTTCTTGTTCTAGGATACAATAAAAGGCGAGCATGCTCGCCTTTTATTGTGTTGTCCTACCTGGATTCGAACCAAGACAAACAGAACCAAAACCTGTTGTGCTACCATTACACCATAGGACAATCCTCTGATTGTGCTTTCTGTTAAAAAGCGCTGCAAAGATAGTGCTGTTTTGTGAAAAACGCAAATTTATATGCGGTTTTTTGTTGGATTTGTCTGCTTTTAATAATCTTTTTTATGACAATATAGCATGTAGTCAGATATTCCAACTGTTTATTGCATCAATTATTTGTGTAACATCGCAATCACTGAGCATAGGGTGGCATGGAATGCTTATCTCTCTTTGTGCCAGCATCTCGGTTATGGGCAGTGGGGTGTTTGCATATATGCTGTAGCATTGCTGCTTATGTGGTGGTATGGGGTAGTGAATTTGTGTTTGTATGCCATATGATTCAAGGTGTGATGCAAGTTCGTTTCGTTGTTCGCTCATCAGTGGGAATATATGGAATACATGAGCCGAATACTCCTCTACACGCGGTAATGTTACTTTGGTATTATTTATCTCTTCGTTGTATCTCTTGGCTATTTGTCGGCGTCTCTCGTTGTCGGTGTCGAGGTGTGATAGCTTTATGCGCAATACGGCTGCCTGTAACTCATCAAGACGACTGTTTACACCTCTAGTGTCATGAATATATTTCTTCTTGCTTCCGTAATTGTGTATTTGTGATATGCTGTCGGCAAGCATTGTGTTGTCTGTTGTTATTGCACCGCCATCACCCAATGCTCCCAGATTCTTTCCGGGGTAGAAACTGTGTGCGGCTGCATCGCCAAGCGAGCCGGTGCGTCTCCCTTTGTAGAGGGCTCCATGAGCCTGGGCATTGTCCTCTACAATTATTATTCCTCGTCTGCGGCACTCTTCACCAACTTTATCTGTGTATGAGTTTTGTCCATACAGATGCACAAGAAGCACTCCTTTGATATCATTATCTATTGCATTGAGTATCTCTTCTTCTCCCATGAGATAGCTTTGTGCATTTGGCTCTATAAATATAGGTTGCAGATTGTTGTGCGTAATTGCAAGTACCGAGGCTATGAATGTGTTTGCAGGAACAAGAATCTTGTCTCTATCTTTCAATATGCCTAATTGCTTGTAGGCATTGAAGATGAGCCATAGTGCATCATATCCGTTTCCGCAGGAAATGCAGTGTTCGGTACCTATATATTCCGAGTATTCATATTCGAATTTTTTACACTCCTCGCCCATTATGTACCACCCGGTTTCCATTACATTCTCTATGGCTTTGCTCAGTTGTGGTTCATACTGTGAGTTTATCTCTTTCAATGGAAGATATTGTATCATGGCTCGTTCTTATATTGTAGAAATTGGTCGAAATCGCGTATGTAATCTTCGGGTTTGTAGGGGATGCTTGCAAGCACCAATGCAACGGCTCCCGATGAGAAATTACGTAGTTCTTCCCATACTCCGGGTGGTAATAATAGCGCTTTAGATGGTTGGTTAAGCAGAAAAGTGTGCTCCTTCTTTCCATCGTTTACATATACCTCGAAACTACCCGATGTAGCTATTATAAGTTCGCGAAGTGTTTTGTGCGAGTGTCCGCCACGTGAGGCACCACCGGGTATGTCATAGATAAAAAAGAGACGTTGGGTGTCAAAATCAAGAATTTTCCCATTCTCTACTACAGTCAGGTTTCCTGTGGCTCCATGATGTTTGCCTAGTTCCACAATGTGGCAGTCGTCAACAGAGGTCTCTTTCATAGCTTCTTCTCTCTTTTTAGTTCGATGAAATGGTCGAAATTGCGTATGTAGTCGCGTGGTGAGTATGGGGTTGAGGCTATCACTAAAGCAGTAGAGTTTGTTGCAAATTTGCATAGGTGGCGCCATGTTCCGGCGGGTATATATAGTGCCTTATCGCATTGCTCCAACCTAATGGTTTGCTCTCTAATGCCATCGTTTACATATACCTCGAAACTTCCCGATAGTGCTATGATAACCTCATGACTACAATGGTAGGCGTGTCCTCCTCGGTCCTTTCCTCCCGGTACGTCATATATCCAATATGTGCGTGCTATCTTGAATGGCAAGGTGCTGCCTTCGACAACCGATAGATTGCCGCGCTTGTCGCGTATCTTTCCTAAATTAATGATGCGTACGTGGTTGTTTCTCTTTTTGCTTGCCATTATCTTATGGATAGTTCGTATGTGTCATACATTATGGCGCGGGCACCGAATCCCTCCTTCTGCCCAATTAATCCTTTGTTAAGGTAATGCCCTCCATCTTCTACAGAAATTCCGAAATCGAAATATCGCATGTGGCGGTATCGCTCCTTTATAAGATAGCTGTAAAGATGGTCCAGGACTCCAATCCGTCGTCCCTCGTTACTGCTACCGGTGTATTGCGAATGTACTACATTGTTGGTGATATAGAGCACGCTTCCGCCTAAAGTGTTTCCCTCTCTGTCTGTTACGCGGAATAGCTTTATATTCTCTGGGAAACGGCTGTGTAACAGTTCTATCTCGCTTAACGAGTGTACAGGAGCTACTCCATATTTGTTCTCTAATCTCTGACCCAGAATTTCCCAAAAGGCGGTAAAATTCTCATCTTCCACAATCTTTAATTGTGATTTCATGGTTGCTGTCAGCTTACGGCGCCCCTTGAAAGGCAGTTGTCTTTCGAGTTCGATAGTCGATGAAATCTTCCTCTCGGTGAGCTGGGCATTATGACGAAATAATGCGTATAGTTCCTCTTCGCAGGGGTAACGGTGGTATATGTGCGGAACGGGTCGGTATACAATTTTAGTGACGTTTGTCTCGTCTATAAGATGCTGTATAAAGGTATTGAATATCTCAAGTACCAATGCTGCTGTAGTGTTGTTACCTATAAGCAATCCCCCATAAGTAAGTCCTTTATGTGTGCCGAAAACACCTTCGTTTATGTGTCCCGGCATGGCAGCTATAAGTTCGTTATTGCAATAGAAGAGTAGCGAATGGTCGTTGAACCTGTCGCTGTGATAATCCATATAATCACGTTTGTGCAGGAAAGTGCTGTTGCGACAGTTGTCCATAAAACAATCCCACAACTCTTTGTGCTGCGGTTTGTAACACTCTATATCTATTTTGAGCCCTTCCATTTATTCAAGATTCAACTACTTTGTTGCAAACTTACAAAATATTAAGTACTTGTTTGAAGAACTATTTAAATTTCTTTTAAAATATATGTTTGTTATATTTTAATTGTTAATAAATATTAAAATTAAAGAATCCTTAAAACAAAATCCACTTTTGTATTGTTACCTTTAATGTAAGAACGTTGCTCTGTTATAAATATTATATAGAGATATTGCAAGATTTAATGTTCCTCTCTATTTGATTTGCCAATTCTGCAATGGTTGTTCCAATTGCCTTAGCAATATTTTCATACACTTTATGTATAGGTGTGTCATCCATGTCGCTTTCGATGAAAAGTCTGTCAAGAGGTATGCTTCTTGCAGTCTCAATATTGAACTTCGCTCCCAAAGATAGGTAGAACCCGGCAGCGAGAAGCTGTTTTGCTTGTGCAGGTTTTCCTCTGAAACCATGAATTATCCATGCTTGTTTGTGCTTATGCTCTCTTGATGCTTTGAGAAGATCCTCTTGTCCTTTGACAAGATGTATGATAAGTGGTTTTCCGATATCCTCGGATAGTAAAAGATGTTCTGTAAAGACTCTGTATTGCAAATCTCTTGAGGCCGAAGAGTTTATATAATCGAAACCACATTCTCCGATGGCAACTGTGTTGGGTCTTTCTGCTATACTCTTTATTGTTGTAAACTTCTCTTCCCATTGAGGAGTTATTTCCCAAGGGTGTATACCTGCTGATATATATATGTTGTCACTTGTAGACTCTCCGTTATCTACAATGGAAATACAGTTGTCTGCTGCCTTGTGTGTATGTATGTCGATGAAGCGCATGTCAAGGTACAGGGTCATATCCTGAGCCTCCCCAGGGATGGCAACGTAGCAGCCTTCTTATGGTGAGATATAATCCTTTTAGTGGACCATGTTTCTGCAAGGCTTCTATTGCGTATTGTGAACATGTGGGTGTAAAACGGCACGATGGCGGTGTCATCGGCGAAATGCAGTATCGATAGAAACGAATTGGGAGAATTAATATTTTTATAATGAGCTGTTGCATTGTTTCTGTCTCTTTTCAAGTATGGATGCCAATAACTTTGTCATCCTCTTTTGTAATATGGCTGTACTGCTGTGGTTGTTGTCTATATATAATATTGCAACTGCCATTTTTGTTTTCATTCTCTCCAATTCATTAATGAATGGTTGTTTGTTAAGTCTATATGCTTCGCGTATGCGACGTTTGATTAGGTTGCGGTCTACAGCATGACGGAATCTCTTTTTTGCAACGTTAATAAGTATTGTTGCGTGTGGTTGTTTCTCGTCGTACTTTTCCAACGGCAAAAATACGGCACGCAAAGGAAAGGCCGCTACCGATTGCCCTTCTGAATAGAGCTTGTCGATAATGGTTTTGCTTTTCAGATGTTCGGCTTTTGGAAAACCAAATGTTTTCTTCTCCATTGCAGTGTCGTTGATGTTTATGATAAGAGGGCGGTCTTTTTAACCGCCCTCTTATGAAATATGGTCTCTATTGATTTATCTTGGTAAGGAATTCGTCAAGAGCGGCAGGCATTGAAGGAGCTGTTGCTGTTGGTGCCTCGAGATCGAGCCTGAATCCTTCGTTACGGATGGTATTTGCCGTTGTACCTCCGAAACATGCGAATAGTTTATCGCCCTGTACAAAGTTCGGTACATTCTTCTTTAATGATGCAATTCCGTGCGGACTGAAGAAGATAAGCATGTCATAGGGTTCTATGAATTCCGGGTCGAAGTCGTTACTTACGGTACGATACATCTTTGCCTCCGAGTGTGTTATTCCATGTGCATTGAATATATCGCACAACTCTTGATTGTTGGCATTTGACATGGGGGTAAAATAACGCTCATCTTTGTGCTTTACAAAAAGCGGCTCAAGGTCGCTGATGTGTCCATTGCCGAAAAAGACCTTGCGCTTGCGGTATTGTACATATTTCTGTATGTACAAAGATATTGTCTCTGACAAGCAAAAATATTTCATGTCGTCGGGAATGGTTATGCGCAACTCTTTACATAGTGTAAAGAAATGATCTATGGCATGACGTGATAGAAATACTATAGCAGTGTGTCCTGGTATGGATACCTTCTGCTGTCTGAACTCTTTGGATGTGAGTCCTTCTACTTTGATGAAAGAGCGGAAATCAATCTGTACGTTATGCTTTGCCGCAATGTCAAAATAGGGTGACTTCTCTGTAGCCGGCTTAGGTTGAGAAACTAAAATCTTGCTTACTTTCACTGTCCTAAAATTTTATCATTAAGAATAGGTTAGTTTGGTGTGTTGCTTGCCATAATAAGGCAAAAGGCACTAATTCAATTGCGCAAAGGTATAAAAAAATATCCAAAAAGTAAAAACTTTTGTTGAAAATGATGTTAAAGCAGCGTATGGAGAGCGTATATATGTATATAACTGATATTAATATTATGTACCCCCAAAATATAACGTGGTTCGTCTGTGGATATAGTATAAGTATTGTCGTTATGGGCAGCATTAAAAAACCAGAGATTTGATTTGTAAATAATATTGTACGATTCCACTCGTCGGCTTGTTTGCCGGTAAAGAGTGTAATATTTACAATATAGTAAATGGCAACCTTGGTCAACAGCATAAGCAGAAAAAGTGTAGCAAAGAATACAGAAAATAGCAGATGCTCGCCATCTGCTATCATATTACACCGTTGCATATATCCAGTGACCGTTATAGTGCAATATAGGATGGTATTAAAGTGCAACAAAAAATTTCCGAACCTGCTTATGCCGGTTCTTGTGTTGTATGGGGTTCCTGAGTTTGTGTAGTAAAAAATGTTCTTTAATCTCTCCACAATGCTATTCCCGTCACATAACATTATATATGCGATACCCAGCAGGCTTGCCATGAACAGTGACAACATAAGATTGTCCCTGCATAGTGCATATGGGATGCTATCTCCTGTCATAGTGCGGCGTATTTACGTATCGAAGGGTCCCAGATGTCAGTCTTTCGAATTATATCCAAAGCCTCCTCCGGGGTTGATGCTACACTCCATATATTACCGTGAATATCTCCCATGAAGTGCTCCTTTATGGCATGTTCTAGTTGCGCTATCAGATTGTCGTAGTAACCGTTTATGTTAAGGATGACAATGGGCTTCAGATATAGTCCAAGTTGTTTCCATGTTATTATCTCGCATAACTCCTCCATTGTTCCGCAACCTCCGGGCAGTGCAATTATTGCATCGGCCAACTGTGCCATAAGCTGCTTACGGCTGTGCATATCTTTTGTGATGTGCAATTTGAGTTTTTCATAGTGCCATTTTTGTTCTACCATAAACTCCGGTATTACGCCTATGGCCTCTCCTCCGGCATCCAATGTCCCATCCTCTACGCTACGCATAAGACCTATGTTGCCACCGCCTGTGACAAGGCATATCTTCTCATTTGCGAGAAGAGTGCCAAGTCGGTAGGCAATGTCGGTGTATGATTGTGCTATACGACTACTTGATGCGCAATATACGCAGATGGATTTGGGGTTGGTCATAATCAATAACGGTATATATCCGATTTATAGGGACCATCAACATTTACGCCTATATAGGCAGCCTGTTTTTCAGTGAGTGTGGTGAGTTTCACATTCAGGCGTCCTAAGTGAAGACGTGCAACCTCCTCGTCAAGATGTTTGGGTAGGCAGTATACTCCTGTTGCGTACTGCTTTGTAAAGAGTTCTATCTGTGCCAGCGTCTGGTTTGTGAAAGAGTTGCTCATTACAAATGAGGGGTGTCCTGTTGCACAGCCGAGGTTTACCAATCGTCCGTCTGCAAGCAGAATGATGCTGTGTCCGTCTGGGAAGAAATAGCGGTCTACTTGTGGCTTTATGTTCAAGCAGTTTATACCGGGATAGTTCTTCAGCGCCTCTACCTGAATTTCATTGTCGAAGTGTCCGATGTTGCATACAATTGCCTGATCTGGCATCTGCTCCATATGGTCGATACGTATGATATCTATATTTCCTGTGCATGTTACAAAAATATTGCCGAATTTGCATGCCTCGTCCATTGTTACAACCTCGAAACCTTCCATTGCAGCCTGCAATGCGCAAATGGGGTCAATCTCTGTAACCAATACACGTGCGCCGTATGAGCGCATGCTGTGAGCACATCCTTTACCTACATCTCCATAACCACATATGACTGCAACCTTACCTGCAATCATAACATCTGTGGCACGCTTTATTCCGTCGGCAAGCGACTCACGACATCCGTATAGGTTGTCAAATTTACTTTTTGTAACTGAGTCGTTTACATTGAATGCAGGGAACAACAGCTCTTTGTTTTCCATCATTTGATAAAGACGATGTACGCCGGTTGTTGTCTCTTCCGATACACCCTTTACTCTTTCGGCAACCTTGTGCCAATGGCGATTGTCGGCCTCTAACACCTGTGCCAGAAGCTTCTTGAGTTCACGTTCATCCTCAGGGTCACTTTCGTTGTAGTTCAATACCGAAGGATCATTCTCTGCTGCATATCCAAGATGTATCATAAGTGTCGCGTCACCGCCATCGTCAACGATGGTATCGGGACCTACGCCACCCTCGAAAGTAAGTGCCTGCAGTGTACACCACCAGTAGTCGGCCAGATTCTCTCCCTTCCATGCATAGACCGGGATTCCCGCTTTTGCAATGGCAGCAGCTGCATGGTCCTGTGTAGAGTAGATGTTACATGATACCCAGCGTATTTCTGCACCAAGCTCTGCAAGAGTCTCAATGAGTACCGCTGTCTGTATTGTCATGTGGAGTGAACCCATGATGCGTGCTCCCTTAAGGGGCTTTTGATTACCGTATTTTTCACGTAATGCCATCAGTCCAGGCATTTCGTGCTGTGCCATCTCTATCTCTTTACGACCAAAATCGGCTAGGTTGATATCGGCTACTTTATAAGCCTCTTTTGTGAAAAGTTCTCTTGTCATGATTATGTATTTTATTGATTCTACAATATAGGGCGGAGGCTAGAGCTTCTCTCGTTGTCTTTATGGCTTTGCTGCCATCTACAGTTTCGGTGTAGCTCTTAGCCTTTGGTTTTCAAGGTGCAAAAGTAGTAAATAAATTCGGGAGTAGCAAGGTTGCAGACTATTTAAGGTTATGACTCTCCATAGCTTTATCATAGTCTGTAGTACCGCCAATAATCCGGGGTACATTGGGGTTAAAACTTTTCACCAACGGATTCTTTGTGCAGTTATAGAAAGGGGTCTTTATTCCTCCCAGGTATAGAAGCATATGTGCTAGGTTGTCGGTGGTTATAGGCGCTCTCTTTGCGTTGTCTATCTGTTCTACTATCTCCGGATGGTTTTTTCTGTATTTTGCAGTCGTATATATCCAGAAAGGGATTTCGTATTGCTGTTGGATGTCTCCTCTAGTAAATGAGAAACGGCGTCCATACCCCTCTCCGTCATCAGAGACTCGTTCTCCATGATCGGGCATGTGTATTATAATGGCGTCGGTCTCAACGAATTTTTTTATTATGGTGTCGAGTATGTAATCGTTGTATAGTGTCGCGTTATCGTAGTGTGCTACTATTTCGGGATGGTCGCAACTATACATCGAGGGAGTAAACTTCTTCCATTCCAATGGGTAGCGCTCTTCGAAGTCGACATGCTGTCCCATGAGGTGGAATATTATAAATTCTCCTTTACTGTTTTGTGGTAACTCCATTTCGTTGTAATCGTCAATTAGTTCTTCGTCGTATTGGTGACGGTGGCGATTTCTTAATGTGAATTGCGCTTGGCTCATGCGGCTTTCGTTAAGAAGGATATTCTCTTCGAAGTCGCTGTAGGTCTCCGACTCCTCTGTTACGAACTGGTTGCTAAGGAATAGTGTAGTGTAGCCGGCATTTTTGAACAGTGTGGTTACAAGAGGGTAGTTGTACCATCTGCCACTATCGCCCTCTGTGTGTGTCGAAAGCATGCTGCGGAAAGATTCGCTTGTAAGATTCCATTGTGATATGGCATCGCAGAATGGTATAAGTTCACCGCTATTAATGTGCCCTACCTGGCGAGGCGTTGTCGGCATACTGTATCCATATATTTGCGAGTGGTGTCTGTTATAGCTTTCTCCTATTATAAGTACAATCCTGGGCGAGGTGAAACTGCAATCCTCTACTGCGGCTTTTTCTATGGAATTGTGCAGAAACTCTATTACATCTTTCTCCCTGTTGTACTCTATAAAGGCATTTGCGAGTCTGTGTATAGGAGTATAGAAACGTACTGTGGGCGATATGCTACTTTTTATATAGGTCTGTTTTTCGTCGTCTCCTAATACAAGACGATGGAGAAGGTATATCTCATTTTTTATGCAGATCGGTACAGTTACAACCAAAAGGAATATAGAAGATAGTGCAATTAGTGTCGTATACTTTGTTGCAATATTCTTTATCTTGCGGTTTAAAAAGAGCAACACAATGTTTGCGATAAATATTGTAACAATACCAATGATGGGCGTCAGTGCTTCGAAATCGCTTGTGTAGGCTATAATAGCCTCTTGTGCCTCCTTGTTGTTTGTCTGCATAAAAAGAGCCAGAAGAGTGGGGGTTATGGGTATGTTCAGCCTGCAATAACAGAAGGTGTCCAAGAGGCATATAATGTAAAATAGTATGGTAAGTAGCCATCTTGTAACATCTGCAATTCTTGATGGTAACAACGTTATTACAACGGCAACTATATAGAGTTCGACATATAGTTGGAGCACTCCTATTATGCGGCTGCCATTCCAGGGAAACAGCATTGTACAGAAAGCTAAAAGGGTATATGTACTTACGAACCATACTACATTCTTTGTAATAGGTTTTGATATTCTCTTAAGCAACTTTTCTGCTTTGCTGTTTATCCTCATTCTATCTATGTGGCTCTTATAACTTGAGTAGTTTCTCTATCCTTCTTTCGCCATTACTCTCTATCACAACTATGTATATGCCGGCATTGCATCCTGTCATGGATATTGTCAGATTGCTCTCACTGCTCTTTCTATGCTCTATTATAGAACCGTCCGGAGCTGTTATAGTTACTCTACTTTTTCCGCTAAGCCCTCCTATAGATAGCAACTCTGCCTCTTTGTCATAGTGTATGCTTGTAGTGCATATTGCAGTTTCTGTAATTCCGGTTTCACCAGTTCCCTTCTTTACGATAGATATTGTGTAGCTGTCGCTTCTATCTATTGTTTTGTTCTCGAAACGCTCTCCGTTCGAAACCCAGAAATCGCTTGTTCCTGCAAGTTGTGTGAGCTGGATTGAAAATTTGTCGCCCTGGACTGTTATGAGGTATGTGTTCCAGTTTGAGTGGTAATCCTTTACACCAAAATCGCCGATCTCATTGATGAAACGTCCATCAGCATTGCTGGTTATCTTGTAGCAGTTTAGTCCGTTTTTGTCTGTTGTTATTTTCCACTCCTGCTCAATACCCGGTCTATCGCTCTCAATAAACCTTGGTGCTTCGCCACTGCCGTTAACATTTGTGTTGGTAAGGTATTTGCCGTCTACAATTATGTAATATACCTCGTCGTTGTTGATGAACTCATCATTGGCCTTGCCACCCAAAGGTACTATATCAAATATAAAACGAGGCGGTATTATTGTCGAGTTGCTGCTCTTCTGGATACGTATTCCGCTTACACTCCATAGGTTGTCGCCGGCATTGCCTCCATTCTGTATTGCATATTTCCCGTTTGCAAGAAGATAGATGTTGTATGTGTGCCATATAGCTTCATATGGATTGGTTGCATCGCTTACGGTAAATGCACCATTCTCGTTCAAATAACGGTTGTCCTCGTGGTTGATTATCTTGTAGCGTTTGGTTGTTGGGTCAACTTCTATATGCCACTCCTGACGTTGAGGATGTGTCTCATTGCGGTTCTGTAGAAAAACAGGAGCACTGCCCGAGGTGCCCGGGCTGTTGTTTGTCAGGTACATTCCTTTATACATTATATGGTATGTGCCGTTCTCCAAACTCTGTGCAGGGAATACGTCAAGACGATAATCGTATTGGCTTTTGTACAAAGCAACAAGGTTACTTATCTGCTCCTTTATGAATGGCTCCACATATAATGAGCCTACAGCGGGTTTAGCAACACGCAGAGAACCATCAAAATTGCGAGAACGCAAATCCTTATGTGCCTCTTCGTATTGTGTGTACTCAATATAACTCTCTATAAACTGTTCGGGATTATTATTATCAAGGGCAAAATACATTTCAACAATCTTTCCTCCCATCATTCCAAGATATTTCATGGAAAGTATCCAAGGTGTTATCTCGTCTATTAGAGCTCGTGCCTCGTCGCTATTTAGAAGTGTGTTAGCAGATGTTGTTAGTCTCTGGAACTCCTCTCCAATGGCATAGCAGGCGGCTATGGTGTCGCCCTCTGTTATCTTTCTGTCGAATATCTCTTTTGCTGCAACGAAGCCGGGTGATTCGTTCATACGTCTTAAACCGTGAACGTTACTTCCCAAGTCGATATTGTTTTCGCAGAAATGGCGGAAATATTTTGCATTTGTAGGCATAATGTATTTAATGGCAGCGTCCCATGACTCGTCCGAGTTATAAGCACCCATATTCCATGTATAATCGCCAATACTGAAGAGCGAGACTTTAGACGCCTCGGCATACTCCATTGGGTTGGATACAAATCCCGAAAGTAGGTTGGCAATGTCTGTGTCGTTTCCATGTGTGGGACCCATCAGAAGGTGGTCTATACAGTAGTCTGTTACAGGGTAGTTCAGCCATATAAAAGCTTTGCGGCTTATTTGGTTGTTTATCCATGTGACATCACTCTTGTTTATCATATCTACGACGCTGTTTCCTGTCCACATTATATTTATGTCGCTGTTCATTATACTGCCTAATGCGGGCAAGTATACACCGTTGGACCATCCTCGGTTGTATTGTGTGGGACATATTATCATGGGATTTACATCGGGATATTCTGCCTCAATCTCAGTCGCTATGTAGTTCATGAGTTCGGCTTGTTCGTCACCATGCGTGCCGTCATCGTTCCAAAGGTCATCCCAAAAAACAGCGAAGTTTCTTACACCCAGACGACACATAGCTTTCAGCTTGTTGACAATATTGTTTCTGTCGGTATCGTTCCATTGAATATCCTCGCCGGGATGTATTGCCCACACGAAATCGATCTTGTGTGCTTTTGCTGCATTCACATATTGTGTAATCTTTGCTCCAAGCTCGGTAGGATACTCTTCTCGCCATTTCGATTTATGATATGCGTCGTCCTTAGGGCCATATATATAGATATTCATCTTCTGGCGTCCGAATAGCTCGAATAGGCTCATTCGGTTGGCCTCACTGTAAGGATTGCCATAGAAACCCTCTACCAGTCCGCGCTTGGGAACACTTGGGTAGTCGGTGATGCTCACCTCCATCACTTGCGGCTGTGAAGCTATCTGTATGTAGCTTTGTACTCCATAGTATGTTCCACTGCCATCGTTGCCGGCAATAATAACTCTTTTGCCCTCTACAGAAAGATAGTATCCCTCGCTCTTTTGTGGAATAAGACTCTCGTACTCCTTAATGACAGCATCGCCACGTTCGCCAATAAGTAATTCTATATTGCCGTCGCAACTGAAATGTTTTTTAAAAAGTTCTATGGCGTCGCTGTCGGCTTCATACTCTCCTGTTATCGTGTATCCATTACTGTTGTCAAATGCAACAGTATCGCTCCATTTTATTTTTTGTGGTACAGGGTGAATCTCTGTACTTTGTGCATTTACCATCTGTACATGCATTAATAGTAGAATGGTAATGAATATAAATGCTAGGCTTTTAATACATTTCATAAATTATATAGCTGGAGATGTTGTTTCTATTCCGTTTTTCTTCTGGTTACTCGACTTCTATTTACGGCTACAGCCACTCTATACTCAGGAACTCATCTTCGCCGTTCCATACACAACCATCGTGATCTTCATAACCTTCTATGTTGTATTCAGTATTGTATTTCTCCCCTTTTTTAAGGTGTAAGTACATAGGCGGACAATTGCAACTGAGACATATTTCTGTATCAGTGATGCTCTCTACAGTGAATGTATATCGATTAGGAAAGGCTTTGTTCACAATGAGTTTTTCACCCACTTCTGTTATTTCCTTGTCAAGGAGATAGGAGGTGGTATTATCCTTTCCACCGATATCCCATTCCGAGATAGTTAATTTAATATGTATGTTTGGCATATTGATAATGTATAAGTTATTTCACTTTTCTCTTCGTTGTCTATACCATTGAGTGTGCTTTATGTTTCAGGTACCCCAATTGCCTCTGTCAAGGTTGCGGTAGCCTATTGCTTCGGCGATATGTTGGTACTTTATATCCTCGCTTTTGTCGAGGTCGGCTATGGTGCGGGCAACTTTGAGTATACGGTCGTAGGCACGTGCCGAGAGGTCGAACCTTGTCATTGCTGTCTTGAGCATTGCAAGGCTGGTGTCGTCAAGCACTGCATATTTAGAAATGAGCTTGGGTGTCATCTGTGCATTACAGTATATGCTTTTTTCTTCCTTGAAACGCTCCTCCTGTATTTTGCGTGCAGCAATCACACGCTCGCGAATTGTTGCGCTTGTCTCGCCCGGCGCCGTGTCGGATATCTTCTCGAAAGGTACAGGCACAATCTCTATCTGCAGATCTATACGGTCTAGTAGTGGTCCGCTAATCTTGTTCATGTACCTCTGTACTTGTCCGGGAGTGCATACACATGTTTTGGTGGGATGATTATAGTAGCCGCATGGACAAGGGTTCATGCTTGCCACGAACATAACTCCTGCCGGATATTCTATCTTGTAGTTGGCTCGTGCAATGCATATTTTACGGTCTTCAAGGGGCTGGCGCATTACCTCCAATACATCTCGGTTGAACTCTGGTAGTTCGTCAAGGAAAAGTACTCCGTTGTGTGCCAAAGAAATCTCACCCGGTTTTGGGTTGCTTCCGCCTCCACATAGGGCTACTGATGATATTGTGTGGTGGGGGCTGCGGAATGGACGTTGTGTTATAAGTGCGGTTCCGTCGGACAAATATCCGCTAACGGAGTGTATCTTTGTTGTCTCAAGACTTTCGTTGAGTGTAAGTGGCGGCAGTATGCTTGGCAAACGCTTTGCCATCATAGATTTTCCGCTTCCGGGAGGACCTATCATTATTAGGTTATGTCCACCTGCTGCGGCAACCTCAAAAGCTCGTTTGACACTCTCTTGGCCGCGTACCTCACTGAAGTCAAACTCGAACCTACTTTGGCGTGAGTAGAATTCCTTTTCTAAATCTATTCTATAAACAGGTAGTTTGCTTTCGTTATTAAGGAATGATACAACCTGTATCAGGCTCTCTGCTGGATATACCTCTATCCCTTCTACAACAGCAGCTTCGGCTGCATTCTGTGTAGGTAGTATTATTCCTTTGTATCCAAGTTCTTTTGCCTTTATGGTAATGGGTAGTATTCCTTTTACGGGCATCAGCCCCCCGTCGAGTCCTAGCTCTCCCATTATTATATATTGGTCTAGACGGGCATTTTCTATTATGCCGTCTGCTGCCAATATACCTATTGCTATAGGCAGGTCATAGGCCGAACCCTCCTTGCGGATGTCGGCAGGTGCCATGTTTACTATTATTTTCTTGCTCGGGAATTTGAGCCCGTTGTGTTGAAATGCCGACTGTATGCGATGATAACTTTCCTTTACGGCGTTGTCGGGTAAGCCGACAAGGAAGAACTGTATTCCGCGCAAGGCATTTACCTCTATTGTAACAAGAGTGGCGCTTATGCCTTGTATAGCCGCTGCAAAGACTTTGGTTAACATGGAATGTGTTTATTTGATAATCTTGTTATTTACTCTTTGATTGTCATCCTGTTTATATATTCCCCTCTTGCGTAGTTCGGCCTCTTTTTTCTTCTGCTCCTCTTTTTTGGATACCTCTTTTATCTTTATAGCCTCTCTCTCTCTCTTTGCTTTCTCTTTGGCTTTGTATTTCTCTATAAGGGAGTCTACTGTGTGTATGAATGTATTGGGGTCGGGGTTGAAACTGTGTACACGCATATATGGATTTACTAATATGCTGAACGGCAGGTTCTCTATTGTGAACTCCTTTACAACACTGTTTTCCCACATCTTGAGATCGCATACATTATCTCCTGTGATTATGTTGTTTTCGATGCTCTGTCGCCATGATGCTGTGTCATGATCGAGTGAGATGTTAAGCTTGCCGAAGTATTTGCTGTCTATTTCCTTGTCTGCATCCTTGAACTTGGACAGGTGAGATATACTTGCACTATCCCATGATGCCCAAAATGTGACAAGCAGGTATTTGTCCATGTATGTGGAGCGATTTACTGTATCGTTTGTAGCTGTTGTAAAGATATATTCAGGGAATGCTTTGTTGACAATATTCAATATCTTGTTGTTCGACAACTTTTTAATTTTAGAGATATAATCATTGTCCTGCAGTGTTCCTCCCATAAGTTCTATCCTGCTTTTTATCAGTGAACTTTTAGGGTTGCCAACCTCTACAAAATAGCGTTGCAGCAGGTGTATGTTTATATCGCTGTATGGATGCTTTTCAATGAAACTGTCTATTGCCTCGTAGCGTCTCGAGAGCTCGGGTTCTGCCTCTAACTTTTTGGATATCGAGTCGTATAGTGCCTGTGTAGGGCCTCCGATAATATGCCATCTGTTCTCCTCGAGTGATAGGGCCGCTGTAATATCGGGTTGGGCATATACCGGCAACATGTTACCGTCGGGCAGTATCATTGCTAATGGTATTATGGTGTCTGTTTCAAGCTTATATGCAAACTCCCCATATTCGTCTGTATATATGGTATCTATATAATTGTGACGGACATCGGTACCGAACATATATATAGTATCGTTCCCGTTGCCATATGTGCCTTCAAGGGTGAATGTAGGTGTTTGTTCCCCGCAGGCAAACAGTATACACAGAATTGTAGATAACAGTATTGCTCTCTTTCTCATTGTTGTAGCCCCTATATTGTTATAGCGTCTGCTTGTTTGCACGTTTTCGCTCAAGCTCGTCGAGTATAATCTTACGCATTCGCATTGACTTCGGGGTAACCTCGATGTATTCATCCTCCTTGATGTATTCGAGTGCCTCCTCGAGTGAGAATATTATGGGTGGAACTATACGTGCCTTGTCGTCCGAACCGCTTGCACGCATATTGGTAAGTTTCTTGCTCTTTGTGACGTTTATTACGAGGTCGTTGTCGTGTATATGTTCGCCGACTACCTGTCCTGCGTATACCTCCTCCTGTGGGCTGATGAAGAAGCGTCCTCGGTCTTGCAGTTTGTCTATGGCGTAAGCAAATGCTGTTCCGCTCTCCATTGCAACCATAGAGCCATTTGTGCGACGTTCTATGTCTCCTTTGTATGGCTGATACTCTTTGAAACGGTGTGCCATTATTGCCTCTCCGGCCGATGCTGTAAGAACGTTTGTTCGCAATCCTATTATGCCTCGTGATGGAATGTTGAACTCTATGTTTACGCGATCTCCTTGAGCCTCCATAGATAACATCTCGCCTTTGCGTCGCGTTACCATATCGATTATCTTGCTCGAGAAATCTGATGGAACATTTATTGTCAGTTCCTCTATGGGTTCATTGCGCACTCCGTCGATCTCTTTATATATTACCTGAGGCTGTCCCACTTGTAACTCATATCCCTCGCGGCGCATTGTCTCAATAAGTACAGAGAGGTGCAATACTCCGCGTCCGTATACAGTCCATGCATCTTCTTCGGGTGCCTTGCTTACTTTCAGAGCCAGATTCTTGTCAAGTTCCTTGTCAAGACGCTCCTGTATGTGGCGCGATGTTACATATTTACCCTCTTTCCCAAAGAATGGCGAGTCGTTAATGGTGAAAAGCATGCTCATTGTTGGCTCGTCAATGGTTATGGTGGGCAGGGGCTCGGGGTTCTCGAAATCGCATATGGTGTCACCTATCTCGAATTTTTCCAATCCAACTATAGCGCAGATATCGCCGGAAGATACATTTTCGGTACGTTTGCGTCCCAACCCCTCGAATGTATGGAGCTCTTTTATCTTTACTTTGGTCTGGCCGCCACCACGACTACACAATGTTACATTAGCGCCTTCGGTAAGCGTTCCGCGATGTACACGTCCTATGGCAATGCGCCCTGTATATGGTGAGTAGTCGAGTGAGGTTATAAGCATTTGTGGTGTACCTTCGAGCATCTGTGGCGCGGGGATATATTCGAGAATAGCATCAAGTAGGGGGGTTAGGTCCTCGGTTGGGGTGCGCCAATCGGTACTCATCCAATTGTTTTTGGCCGAGCCGAAGATGACGGGGAAATCCAACTGCTCTTCTGTGGCATCAAGCGAGAACATCAGGTCGAATACCATTTCATGCACCTCTTCGGGGCGGCAGTTCGGTTTGTCTACCTTGTTTACAACTACAATGGGCTTCAAGCCAATCTGCAGTGCTTTCTGTAATACAAAACGGGTCTGAGGCATGGGACCCTCAAAGGCATCCACCAAAAGCAGACATCCGTCTGCCATGTTGAGAACGCGCTCAACCTCGCCTCCGAAGTCGCTGTGCCCCGGAGTGTCAATTATATTAATCTTGGTATTTTTATACTCTATAGATACATTCTTTGATAGAATGGTTATTCCTCTCTCTCGTTCAAGGTCGTTGTTGTCGAGTGTCAGTGCATCATTGTTCTGCTCTTTAAGCAGGTTGCCTGCAAGCATCATCTTATCCACCAGTGTTGTTTTGCCATGGTCGACGTGTGCTATAATGGCAATGTTTCGTATCTTTTGCATATTGTAAAATTATTCTTCTTAGTTCTGCCTTGGACAACCTCTCCTTCTCAGAAGCCGTCGCTAGCGACGGCAAAGTTACTAATAATTCTTGAATTTATGGTTAATATGTTCTACTCTATTGGTATTTTATATTTGAATATATATTTCTATATCAATTGTCATATGAATTTGACTAGAAAATTAAATGGATTTATTTGGTGTCACCTGTTTGTATGTATCGGTTCTTTTCAGACTATGATATGGCAGATATAATAGGGTGTCAAATATGTAAAACAAAGGATAATCTCTTTGTAAGAAACTTGCTTCCATAAATTGCAGGTTTGTCCTTTCTTTGTGTTGTTTTTGTGGCTTTTAAATGAAAAATATTCAGGTTAAGGTTGTTTATCCAAAAAATAGCTGTATCTTTGCACCCGCTAAAAGAATTTTTAATCATTTAAAACATCAAATCTATGTATTTGGATTCTGAGAAAAAGAAAGAGATCTTTGGCACATACGGAACGTCTAACACTGATACTGGTTCAGCTGAGAGCCAGATTGCTTTGTTCTCATACCGTATTGCCCATTTGACGGAGCACCTTAAGGCTAACCGTAAAGATTATAGCACACAGAGAGCTTTGACAACATTGGTAGGTAAGCGTCGTGCGCTCCTTAACTATCTTAAGGACCGTGACATCAACCGCTACCGTGCTATCGTGGCTAAGTTGGGCTTGCGTCGATAAGAAACGTCGCAGCAGAAGAAGAAAAAAGAGCAGGCAAATTTGCCTGCTCTTTTTTCTTCTTCTGCTGCTTATCTACAACATTATACCATCCATTTTAGAAAATTATTATAAATAGTTTTATAATTAAATATTATATTTATATTTGCAATTAATATGGCTTAGTGCCTTAGTTGTAAGCCTTGATTTGGAAAATATACATATATTTTATTTATTTATTAACTAACTTTTTTATGAAAAAAGCTTTACTTTTACTTTTCATGTTTGTTGCTTCATTTGCAACATCATTTGCACAGGATGAGCTCACTCGCTATCCCGTATTCGAGATGGGTGAGGACGGTTCACAGTATTATCGTATTCCTGTGTTGGTTCAGGCAGCTGACGGCTCATTGGTTGCAATAGCCGATAAGCGTGGCGCTAATTTGGGAGACCTTCCCAATATCATCAGTGTTGTTGCAAAGCGTAGTACCGATGGCGGTAAGACTTGGGGTGATATGGTTACAATTGCTCAAGGTGACAAGGCTGCTGGAAATACATACGGTGATGCCGCAGCAGTTCTAGACGAGGCTACAGGTAAAATTGTCAGTGTGTTCGTAGGTAACGAGAACTATGGTACAAACTGTGTAGGTCTTTGGGCGTCAAACAGCGCCTATCCTTTGCGCATCTATCAGTCAGAGAGTAGTGATAATGGTGTTACATGGACAAAACCTGTTGATATCAGCGAGAGCATCTACAATGCTATCTATGGCAGTAGAGGTGCATGGATTGGTATGTTTGCAGGTTCAGGTAGCGCTGTACAGTTGAAGAAGGGTGACCATGCAGGTCGTCTTATGTTTGTTGTTGCCGCGCGTAACGATAATTCATGGGGTGGTAGCATGAGTAACTATGCTGTTTATTCTGATGACCATGGTGCAACATGGAAGGTTTCAGAGAATGCTGCTTACTCAAACGGTGATGAGGCTAAGATTGTTGAGCTTTCAAACGGTGATCTTCTTATGAGTATCAAGAACCGTAATAAGGGTAACCGCTTGATGGCAAAATCTACCGACGGTGGTGTTACATGGGAAAAGGCTGCATTGAATACAAACCTTATGGATCCCGCTTGTAACGGCGACGTTGTATCATATACACACGGTGGTGTGCACTATCTTTTACATTCACTTCCAGGTAGTTCTTCTACCCGAGAGAATGTAACTGTTTACCTCAGTGCCGATAATGGTGAGACTTGGGAAATCAAGCGTCAGATATACTCTGGTTATTCTGCTTACTCAACACTTCAGGTACTTGAAGATGGTACAATTGGTATCATTGTAGAGGAGGGTAAATGGGATTCAAATCTTCAGGGTGCTGATGGATTCCAGCTTGCATACTACAACTTTACACTTGATTGGTTGCTTGATGGTAAAGTTCCAGATGTGCCTCTTGCTGAGGGTGTTCTTGATCTTAACGGTTCTCGTTACATGACAATTGCCAACAACGAGGTGTTCAACATTGCAGCCGGCGGTGAGGCCGGATTCACTGTTTCTTGCAAGGTGCTTCTTCCCGAGTATCAGAGTGGCAGAAACATAGGCTTTGTAAATAACCGTGCTTATGAGGGAACTGCAAATAGCGGTACAACAGGTTTCGACCTTTATGGTGGTAACTCTGCGTCTCAGTCATTCTCCGTTAACCTCTCTTATGATGGCAAGCCTTGGGGTAACAGCTTTGCATGGGCTACAGGAGTAGAGCCGGCAAAGTGGGCTCATCTTACATGGGTTTTGGACGGTACAACATCTTATATATATATAGACGGTGTTCTTAAAGAGACAAAGACAGGAATGTCTACAAACGGTATGCCTTCAAAGAAGGATATCCTCGTAGGTGCAAGATATACAAACGTTGATGGTCAGGAGGCTGTTCCCGCAAACTTTGCAATAGGTCATATCGATGACGTACGTTTTTATAACAAGGCCCTTGCAGCTGACGAAGTTGTGGCTGACATGACTGCGACAGTTGGTGCTGACACTGAAGGTCTTATCGCTGCATATGACTTCACAAATATAGAGGGTGTAAGCGTTGAGGATATCTCAGGCAACGGTCACACAGGTACACTCGTTGGTTTCCCCGAGGAGGTTCAGTATACAGTTACAGTAAATGCTACAGAGGGTGGTACTGCAACAGTTAACGATCAGGAGGGTTCGGCTCTTGTATGGGACGGAAAGACTGCTGTTCTTAAGGCTGTTCCTGATGCCGGTTATAAATTCGCAGGTTGGCTTGTTGACGGTAAGGTTGTAAGCACAGATAATCCCTACTCTATAGAGGTTACTGAGGATATTGAGTTTACTGCACGTTTCATCGACGAGAATGCTTTGGAATATGATTATGTTGAAGGAGAATCAACAAACGGTAATCGTAGATTTGTTGGTTTCACAATAACAGATGGTAACAACTCTTTGACAGTAGATAATATTCAAGAGGATAATTTCTCTCCCATCTATGCCGATAGAACTACACAGGTTCTTGTGACAGAGCCCGGTGCAAGAATTTCATTCACAGATTTTAACTGGAGTGGTCAGTGGATGCACGCGTATGGTTACATCGACTATGCACTTGATGGCTCTTTCGATCAGGTTCCCAATGCTGATGGTACAACCGGTGGCGAGCTTGTAACATACAACTATTATACTCCCGATGATTATACTACTCCTACTGATATCTGGGGTAACACTTCTAGCCCGCAGTATGCTAACAGCGATACATATTACGATGAAGACTTCAATGAGAGCAAAGGTCTTCCTCACTTCTTCTTGCCCGCTGATATTGCAGCAGGCGACTATCGTATGCGTATAAAGATCGACTGGAACAACCTCGATCCTATGGGTGATAAGCAAATAAGAACAAACGGTGGTGCTCAAGTAGACTTTATTATCAGAATAGAGCGCGATGTAGAGCTCTTCCGCATAAAGAATGTCGAGACTGGTGCATATCTCTTTGTTGCAGGTTACAACGAGGATCATTCAACAGGTCCTATTGGTTCAGTACAGGTTGTAGCACTTGACGAGGAGTCGGGCGACCAGAAGTTCGCTTTTGAGGATGCCGGCGATGGCAATGTATACATTGTTTCTGAGACAGGTTACTATATCGTGTGTCGTCAGTGGAACGTTGATGCTTGGAACGATGGAACAAAGAGCGCCCTTAAACTTGTAGATGCCGGTAATGGTGAATATTACATTATGAACGGCAGCAACTATTTCAAGGTTGAAGAGGTTGGCGGCATCAATTATCCTTTCTGCGATGCTCCATATGATAAGGCTGCAAAATGGGTTCTTGAGAAGATTGGAGGTGATGAGCCCGAGCCCGGAATTGATGAGGCTACTGTAGCTCTTATTGCTGATGCTAAGGAACTTTTGGACTATACTCCTAAGGCCGTTGGTTATCCTGCTGAGGCTCCCCGCGCAGATTTGAAGGATGCTATAGAGGCTGCTGAGGCTGCTCCTACAGCAGATGCAGGTGTCGCATTGCAGAGTGCTATCAAAAAGTTCTATGGCGCAACAGACATTATTCTCCCCGAGGCAGGTAAGGCTTATACATTCACAGCAATGTATGGTGGTGAGGCTAAATATGTACTCAACGCTGTTGACGGCACTCTGACATTGGTTGAGCCTGCAGAGGTTCCCGAGTCTGCTAAATTCGTTTGCTCTGTAATTGATGGTGATTACAACTATCAGTTCAAGACCTCAGACGATGCTTACTATCTTGCTTATCCTACAATTGGCGGTAAGTCTTGGTTGGATAACGAGAGTGAGACCGGTCTCGAGAGCGACGGTACATTGGCTGTTACCAAGTTGAACGTTACTAAGATTCTCGCAGGTGGTAGTGTTGCTGCAACTAACGCAGACCTCTTCGGTCTTGTTAGAATCAACGGTTACCGTGGTTATGACAATGGTAAGAATGTTGATATGTTTGGTCCTTTCGTTGTTAAGCATTCAGCAGGTGTATTCGATGGTGCAGGTGATGCATACTACAACGAGAACTTTACATCGGCATTCCGTGTTGAGGAGGTTGAGGTTGCAACTGCAATCGAGGATGTCAAGGTAGAGAACGTTGAACAGGTTATCTATGACCTCACAGGTCGCAAAGTAAATGCTATCACTGCTAAGGGTATCTATATTGTAAATGGCAAGAAGGTTCTTGTTAAGTAATCTTCGGTTCTTACATTAAAATAAAAAGTCCGGACGGAGAATTATCCGTCCGGACTTTTTATTTTATTCTATTGATTTGTAACTTGCCTGTTAAAACAAGTGGTGGGTACATCTAATTGCTACCCACCACTTGTTTTAACAGATCGGAAACTTATATGTTATTTAATTTCCCATGTCTCATTAGTCTCAAGAAGCTCGGCAAAGTTGTGATAGTTCTTTTTCCCTTTAATCTCCTCTACCTGTGCATGTACACTGTCGTTATATGTAGGAGCTTCTACATCGCGTATTATACCAAGCGCAACCGGAAAATCTGGGCCTTCCATAAGGGCTAGCTTTAGGTGTAGGGTGGGGTCGGAGCAATGTGCATCGTGAACAAGAATCTCTTTCTCGCTTACACCGTTCTCTCCCAGTTTTACAACCTTTAGGCCGAAACCCTCCTGTGCCAGTCCATACTCTTTTTCCGGTCCAAAAAGCATAGGTTTGCCATGTTCCAGATATATGGCATTTTTCATACGTCCTTCTTTTGTATATACGCTTTCGTGGGTTCCGTTATTGAAGATTACACAATTTTGCAATACCTCGGTAACGGATGCACCTTTATGCTGTGCTGCTGCCTTCAGACACTCAACGGCTGCGTTCATGTCCGTTGCGACACATCGTGCAAAGAAGTTGCCACGTGCACCAAAACAGAGTTCGGCCGGACGGAATGGGTCCTCTACAGTACCATAAGGCGAGGATTTGCTGACAAAGCCTCGAACCGATGTGGGTGAATATTGTCCTTTGGTAAGTCCGTATATGCGGTTATTAAGCAATATCATGTTGAGGTCGATGTTGCGGCGTACAGCGTGTATGAAATGATTGCCTCCGATTGCCAGCCCATCACCATCACCTGATATTTGCCATACGGTAAGGTCGGGGTTGGCTACCTTTGCTCCTGTTGCAATGGCGGCTGCACGTCCATGTATTGTATGGAAACCGTATGTGTTCATATAATATGGCAGGCGTGAGGAGCAACCGATTCCCGATATTACTGCTGTTTGGTGAGGTGCTACACCTATTTCACTCATAGCCTTATGCAGGGCACCAAGAAATGCGTGGTCGCCACATCCGGGGCACCAACGGGGTTGTCCGAACTTAAAATCTTGTGCTTTATATTCACTCATAGCTTATTCCTCCATAATTTTAGTGAATGAATCTACCAATGTAGCAATGTTGAAAGGTTGTCCCTTCACTTCGTTATATTGGCGTATGTTTATTCCGTTTGTCTTCATGCGCAGATAACCTGCAAACTGCCCCATGTTCTGCTCGGCAACTACAACCTTGCTGTATCGTGCAAGTGTCTCTTGAGTACCGCGAGGTAATGGGTTGATTACGTTGAAGTGTGCATGAGCCACTTTCTTGCCCTCTGCACGCATCTGCAACATAGCCTCGCGCAGATGGCCGTATGTTCCACCAAATCCTACAATGAGCAGGTCGGCATCTTCGTCTCCTTCGACCTTGAGGGGTGGCAGGGTGTTTGCAATACGTTCAACCTTCTCTTGGCGTTGTTCTACCATAAGATGGTGGTTCTCGGGGCTGTTAGATATAGCACCTGTTTCGTTGCTCTTCTCCAATCCTCCTATACGATGGGTAAAGCCTGGTGTTCCTGGAACTGCCCAGTAGCGTACCAAAGTTTCGGGATTACGTTTGTATGGTGTCCAACCTTCAACCATGTCGGGGGTAACGTAGTTGGGCTTAATCTCGGGATAATCGTTCAGGTCGGGAAGTTTCCATGATGCCGAGCCGTTTGCAATGAATGCATCGCTGAGTAGTATTACGGGGGTCATATGTTCTACTGCAATCTTTGCTGCAAGGTATGCCGACTCGAAACAGTCTGTGGGTGATGTTGCAGCAATTACAGGTATTGGGCTTTCTCCATTACGTCCAAATAGTGCCTGTAGCAGGTCTGTCTGCTCTGATTTTGTAGGGAGTCCTGTTGATGGACCGCCACGTTGTACATCTATTATGACAAGTGGGAGCTCGGTGATTACTGCAAGGTTTATAGCCTCGCTCTTAAGGCATATTCCGGGTCCGGATGTTGATGTACATGCGAGTGCTCCTGCATAAGCAGCACCTACAGCCGATGCGCATCCGGCTATTTCGTCCTCGGCTTGCATAGTGATAACACCCATTGATTTGTGTTTTGCAAGCTCGTGCAGAATATCGGTTGCCGGTGTTATGGGATAGGAACCAAGGAATAGTGTCATTCCGGCTTTTTCGGCGGCTGCCATTAGTCCGTATGCGGTTGCCTTGTTTCCATTTATATCCATGTATTTGCCCTTGGCTTTAGGCTTACTGTTTATGCTGTATGTGTGCGATATAGATGCGTGGGTGTTATGTCCCATGTCATATCCGGCACGTAATACCTTTATATTAGCCTCTGCAATTTCGGGTTTCTTGGCAAACTTCGCACGCAACATACCTTCGGCAAGTGATAGGTCGCGGTCGAACAACCAGCAAACGAGTCCCAGTGCAAGCATATTCTTGCATCTTACCATGCTCTTATTATCCATACCGCTATCTTTCAATGTCTCTATGCACATTGACGTTATGGGGCTGGGTACCACTTCGCAAGTTATTCCAAGCTCTTTGATTGGATCATCGGTCTTGTACTCGGCTTTTTCAAGGTCTTTGGCTGTGAATGAGTCGGTGTCTATGATTATAGCCGATGTGGGCTTGCAATATTTGTACTGCGTTTTCAAAGCTGCAGGGTTCATCGCTACCAAAACGTCGCACTTGTCACCCGGCGTGTAAACCTTATCTGCTCCAATGTGTACTTGAAATCCCGAAACTCCTGTGAGTACTCCTTGCGGTGCACGTATGTCGGCCGGATAGTCGGGGAATGTACAAATGTCGTTTCCTACCGTTGCCGAAATGGTGGAAAAGATGTTTCCTGCCAATTGCATGCCGTCACCCGAATCGCCCGAGAAACGTACAATTACTTGGTCGATTGTCTGTTTCATCTCTTTTTCTGCCATGATATGGTCAAAATAATGTGTTTGTAAATTGTATTGCAGTTTATTATAGGTTATTAACCTATGCGCTACAAATGTCGTAAACATTTATGAGATTGAGAAACTTTTTAAGAATTACTTTCTATCAAAAAGAATAAAAATTCGGCAACATCTGTACATCTCAGACGTTGCCGAATTTTTATTATTGATATATTCTTTACATCATACCCTCATCGCCATAGCCATCGCTTTCCATGTTCATATTCTGATTTTGGCTTGGTTTACGTGTAGGACGTTTTGCTTTCATATTACCGAAACTATATGTCAGGGTCATTCCGAATCGGCGTCCACCGTGTCTGTTCTCGGAGTCTCGATAAAAGTTCCTGTCACCGGTTATTGTGTGCCATCCACGACTGTCAAGAATGTCACGTATATTCATGCTTATGCTCCAGTGCTTGTTGAAACTCTTGCGCAGGCCACAGTCGAAAGAGTAGTTGGGCTCGCGATGTCCTTGTGCGACCACCCTCTTTGCATTGTAGCGTCCTGTAGCTTGCATGGTAATACCCCAAGGTAGTATCATACTTGCCGTCATTCTTGCGTTCCATGAGAAGTTCTCATCGGCCTCTCCGGTAATCTCTTGATTGTTTATAGTATATCTGAATCCGTCAAGTTTGTAATAGAAGAGATTAAGCGTCGTTGTCAGGTCGAGTTTCTTGAATAATCTGTTTTTGCCTATAATCTCAAGTCCTGCAGATTTCTCGCTTGCTACATTTTCGAATGTTGTATACATTATATTCTTTGTGGGGTCGCTGTAGCTTATTCTCTCAATAACGTCGTCTGTGGTGCGGAAATATCCCGATATCGACAGTGTGTGTTCTTTCCAGTTCTTTATATAGTTGAGCTCGTATGCATTTGAGTACTCGGGCGTCAGATCGGGATTTCCGAACGATATGTTTGTGGAGTCACTGATGTTGCTGAAACTGTTTAACTGTCCACCCCAGGGACGTCTCAAGCGTCGTGTGTAGTTTACCTGTAGCTCGTGCCCGTTGGGTAATGAGTAGCTTATGAAGAGGCTGGGGAAGAGTGAGAAAAAGTCTTTTTTGATATATGACGGACGTTGCTCAGGGTTCTGCTCCTGCTCCCAATTGAAAGAGCGGGTCTTTACACGCCAATATTCTCCGCGCAATCCCAATTGGTATCCGAACTTGCCCAAACGTCCCGAGTATGTTCCGTATATGGCATGAGTATCCTGGTTGTATATAAACCTGTTGAACATGTTTTTATCTACTTGGGTATGTGCTTCGTCGGTATATGTGATAGTGGGATTTTCGTCACGCGATAGGGTTCCGTTGTATCCTGCCTCAATTCTTGTGTTCTCGCTTATCTTGTTCTCATATTCCAGTTTTATTGATGTGGAACGGTTGTCTACTTCGTTGTTCTGGAACTGATAGCTTTTATATATATTGTCAGCTCGCTCAGTGTTTTGACGGTATACAGCCTCATTGTCCATGCCCCAGATGTTGTGATTAACAGAGAGATCGATGTAATGTCCATCTTTGAATGTGTGTCTGTATCCTCCCTCGATGTTGAACATCTTGGGTCGGTTTACTGCATCTGTTGTACGCACTATCATTTCGGTGGTGTCCATCTGCTCCAACGAACCACTGAGTGTGGTCGTGTTGTTGCTCATATCACCTCTTGTTTTCATGCCCATTATGTTGGCATAGATTTCGTCTTTTTCTGTAAAACGCCATGTTACTCCTGCGCGTGCAAACAGGTTCTGCGGTTCACGCGAATTGTTGCTCCTTTGTCTTTGATAGCGGTTGTGGTTGTAGTATCTTGTAAAGGAGTTGCCCTCGCCTTCATGGTTCATGTGGCGGTAGTTGACATTGGCATATGCATCTAACTTGCCACTGCTATAGTTTATGTTTCCTCCGGCATTATATCCGCCTTGTGAATCGGCTCCGGCTTGTACACTACCGTAGTACCCGGCCTTACGGTCGCGTTTCAAAACTATATTTATTATTCCTGCAGTTCCTTCGGGTGAGTGTTTTGCCGATGGGTTTGTTATCACCTCAATCTTTTCGATACTGCCGGCAGGCATCTGTTGCAGAATGTCTCCTTGGTTATCAGATGTGAGTCCGGATGCCTTTCCGTTTATCCACACAGTGACGCTCTCGCTTCCACGTAGGGATACCTTACCCTCAGTATCAACCTCAACCGATGGGATATCCTCCAATACATCGGATGCGCTACCTCCTGTAGTGGCTATATTCTGGTCAACGGTGAATACACGACGGTCGATTTCGAAACTCATCTGGCTGCGCTGCTCGGTTACAACAACCTCCTTGAGCAGTTTGTTGTCGGGCTTTAGACGTATGGTGCCTATCTCAACATTTTCGCTTATACCAATCTCGATATTACGCGTATCGTCAAGGTAGCCTACAAAAGAGAACCTTGCAGTGTAGTTTCCGGTTTTTATTTTTGCTATTTTGAAGAGTCCGTCATCGTCGGTGTTGACACCATAAATAGGTGTACTGCTACCTTGTGGGGTAAGTGATACTGTTACAAATGACAATGGCTCTTTTGTCTTTGAGTCTATAATCTTGCCACTGATGGTTCCGGTGCCTTGCGCCATCATCAGAAGCGGTATTAGCAATGTTGATAATAATACAAATACTTTATGCATTTTTATGTAATCTGTTTTCTTCTTTAACCTGTTTTTGACAGTTTTTGATACTGAAGGTTTAATTGATACTTGTTAAAAACTGTTACTTCAATTCGCAGTGCGAAGATACATCTTTTTCTTCAATGAGTATCAATTATCTTTGTTATTAATTGCATATTTTTTTACTTTTTGCTATCTTCGCGCCGAATTACATAAGAGCTGAATAATAATAATTTAAAAATATACGAATATGATTAATGCTCAAGACATTAAAATTGGTACAGCAATCCGTATGGATGGCAAGTTGTATTTCTGCATCGACTTTTTGCATGTGAAACCCGGCAAGGGAAATACATTTATGCGTACAAAGCTCAAAGACGTTGTAAATGGTTACGTATTGGAGCGTCGTTTCAACATCGGTGAGAAACTCGAGGATGTGCGTGTAGAGCGTCGTCCCTACCAGTTCCTTTATCAGGAGGGTAATGACTATATCTTCATGAATCAGGAGACATATGAGCAGATTCCTATTCCTTCTTACCAGATCAATGGTGTAGACTATATGAAAGAGGGTATGATTCTTGAGGTTGTTACAGATGCAACAACTGAGACTGTTCTCTTTGCAGATATGCCTGTAAAGGTTGTTCTTGCAATCACATATACAGAGCCCGGTCTTAAGGGTGATACTGCAACCAATACAACAAAGCCAGCTACACTGGAGACCGGTGCCGAGATTCGTGTTCCTCTCTTCATTAATGAGGGTGAGCTTGTTGAGGTTGATACACGCGACGGTTCTTATGTTGGTCGCGTAAAAGCATAATCTTAAAAATAAAAAAGACTTGTTGTACTCTATAATTGTCCCCGTTTATAACAGGCCGGATGAGATAAAAGAACTTCTCGACAGTCTGTCGGCTCAGACGGTAAAGCCTTTTGAGTTGTTAATTATAGAGGATGGTTCAAAAGAACGGTGCGATCATTTGCTTGATTGCTACCGTTCTTCTTTTACTATCCATTATTATTTCAAGCCTAATTCGGGACGTAGCGATACCCGTAACTACGGTATGGAACGTGCTACTGGCGACTATCTTCTGTTTTTCGATTCGGATGTGATATTGCCTCCATTCTATTTCGAGAGATTGCAGACTGCAATGAAAGAGTCTTACTGTGACTGTTTCGGCGGTCCTGATGCGGCAGATGCATCTTTCTCGGATATACAGAAAGCCGTAAATCACTCAATGACCGGTTTTTGGACAACGGGTGGAATAAGAGGAGGAAAAGTTGTTGCCGAGAAGTTCTGTCCACGTACATTTAATATGGGTTTCTCGAAAGCTGTATACGATAAGGTAGGAGGGTTCGAGGATATGATGGGAGAGGATATAGATCTCAGTATACGTATACGCGAGGCAGGTTTTGTTACACGCCTTATACGTGAGACCTTTGTATATCATAAGCGTCGTGTCGACTTAGGCCGTTTCTTTAAGCAGGTAAATAACTTTGGTCAGGCACGTATATGGTTGCAGATTAAACATCCCGGTTCGTTAAAGCCGGTGCACGCCATGCCTGCGTTTATGCTTGTAGCAGGTGCCTTTTTGCTTGTTGCATCCATATTTCAGCCTCTCTTGCTGTTGTTACCTCTGTTGTATGTATTGCTCATTTTCTTCGATTCACTGTTCAAGAACAGAAGTCTTAAGGTTGCTGCATTGTCGGTTATAACTGCTGCAGTACAGATATCTGGTTATGGAACAGGTTTTCTTAAAGCTTTGTGGTTCAAGATGATTCTGAAACAACCGCTTGAAACCAAAAAGAATCTTACCAAGATTTACAACCGAGGTTAATGGTGCAAGAGAAACATAAAACGACAATAAAAGAGTGGCCTATAGATGAGCGCCCTCGTGAAAAGGCTGCTCGTCATGGTATTGCATCTCTCAGTAAGTCTGAACTGCTGGCAATGCTTATAGGTTCGGGAACGGCCGAGGACTCTGCTGTTGAGCTTATGAGAAAGGTGCTGGCATCGTGCGGCGATAGCATCGCCCGACTATCAAGACTCTCGGCCGATGACTTGTGCCAATTTAAAGGGATAGGTCCTGCTAAGGCAATGACAATAATGGCTGCTTGTGAGTTGTGGAAGAGAAGAGAGAATGATAATCCCGATGAGGTGCGTTGTATACGCTCTTCTCGCGATTTGTTTAATTATTTCTATCCTCTTATGTGCGACAATAATGTCGAGGAGTGTTATGTGCTGCTTCTGAATAATATGCATCGTGTGATTGCTCATACACGAATAGGCAGTGGAGGCTTTACAGCAACATTGGTTGATATACGTCTGGTGATGCGTGAGGCTTTGCTTAAACGAGCTACATCTGTGGCATTGTGTCATAACCATCCCTCTGGCAGTCTTAAACCAAGTAAGGAGGATGATAAAATAACCGAGAGTCTGGCACAGGCGTGCAAGATTATGAATATACGTTTTCTCGACCATATAATACTTACAGCTGATGGCTATTATAGCTATGTGGATGAGAATAGATTTTGATATATAAATATACCTAATATGGAAAAATTTGAGTTGGAGCAGAAAATTGTTGAGATGATAAAGACGGTGTACGATCCCGAGATTCCGGTAAATATTTATGATCTTGGTCTTATTTACCGTATAGAACTGAAAGAGGATAATGCTGTGGAGATAGATATGACTCTTACAGCTCCCAATTGTCCTGCAGCCGACTTTATGATGGAGGATGTAAGACAAAAGGTGGAGTCTGTAGAAGGAATTGGGAAGGTTACGCTTAACCTTGTTTTTGAGCCTGAGTGGAATCAAGAACTTATGACAGAGGAGGCCAAACTTGAATTGGGCCTTCTTTGAGGATAAAGTAATGCAATGAGATTGCCATGAAAAAGATATATTTTTTATCTGATGCCCATCTTGGAGCTTGGGCACTTGAGCATCGGCGTACGCACGAGAGACGGCTTGTGTCGTTCCTTGACAAAATAAAAAAGGATGCCTCCGCTATATATATGCTTGGCGATATGTTTGACTTTTGGTACGAGTATAAGTATGTTGTGCCAAAAGGGTTCACCCGTTTTCTTGGTAAGATATCAGAACTTACTGATATGGGTATAGAGATTCATTTCTTTACCGGTAATCATGACCAGTGGTGCCTTGATTATCTCGAGACGGAGTGTGGAATGATTTTGCATCGTGAACCTTTCCTTGTCGAGATTATGGGTAAGGAGTTTTTTATGGCACATGGTGACGAGTTTGCTGATGACTGGAAATATGGTATCCTGCGCTCTGTTTTTCATAGCAAATTTCTGCGACGCATGTTCTCTATGCTCCATCCCAGATGGAGCCTTTGGCTAGGTAATAGTTGGGCAAAGCATAGTATGATACAGCATAAAATAAAAGGCGATACCCCTTTTTTGGGTGAGGATAAGGAGTCGTGTGTGCTCTTTGCCAAGAGATATCTTGCCAAGCATAGCAGTGTCGATTGTTTTATATTCGGTCATCGTCACTGCGACGAGGATATGATGCTCGAAGGTGGCGCGCGTTGTATTCTGCTTGGTGATTGGATTAATACATTCGCTTATGTGGTATGGGATGGTAAGGTAATATCACACGAATGTTATGTCGAGGGTGACGATGTGAAGATTGTTTTGCAGAGCGAGTAGTTAATTATAGGAATCGCAGGCTTGTTCCTTTCTCTTTGGATATATCTATGACGGCCTCGGCACCCTCTATCATGGGTAGATTTCTTTTCCCGTGTCCCACAGGGAAATTGAAACATACCGGTATATTGCAATCTGCAACAGTGTTGTAAATAACTTCGTATAGCGTACCTCCAAATCCTGAATGTTCTTTTGTATCTGTAAACTCGCCCACAATCAATGCTTGTGCGCTTTGCAATATTCCAGCTAGCTTTAGATTCTGTAATATCCGTTCTATGCGGTATATAGGTTCGTTTATGTCCTCGATAAAAATAATTTTTCCGGGTGTGAATATGTCATATCTTGTACGCATAAGCCCGGACAGTACCGATAGATTTCCACCTGCTATAATCCCTTTTGCGTGACCCTCGATATCTAAGTAATGAGGTCCTGTTTTATATACAGGTCTGTTGCCAAAAAGAATCTTCTGTATGTTTGTGGTTGCATCCCCTTGCGGTTCTGTGGCAAGCATGCGACATTGTGCTGCATGCAACGACTCGATACCTTTTGCATTGCATGCTGCATGCAAAACCGAGCAGTCGCTCATCCCTATTACCCATTTGGGATTCTTTTCTATTGCTTTTGCAAACTCCTCGACGAGATGAATACATCCGTATCCACCATAACTGCATAGTATAGCCTTTATATCATCGTTACTGACAGCCCAAAGCAGGTCGCTGAGGCGCTCATTCTTACTCCCAGAATAGTAACCGTTGCGCGATAAACAGTGTGGTGTAACAACGCTTTCAAGCCCCCAACTGTGCAGTGTTGCGATAGCCCCCTCAATGATTGAGTGGTTGCGTATAGCTGCAGCCGGCGAGACTATTGCTATCTTGTCGCCTTTCTTTAGGCTTTGCGGATGTATCATTTATTCTATTTACCGCCCCGTCCGGTACTCTCTATCTTATATAGTTTATCGGCAGGACGTACTTTGCTGGGAACCTTGAACGATACATATACTCCCTTTGGTACGGTATCTACGGCTCCCAAGTCGACGCGTGCCTCTTCCAAGTCTACATACATGGCACCGGTGGTGGGGCCTGTTATCAGTAGCTTGTCGCCGACGTGCAGCTCGCCTGCCTCTATATAGAACTCTCCAACTCCAAGTTTCGAGAAGTATTTTATCCCACGCCCTATATATACTTTTCTTTCTGTGGCTTGTGAACCGTATATATTACTCCATTCGCCAAGTTTTTGTCCCAGATAATATCCATCCCAGAATCCTCTGTTAAATACAGTAGATAGGCGTTCGTCCCATTTCTTGCACTTCTCTTCGTCGAAGGTATTATCGAGGCATGCTTCCAATGCCTCTCTATAGCATGCAACAACTGTACTTACATATTCAGGGCCTCGTGCGCGTCCTTCAATCTTGAATACGCGTACTCCTGCATTTATCATGCGGTCCATGAAGCCTATTGTCTTAAGGTCTTTGGGTGACATTATATATTTGTTGTCGACTTCAAGTTCGATATCACTCTCGCGGTCTTTAACTATATAGCCGCGACGACAAACCTGCATACATTCGCCACGATTGGCACTACGTCCTAGTTGATGAAGCGAAAGGTAACACTTCCCCGATATGGCCATACATAGGGCTCCATGACAGAACATCTCTATTCGTATGAGAT
This sequence comes from Bacteroidaceae bacterium, assembly GCA_017507105.1. Lineage (GTDB taxonomy): Bacteria > Bacteroidota > Bacteroidia > Bacteroidales > Bacteroidaceae > HGM04593. The sequence continues at coordinate 41,618 of JAFWBM010000025.1, forward strand.
TTCCTTTAGGTCCACAAATGTTCTCTTCTACAATTACTCGATGGATGGCTTCGACCTGCTCCATGTTTAATTCGCGAGCAAGCACTACGACATCGGCAAAACGAGCATAGAATTTGAGTGCTTCACTGTTGCTTATATTCAGTTGGGTCGATAAATGTACCTCTACTCCAATTTCATTACAATATTGGAGTACTGATATGTCGGCAGCGATAACAGCCGATATTCCCGATTCTTTGGCAGCATCGACTATGGTGTGCATCATATTAAGGTCGTTTTCGTAAATAATGGTATTTACGGTTAGGTAGCTCTTTACGCCATGTCTGTCACATATCTGGGCTATTTCACGAAGGTCGTTGATGCTGAATGCGCTTGCCGAGTGAACACGCATGTTTAGATGTTCAATACCAAAATATATGGAGTTTGCTCCGGCATGTATCGCAGCCATAAGGCTCTCGCGTGAACCTGCCGGTGCCATTATTTCGAAATCTTCCCTTTTCATCTATTGTGGATTTTTAAATTCTTGTATAATATCGTTTTTGGATATATATTTCTATATTGGAAGCATTGATAGCTTGTCCTATATTCGCGATTTATGGCAAATATAAGCATTAAAAATGTACTATGAAGAAATATCCCGAAAATAGTTTTGTCCTACTCTTGCTGATGAGATATAAATCCTAATATCCAATGGCTCCTGGCATTTTGCCGAATGGTATAATTTTAGTAATTTTGCGCTACCCGTATATCGGATAACTCTTTTATCTATATTGTGATGAAAATAGCTGGTTTAGAGTTTGGATCTTACCCGGTCTTTCTGGCTCCTATGGAGGATGTGACAGATGAGGCCTTTCGATTGCTGTGTAAGCGCTTTGGCGCAGACATGGTGTATACTGAATTTGTGTCAAGTGATGCTCTTATACGTGATGTTAACAGTACTTTGCGTAAATTAAATATCTATGATGAGGAGCGACCTGTCGCAATACAGATCTATGGTAATGAGGTAGGGCCTATGGTTGAGGCCGCACTACGTGTCGAAGCTGCACGTCCCGATATACTTGATATAAATTTTGGTTGTCCGGTCAAGAAGGTTGCGCGTAAGGGGTGCGGTGCCGGTATGTTACAGAATATTCCCAAGTTGCTTGAGATTACTCGTGCGGTGGTCGATGCTGTAAAAATTCCTGTTACGGTAAAGACTCGCTTAGGTTGGGACGAGAATAGTAAATGTATTGTTGAGCTAGCCGAGGCACTTCAGGATTGCGGTATAGCAGCTTTGACTGTTCACGGACGTACCCGTGCGCAGATGTATACTGGTGATGCCGACTGGACCCTTATAGGTAAGATAAAGGAGAATCCTCGTATGTATATTCCTATTATAGGAAATGGTGACATAAAGACGCCGGAGCGTGCTCGTGAGTGTTTTGATAAGTATGGTGTGGATGCTGTTATGGTCGGACGCGCCAGCTTCGGTCAGCCTTGGATTTTTCGTGATATAAAGCATTATCTGAACACAGGTGAAGCGGCAGTGCCTTTTACATTTTCGGAGTGCATGCAGGTTCTGCGTGGTCAAGTACATGATAGTGTGGAGTGGTTGGGCGAGCGCCCAGGTATCCTGCATGTACGACGTCATCTGGCTGCCACTCCTTTCCTTAAAGGGCTTGCCGATTTCCGTCCTCTACGTATAGAGATGCTGCGTGCCGAGAAGCTCGATTCATTACTCGAGATTCTCGACAAAATAGAACAGCAATATGCTTAGTTGAGTTCCCAAGCAAGTGCGCTTGCTCCCAATATGGCAGCATCGGAATCCTTAAGCTGAGATATAAGTATCTTGCTTTTTCCTTTGAATGTGTGTAGAATGTTCTTGTCTACAGACCTCTTTATGGGGCTTAGTAGATATTCTCCGGCCCGTGTCAGTCCTCCGAACAGTATTATGGCTTCGGGGCTAGAGAATGCTATAAAATCGGCTATGGCCTCACCAAGCATATTGCCGGTAAATTCGAAGATTTCACGTGCAAGTTTATCGTTGTTACGTGCAGCCTCATATACATCCCTAGATGTTATCTCTTTTATGTTACGTAGCAGACTCGGTTCATTTATTTTTTCAAGCATTTCCATTGCTGTACGTGCTACGCCTGTAGCTGAGCAGTAGGCCTCAAGACAGCCATACCTGCCACAACCGCATAGGCGTCCCTCCTTGCCACGTACCATAGTGACGTGTCCAAGTTCTCCGGCAAAGCCATCGCATCCATATACAAGATGACCATTTATAACAATTCCGCTGCCAACTCCTGTACCTAGTGTGAGGACTATAAAATCCTTCATTCCTTTGGCTGTGCCGTAGGTCATCTCCCCAATTGCTGCTGCATTTGCATCGTTTGTCACTCTGACAGGAATGCCACTCTTCTTAGATAGCATCTGAGCGAGTGGCAGTACTCCTTTCCAAGGTAAGTTAAAAGCATGCTCAATGTTGCCGGTGTAATAGTTGCTGTCGGGCGCTCCTACTCCTATGCCACGTATCAATCCTTCGCTGTCTGTAGCGGTAATAAGGCGTGTTATGGCCTTGTAGACATCGTCTATGTATGCATCGAATGTACTATATGCTCTTGTGGCAATTCCTTCATCACGTGCAAGGATATCGCCTCGTGCATCCACTACTCCTATTTTTGTACCCGTTCCACCAATGTCAATACCTATGACCAGGTTTTTCTCAATCTCTGTTACCATAATCTATATTCTATAATTGATTTGTTTAATAAACAAATAAGGTATAGCTTTTGTAGAATGTACTTGCCGGTATTGACTCTATATTATGTTTTTTTATTATGAGAATATAGGTGTAATGTATGTTACAACAACTTTTAATCTTAAGTGCAAAGGGTGTTAACTCTAGAACCTAACCTATTCTACTGCTGTTTCTATTATGAGTAGGGCGATGCTGTTCTGCCGATTAACAAGTTGTTTAACTATTAAATCTGTTGTTTATGATTCTAGGTAATTCTAAATTCTGGTTTGGAATGGCTTTAGGAGCTATTGCCGGCGCTATGGCCTACAAGTGTGCAAACAGTGAGAGAGCTAAGGATATGTTTGCGAAAATGTCGGATGCGTTGAAAAGTAAAGGGTGCAGTGTTGTGCAAAAAGCTGCAGACACCGGTGTGAAAGTTGCAGATGCCGTTGCTGAGGCAACGCATCAATATAGAGAAAAGATACACAAAGAACTATAGATAAAGATAAAGCCAACCGATATGGTTGGCTTTATCTTTATGGTTATATAAGGTATTAGAGCTTAGGACCTGCTGCGACAAGAGCCTTACCAGCTTCGTTACCTGTATATTTTGCAAAGTTCTTGATGAAACGACCTGCAAGATCCTGTGCCTTCTTCTCCCATTCTGATGCGTCAGCATATGTATCGCGGGGGTCAAGAATTGCGGGATCAACACCGGGAAGTGCTGTAGGTACTACAAAGTCGAAATAAGGAATTGTCTTTGTAGGTGCATTGTCGATAGAACCATCGAGGATTGCGTCGATGATACCACGTGTATCCTTGATAGAGATACGCTTGCCTGTACCGTTCCAACCTGTGTTTACAAGATATGCCTTTGCTCCGTTAGCCTCCATCTTCTTAACGAGCTCCTCACCATACTTTGTGGGGTGCAAGCTAAGGAATGCAGCACCGAAACATGCTGAGAATGTAGGAGTGGGCTCTGTGATACCACGCTCTGTACCTGCCAACTTAGCAGTAAATCCGCTGAGGAAGTAGTACTGTGTCTGCTCGGGTGAAAGGATTGATACGGGAGGAAGTACTCCGAATGCATCAGCAGAGAGGAAGATTACCTTCTTGGCTGCGGGCGCCTTTGATACGGGCTTAACAATGTTGTTGATGTGGTTGATAGGATATGATACACGAGTGTTCTCTGTTACGCTCTTGTCTGCAAAGTCAATCTTGCCGTTAGCGTCAACAGTGACGTTCTCGAGCAATGCATCGCGACGGATAGCGTTGTAGATATCGGGCTCGCTCTCCTTGTCAAGGTTGATTACCTTAGCATAGCAACCACCCTCGAAGTTAAATACGCACTCATCGTCCCAACCGTGCTCGTCATCACCGATAAGCATACGTTTGGGGTCTGTAGAGAGAGTTGTCTTTCCTGTACCGCTGAGGCCGAAGAAGATTGCAGTCTCGCCCTTCTCGTTTGTGTTTGCAGAGCAGTGCATTGAAGCTATGCCTTGAAGGGGAAGATAGTAGTTCATCATTGAGAACATACCCTTCTTCATCTCACCACCATACCAGGTGTTAAGGATAACCTGCTCACGTGTTGTAAGGTTAAATACAACCGCTGTCTCAGAGTTCAAACCAAGCTCCTTGTAGTTAGGAACTGTTGCCTTTGAAGCGTTGTAAACTATAAAGTCGGGTTCACCAAATGCTGCGAGTTCCTCGTCTGTAGGACGGATAAACATATTCTTAACAAAGTGTGCCTGCCATGCAACCTCCATGATAAAACGTACTTTAAGACGTGTAGCGGGGTTAGCACCACAGAATGCATCAACTACAAAAAGTCTCTTGCCTGATAGCTCCTTTGTTGCAATATCTTTAAGAACATTCCAAGCCTCTGTTGTAACTGGCTTGTTGTCGTTCTTGTACTCTTCTGATGTCCACCATACGGTGTTTTCAGATGTTGCATCCTTAACGATAAACTTATCTTTGGGAGAACGACCTGTGTAAACACCTGTCATTACATTAACTGCTCCGAGCTCGGTTTCCTGACCAATCTCGAAACCCACGAGACCCGGTTTTGTCTCTTCTGCAAAAAGCTGCTCATAAGAGGGGTTGTATACTACCTCTGTAGCACCGGTGATACCATACTTGGTAAGATCTATTGTTGCCATAATTAGAAAATAAATTATAGGTTAATAATATCAAACTATTGGGTGGAAGAACTTTTATGCATGTCGCCTTTTTTGTCTTTGCCGACATTCCAAAGTTTTCCACATACAAAGGTATGTTTTTTTGGTTAAACTCTCAAAAACAATTAAAGAAATTTTCCTTAATTAGTGCAAAAAAAAGATGTATGCTAAAAAGGATATATCTTATAACTCTTTTTTCTATTGCTGATAATAGCTGAAATCTATCCTATGGTTGAATCCTGGTAGACAATATGATTCGATAGCTAATTATATTATTAGTAAAAAAATATATATAATAGATAAATTTTTCGATAAGTTTACTAATTTAGCAGTTGAAATCAATATATGAAAATCATGAAAATAGTAGATTTGTCAAAATGTAATAGTGTCTTGAATAGTTTTGTAGCTGAATTGCGCGATGTGAATATACAAGGTGACAGTATGCGCTTTCGCCGTAATGTTGAGAGGATAGGTGAAATAATGGCCTATGAGATAAGCCGCGAATTGAGTTACGAGGAGATATGTATAAAGACTCCATTGAGCAACTGTATACAAAGTTTGCCTGCCGATAAAATTGTTTTGGCTACGATACTACGTGCAGGATTGCCCCTACACACCGGTTTCCATCATATTTTTGACAAAGCAGAGAATGCCTTTGTGTCGGCATATCGTAAATATATAGATGATTCGCATTTTGATGTGCAGATTGAATATCTTGCAACGCCTCATCTTGATGGTAAGACCCTTATTCTTGTCGATACAATGTTGGCAACAGGAAGCAGTGCAGAATTGAGCTATAAAGCATTATGTACAAAAGGGAATCCTTCGAAAGTTATCCTTGCTTCTGTTATTGCCAGCCAATATGCAGTAGATTATGTAAGACAGCATTTCCCCGATGATACTATTCTTTATTGTGCGGCTGTTGATCCACTACTGAACGACCATTATTATATAATACCCGGTCTTGGTGATGCGGGCGATTTATGTTTCGGGGAAAAAGAGTAACCAAAATAAAAAGCAAATATAAATAGATTTGATTATGAAAAAGTTATTTTTGTTATTCTTATTACCTCTCTCTCTTCTGTTGTCATGTACCGATCTTTCGGATGTGGAGAAAAGACTCGATAAGGTGGAAGAGGAGGTTTCTGATATAAATTCAGCTATTGCGGCGCTTCAAGAAAGCTATAGCAGTGGTAAGATCATAACAGATGTACAGTCGTTACAGAATCTACCAGGAGGTTGGAGGTTTATCTTTTCTGATGGAAGCTATATTGATCTCTTGAATGGTGCTGATGGTAAGGATGGTGCCGATGGCAATGGTGGCGCCGATGGCGCTGATGTCTCAAGTGTTATAATACCTTATCTATTAGTTGACAGTGATGGTTATTGGTGCGTGTCGTATGATAATGGTGCTACATTTAGTCGTATAATGGATAATAGTGCGGCATTTATAAAATCAACCCAAGCCGAAGATGGCTCCGAAGGTCTACAGATAAGGGTGGCGATTAATGCTGATGGCTGCTATGTGTATAATCTATACAGATTATCTGAACCAAATACTATTGTAGATACAGTTGTGACACAGTATATGGTAGATAAACATCTGTTGGTTATATCTATGACTAAGGATAAGGTTAGGAATACATTTGCAATAACCCTTGCTGACGGTACAGAGTTTACATTCAACAAAGAGGATGAATTGCCTGCAAGCATAGCTATATTAACAACACAAAACCTATATCTTGCAAAAGGCGGCACTGTATCATTCGAATTTCGTGTAAATCCTTCTACTGCAATTTTTAATTATGATGTAGACTCGGACAACTGTGAAATAGAACTGGATAGGGTTGGTGTTAGCAGGTCATCCTCATATGTAACAACTCCTGTTAATTATAGATTGTCAAAAGTCGAGCAGGTGTACAGTAACGAAGGCGTGATGAAGGAGGGACAGTATCGTGCTTACATAACCGATCTGGAGAAGAGTGTAAGCTATCTGGAACAGGTAGCGCTGGTAATTACTGTAAAGGATAAGAACAATAATACGATGCAGATATCCTCCTCGGCCATTGATATAACCACTAAGGGGTGTCTGATGCACTCTTTCTCTTTCCTTGCGAAAAACAACAGTAATGTTACAAACGATATTGTGGTGCAGGTCGAGAGTAATAACATAGACATATACTCTTCACATATTACCGATGTTACGAGACTACGAGCTAGTTTTGTTACTAATGGTGAGCATGTATATGTCGGAGATATTGAGCAGAAAAGCGGTGTGACTGAGAATGATTTTAGTTCGCCTATTGTGTATACTGTAGTCTCGTCAGACGGAGAGACAAATGAATATACAGTTTCGGTACATAGCACAAAACTTGCAGTGATGTTCATAGATACCCCTAATGCGGCCTCTATCCCTTTGAAGACTCAGGATTGGCTGGGCGAGACAAAAATAAAGATATACCGCACCGATGGAACGGTCGATTTCGAATGTACCGATGCCAATATAAGGATAAGGGGTAACAGTACATCAAGCTATCCTAAGAAACCCTATGCCCTTAAACTCGAGAAGAAGGCCTCTCTTTTGGGCATGCCAAAGCATAAGAGATGGGCCTTGCTTGCCAACTGGATGGACAGAACACTAATCAGAAATAGTACCGCCCTCTTCCTTGCCAAGCAGACAGGCCTTGCATGGACACCGAGCGGAGAGTTTGTCGAAGTGATGCTTAACGGAAAACATATTGGCAACTACTTCCTGTGTGAGCAGATTAAGATTGACGAGAACAGGGTAAACATAAACGAGATGGCGCCGACAGACGTCGAGGGTGATGCCATTACCGGTGGTTATCTGTTGGAGCTGGATGTGAACTATGACGAAGTGAACAAGTTTAAGTCCGAGAAGAAGAATCTGCCTTATATGATAAAGGAGCCGGACGAAGACGATTTGAATCAGGCGCAGTTCGATTATATTGTCGATTACGTTAACCGTTTCGAAAGAATGCTCTATCTTGATGCAGCATTCCAAGCCGGTAAATTCCGTGAATATATTGATGAGGACTCTTTCATAGACCAATGGTTTGTATTCGAACTTACTCAGAATGGCGAGATTGGTTGGCCCAAGAGCTGCTATATGTATAAGGACAAGGGTGGAAAAATATTCGCCGGCCCTGTGTGGGACTTTGACTGGGGTACCTTTATGCCCGGTGGAACCAGCTATAAGGCTCGTGATGCATTGTATTACGGCCGACTGTTTGCCGACAAACAGTTCTGCGAAAGGGTCAAGGAGCGCTGGGCTGAATTGAAACCAAAGCTGAAGCATGTTCTGGCGCATATTGATGAAGAGGCCGAACTATTGGCAGAGTCGGATGAAAAGAATATAGCCCTATGGCCTATAAGCAGTCGCGTCAACGGTGATGAGACGATGTCTTATACTCAGGCTGTGGCGCGTTTGCGTTCTGCTTTTGAAGAGAGAATCAAATGGCTTAACACAAGGATAAATGCCATGTGATATAAACAGAACGGGTGTTGCAGCTGCAACACCCGTTCTGTTTATATTGGTTCGTAAGTTACTGGGCCATCTTTTCTGCAACAAGGGCCTTCATCTCTTCGCCACGAAGATCGCGCTGTACAATTGTTCCGTCGGGAGCAAAAAGTATAATCTGAGGAATACCTTTGATGCCATAGAGGGTTGTCGCATCGGTGTTGTGTGATGCGTATAGCTGAGGATAGTTGATGTTTTCGCTCGCCAAAGCCTTTTTGAATTCAGGCTCCTTATCCCATACGTTAACACCAAGAACTGTGAACTTGTCACCGCCATACTTGTTCTGAAGTTCCATAAGGTTGGGAATCTCGCGGCGGCAAGGACCACACCACGAAGCCCAGAAATCAACAAGGACATATTTGCCTTTACCTACATAATCTGAAAGCTTGGCTGCGGTACCGTCTATATTGGTTCCGGAAAAATCGGAGAACATTCTTCCTTCTGATGTTTTACTTATATTCTCAAGAACTTTTATCTGCTCTCTTATCAGCTCGAACTTGTTGGCATACTTTACTTCTGCACATAGGGTCTTAAGTTCGTCAATATTCTCGTATCCGGGTGCAAGCATTGCAAGGATGTAACCTCCCATTATGTTTTCTTTGTTTTCGTTAAGTGTCTGATGGTATATGCCGAGCAACTCGTTCTGTTTCTTGCTTACGAAATCTTCTAATTCTTGTTGCGATGCTCCGCTCTGAACCATTACGCCATATGTTTGACGCATCTCCATTGATTTATCGTTTGCTTTGATAAGCATAGCGGCCAGTTTATCATTGTATCCTCCATTGTCTGAAACAGAGGTGGGTGCGTCCAGTGAAACGTTAGCTGTCGTACCATTTTCTATAATGATGTTGACATTTGTGCGTCCCAATGATACGCGCAACACTTCGGGTTCACTTAACTGTTGCTGCGAAGAGAATGAAAAAGAGTTGTTTGCTACAACTGCCGAATCTATGACCGAACGGTTGTTTAGGTTTGAGAGGTAGATTGTGGAACCATCCTTGCCAGTCGCTGTACCATTTATTTTGTAACCTGCAACCTGTGCGTTGCATATTGCTGTAACAGCCAGTATCGCTGTTGCAAAAGAGAAAAATCTTTTCATATACTATTTATTTAATTGTGGTTTTATTCTATTCCGGTCGCTAAGATAATACTATTAGGTTAAATGATATGGATATTTAACTTAATTTATTTTTTGTCATATACATCGTACCTTATATTAATGACTCCGATATTTCGTCCGTTCTTGCCTGTGTGGTTAAGGATAACCTCCTTCCCCGATTTGTTCTTGTAGCGTAAAGGCTTCCCGAATGTGTCGTGTGAGTGTCCGCCAAGTATTATATCTATTCCCTCAGTGGCTGCAGCCAGTTTCTCGTCGTTGTCCCTATTTGCAATCTTCCATCCCAAGTGTGAAAGACATACTATGATATCACACCCCTCATTGCGCAGAGCATTAATGCTTCTTTGTGCCGATTCTATGGGTGGTAAGAACTTTACTCCTGTGAAATTCTCCTTTAATACAAGTCCATTCAGGTCGGGTGATATGCCGAAAACTCCAATCTTATGTCCACTGCGCTCGATTACTGTATATGGTTTTACAACTCCTTCGCATGGTGTACCTGTAAAGTCGAGGTTGCAGCAGACGAATGGGAATTGTGCCATATTTATCAGACGTGCAAGATTGTCTAAACCAAAATCAAACTCGTGGTTGCCTATGGCAGCGGCATCGTAGCCTAAGAGGTTCATTGTTTTGATTTCAAAAGCTCCTTTATATGTGTTGTAATAGAGCGAACCTTGTGAGAAATCTCCACAGTCGAACAGTAGTGTGTTATCTTTACCTGCCGAATCGGCTATTTGGTTGATGCAGAGTGAACGTCCCACAATACCTCCTTTGTTGCTGCTTTCGGGCTCGGTGTGGCTATGGGTGTCGCTTGTATGTATTATGGTAAGATTGTTTGTATTGCATCCAAATATTACAAGCAGAATTGCTGTTATGATGTATGTCCTTTTCATCTCTCTCCGATTTGTCTCTTATTCAACAGTTACTATGCAATCTCTTATGCGGTCGTCTATTACAGGCTCTACAGATTTTCCCTGTTTATGCAAATCGGATACATACTTGAGCATAAGGTCGCGTATGGTTATGCCAAACTCTCGTCTGTTGTATCCTTGTGCCAGAGTGAAGAGGCCATCGTTGCCTTGTGCCAGATAGTCGGATGTTGCAATGCGGTATTCACGCTCCGGTTCAACTTTTCTGCCTCCTATTGTAATGAATGCAATATCTTGGGCGGGAGGGTAGATGCCTAGTTCTGCACCGCTTATAGCTTCTCCGTTTTTCTTTGCAATGTCATTGAAGAGATGTATCATCTGATTACCTTTTAGTGTCATGACAACCAATGTGTTCTCAAATGGGAACACATTATATATATCCCCAAATGTAATAACTCCTTGTGCTATTTCACTGCGTAGGCCTCCTTTGTTGCTTATGGCAACATCTATCTTCTCTTTGCTGTGTAGTTGTGCTTCGTGGAGTAGGGCATCGGCTGCAAAATTCATCAGTGAGGTTGTACGTACACTGAATTGCCCGAATCTATCGGGTTTCATGGTAAGTGCTGCCGAGGTAGTACCTATAACTGGTGACTTTATGCTGTCGACAGCCTTGCGCCCATCTTCGATGAGTATGCTCAGTTGTTGTGTTGCCTTGCTTATATCAGCGCCTGTTACCGGTTTGTTGTATCCGTCGATATATCTAGTTGGCATCTTATCGCAGCATGCAAGTAGTAACACTGTTGCTGTGACACTTAGAATTCTTCTCAGTTTCATTTTAATTAGTATAGTATGTGCAAAAGTAAATAAATACAATATAATTATACTCTTTTTGTATCTGTTTTTTTTATCTTCCCAAGATGAAAAATAGAGGTTTTGCAAAATAATATCCACATTTTTATTAGGTTAACAAAAAAAGAGTTATCTTTGCATCCGCTTCTGACGTAATCGCTGTCAAGGAAGAGTAACTTGATATGTTGCGTAGGAGAAATAACAATTTAAAAAATCATAAAAATGGATTTAATTAAAATTGCTAAAGAAGCATTTGCTACTGACGTTAAGCGCGAGTTGGATTTCCACCCCGGTGATACAATCACAGTAGCTTACAAGATTATCGAGGGAACAAAAGAGCGTATCCAGATGTACCGAGGTGTTGTTATCAAGATCTGTGGTCACGGTGATGAGAAGCGCTTTACAGTACGTAAGATGTCTGGTACTGTAGGTGTAGAGCGTATCTTCCCCTTGAACTCACCCTCTATCGACAGCATCACTGTTAATAAGAGAGGTCGTGTTCGTCGTGCTAAGCTTTATTATCTTCGTGCCCTCACAGGTAAGAAGGCTCGTATCAAAGAGATCAAGGCCTAAGCATTGTCTTACGACTGAAATAAAAGGAGCACCGCAATGGTGCTCCTTTTATTTTGTTATGATTATCTCTCTCTTATCCTTTCAGTTGAAAGGGGGCGACTCTATGGAATTCTGCTTGATAATGCATCTTGCAGCCTCTTCGTCCTCGTTGTTTACAAGCACCCATACTTCGCCTCCCAATGTGGCATATGGTGATGTTACAGCCGACAAGGTATCGTTCTCTATCATACATGCAATGTTGTTTGCCTCCAATAGACCCTGTACAAGTTGTGCCTGCCACAGATTACCGTTGAAAACATTTACCAGATGATTCTCAGCTTCTTTTTCGTTCATATGTACCTCCTTTTTATATGTTGACAACAAAAATAATAGATCTATTGTTGACTGTTGTGCGAATGTAGAAAAAGCTTTCGGATAATTAATAAAGAAACAGGGTGTGCTATTGTTAAAATTGTTTAAATATAGTAACACTTAATACTTTCTCTCTATTTTTGTAAAAGATGGGCTGTTTGTATCAGTCTGTCAACTAATGAATAATTTAAAATTTTATATATGCTAGATGTAAAAGTTTGCCTTAATGAGGCTGAAGAGATGATGGACCTCGCTATTATGCACCTCGAGGAAGAGTATTCACATATCCGTGCAGGAAAGGCCAATCCTCATCTGCTCGATTGTGTACGTGTAAGTTCATACGGTTCCGAGGTTCCTTTGAACAATGTAGCTACAATTACAACCCCCGACCTTCGTACAATTTCAATCAAGCCTTGGGACAAGAGCATGTTCAGTGCTATTGAAAAGGCTATTATAGACTCTCCTGTTGGTATTATGCCGGCAAATAATGGCGAGGTTATCATTGTTGCAATACCCCCTCTTACCGGTGAGCGTCGTCAGCAACTCGTTAAGCAGTGCTCTCATGAACTTGAGACTGCGAAAATAAGTATCCGTAATGCTCGTCGCGATGCAATCGATATTCTTAAGAAGTCGGTTAAGGATGGCACCCCCGAGGATGTAGCTAAGGACGGTGAGGAGAAATTGCAGAAGATTCACGATAAATTTATAAAGAAAGCCGAAGAGCTGTTTGCTGCCAAAGAGAAGGAGATAATGACAGTCTAAAGCCTTTGAAACAGTGCAGGGAGTAGTTATAAAGAGCGCCGGGAGCGTATATACCGTACGTACCGATACCGGCTCGATGGTCGATTGTCATATAAAGGGCAATTTTCGTCTTAAGGGTATCAAGAGCACCAATCCCGTTGTGGTTGGTGACAATGTGCGTTTGGATATCCGCGAGGATGGCACTGCCTATATTGTAGAGATATTTACGCGTAAGAACTGTATTGTGCGCAAGGCATCCAATCTTTCTAAGCAGTCGCACATATTGGCATCCAATCTCGATCTCTGTTTTCTTATTGTTACAATAAACCATCCTGCAACATCTACCACATTTATCGATCGTTTTCTCGCATCTGCCGAGGCCTATCGCGTTCCTGTTCAGTTGGTTTTCAATAAGACCGACCTTTACGGTGACGAGGATAATGAGGAACTTGACTATCTTGTTGCTCTCTACCGGAGTATAGGATACAAGTGCATAAAGACAAGCGTCGAGCAGGGGGTAGGTATGGAGCAGCTTAAAGAAGCAATGAAAGGCAAGGTTTCGTTGCTTGCAGGAAACTCGGGAGTCGGTAAATCGAGCATTGTAAATGCTATATCACCAGAGACAGCTGCAAAGGTAGGCGAGATATCCCGTATTCATGATACAGGTATGCACACAACCACTTATACCGAGATGTTTGAGATAATGCCCGACAGTTACCTTGTGGATACCCCTGGTGTAAAAGGTTTCGGCTCTTACGATATGGAGATTGAGGAGATTGCACATTATTTTATAGAGTTCTTCGAACTCTCAGCAGAGTGCAAGTATGGCAATTGTACCCATACCCATGAACCCGGTTGCGCGGTTCTTGCAGCACTCGAAGAGGGTAGGATTGCCCCTTCGCGATATCAATCATATCTGAGCATGCTCGAGGATAAGGACGAAGGAAAGTATCGTGCGGCAGAATAAGATTTTTATATATAAATAGTGAGCCTCCCAATTTGGGAGGCTCACTATTTATATATAACCGTTATTCGGTTTATTACTTCTTGGGGTTGTTGATAAGATACTCGGCTATCTGCACAGCGTTGAGAGCTGCACCTTTCTTTATCTGGTCGCCTACAATCCACATGCTTATTCCGTTGGGGTTTGTAAGGTCCTTACGGATGCGTCCTGCATATACAGGGTCCTTGCCTGAAAGGAACAAAGGCATAGGATACTCCTTCTTTTCGGGGTTGTCCATAAGTACAAGTCCATCGCCTTTGGCAATGGCTTCGCGTACCTGCTCCACTGTGAGGGGCTCTTCGGTCTCTATCCACAATGCCTGAGAGTGTGAACGTAATGCCGGAACACGTACACATGTTGCACTCACTGCAATATCGCTATGCATAATCTTGCGTGTCTCGTTATACATCTTCATCTCCTCCTTTGTGTAACCGTTGTCGGTAAATACATCAATTTGGGGAATTACGTTGAATGCAAGCTGATATGCAAATTTCTCAACAGTAGGCTCCTCGCCGGCAAGCACCTGACGGTATTGCTCGTACAACTCTGCCATAGCCGATGCACCTGCACCGCTGGCAGCCTGATATGTTGATGAGTGTACGCGTTTTATGTGCGACAGTTTTTCTATGGCGTTAAGTGCAACAACCATCTGTATTGTTGTACAATTGGGGTTGGCAATAATGTTGCGCGGAGTATTATATGCATCAGTGGGGTTAACTTCGGGAACAACAAGAGGAACATCGTTGTCCATGCGGAATGCACTTGAGTTATCTATCATTATAGTACCGTGCTTGGTTATGGTCTCGGCAAAGTCCTTTGATACACCACCGCCTGCCGATACAAAGGCATAGTCTATACCTTTAAAATCATCGTTGTGTTTAAGCTCTTTAACTGTGTAGTCTACACCTCTGAAGTTATAAACCTTTCCTGCACTGCGTGCCGAACCATATAGTTCAAGTTCGTCAAAAGGAAAATTTCTCTCGTCAAGAACACGTAGAAACTCTTGTCCCACAGCTCCGCTAACACCTACAATAGCAATTTTCATTATTCTATTCTGTATTAATATTTTCTAAAGCGCTGCAAAATTACAAGAAAAATTGCATATATACATCTTATGCGTTCTTTTTTTTGTATTTTCGCAAATAAAATGACACAAAAATATGAATGATAGGCAGTGGTTGCAACGTGGTAATCTTATATTGGGCCCCGAGAAGAGCAAGCGTCTTTCCGATGCACATATACTCATTGTTGGTCTCGGAGGTGTAGGGTCGTGGGCTGCCGAGATGCTGTGCCGTGCAGGGGTGGGTGCCTTTACCATTGTAGATGCCGACTGTGTGGATGTTACCAATATCAATCGTCAGATGCCTGCGCTGCATACAACTGTGGGTCAGTTCAAATGTGATGTAGTTGCAAGGAGGCTTCTCGATATAAACCCATTGGTCAAAGTGGATGTTAAGAACATCTTTGTCGAAGAGGAGAATATTGCCGGATTGCTTGAAGAGGTCTCTCCCTGTTTTGTTGTGGATGCTATAGACTCGTTGCCATCTAAAGCCGCGCTTGTGACAGCTTGTTGGCAACGTAATATAAAGATTATATCCAGCATGGGAGCCGGTGCGAAAAGTTCTCTTGCGCATATTAAGATTGGTGATTTGTGGCACACCGAACACTGTACCCTCGCTAAGAATCTTCGTCGTGCTTTGCGTCAATGGCGTGGAACTTATAAATTAGCTGTTGTGTTCAGTTGCGAGGAGCCCGATAAGAGTGCCATTACCCCTAACCCTATGGGGGGCAAGCCTATAATAGGTTCATTGGGTTATTATACTGCAACTTTCGGATGTTATCTTACAGAATATGTAATACGTAATATATGATAGACATAATAAATATAAAGAAGAGCTTTGGAGGGCTTGAGGTGTTGAAGGGGGTCAACCTGCACATAGACCGAGGCGAGATGATAAGCATTGTTGGTCCAAGCGGAGCAGGCAAAACAACCTTGCTGCAATTGATAGGAACACTCGATAGGCCTGATAGCGGCTCCATACTTTATGATGGAAATGATTTATGTAAAATGGGAACATCCCATCTTGCAGAATTTCGTAATACACATATAGGTTTTGTATTCCAGTTTCATCAATTGTTGCCCGAGTTTACTGCACTCGAGAACATAACTATTCCTGCCCTCATTGCAGGTAAAAGTCGCCCACAGGCCGAGAAGGAAGCTATAGAGTTGTTAAGGATTATGAATCTCGAGGAACGTGCGCATCACAAACCATCCCAAATGTCGGGTGGTGAGTGTCAGCGTGTGGCGGTCGCAAGGGCGTTGGTAAACCGCCCCGATGTAATACTTGCCGATGAGCCCTCTGGCAGCCTCGATAGTAAGAACAAGAGTGAGTTGCATGATTTGTTCTTTGAACTACGTGATAAGCTGGGGCAGACTTTCCTTATTGTAACGCATGATACAGAGTTGGCAAGGCTTACCGATCGTACTATAAGTATGGTGGATGGAATGGTTGATTGTGAAAAAAAGTTAAAAATATAATATGTGTTTTTACTTTTTACTGAAATCGTAGTCTTTTATATGAGACGAGGTTTATAATTGTCTTACTTGTTATTTTTCCAATGTTTGGTGGCTACGGCTCTTGTTTATGCAAGAGCCGTAGTATTTTGTTGTCATCTTTAGATAAGGGTGTAGAGAACATATATCCAGTGTGCCGTTATTGCTGCCACCAAACCGCCTATTGTGTGCGCAAGAATGGCCTTGGAGGTCAGGTTTCTGTATCCGAGCGTGTCGAGCATTGCTGTGTGTGTACTCAGGTAACCGCTCCAGCACATACCTATTGCTGTGAACACTGCTATTGCATTTCCGTCAATCCAACCGGCATTTATAAAATTGGGAATAAGTCCCAATGCAGCACCTACCGCGCCCAATGCTGTGATGGGGAATGCGATAAGATGCGGGTCGGTAAAGCCGAAGAGCCATTCGAATATGACACTCAGCTTGCTGCCTATGTAGGGGAGCAGTTCTGTGCCCTCATATGCTGCACCTGTGTATTGTCCCGATTCCGATGTTCCGAAAGTGAGCACCATCACAAGAGTCGATATAATGAGCACTCCGGGGATTATGGCAAGTCCCACATCAACACCAGTGCGTCCACCGTCGAGCAGTGAATCGAGAATACGCTGGAACAGGGGGTTGCGGTTCTCCTCGTCCTTGATTGTTTGCAGTTCTTCTACAACATACGCATCCTCGTGTTCGTAATGCGGACGCATTTTGAGCACATAATGCTGCATGAGGCGTGTCGACACCATACATCCGATAATGGCGCCTATAAGTCCTATGAAAGGCTCGGCGTAGAATCCTTGTCCCACCATGAACACAATCACCAGCAATCCCATTCCGAATGCTGTTCCAAAGTTGGTGAGCGAAATGAACTGATATTTTTTGAAATAGGCTCCGAACCGTTTGTC
Source organism: Bacteroidaceae bacterium (assembly GCA_017507105.1). Classification (GTDB taxonomy): domain Bacteria; phylum Bacteroidota; class Bacteroidia; order Bacteroidales; family Bacteroidaceae; genus HGM04593. The sequence continues at coordinate 59,023 of JAFWBM010000025.1, forward strand.
CTGTGCAAGCGATATTATTGCAGGGTTGTCAGAGAGAAAGGTGAGCACAGCTCCCAGCGACGCAACACCCGGAAGATTGAATATTGGCTTCATCAGCGGTCGCAACATCTTCTCTAAAAGACTTACCACTCCAAACTCAACGAACAGGCGTCCTATGGCACCTGTTATGACACAAATTGCCATAAGGTAGAATACAGTGTTGAGCAACAGGTCGTGAGCGGTGTTCATTACCGTATTTAACATATTCGGCGTTCCCATTACCGAGGCAAGGTAGGCAAAGATTGAGAATACTATAATAAGACATAATATGCCGCGTGGAGTTTTTCTTCTAACCCACTTCTGGAATTTGAACAGATTTTTTAACATTGTCTTGTGCTATTGGTTATCCTTGGGATTTTTTTATTTCTTTGAGCGCAGGTTCAGCAGGTTGATGTTCCATGTAACACCTGCACTTATAATAGCCTGTTTGTCTATTGCTGTGCCGGCTGTGTTGCTGTTGTTGCCGAATGTGTAGCAGGCTATTGCATGCAGACGTACATCATTACGCCCGTTGGGCATCGGGAAAAACTCGACACCTGCTCCCACGCGTGTAATCTCTGTGCCGGGCAATACGCACATGTCCGATGCACAGTCGGTGTTGTTCACATCGTATGTGGCCTTTGCGCATACGTTCAGCTGCTCTGTTGCATTCCATGTGAAGTTTCCTATTATCGACATGTTCTTTCCAAAGAATGCATGGTTGTTGCTTGCCCTGTTCATGACATCGAGTTCGAGTGAGATGTTCTCTGCTGTAAATCTGTTGCCGAGTGAGATATATCCGATATATTTGCCGGGGAGATATTCAACAAGGTTGGTCGAATAGATAGTGTTCAGCATACCGTGCGAGCCACACCACATTAAGTTGTATGCATAGGTGTTTTTTGTTGTGGCACTGAAGGGGCTCTGGCTCACCTGTGCCGTGAAAGTGTCTTTACTGTTATTGAACTTGTACGAAATGCTTGCTCCGAACTGAAAACATCCGATATTGTTCCAGAACTCAGATGCAAAATAAACATCAATAGGGTTGAGGTCATACTCATATCCACCTATTGCAACCACCTGCTTACCTCCCGAGAAACTCCAGTTGCCTGTTGTGTAGGTGAGTGCCAGCCAGTCGGTGGCATCGAAGAATGTCGCGTCCTTTACTCCCTTGTTGAAACGCTGGCGATAAGAGTATGTGAATCCGTCGCCTAAGTTGCCATCCATACGCAGCATAAGGTATTTGCCCTTGAAACCGCTGTTATCGTCGTTTACCTTGTCATCGATACTTTCGCGCTGATAGTCGGCACGTGTATACATTTCAAACTTTGAGAATTGGTGCTGTGCCGGCAAAATGTTTGCGCATAGGGCAAACAGGCACACTAAAAGACTCTTTTTCATAGTTCTGTTGTGTGTTATCTTTCAGATAAGTGTTCAATTTGTCTGCTAAGATAATAAGTTCTTTGCTATGAGAGGTTTTAAAATGTGCTATTTTTATCGCACCCACCTCTTTTTTTTATTTATGCCTTGTTGCAACCATTAAATCACTCTTTTATGTTATGAAAACAGGCTGTCTCCTTGTTGGAAACAGCCTGTTTGCGGTCTCTTCAACGCCACAAATCATCTTCAGGTCTAACCGCGAAACCCTGGTTTAACTCAAATTCAATCGTATAACTCTATAATGGTTTCTGCGGCTGTTTTGTTTTTCAATTTGTCGCTTTTTTATAATTTATAAGCGGATTGGCATACATCTCGAGTATTTTTGTGCGTAGGAATGTTTCATCTTTTTGTGGCAGGTCAACCAATGCTATACGCTCAGCAAGGTATTTGTCAAGTTCAGCTTTCTCCTCTTGTGTATATTTGTCGGCATACTGTGCGTCTCCTGTAAGCAGTTCATAGTAGTAATAGTTTACAGGCCACAGTTTATAGTTGCTGTGAATTGTCTTGTCTATGATACGTGCAACGGCGGTTGTCTTTTCATTTTTGGGCATCTCTTTGTCGAGTGCTGCTATCTTGTCGTTTATCCTTTCGGCTATGTGGTAGTGGATGGCACCCTTGTAACCGAAGAGTCCAGTCTGCATGTTGATGAGGTCGTCCATAGGCGATTTCTTGTGTGCCGGATTGTCGCGCTTCTGCTGGAACTCTTTGGCCTTGAGGTAGTCGCACGGGTCGAACTCGTACGAAATTGTTGTGGGCGAAAGGTTCAGTTCCTTGAGAGCATCGAAGATGTCGCCGCTGCTGTACATCGAGAGCATCTTTATCAGGCCCTCTTGTGTTGTGTCGTTCGAGTCCTTTGCACGACCTTCGCGTTGTGCAATCCATATGGGTTGTTCGCGCTCTGTGATAGTGTGGTGGATATATGACGATAGGCGTTTCGACGATGCAAGCATCTCTCTTATCGATGCCGAGCGCTGTACTATGAAACTGCGATTCACTCTCACAAGTTTCTTTATCCAAGGACGTATAAGCAGGTTGTCTCCTATGGCTATCTCAACAGTGTTGTCTATATGGTCTACCATCAGCAGGCATAGGAAAGCCGAGTCGAGTATTATATCTCTATGGTTCGATATACATAATGCATTCTTCAGGTGCTCTTTGTTATCGTAGCTGAGGCTTATTCCCTTGCTGAACTTCTTTAGCAAGCCTTGCAGGAATGGATATACAAGAGCTTTCTGGAAATCCACATTAGTTTTGCTGTTGCGCATTAGTGCAGCAACCTGCTCAAAAGGAATCTGTTTGAATGCATATCCCATTGCAGCCTGGAACTCAGGGTCGGCAATGAGTTCTTCGTATACAGCCGGAAGTTCCTCTGGCATATATGGACGAATCTCGTCAAATTCTGCTGGTATCATAATGTTGTATTTATAGTTATAGTGCGAATTAACATAAAAATATTGAAATAACAAAGTGAAGTGAGTTTTTCATTGCCGGCTTGTGATAATTAATTATCCTGTTTGGCAAGAATTTTCTTTTTATGTTCGTATCTTCGCATGCAGTTAAATATATAGGCATGATAGATTTACAGATTGAAGGTTTGGGAAAGAGTTTCGGCGAATTGGTATTGTTCAACAACGTATCGTTTGCCGTAGAGGAACGACAACGCATTGGTCTCATAGCTCGCAACGGTAAGGGTAAAAGTACCTTGCTGAAGATTATTGCCGGCGAGGAGGTCCCCGATGAAGGCAAAGTGACATTGCGTGCCGATGTGCGTGTAGGTTATCTTGAACAGGAACCCGACTTCGATTCCTCTCTCACTGTCATTGAGGCATGTATGCGTCGTAACAGCGATATGGCACAGCTCATCTCCCGATACGAGATAGCTCTCTCTAACGGTGACGAGAAGGGGTTACCCTCTATTATGGAAGAGATGGAGCGTATGAATGCATGGGATTACGAGACACGTGCCAAGCAGGTTCTGTCTATGCTGAAGATTGACCGTTTCGATCAGCCTGTGAATGAATTGTCGGGTGGACAGAAGAAACGTGTGGCACTAGCTGCTGTGTTGATAGACGAACCCGATGTCATGATACTCGATGAGCCCACCAACCATCTCGATCTCTCAATGGTCGAGTGGCTCGAAGATTATCTCTCGCGTTTCACCGGTAGTCTGTTGATGGTTACGCACGACAGATACTTTCTCGACCGCGTCTGCAATGATATAATAGAGATAGATGATTGCCGCATATACCGTTATAAGGGTAACTATAGTTATTTCTTGCAGAAACGCGATGAACGTTTGCAGAATATGGCAGCCGAGACAGCTCGTGCACGTAACCTGTTGCGTACCGAACTCGATTGGATGCGTCGTCAGCCGCAGGCACGTGCCCATAAAGCCAGGTATCGTATAGAGGCTTTTTATAAATTACAGGAGAAGGCTGCTGCCATGCGCGACGATTCAAGTGTCTCTCTCGAAATAAAGTCTCAGTATATAGGCAATAAAATTTTTGTGATGAAAGCCCTTGATAAGGCTTTTGATACAAAGGTTATTACTAAAGATTTCTATTACACATTTTCGCGTTACGAGAAACTAGGTATTGTAGGCAACAATGGAACCGGAAAGAGTACCTTTATTAAGATGCTTTTGGGCAGAGTATCCCCCGACAGTGGCATAATAGAGGTTGGCGAGACTGTAAAATGGGGCTATTACAGTCAGGAAGGATTACAGTTCAACGAACAGATGAAGGTTATAGATGTAGTAAAGGCTATAGCCGAGGTTATTCCAGTAGGTAATAAGATGCTTACAGCCTCTCAGTTCCTGCAACATTTCCTTTTTACCCCCGAGAAGCAGTACAGCTATGTCTATAAATTGAGTGGTGGCGAGAAACGTCGTCTTTATCTGTGTACTGTTTTGATGTCAAATCCAAACTTCCTTGTACTCGACGAGCCCACCAACGACCTTGATATCGATACCTTGCAGATTCTCGAAGAGTATCTGCGCGATTTCAAAGGTTGCGTAATTGTGGTTAGCCACGACCGCTATTTCATGGATAGGGTAGTGGACCACATCTTTGTATTTAATGGTGATGGTGATATAAAGGATTTCCCCGGAAACTACACCGACTGGCGCGATTGGCGCGAAGAAGAGCGTACAGCTGCATCCAAGGCTGCTGCCGAGAAGTCCTCCAAGAGTATCGTTCCCAAAGTTTCACGCCGCCCCGATGAGGGTAAGCGTAAACTCACATTCAAGGAGCAGCGCGAGTATGACTCTTTAGGAATAGAGATAGAGCAACTCGAACAAGAGAAACAGCAAATAGAGCAAGAGATGTGCAGTGGAACACTCGACAATAACACACTGTTGCAGAAATCGCAACGTATTTCTCTGCTCATAGAGTTGATAGACGAGAAGAGTATGCGTTGGCTAGAACTGAGCGAGTATGTGTAGTCTCTTCTATCTGTAATAGTTGCTCTCCACGCAGCCGGTCATTTTTATCAGGATTGAGATAAAGGTTGTTGTATTGTGTCGGGCAGCGTCTTGCTGTTATCACCGATGGTAGAGCCTATATTGTTCAGACGTCTCACCAGTGAGTCGCGGACAACTGTAAACTCAGCCCTGCACGAGTCGCTGATAGGTTTCTTAGGTTGCGATTTTATTGTAAGAGGATTTATTGGTTTCCCATTCTCGTGTACTCTGAAATCGAGGTGTGGTCCCGTAGATATACCTGTCGAGCCAACATATCCTATCACCTGTTTCTGCTTTACAGCATCGCCCACCTTAAGTCCTTTGGCAAAGCGCGAAAGATGCATATAGGTTGTTACATATACGCTGTTGTGTCTTATTTTGACGTAGTTGCCACCTCCGCCGGCTTGATAAGCCTTTGCAATCACCTTGCCATTGCCAATTGCATATACCGGTGTTCCTGCAGGCGCAGCATAGTCGACACCATGATGTGCACGATACCGTCGCAGTACAGGGTGGAAACGGCTGTTCGAGAAACGTGACGAGATGCGATAATAGTCGAGTGGAGCTTTCAAAAAAGCACCCTCAAGACTATTGCCGTCAATATTGTAGAATAGTTCCTCTCCCTCTTGCGTAAAAGGAATTGCATATACAGTGCTGTCCGATGCGCGGAACGATGCAGCAACAATCCTATAGTTGTTCAGAGGGGTATCCTCTACATACTCCTGTGCATATATAAGACGGTACTCATCGCCTTTTTGAATACCGAAGAAATCTACCGACCATCCAAAGATATGCGACATCTCCACAGCAAGCAATGGCGATGCACTGCTCTCCTGCATGGCCACCCATAGCGAAGAGTTTACTACACCGGCAACCTCACTCTCACGCCATTCGCTATGCTTTTGGCTACGTACCGCTTTGTAACCCTCTTTCAGGTCGAACGTAATATAGCTTTTGGGGCTCTCTTCGTATACAAAATAGCATGGGGTAGAGGCGCTATCCCTTTCACATACAAGGGCGCAAGCTTGTCCCGGACGTATCTTTCGTACATCAAATACCGAGTCGGGGCATTGTGTTAATGCGTATACCTCCTGTGCATTAAATCCGAACCCATATAGAATCTCGGCAATAGTCTCTCCCCTCTTTACGGTGTCATACTCAAAACAGAAACCCTCTATAGGCAATCCGTATTTTGTCTCTATCTCTATATCGGCAATGTTATCGGCTTCATTAGTATCGCTCTTTGGGGTGTCGTTGCCATTACCCCTCATGCAAGCTGTTATAATTGTTATTGTAGTGAATATTATTGTAAATATTTTGGAAAGTCTTGTTGTGTGCATTGTATACCTTAATATTATATCTAGAACGTGAATGAAAAAAATGTTGCTCTTTAGATTCTCCTCTTCCTTGTTATAACTTTATCTTGAATTTTTTATGTCTCTCATATATCATATTATCCGGAATAACTGCTTTTATTGCATCCGCTAAAATGTTGAGCAACCGTTCACGTGCGTAGTCGCGCCGTATTACGAAAGCTATTTCACGTGTAGGCTCGGGATTGAGCAAGTGTCGAATTTTGCTTTGCTGATTGCTATGAAGCAGTGGGACGTGTAATTCGGGAATAATTGTGTAACCTCCGTTTTCGTCAACGATCCTGACGAGTGTCTCAATGCTTCCGGCTTCGTATGTCGCGCGCTTACCGGTATTCGAATGACAGAATGGAAAGACACCACTGTTAGGACAATAAGCCTCGCGCAGCATCCAAATATTTTCAACAGGCAGTGTAGATGTCTCCAATACCTCATGCTGATACATCTTTTCATCCGGCGAAACATAAGCAACAAAACGTTCCCTGTATATGGGAATCTCTAACAACTCGCTGTTGTTCAACGGTGTTGCCAATAGTGCCAGGTCTAACTCGGCACGTTCCAGTTTTTGTATAATTGTTGCAATACGTGCCTCTTCTACATACAAGTCAATATCGGGATGTTCTTTGGAGAGGTGCTTGAACATCTTTGGAAGTATATAAGGAGCTATGGTCGAGGCTATACCCATGCGTACCTTGCCTATAGACTCTCCTTTGTGTGTAGATACAATTTCCTCTATTTGCGAGGCATTGAAAAGTAATACTTTTGCTAGGATAATAATCTCTTCTCCCAATTGTGTCGGCTTTATCGGATGAGTGTTGCGGTCGAAGATCGTTACATCTAATTCGGCTTCAAGCTTTTGTATTAAAGAAGATAGTGTCGATTGTGTAATGCCGCACGACTCGGCAGCACGTGCAAAGTGGCGATGTTTGTCCAATGCAACAATATATTCCATCTGTTGAAGTGTCATACAAAAATTGTTTTTAAGTAGTAAACAGTTTGTCGTTTATTTCAGACTCAGGAGCCGCTTGATTTTAAGTTATTAATTTTATTCTCTTTTTTGCAATATCTTTCCATTTTCCGGAAGTCGCAAATATATGAACAAACGAGCGAGATATATCAAGCTTGCTTGAATATATTTCAAAGCGAGTGCAAGAAATATTCGATGTTTCATCAAATATATGAACAAACGAGCGAGATATATCAAGCTTGCTTGAATATATTTCAAAGCGAGTGCAAGAAATATTCGATGTTTCATCAAATATACGAACAAACGAGCGAGATATATCAAGCTCGCTTGAATATTTTTCCAAGCGAGTGCACTGTATATTCGAGGTTTCCTCAAATATACGGATATGTAACTAAATAAGCAGTTCCTGAGTCTTTTTAATCAAATGAAAAGATTTACATTGGCTTGTTCGGCTCTACTCATATATGTGGCCACACCGCCAATATTAACCTCATCGAGCAATTCTTCGCGTTTTACCCCCATTACATCCATTGACATTTGACAGGCAATAAATTCTACTCCATTCTCTATGGCTTGTTGGCGGAGGCTCTCTAATGAATCTACACCTTTGCGCTTCATTATGAAACGCATCATTTTTGCTCCGATGCCTGCCATATTCATTTGCGAGAGCGACAATTTTGTCGAGTCGGAGGGGAGTAACCATCCAAACATACGTCCCAATAGGTCTTTCTTTACATTCGGTTTATTAGATTTTTTTATGGTATTCAAACCCCAGAATGTGAAAAATATTGATACTTTTTTGCCGGTGGCTGCAGCGCCATTGGCTAATACAAAGGTTGCTAGAGCTTTGTCAAGATCGTCGCTGAACAGAATAAAGGTCTTACCTTTCTCTTCGTTTGTGCTTCTTGCTTTCTCTATGTTACCGGATGCCGACTTTTCTATAAGTACATAGTGTATACCTTTTTCAGTGCGTTTTTCTATGAATTTGTTACCTGTACTTAAGCACCAGGATTCCGCATCGTGAGGGAAGCCGGCATCTGTAGAACGTACTTCAATCAGTTCTCCCGGTAACAACGGCTCTATACTTTTCTTTAGTTTTAGAATGGGGCCCGGACATTGGATTCCGCAGGCATCGACCCTGACTACAGTATTGCCTGTGCAGGGCGAAATTGATGTGGAGCAATCCTCTTTTTTCTCATTCAGGTCGGAGGTAGGGTTAATAACAGGTCTTGTTGCTGCTTCATATGTTTTAAGACCTCCGATAAGATTGCGGACATCTTTATATCCAACTCCTTTCAGTATGTTTGAGGCTAAGTATCCGCGTAACCCTATTTCACAAAAGAGATATACAGGGCGCTCTTTAGGGATTTCGTTCATTCTTTTGCGCAAGTCGTCCAAAGGAATGTTAATCGCCCCCTGAATACTTCCAAGCGCGGCTTCATCCTCCGTTCGCACATCTACAATTGTTACTTTTGAAGTATCTGCATTTTGCATTTCGCGCCAGTAAAGTGGCGTCATCTTATCGCTAAGAATATTTTGTGCTACATATCCCGAGATAGCTACCGGGTCTTTAGCCGATGAGAATGGCGGCGCGTATGCGTGTTCTATTCGAGTAAGGCTCTCTACGGTTGCCCCGTTTTTGATAGCTAAGGCATATTGGTCTATGCGTTTGTCTACTCCATCGTATCCCACTATCTGCGCTCCATACAATCGTCCGTCACTTGGTGAGAATGTGATTTTTATGTCCATTTGTAAAGAGCCGGGATAGTATCCTGCATGCGACCCTATATGTATGGTCGATGAGAGATAAGGTATATTCATCTGTCGCAGTCGTTTGGCCGGAAGGCCGGTCGATGCTACTGTGATGTCGAACACTTTGGCTATTGACGTGCCTATAGAGCCTTCATATTTAATGATATTGTTGAAAACCATATTGTCGGCAACTATACGTGCTTGGCGGTTTGCGGGTCCTGCCAGAAAGTTTAACCAAGGTTTCCCTGTTATGGGATGAGGGTATTCAATGGCATCACCTACTGCATAGATTGATTCATTTGAAGTCTGTAAGAACTCATTTACATAGATTCCTTTATTTTCTCCTAATCTCAACCCCGCTTCGCCGGCCAAACCTGTCTGCGCTCTTACTCCTATGGAAAGCAGAACAAAATCGGCTTCAAGTTTTATTCCCGATTTGAAATGTACTTCAAGTACCTCATTTTCGCGTGTGAAAGACTCTACCGCTTCATTCAGATACAACTGTACGCCTTTTTCTTGCAGATGTTGATGTACTATGGATGCCATTGAGAAGTCGATAGGAGTCATCACCTGATTTGCCATCTCTACTACCGCAACCTGCGCGCCTGTACGGTGGATATTTTCTGCCATTTCAAGGCCAATGAATCCACCGCCAATGATTACGGCACGTTTTACGTTATGTTGCTGTATGTAGTTTTTTATCTTATCTGTATCGCTTATGTTACGCAGGGTGAATATACCCTCATTGTCAATGCCCGGCAATGGTGGGCGCACAGGCGAAGCACCGGGAGAGAGTAGTAATTTATCGTACGATTCTGTATATTCCACCCCATCGGATGTACGTACGTGTACTATCTTCTTATCGGGTTCAATGCGCATTACTTCGCTATTGACTCGTACATCTATATTGAACCGTCGGCCGTATGCCTCGGGTGTTTGAACAAAAAGACGCTCACGCTCTTCTATAACACCTCCGATGTAATATGGCAAGCCGCAGTTGGCGTATGAAATATGTTCTCCTTTCTCAAATAGGATAATCTTTGCATTTTCGGTATTGCGGCGTATGCGTGCTGCAGCGGTGGCTCCACCTGCTACGCCACCCACTATTATATATTTTTGGTCTGAGTTAGTTTTCATACTTGAATTCCTTTTCTTATTTAATGATATGAGACAGTTTTCTGAGTGCCGAAAGTTTATTTGTCTTGTAATAGAAAATCTTTAAAAATCGTTTTCAGCTGCTGCTTGGATAATGCTCCGGCTGCTATTCGTGGTTCAGAGTTCATAGGAATGAAAAGCAGTGTCGGTACACTTCTTATTCCGAACAAGGCCGAGAGTTCTTCTTCATTGTCTACATTTACCTTGTATATATCAATTTTTTCTGAATACTCTTCTGATAGCTCTTCAAGTATCGGAGAGAGCATTTTGCAAGGCCCGCACCAAGGAGCATAAAAATCGATGACAGCCGGTTTGTCGCCTATATATTCCCATTTATTTCCGACTGTTCCGATGTTGGATATTCTTTTCTCAAAGCCTTCTTTAGTTAAGTTTATTGTTGCCATAGTATATACAATTTTTAAAAGTTAATATCTCTTCTTTTTGCAAAAGTAAGCCATATTTATTATTTATCAAAACGATTAAATCGATTGAGTTATTGATTATGTCGATTGAAGACTGCAAAAAACAAAAAAGAGGAAAATTCTTTCGAAAATTCCTCTTTTGTCTCATCGTGCAAATTTGTGACAGATTATCGAACCTTTATGAAAGATTTTTTAAAGGTGGTAGATTTTGTTCATTATTTGAGGGCAGAGGGTTACGAAATGGTAACTTTCAAGAAAGTTCGTGATGACCTCTGAAAATTGCTTCTATCAAATAGGCTTTAACTCAACAGTCAATCCCATTGCAGCTGCAATCTTATAAAGGGTTGCAACTGTAGGAACTGTTATTCCTCGCTCAATGCGCGATATATAACTCTTATCAGCACCGATACGCTCGGCAAGTTCCGCCTGTGTCAAACGCGCGTTCTTACGAGCATCGAGCAATATCTGTGCATTGTACTCTTCCCAAGCCTTTGCAGTGGCCTCAGCA
>JAFWBM010000026.1 GCA_017507105.1 Bacteroidaceae bacterium
ATCATCTGGAACGAAATAAACAACCGCCGCATTCCCCTACCGGCAGATGTGATAGAGTGGGCAGAGAAGAATATATCGACACCGGCTGCAATAAACACGGTGGTGGAGATGCAGAACAGATATCTTGCTTTGCAACGTCGTGCACTATCAGGTAGCGAAAGCCTGAAAACCAACGACGAGGTTAAGGATATGAGCGACGGAGAAAAAATACTTCGCAAGCTCATTGAACCATACAAAGGCAAGTTTGTATTGGTCGATGTGTGGGGTACCTGGTGCAGTCCATGCAAACGGGCTCTTTCGCACAGTAAGGAACTGTATGAGAGAATGGCGCCGTATGATATGGTGTTCCTTTACCTTGCCAACCGTAGCGATGAGGATAGCTGGAAAAATGTAATAAAGGAGTACAATGTCACAGGCGACAACGTGGTGCATTACAACTTGCCCGATGTTCAGCAGAGTGCAGTTGAGAATTTCCTGAAGGTAAATCAGTACCCGACCTACAGGCTCATCGACCGCAACGGAAATTTGCTCGATGTCAATGCCGACCCTCGTAACCTTGATGCTCTTGAAAACCTTATAAAAGCATTGTAATTACAAGAAAAACTGTTTATCTTTGAAAATCACTTGAGAACTTTAACAGCTATGAAACCAAACCGAATTATTGTATTTATTGCTATTGCAGCAATGGCTTTATCATTGTTCTGTACTCCTTGCCACGCGCAGGATAAGTGTGATAAACCGTTTGAAATCGATCTTCCAGCAGAGGGGAAGGATGTCATGCTTGTTTGTGAACAACAACCTGAGTTCCCCGGTGGAATGCGTGCTCTTATGGATTATTTGAAAAAAGAGATACGCTATCCCAAGAAGTGCAGTGCTTCGGGAATAGAGGGAAGGGCATTTGTAAGATTCATTGTTGATAAAAACGGTAAAATCAAAAAAGTTGAACTCTTCAAGAGCAGCGGTAACCAACTGCTCGACAAAGAGGCTATTCGCGTGGTAAAGAAGATGCCTCGCTGGAACCCCGGCAAGAACAAAGGCGAAGCGGTGAATGTGATGTTTACATTGCCGGTGAACTTCAAATTGAATAAAAAGGAGAGCAAAGAAAATGATGAAATGGTTTTCAGTAATCCTGAATCACAACCCGAATTCCCAGGGGGATGGAATGCTATTAAGGAATATCTACAAATGAATATACGCTATCCCAAAGAATGTGTAGAAAACAGAATCGAGGGAAAGGCATTTGTAAGATTCATTGTTGAGAAAAACGGTAAAATTAAAGAGGTTGAACTCGCTAGAAGTAGTGGCAACAGCCTTCTAGACAAAGAGGCTATTCGCGTGGTAAAGAAGATGCCTCGCTGGAACCCCGGTGCGATATATAACAAGCCTGAACGTATGGCAGTTACGATGCCTGTGGAATTCAGACTTGACACAATAGATAAAGTTGTGGAATGCCCAATCGTTGGCGTGTGGCAACAATGCGTTGTAAAGCAGAATGCTGCGGGCAAGTTGGATGTCAACGTAGGAGCTGCTATAAAGGTATATGATAATGATAATACCTATTACTCGTTATTCCCGTACAGGAATAATATTAGCGGATTCGTTGCACAGAAAGGATGCTATGATATTGTCGATGACAACACGTTTCGTGAGAAAATTTTAAGGCATTTCAACAAGCCATGGGAGGGTACAGTCTCTGTCATGAATTATGAGTTCATTGATGAGGAAAAGATGATAATGAAAATAGTATATACAAACACAAGCAACAATTTCACAGACACTGAATTCTGGCTAAGAATAAAACCACTGGAGTAGGTTTCACCTACTCTATCCCGGACAAACCCCTGCAACCTGCGTTGTAGGGGTTTCTTTTGCATTATACCGTCCTCTTCGGATATCGTCTGCCGATGCGTGATGTGTCGGCACTTCTTATGCTATTGATGATAACAACACTGCCGGGCTTCCTGCTACGGCTTTTTTCGGTGCGAAGGTTGCAACACACGGATATTCACAAGGAGAGGCGGAGTGATAAGGAATAAATACTCCCTAAACAACCTATATAATTAGGTAGCCCCGGGGGTATTTGTGTTTAGTAGTTAGAAAGTTAAGCAATCATACGTTTCGAGTATATCCTCTTGCCGCAAGCCAAGATAGGTTTAGGCGTTACAATCCTTATAGTATATTCAAATCTAAATTTCTTAAAATAGTTCTCAACAAATATGACTTTTTGTATAGGAGCAAAAACAAATTTTAATTAATTTTACATTCTGCATATTATCATTGGAAATTTCAGTAGAAAACTAATACAATTCAGATATGAGTAAGAGTGTCTTTTTACAATTAGCATCATTAGCTGTTACATTGTTTCTGTTTATGCCGGCAATTGCACAAAATGAGAGTGTTGTCACCTTGTCGGGAAATGCTTATATAACATCGGGGCAGACAGCATATATTGATGAGGGGCAATGTGCCATACGCAACTGGAACGAAAAGGAAACAGTGATAAGTTTCTATTTCAGAGCAAAAAATAGCGGCAAGATGAACATTGCGCTACAGGCAAAAGGTAACTCTTGCATTGAAGTCTCTTTGTTGGGTAAGAAGAGAAAGGTTAAGCTTGAGAGCGATACCTTGTCGCGAGTTGAACTTGGAGTATTCAAGGTGAAAAAACCGGGATACATAAAGATGGATATTCGTGGTGTGAAGATAAACAACGGTTCCGATTTCGGTTCTATTGCTGCTGTATTTGTGGGTGGCGATGCTACACCTATCGCATGTGTCAGCCCCGACTTCAGTACCCATTTCGGACGACGTGGACCATCGGTACATTTGGGTTACATTCTTCCTAATGAAGATATAGAATGGTTCTACAACGAAGTTGTTGTACCCGAAGATGGCGACATCCCCAGCAGTTACTACATGGCTTGTGGATTTGGAGAGGGTTATTTCGGCATACAGAATAACAGCCCGCAGAAAAGAAGAGTTCTATTCTCGGTGTGGAGTCCATACCAAACCGACAATGCTGCCGAGATTCCCGATTCATTACGTATTACACTTGTCAAAAAAGGTGACGGTGTTACAGTCAAGGACTTTGGCAACGAAGGTTCCGGCGGACAGAGTTACATGCACTACGAATGGAAAGCAGGAGAACGTTGCCGTTTCCTTATGGGTGTAAGACCCGACGGCAATGGCAGTACTGTGTACACTGCATATTTCTTTGACAACGCCAAGGGTAAATGGTCGCTTGTAGCATCTTTCCGTCGCCCCAAAATCACTACATGGTATACCAATGCATACTCATTCCTGGAGAACTTCAACCCCATAATGGGTTATATAAACAGAAAGGCATATTACGGCAATCAGTGGGCACGTACCACCGATGGCAGATGGATTCCTATTACTAAAGCACGTTTCACCTGTGACACGACGGGGCGACAAGAGATGCGTCTCGACTATACAGGTGGCAGGGATGGCGATGATTTCTTCCTCTCCATGGGAGGTTTCTTTGATGAGTACATGACATTCGGAACCTATTTCGACCGCAAAGGTAATACAACAGAGGCACCGGATATCGATTTTTCGACACTCGAATAAGATACCCTAAATACGTTATAATAACGAAAAAGAATCTAATAATCCAGTCTCCGGAGTTATCGGAGACTGGATTATTTTTAATATTATCTATGCTTGTAGAAGGAGATTCATATTCCATTTTAAATTGTAGTCTTTAACAACAGATGAACTCTAAAAAAAAGAAGGCATTGCATATTGTTCCGAAAAATATACCTACATTTGTATAATCACATAAAAACTGACTAAACAAACATATAATATATCTATGCAAAAGAGAATCATTGAGTGCGTTCCAAACTTTTCAGAGGGACGCAACGCTGAGACAATCAAACAGATAACTGATGCGATAGAGAGCATCAGAGGGGTAAAGCTCCTGGATGTAGACCCAGGTGAGGCAACAAATCGCACTGTTGTAACATTTGTAGGTGAGCCCGAGGCTGTAATGGATGCTGCCGTTGCGTCAATAAAGCGTGCAACAGAACTTATCGACATGCGTCTGCATAAGGGTGCGCATCCTAGAATGGGTGCCTGCGATGTCTGTCCGCTCATACCTGTTTCGGGTATAACAATGGAAGAGTGTACAGAGCTGGCACGTACACTTGCCAAGAGAGTTGCCGACGAGCTTAATGTGCCCACATATTGCTACGAAGCTGCTGCATTCACTCCCGAACGTCGCAACCTAGCCGTATGCCGCGAAGGTGAATATGAGGCTTTACCCGAGAAGATGGCTGCCAAGGAGAGACAGCCCGATTTCGGAGCACGCCCCTACGACGAGGGTATAGCACGTACCGGAGCTACAGCTGTAGGAGCAAGAGACTTTCTCATTGCAGTAAACTATAATCTTAACACCACATCCACACGCAGAGCAAATGCTATCGCTTTTGACGTACGCGAAAAGGGGCGTCCAAAGCGTGAGGGCAACCCAATAGTAGGAAAGATTGTCAAGGACGAGAATGGTGAGCCTGTTATGATTCCGGGTACACTTAAAGATTGTAAAGCCATTGGCTGGTATATTCAGGAGTATGGTATTGCACAAGTATCAATGAACATGACCAATCTCTCTGTAACCCCATTGCACGTTGCATTTGATGAGGTGTGCCGTGCTGCTGAAGCACGTGGAGTACGTGTTACAGGAACCGAAATCGTGGGTCTTGTACCCAAGAAGGCACTTGTTGATGCCGGCCGCTATTTTCTACATAAGCAACACCGTTCGACAGGAGTTCCCGAAAGAGAACTAGTGCGCATAGCCATAGAGACAATGGGACTATCGAACCTAAAGGAGTTCAAGCCCGAAGAGAAGATTGTGGAATACATATTGGAGGCAGAAGAACAGAAGAGAGCAAACAAACTGGTTGATATGACCTGCACAGCTTTTGCCGAAGAGACAGCTAGTGAATCGCCTGCACCCGGTGGAGGTTCAATATCGGCATATATGGGTGCGTTAGGTGCTGCCTTGGGTGCTATGGTTGCAAACCTATCATCGCACAAGGCTGGATGGGACGAGCGTTGGGAGTTCTTCTCGGAATGGGCCGAGAAAGGAATGAACATAATGAACGAATTACTTGCCCTTGTAGATGAAGATACAGCTGCATTTAATAAGATAATGGCAGTATTTTCAATGCCGAAGAATACACCCGAAGAGAAAGCAGAGCGTGCACAAGCGATGCAAACAGCTACACTATATGCGACCCAAGTGCCTCTGCGTACAATGCAGACAGCATATAAGGTATTTGACATTGTAAAGGCTATGGCTATGGAGGGTAATCCCAACTCAGTATCTGATGCAGGAGTAGGAGCGCTTGCAGCACGCTCGGCAGTGATGGGTGCTTGCCTGAACGTTAAGATAAACGCTGCCGGACTGAAAGACCGAGAAACAGCCGATAGGCTGATAAATGAGGCAGAAAAGATACAACAGCTCGCACAAAAATCCGAACAGGAGATTCTTGCCATTGTAGAGAGCAAGATAAACTAAGGCAGAGTCTAAAATATACCGAAAACCAGAAAAAGATATTATTATGACCGATTTTCAGAAAGATATATTAGCAGGTATCCCCGATATCCTTCCCGAGAAAAAAGCATACGACACAACAGCCAATCATGCTCCGAAAAGGAAAGATATTCTTACTGATAGCGAAAAGAAGTTGGCACTTGCAAATGCACTGCGCTATTTTCCCGAAAAGCATCATGCCGAACTTGCCCCTGAGTTCCTGGAGGAACTAAAACAGTATGGACGCATATATATGTATCGTCTGCGTCCCGACTATGAGATGTATGCCCGTCCCATAGAGGAATATCCAGCTCGCTCACGTCAGGCTGCCGCCATAATGCTGATGATACAGAACAACCTGGACAAGGCTGTTGCACAACATCCGCAGGAACTTATCACATACGGTGGCAACGGTGCTGTATTCCAGAATTGGGCACAGTATCGCCTTGCTATGAAATACCTTGCCGAGATGACCGATGAGCAGACGCTTGTAATGTACTCGGGACACCCATTGGGTTTATTCCCCTCACACAAGGATGCACCGCGAGTGATTGTGACAAACGGAATGGTTATTCCAAACCACTCGTCACAAGACGATTGGGAACGTTTCAACGCAATGGGTGTATCACAATATGGACAGATGACAGCCGGTTCATATATGTACATAGGCCCACAAGGAATAGTTCACGGCACCACTATTACAGTTATGAACGCAGCTCGTAAACGTATGAAGCCGGGACAGAGCGACTTGAAAGGAATGTTATTCGTTACAGCCGGACTTGGAGGTATGTCGGGTGCCCAACCCAAAGCCGGTAACATTTCGGGAGTGGTAAGTGTTACAGCCGAGATTAATATCGCTGCTGCAGAGAAGCGTTACAATCAAGGATGGGTTGATGAACTTCACTCATCGCTCGACACTCTTATCCCCCGCATAAAAGAGGCTGTTGAGGAGAAAGAGGTGGTATCGTTTGCATATGTCGGCAATGTTGTGGATTTATGGGAACGCCTTGCCGATGAAGAGATAAATGTAGATCTAGGATCGGACCAGACATCGCTACATAATCCTTGGGCCGGAGGATACTATCCTGTAGGTTACAGCTACGAAGAGTCGAACCGTATGATGGCTGAAGAGCCTGAGCGTTTCCACGAGTGTGTGCAGGCTTCGTTGCGTCGTCATGTATCGGCTATAAACCGACTTACAGCCCGAGGTATGTATTTCTTTGACTATGGCAATGCTTTCTTACTGGAATCGTCACGTGCAGGGGCCGATATTATGAAAAGTGACGGAACATTCCGCTATCCATCATACGTACAGGATATAATGGGACCAATGTTCTTTGACTATGGCTTTGGACCTTTCCGTTGGGTATGTACATCGGGTAATGAGAAAGACCTTGAGACAACCGACCGTCTTGCAGCCGAGGTTCTGCAACAGATGCTTACCGAAGCACCGGATGAAATTCGCGGACAGTTGGAAGATAACCTGCATTGGATACGCGAGGCCAAGCAAAACAAATTGGTAGTGGGTTCACAAGCACGTATCCTATATGCCGATTCTGAGGGTCGTACACGTATAGCCCTTGCATTTAACGAGGCAATAGCAAAAGGTGAAATTTCGGCTCCGGTAGTGCTTGGACGCGATCACCACGATGTATCAGGAACCGACTCGCCATATCGTGAAACATCAAACATATACGACGGCTCGCAGTTCTGTGCAGACATGGCAGTACATAATGTTATTGGCGATTCATTCAGAGGCGCCACATGGGTATCGATACACAATGGCGGCGGTGTCGGTTGGGGCGAGGTTATGAACGGCGGTTTCGGAATGGTTATAGACGGTAGTGACGAATCGGCACGACATATCGAAGAGATGTTGCTATGGGATGTCAACAATGGAATTGCACGTCGCAGTTGGGCACGCAACAAAGGAGCCATATTTGCAATCAAGCGCCAGATGGAGCGTACTCCCCTGCTAAATGTAACACTGCCGAATATTGCCGATGCGGAATTGATAGAGAGAGTATTTAACGAGAATAAATAAAATTGAGTTATTATGATACATTACATAAGCACGCAACATCTTACTATTGCAAGAGTTGAGGAGATTCTTTCCAAAGACTACAAAATAGCGCTTAGCGACGAGGCTATACAACGCATTAATCACTGTCGCGAGTATCTAGACAAGAAGATGGAAGATACAAAGAATCCAATATATGGTGTTACAACCGGGTTCGGTTCCTTGTGTAATATTTCTGTAGATAAAGAAAACCTTTCACAACTACAGAAAAATCTGATGATGTCGCACGCATGCGGAACAGGCCAACGTGTTCCATCGGATATTGCACGCCTGATGCTTCTTCTAAAGGTACAATCACTCTCATATGGCCATTCTGGTGTACAGCTTGTAACAGTAGAGCGCCTTGTCGATATGTTCAACAACAACATAATCCCGGTAGTATATGAACAGGGCTCGTTGGGAGCATCGGGCGATCTTTCGCCTCTTGCCCATATGTGTTTGCCTCTGCTTGGATTGGGAGAGGTTGAGATTGACGGCGAGGTTGTAGACGGCGAGACAATGATGAAGAGAATGGGATGGAGTCCCATCACCCTATGTTCAAAAGAGGGTCTTGCACTGTTGAACGGAACACAGTTCATGTCGGCCTACGGAGTGTACTCAATAATCAACGCAATGCGCCTGAGCCGTTGGGCCGATTATATAGGTGCCATGTCACTTGATGCATTTGATGGACGCATCGAGCCTTTTGAGAATAGCGTACATGCCATACGCCCACATAACGGACAAATAGAGACTGCAAAGGTTATAAGAGGTATACTGGATGGTAGTGAGATAATAAAACAGCCAAAAAAACATGTTCAGGACCCATACTCATTCCGCTGTATTCCCCAAGTACATGGTGCATCGAAAGATACTATTGCTTACGTAGCAAGTGTGCTTGAGACTGAAATAAACTCGGCAACAGATAACCCAACGATATTCCCCGATAGTGATGAGGTTATATCTGCTGGTAATTTTCACGGACAGCCTATTGCACTTGCTATGGATTTCCTTGCTATAGCAATAGCCGAGCTAGGCAACATCTCGGAACGTCGTGTATATAGAATCATATCGGGTGTACGCAATCTGCCGCACTTCCTTGTTGTAAATCCGGGACTGAACAGCGGCTTCATGATTCCACAATATACGGCTGCATCTATAGTGAGCCAGTCGAAAGGACTATGTTGGCCTGCATCGTGCGACTCAATTCCCTCTTCACAGGGACAAGAGGACCATGTGAGCATGGGCTCAAATGCTGCCACCAAGTTACTTAAGGTGGTACTGAATACCGAGCGTATACTTGCTATTGAGCTTATGAATGCAGCACAGGCACTTGAGTTCAGACGTCCTCTTAAATCGTCGCAGAGCATCGAGGCATTGCATAGTGCTTACCGCAAAGTTGTACCTTTTGTAGAAAATGACACTGTAATGTATCCACATATAGCCTCATCGGTAAAATTCCTGAACGAATATGAACTTGCTCGTTAAGAATATAGGCACAATTGTAGGCATTGACGAGAGTGGGCACACATGCGTTGCAGGCAAGGAGATGAATAGCATTGCAACCCTCGAAGAGGCATGGTTACTGACTGAGGGCACACGCATAAAGGATTATGGTCCCATGAGCCAATTGCCAACAAGTGTAGAATGTGAAACTATAGACGCTCAAGGAGGATGGCTCTTTCCCTCTTTCTGCGATTCGCATACCCATATTGTATATGCCGGCAGCCGCGAACAGGAGTTCCTCGATAAGATAAAAGGACTCTCATACGAAGAGATTGCTGCACATGGAGGTGGTATACTTAACTCGGCTGACCGTCTGCACAACACCTCGGAAGAGGAGCTATATAAGCAGGCTATGGAGCGTATCGACGAGATTATTGCTATGGGTACTGGGTTAGTGGAAATAAAGTCGGGCTATGGACTGACATTGGAATCGGAGCTTAAGATTCTGCGTGTAATACGTCGTATAAAGGAGACTGCTCCACTTGAAGTGCGCTCTACATTTTTGGGTGCACACGCTGTTGGACGAGCCTTCAAAGGAAGACAAAGCGAGTATGTAGAGCATGTTTGCAATGAGATGATTCCGGCCGTTGCAGCAGAGAACCTTGCCGACTTTGTAGATATATTCTGCGATCGCGGTTTCTTCACTCCTGAGGAGACTGCAAAGATTATAGAGCGTGGAGCTACCTATGGACTACGTGCAAAAATTCATGCCAATGAACTTGCTGTCTCTGGTGGTGTCGAAGTCGGAGTAAAACATAGAGCCCTGTCGGTAGACCATCTCGAGTCTATGGGAGATGAACAGATTGAGGCCCTGAAAGATAGTAACACCATACCAACAATGCTACCCGGATGCGCTTTCTTTCTAGGCATAGGCTATCCCCCTGCACGTAAAATGATTGATGCAGGACTACCTGTTGCTCTTGCCTCGGACTACAATCCAGGCACTGCGCCATCGGGCAATATGCGTTTTGTTACCTCACTGGCAAGCATAAAAATGAAGATGACACCTGCAGAAGCTCTCAATGCTGCGACATTGAATAGTGCATGTGCAATGGGAGAAAGCAAAGATTATGGTTCAATAACACGTGGCAAAATCGCCAATTTTTATATTACCAAACCTATACCCTCATTGGCATTTATGCCTTATGCACATCAGACACCTATTATAAAAAACATTATTCTGAAAGGAAAAGTGCAATAACCGTGCAGGTGCGTAAGGATATAAAAAAATGGGCAGACATACAATCTGCCCATTTTTACATCATATACTTACATCTGCCTATATATCTTGTATCAAAAGAATATGAACAACAGTGGTATTGCAATACCTACAATGAGTTCAACACCGCCCCTACCCCACAATCCTTTTGGCCCCTTATTCATTATCATACCTGTAATAGTAATAAGAATAAGTGATATTGCAAAAATATCGGAGAAGTAGGTCCACCATCTCCCGGGATTATAGTGTAGCTTTGTCAGTGTACCTATAACAATACGTGGTGTCAGTTTCTCATATACCGCCTTGTTACTGCTCAAATCGACAACTAAATTAGATCCTCCCTTAAGAAATACCTTCATTGTACTTTCACCAGGGAAATAGTGTTTGGTATAATTATTCTCTTCATCCAAAGTGCTTAGCAAACTTAACACATGCTCTTTCTTTATAAAATCTTTCGCAGGCAACTCCTTTTCCAATACAAAGTTCTTTACCTCAACCGAATAATTGGGATTGATAACGTTTCTATGATTCATTACAATACCGGAAACTGCATATATAAGAATCATTCCCGAAAAGAAGAATGAGAGATCGCGATGTATCGTACGACTCCACTTGCGGATTTTTGTTGCTATATCATTTAATTTCATATGAAAGTGCCTCTACAAAATAGAACGACAAGTATGCTTTGCCACACTCTTCCTGACGCTTTGCAATCTTGGTGCGGAAATCGGCTATACGTTCTGCCACTGTATTGGCTGTTTCGCCACGAGCATTTTTCTCGGTGCTGCATCCACCCTCTCCTTCACCATGATTATCGCCACACTCAGCTTTCTCTTTTGCTTCCCACTGCTGCAGATACCCCTCATCTATGCGCTCTTCTTTAAGCACACCTTTAACTTTCACGATGCTATTGATACATTTGGTATCGAACGAGCCAAGTTTAGCTGCCTCTACACGAATGGTCTTTGTATCATCGCTACCCATGATAAATATTTTTGTTGCACCATGTTTACATGCATGTGTACACACTCCATCAAAAACCACTTCTTTATCTACAAGCGACTCTGCATTGGCTAGCAAACCATCTACATCCATTACCTGTACTACAGCTGTTTGCTCCGCGTTTTGCGATACCGGCTGTTGCTGTTTATTCCCACATGATATTAGCATAGAGATGAAAGCCATTGCTACAATAGTAAATCTGATTGTTTTCATTTCTTGTTCTTGTGTTTTTTATTAATAATACATTTACGTTTACCTATAAATCCTCTGAAGAAATAGATGAATTTTCTTTTACAGAAGAATATCAGTTGCAATAATATAAAAAGATAACAACAGATGCAAGATATATAAATAATAATATTAAACAGAATTATCGGTATAGTCTACCATAATTAAACTCAAAACCGACTGCTTTATATCCGTTGTCCTTGAATTTCTTGTAAAAATCCTTATACTCGGAACATTCTTCTGTATCCGGAAGGGTATTTAAGAATAGTTCAAAATCGTTCCAGTCGGGCCACATCTGAGATATAAGATTATGAGGTACAAAAGTTACAGGACCGTCTATATGAGAATGGAGCTGACCAATAAGGTAAAAAAGGTATTTCATAGGATGTTTGGCAACTCCATCCTTTAGAAATCCTAGAGCCTTAGATGAACATACATACTTGACATCTGTATTATTACCATTCTTATAGAATACTCTCTTTGATGTCAACCAGAATATACTAAATATCTCATTTAAGGGTATATTCTCATTAATTGCATTCCTTAGAATATCCAACTGTATAGATTCGTATTCTTCATTACTCATAAGTAGATTCCAATCATATATATTATTTTTTATCTCATTAATAAGTAAACAGACATAATATGATACTCCATTCTCGTACATTAAACTACGTAAAATCTGTGCTTTCTCTTCATTTGTTGCATTAAAACCTGTTATAAGATTAAAGATAATATCCTGTGAACAGAAAAACCTTTCACCAACTGCACAAGTATAGAATATTATTCGTAACAACTTTAATCTTTCAGAATCATCTAACGGTTTATAATATCTATAATGTTTAAGCAAAGCTATTTTTCTACCATCAATATATTCCTTTGTAAGGGTATTTCTCATCTCATTAGACTCCATTGCTACATATTTGTCAAACTCATCGGTATAGATATCCGAATACTGTAATATTCTATAAAAATAGCGTGACGTATAGAATGAGTCGTTGAACTGTTTGTCTTTAGGAAAGGATACATAATCAGGCAATAAACGGGATAGAATATTTTTCAATTTTACCTTATCATTCTCTTTTAGTTTATCTACAGCCTCACTTTTCCATATCACTTTTTTATTATGGCTATATAGTTTATCAATCTTGTCACTATCTGTCCAAAGCCTGTAATAGCCCGATTCGTTTTTAAAATACTTTTCATAATCGCAACTTAACATATTATACACTGTCGGAAGATAGAGTTTAAGCATAGAGACATCTGCAAGGTCACATATACGCACTTCGTTTCTAAGAAGTTTATATTCCATTCTTATGGAATTTATCCATCTTTTGGCATCACGTATATTCTTTATATAGTCCTCATGTGGTTTTTCGCGATATATAAGGCCTTTAGACTCCACATAATTATCTTTAAAATCAATATAATCGTCATCACTCATAAACTCTTTAACCTTGGCCAGAATATACTCGCTTACCTTTTCAGATGAAAACTTCGGGAGATAGAATTCGGCCTGAAAGAATTTCTCAATAAATCGTTCATTATCTATATTGCGAACACTATTTATTGCATTTATTACATACTCCTTGTCGTATGCTGCAATAAAAATCATATTCGGGAAATTAGCACTGCCTCTGATTATTTTAAATATCTCGAGTATCTCCTCTCCATTGAGTCTGTCTAAATCATCTATAATCACTACTATACGTTCGTTACGGGCCAAAAGGATTTTTGAGATATTATCAAATAATTCATCGGGTTGAGGTTCGCTACCAAGCAGTGAAAATCCAATGGAACCGAACTCTCCTATTACATGTTTCGAATACTCTCTGATGAGATTGAAAAGCACTCTGTTCTCATTTGCCACATATTTTAGCAGCTGAGTGAAAAATGCCGAACATACATCGCGGCTCGAAGAGTGATGCCATGGAGAAAAATGGATTATTCCAAGGTTACAGTTCATACTCTTCACTTCGTTTACAAACAGTTTCAGGAATGAGGTTTTACCCTCTCCCCAAGGAGCAACAACCCCAATTGAATATGCACTTTTTCCGGTATCGCAATCAACGACTGTTTTAACAAATTCCTTAACAAATGGTAATCGACCAAGTATATCCTCCTTGCTATCGGTAATTGCATCATCTATCAACAGATTATCCCCACTTACATTTTCGGCCGACACAGTAGATGCATACCTGACACATTCCGTAATATACAGAATGAGTATAGCAGCAGATAGGAGACCTGCAACATCGAAGTAGGTGAGATATCCTTCTACAATATATTCCCATGTAATGGAACTATCGCACCATCTAATATATATATAAAACAAGAGCACATAAAAAGATAATGCCAATATCATATCGGGCATCCTTTTTCTATAGAATTTCTTTACAATAAGGCATAATGCGGATATGAGGAAAAATAGAGTTGTAATCCTTGTCGCAACTGAATTGTTGAATTTATTATGCATATAAAGTGATACATCCATCACTATATCGTGAATTGCCGGAAGAAATGCATGAAACAGGATTATTGTAAGCAGAAATGCGCATAAGCCCAGCCAACCACACCTAAGAGATATATCCTTGAGGAAGGATACAAGAAGATTATTAAGAGATTTTTTATAATTGATTCGTTTCATACCGAGATATCATTTGAAAAAACAAATGCGAATATATTTAAAATCCAACAAACAGAGGTTAAATATTTTGCTATATAAATAGTTCTGGTTATAAATAACAGAGCAGCACACTTCAATATTATATAATACAAATATTTGGAGCAACCTTTTTACGGGTTGCTCCAAAGCAATTAATTAAACCATTATTTAACTTCAAATCAACATTATGTGTAACCAATCTTACTTGAAGTAGCGATTGAACAGACCTTCGAAACCTTTTCCATGACGTGCCTCATCCTTAGCCATCTCGTGAACTGTATCGTGTATTGCATCAAGATTAAGTTCCTTAGCACGTTTAGCAATTCTGTATTTATCGGCACATGCACCAGATTCTGCATTCATACGTTTGTCAAGGTTTGTCTTTGTATCCCATACAACATCGCCCAAAAGTTCTGCAAACTTAGCAGCGTGCTCGGCCTCTTCCCATGCATAACGTTTGAAAGCCTCTGCAATCTCGGGATAACCTTCACGATCGGCCTGACGGCTCATAGCCAGATACATACCTACCTCGGTACACTCACCAATGAAGTGCGCATTCAAGTCCTTTATCATCTCATCGTCACAACCCTTTGCAACGCCTATTACATGCTCTTGTACAAATTCAAGCTTACCCTCTACTACCTCGTTAAACTTATCGGCAGGAACCTTACACATTGGACATCTCTCGGGAGCTGAATCACCATCATGAACGTAACCACATACTGAACAAATAAATCTTTTCATAGTCGTAATTTTTTTTATGTTATCTATTTAAGCTAATTATCTTTTTAGTTTCTACATTTTACACATATACCTTTTAAGTATAGCTGAGCATCTGTAATCTGTAACATTTCTGCACCATTGAGCCAACTGTTGTAATCTCCTTTTATTGGTAAATCAAGGACAGCTCCGCAACAAGTACATTTAAAATGTGCGTGAACAGAAACATCACCATCATACCTTAAGAAATTTTCATCTACATGCAACATCAAAACAAGACCAGCATCAACATACAGCTTAAGCGTATTATACACTGTTGTTAGTGACAAAGAGCCAAGTTCTTCTTTCAAGGCCTCATAAACCGTTCAGCGGTAGGATGCATACGACTATTCTTAACATATTCGTATATTGCAAGCCTTTGCACCGAAGGTCTGATACCGGCATCAATGAGTTGTTTTTTCAATTCGGCTCGCACAAACATTTTGTCTTAGTTTTAATTTTGTAATTTTTTCAATTCTTAGGTCACTGCAAATATAGTACTGTTTTAAATATTACGCAAATTTTTTCGGGATTTTTTTTATTTTTTTTTTGAAAAAAACAGAAGGAGTTAACAAACAGGATTCTACACAAGAAATTACTATATTAATTATCAAGAATTTACCCAAAAGCATATGATATACCGAAAAACTTTGAATCATTAATATTTTTGTATCTTGAAATTTATTAATACATTTGAAGATATTAATGTGAAACGTAAACTAAACATATTGTTATGGATTATGGTTTTGTAAAAGTAGCATCTGCTATACCTTCAGTAAGGGTTGCCGACTGTAGATACAATGTCGAACAGATGCTACCAATAATAAAAGAGGCTGAAGAGAAGAATATAGAAATTCTTGCATTTCCTGAACTGAGTATAACATCTTACAGTTGCGCCGACCTATTCCAGCAACAACTGCTGCTGAAAGAGGCCGAAAAGGGTGTTGCACGTTTACTTAAGGAGACACTCAATTACAATATTATTATAATAATAGGTATACCTATTCCTTTTGCAGGAACTTTGCTTAATTGTGCAGTCGTAATACACAATGGGGAAATAATGGGTGCAGTACCTAAAAGTTTCCTTCCTGGCTATAGCGAGTTCAACGAAGAACGTTGGTTTACATCGGGCAAAGAGGTTGCAGAAGGAACCAAAATAAAACTATGCGAACAAGAGATAGAATTACATCAACTTCAATTGTTCCGCACGCCATCATGCACATTCGGAATAGAGATATGCGAGGATATATGGGGACCTAACCCTCCAGGAATACAACTCGCACTACAGGGAGCAGAGATTCTTTTCAATTTATCGGCAAGCAACGAACTTGCAGGAAAGCACAAAAACCTCGTAGAGATGTGCCGACAGCATAGTATAAGATGTATAGCCGGATATATATACTCCAGCTGCGGATTTGGCGAGTCTTCAACAGACCTTGTATTTGCCGGAAATGCTATGATATTCGAAAAGGGCGCTATACTTGAGAAAAGCAAACGTTTTTGCATGGAGAGCCAACTGATGATTTCGGAAATAGATGTCGACTATCTTCGCCATTGCAGAATGGTAAATACCACATTTGCAGCATCGCGAAATGACTTCCTGAGCCGCACGGTTGCTATCACCAATATAGAGCAGAAAATAAACAACACTTGCGAACTTACGCGTAAATTCATACAGAACCCATTTATACCTTCAGCAGATGTTCTGGACGAAATATGCGAAGAGATATTCTCAATACAGACTGCCGGTCTTGCCAAACGCTTGCAACACACAAACTCACAAAACTGCGTGATAGGAATATCGGGAGGACTAGACTCAACGCTTGCTCTGCTTGTGGCCGTACACACCTGCGACCTTCTAAAAAAAGAGCGTTCAACCATCACCGGTGTAACAATGCCAGGATTTGGCACTACCGACCGTACATACCGCAATGCTATTAGATTGATGGAGGAACTTGGCATAACTCTAATGGAAGTACCAATAAAGAATGCATGTATACAACATTTCAAAGATATTGACCATGATATCAATGTACATGATGTTACATACGAGAACGCACAGGCAAGAGAACGCACACAGATATTGATGGACATATCAAACAAGAAAAACGGATTGGTAATAGGAACAGGAGACCTCTCTGAGCTTGCGCTCGGATGGGCAACATACAATGGTGACCATATGAGCATGTATAGTGTAAACGCATCGGTACCAAAGACCTTGGTACAACATCTAGTAAGATGGTATGCCAAGAATATTGCAAGCGAAACCGTACGTACCACCCTGCTAGACATTGTAGAGACACCTATATCACCCGAACTTATACCAGCCGATAAAAACGGGAATATAAAGCAGAAGACCGAAGATCTTGTTGGACCATACGAACTACACGACTTCTTCCTTTACCACTTTATCAACAATGGATACACTCCACGCAAATTGTATTTCATTGCAAGAAACACATTCAAGGAGAAGTACGACAACGAAACTATAAAAAAGTGGCTTACAACATTTATAAGACGTTTCTTCACACAACAGTTCAAGCGCTCATGTATGCCCGATGGCCCAAAAGTATGCAATTGCAGCCTTAGTCCACGAGGAGATTGGAAAATGCCATCCGATGCAAGCTACGCACTATGGATAAATGAATGTAATGAACTATAAGACAAAATGACACCCCTGGGTGTCATTTTGTCTTATAAACCCCATTGGCGCAAAATTTGTTGAATATCATGCAGCAAACATTATTAACATTAAAAGACAGAGAACATGAATTTCAACAAATTTACCATTAAAGGTCAAGAGGCTGTCCAGGAAGCGGTGAAACGCACTGAGGCATTAGGACAGCAGGCTATAGAGCCTATTCATCTGCTGTATGGCATACTTAAGGTCAGCGACCAGATAGCATCGTTCCTGTTACAGAAATGTGGAACCAACATACAACAGGTAAAACAAGAAGTTGAGAGGGAGGAACAAAAGCTACCGAAAGTAACAGGCGGAGAACCATACCTGAGCCGTTTAAGTAACGAGGTATTGAATACAGCAATAGTGATAGCACAAAAAATGGGCGATGAGTTTGTATCAATAGAACCCATAATGCTAGCACTACTTCAGGTAAACAGCAATGCCGCAACACTACTACGTAACGCTGGGATAACAGAAGAGAATCTTAGAGCTGCTATAATGGAACTAAGAAACGGCAACAAAGTGAGTTCACAATCAGCAGAAGAGAGTTATCAGGCTTTATCAAAATATGCAATAAATCTAAACGAAGCTGCACTTAATGGCAAACTTGATCCGGTTATCGGACGAGACGATGAGATTAGACGTATCCTGCAAATATTAAGCAGGCGCACAAAGAATAATCCCATACTCATAGGTGAACCCGGCACAGGAAAGACAGCTATCGTTGAGGGGCTTGCACACCGTATAGTACGCAGTGATGTTCCCGAGAACCTGCGCAACAAACAAATATTCTCACTGGATATGGGCGCACTTATTGCCGGTGCCAAATATAAAGGAGAGTTCGAAGAGCGACTCAAAGCGGTCATTAACGAGGTTATAAAATCGGAAGGTAACATCATACTGTTTATCGATGAAATACACACACTCGTAGGTGCAGGAAAAAGTGAAGGGGCAATGGATGCAGCCAATATTTTAAAGCCTGCTTTAGCACGTGGTGAGTTACGCTCAATTGGTGCCACTACTCTTGATGAATATCAAAAGTATTTTGAAAAAGACAAGGCACTTGAACGCCGTTTCCAGAGTGTACTTATAGAGGAGCCAGATACAGCAAGCACAATCTCAATATTACGTGGACTGAAAGAGAGATACGAGAATCATCACAAAGTGCGCATACAAGACAATGCAATCATTGCGGCTGTCAGCCTTAGTGACAGATATATAACGGAACGTTTCCTGCCCGACAAAGCTATTGACCTAATAGACGAGGCTGCAGCGAAACTCAGAATGGAACGTGATTCACTACCCGAAGAACTTGACGAGATATCACGCCATATAAAACAATTGGAGATTGAGCGGGAGGCCATAAAACGCGAAAAAGATAACGAGAAACTAGAGCACCTAAACCGTGCCATATCTACACTTAAGGAGCAGGAAAAGAGCATGCTTGCCCAGTGGCAACATGAACGCGAGTATGTCAACCTAATACAAAACACAAAGCTTGAAATTGAAAAGTTGAAGCACGAAGCCGAGAAAGCTGAACGTGAAGGAGACTATGGACGAGTGGCCGAGATACGATATGGCAAGATCAAAGAGCTGAACGACAAGATTATTGAGACAGGTAACAAGTTGCATGATGCACAAGGCAGCAATGCAATGATAAAAGAGGAGGTTACTGCAGAAGATATAGCCGACGTTGTATCACGATGGACCGGGATACCTGTAAGCAAGATGTTACAGAGCGAAAAAGAGAAACTATTGAATCTAGAGGATGAATTACACAAACGCATTATAGGGCAGGAAGAGGCCATCAGTGCTGTCAGCAATGCAGTAAGACGCAGTCGTGCAGGACTTCAGGACCCTAAAAGACCAATAGGTTCTTTCATATTCCTTGGGACAACTGGCGTAGGAAAGACTGAATTGGCAAAGGCGCTTGCATCTTATCTATTCAACGATGAATCACTCATGACTAGAATAGACATGAGTGAATACCAAGAAAAATTCTCGGTATCACGTCTCATAGGAGCACCTCCGGGATATGTCGGATATGACGAAGGCGGACAACTTACCGAAGCAGTAAGACGCAAGCCTTACTCGGTTGTTCTATTTGACGAGATAGAGAAAGCACATCCCGACGTATTCAATATCCTTTTGCAGGTTCTTGACGACGGACGCCTAACCGACAATAAAGGACGTACAGTAAACTTCAAGAATACCATAATAATAATGACAAGTAACTTGGGTAGTAGCTACATACAGGAACAGTTCGCAAAAATAAATCCTAAGAACAGAGAAGATATTATCGAAGAGACTAAGGAACAGATAATGGAGTTGTTAAAGAAGAGCATACGTCCCGAGTTTCTTAACCGAATAGATGAAACAATAATGTTCACTCCGCTTGAAGAAAACGAGATTGAAAAAATTGTCCGTTTGCAAATTAAAAGTGTGGCAGAGATGCTTAAAGAAAACAATACAGAACTTAAAGTTACAGAAGAGGCCATCAAATTCATAACAAAGGCCGGCTATGACCCCGAGTTCGGTGCACGTCCCATTAAGCGCGCCATACGAAAATATTTATTGAACGATTTGTCAAAACAGATTCTTGCCGGAAACATCAATAAGGATGATATAATCACTGTTGGGGCATCAGCTGAGGGATTAGAGTTCCGCAATAGCTAATGATGATTATCTCATATATTATATACAGCAATGGGAGCCAATTGGCTCCCATTGCTGTATATAATATATGAGATAAATAGAAGTTATTTCTTCAACTCCACTCCAAGCATCATACCTTGATAGTTCGACAAGAGCGACGAGAGTGTACCTAATGAAGCAGAACTTGAACCAAGGAGTGAGCCTAGTTTACTCTCTCCACTTTCACCCTCCGATGAAGATGTGGTTGCAGCCTTAGATGTTATCGTTTGGATAAGCGAGAGCAATCTATCTGCATTAAATACAATGTCCATAGATGTAACATTATATGCCACATGAGTATTAAACTTAAGATGTTTGTAAAACTTAAATTCAATGGTTTTCTCCTCGGCATCAAGCTTATAATTACCTGAAATTTCCTTTTCTCCAATCTTAACTACACAACTGTCGCTACCTATGAATGTAAAGGTACAACTACCCTCTTTGAGTCCAACCTTAGCCAGATATCCATCCATCTTCTCTTCAATCTTTTCAGTAGCAACAGTTCCACCGATATTGGCAAGAGCTGCTTCACTCTCAAGTACACATGCTGTTCCTGTATAGTTCCATGTACCCTCTAGTGTACCTTCGGAAAGAGGCATTGCACCTCCAAGCAATGAACCCAAAATATTACCCAAAAGATCTGATGCAGCATCTGAGGTTTGCGTATTTTCGGTTTTCTCGGTCTTGTCCCCCTTCTTGCCGAA
This sequence comes from Bacteroidaceae bacterium, assembly GCA_017507105.1. Taxonomy (GTDB): domain Bacteria; phylum Bacteroidota; class Bacteroidia; order Bacteroidales; family Bacteroidaceae; genus HGM04593. The sequence goes on from JAFWBM010000026.1 coordinate 21,074, forward strand.
CAGTCCTCCCAAGAAATTAGAAAAACCTTGAGCTGACACTCCCGATACAAAGACAAACATCATTAATGTCAAAAATATCTTTTTCATAACAATTCCCGTTAATATACAGTTTCTACCATTATCTATTACTATCGACATGCGATTGCAAGGTCATTACTCTGCATCTACATTCTCTTCTGCTGCTTCCTCGGGGTCTGAAAAGTCTGTAATGCCGTTCGATACAAGAATATTATACCATGTATACATCTTTTTGATATGTGTAAGATATACACGTTCACGATCGTAATTAGGCATTACTGTTTCGAAATATTCGACAAGTTCTTCTGGTGTAGACAACTTGAGGTCGAAAGGCAGCACAGCCTGCTCTTTCTCGTATATAGCTGCAAAGACATTACGCAGAGGTACCTCCTCTGTATCTGTATATATTGCAATATCATCAAGCATCACAATCTTATCACTATTATAAACCGGCATACGTTTGTGAGTTGAATCTATCATCTCTACAACAAACATGTTACGACCACTCGATACGAGACGAAATAGTCCGGGTTTACCCGAAACTGTCATTATTCTTTCAAACATATTAAATAAGTATTAAATTCATTTATCTATATAAACTGCATATATCCGATGGAGTACATACAACACGACTGCGAAGATAATAAAAGTTACTAAAAAATGTGTCACTAATTCAATTTATCTGCACATTTATCCAGATTTCTTTTAAGCAATTGTAGGAATTCCTGCACCTGTGGTATCACTGACTCTTTACCATCATTATGCACCGCATAATCGCACAAGAGTAATAAATCGTCCAGAGGCATTTGGTTGTTCATCCTGCTCAAAACTCCTTGTCTGTTCATTCCGTCACGCCCCTCAACTCTTGATATACATGTCTCAACATCGGCCCAAACAAGAAGTACTCTATCAACAACCTCGTTCATACCGGATTCAAACAATATGGCAGTCTCAACTGCCACCATAGAGCATTGCTGTCTCTCGGCCCACAATGAGAAATCTTCTTTTACACGAGGATGCACCAGTTCATTCACACGCTCTATTGCCGACTTGTCGACAAAAATCCGGGATGCCAGCCACTTGCGATTCAGTTTTCCTGCCACATCGTAACATTCCTCACCGAACATGCGTATAAGTCCTTGACGTATAAGCATATCACTCTCCATCAGTTGCTTGGCACGACTATCACAATCATACACAGGAATACCCATGATAGATAGCAATTTCGACACCACAGATTTTCCACTACCTATTCCACCGGTTACAGCTATTCTAACTTTTGTCATTGCTTCTCTATAAGGAACTCAACTTCATCAGGTATTATACGGATATCATGTACACCTTCGGGGGCGCTAACAATATGTACTTTAGCTCTCACACTTGAGCCATCCTCTATCTCGTCATAATTCACCGCAACCTCAAAATCCTCGGGAGAGAGCGTATCATACTGCGACATATTGACATTCATTACAAGTTTTACACGCGAAGGGAATGTCTTTAACCTATAATTCATAGGTAAACCTATACCATATATGGGTACATCATAACTCTTCTCGGCATATGGTGAAACAGGAATTACAACTGTCACGCTTTGTGGATGACAACTGACATTGTCGGGCACAGAAAGTTCCAATTGTAATTTGGCTGAATCACGCAATTCACCTATCTCAAACAGTTGTGTTGATATGTACTGCAATGTATCTGCAATTCGCAGCGGTGCATACACCCACACTGAGTCGGGCAACGAATATGGCTTTTCGGCTATATACTGTTTTGCCGGTGAAAATACGCCCCGTATATTGATAGGAAGGCGCATTGCGCTCTCGCGTGTATAATAAACCAATGTATCGGGATATGCAGTCAACAATGTTGTTGACGATTGCAACTGTGACTCGACACGCCTTCTTATCAAAGAGATAGGAAGTGTAAGTCTGCCACGATTGTTTCCAAACTCTTTATAACTTATGTTCACCGGCACAAATGAGGAGAATTTATAGTTCATGAGAGTAGTACCTCTGTCGCGTACACGAAATACCACCGACTCATCATCAGGCGAGAAACCCACATTCTCAGGAACATCCTTTACAGAGATTGGTATCTGTATCTCTGTCTCATAATCCTGATTCAGTGTCAGCATAAGCCAAAGACAGCACGACACCAACAGGAAAAACAGGAAGAGAAGAAATTCACTTCCTGTAAAAAACTTAAGATTCAATCTTTTATAAATCATAAAGTTTTATCATGTGACTGCAATTCAATGCATATACCCACAAAGGTATATTCTTACATTCTTACTGCTGCGCAGATACGGGATTAGCAAAAACAGCCGATTTATCTATACGAAGTACAACGCCATGCGCAACCTCGATGTTTACAATATTAGCATCAACACTCTTTACCTTTCCATATATACCTCCACTTGTTACTACCTCCTGACCGGGCTGCAAACCGTTACGGAAAGCCTCTAGTTCTTTCTGACGTTTGCGTTGCGGACGAATCATCATAAAATACATTATGAGGATTATGATAATGAACATAAATATTGGACTGCCCAAAAACTGGGCCACTGATGAATTAAGTAGAATACTCATGATTTTTTATTTTTTTATTTATAATTATTTTAATAACCAATTACTGTATGCGATTCTCTTCACGTAGCTTCTTTACAATGCTGTCGAGCATTCCGTTTACAAACGAACTACTCTTCTGTGTACTATAATATTTAGCAATCTCGACATACTCGTTAAGTGTCACACTTGCCGGAATATCCTCAAAAGTGAGCAATTCGGCAAGCGCAGCCTGCATTATTATCACATCCATAAAAGCCAGACGCGACAAGTCCCAATTCTTGGTACTGCTACTCATAAGCGAACGGTACTCCTCGGCATTCGCAATAGTTGCACGCAACAATTTACGGGCATAATCCATATCGTCAAGATCTTTATATTCAGGGAGCAGTTCCTGATCGGCACCGTTTTGCTCCTCAAAACGCTTTATAGTCTTGACAACAAATGTATCGACAATTGGTTTATCATCGTTCCAATAGAGACTTACCTCCTCGAGAAGGGCATCCAGCTCTTCATTGTCAAAAATAAACGCCTTATACAATTTACGCCATAATTCGCGATCCTCGGCATACGAGATATCCTCGGCAGACATATAACTATTATAGATATCGCTCTTCTCTATTTTGTCGAGCATGCGACGCAAGAAGTCGGAATGATCTACCCAATTAAACTTACTCTTGCCTGCAAATTTCACTAGCTGCTCGTTTACCTGCAGTTGTGCTATAAAACTGTTATTTACGAACTTGAGATTAGGGTTAAGATCGCTCTCTGTAGGACGCAACTTTGTTTTGTTGAATTCTATACGATCTGACGCATAATGTGTAATTGCCGGCATAAGCAACAACAAATGAAGGTATAGGTCATATGCCTTCGATAAACTGAAAAAAACCTCGTCTTCAGCAGCTTTAAGACTTTTGCCACTGTTTTTGTAATAGGCATATACTATCTGTATAACCTTAAGACGGATAAGAACTCTATTAATCATAAAACGCTTTTTGTGATTTGTTTAGGAACCCCTCCTTGACTTCAGTAAGACGAACAACAATGTATAAAAATGAGTTGTTAACACACTTAAATAGGCCATAAAGGAATTCAGATGCAAAGGTCGCACTTTATTGTGACACAAACAAGAAAAAACCATTTCTTTTTCATAAATTATCATAAACAGAAGATACTGTGTTGATAAACTAAAAAAGAGTAGACATTAGAGTTCCTTTCTAAGTTCAAGGGTATTAGTCACTGTCGACGGTACATCTTCATCATAATGCGATACAAATATAACACTTTTACCTTTACGGAGCGAGAAAGCCTCTATAACAGCTTTTACCCTTGCTTTGTTGTAATCATCTAATCCATGCATAGGTTCGTCCAATATCAGGAGCTCCGGGTCTTTAACAAAGGCACGAGCCAAAAGAGCCAGACGCTGTTCGCCACTAGATACACGCATAAAAGAAGAGTCGGCTAGTTCTCCTATACCGAAGATATCCATCCAGAATCGACACGCATCTATCTGTGAAGCAGAGGGACGACGATAAAGCCCTATTGTATCAAATAGTCCCGATGCAACAATCTCTTTAATAGGCAAATTACGAAGGTACGAGCGATGCATCTCGGGACTTACATAACCGATGCGTTTCTTTATATCCCATATACTCTCACCTGTTCCTCTCTTTCGTCCGAATAGAGTTATATCACATGCATAAGATTGAAGATTATCGGCACACACAAGACTTAGAAGTGTCGACTTCCCCGAGCCGTTAGCTCCTCTCAGAAGCCACACATCACCACGTCGCACACACCACGAAAGATTACGCAAAATAGTACGATTTCCATACTTCACAGTAATATCATTAAATTTGAGAATCGCACCTGATGATGCAGTCACATTGTCCGGAAGCGAGAGTATACTTTTCCTTAAGGCTGCAGTATCCAGCTCTACCTTATTACAACGAAAATCATTTAGCTTATATTCGCCACGTAGCGACATTGAGTCAACAAAGATAACCTTATTTATAAATGGAGGAATCTCTTTACACGAAGATAGCAACAACATCATCTGTATTTTTTTATCGACGGCAAGAGACGACAGCAGATCAACAAGCATACATCGAGCCTCGACATCAAGGCCTATAAAAGGATTATCAAGCACCAAAAGAGATGGTTTCTCGAAGAGGGCTTTGACTATTTGCAGCTTACGAAGCTCACCACTACTGAGTGCTACTACAAGTTCATCGAGAAGAGTATCAATAGCAAAACTAGAAAGTAATAGTCTGTTTTCCTCTTTATCGATATCATTGCCAAGAATATGACGTACAGTCGGAATACCATCCTGCTCATGTATATTCCATCTCAACTGATAGCAATAATTCGCTTCTGATGAGCCATATATATCACGAAAAGATATATATTGTACATTCTTATAAACGAGGTTATCGGAAGGAAATGAGGAGAAACCATACTTCACGCCTCCTTTACACAATGGATAATACCCCAACAATGTATCTGCAAGCAGACTCTTTCCTGCACCATTGTTACCTATGATTGCGACATGTTCACCTCTAACAACTGTTACATTCAAAGGCTCCCTGAACTGCACATTTTTATTCCGAGAGACTCCATCAATCATTTTTATAAGAATACACATAATGTCCATCAAAAATTGCATGCAAAGTTACAAAAAATACATTCTTTAAGCAAAATATCACGCTTAAACACATTTTTTTTGTTTTTTTCATTGATTTTTGATTTTTTTTATTCAAATTTGAAAAATTAATCACAAACACAGAATAAACATCTAAAGCATGGAAGAGTACAAAAAATACAACGAGAATGAGAAGGAGATAGTATTTTCCCAAGCCATCAAAGCAGGCAAGAGAATATATTACATCGATGTCAAGAAGAATAGAAAAGATGAGATGTACCTTTCAATTACAGAGAGTAAGAAAATTGTAAACGGCGAAGGAGAAGATGCACAAGTCTCTTTCGAAAAGCATAAAATATTCCTTTACCGTGAAGACTTCGAAAAATTTGCAGTAAGCCTTCAGAAGGCTATAGACTTTGTTGTTGCCGAGCAGGGAGAGTACCAACCACGCAACTACGAACAAGCGACAGAAGAGAAATCGGAGAGCAACGAGAATGCCCTTAAAATAGACATCGATTTCTAAGTAGTGCAGAATTGCAGATTAGAGATTATTTACTCTTTATATAGAGCAAAGCTCAAAACTGCTTAAAAAGCAATATATAAAAAGCAAAAAACTTATTGTAAATTTGCATATTACCATATAAAAGCGTACCTTTGTGCCCGCTTTTAAGACATCGTGTGATGGCGAATTAAGCAAAAAAACAAACAACTTAATTTAGAGTAACACAAATTTTAACAACATGAAATCATTAAGCATCAGCGGTACTTCAAGAACAGAAGTTGGCAAGAAGTCAACAACCGCACTCCGCAATCAGGGATTGGTTCCCTGCTGTATCTATGGTGAGGCAAAGGACGAGAACGGCAACCCCGTAAGCAAGGCTTTCAGCGTAACAACAGAGAGTCTTCGTAAACTCGTTTACACACCCGACATCCACGTAGTAGACCTTACAATCGACGGCGTAACTGTTAAGGCCGTAATGAAAGATATTCAGTTCCACCCTGTTAAGGATACAATCCTTCACGTAGATTTCTACGAGGTGACAGAGACTAAGCCTATCGTAATGGCAGTTCCCGTTAAACTCGAGGGTCTTGCAGAAGGTGTACGCGCCGGTGGTAAGTTGGTTCAGTTGCAGCGTACTCTCAAGGTTAAAGCCGTTTACAGCCTTATCCCCGAGAAGCTTTTTATCGACGTCACATCACTTGGTTTGGGCAAGTCAATAAAGGTTGGCGAGCTCTCATTCGAGAACCTCGAGCTTACAACTGCTAAGGAGGCACTTGTATGTGCAGTGAAGACAACACGTGCATCACAGGCAGCAGCTGCAGCAGCTAAGTAATTATTAAAACAAAGAAATGAAATATTTGATTGTCGGTTTGGGTAACATCGGCTATGAATACGAAGGAACCCGCCACAATATAGGATTTACAGTATTGGATGCTTTTGCAAAAGCATCCAATACTGTTTTTGCAGACAGACGCTACGGATTTGTCGCCGAGACATCATGTCGTGGGCGAAAGCTTATACTGCTCAAACCTTCGACATACATGAACCTAAGCGGCAATGCAGTACGCTACTGGATGCAACAAGAGAAAATCCCATTGGAGAATGTACTTGTAATAGTAGACGACCTTGCACTTCCGGTTGGCGCACTACGCCTTAAAGGACAAGGCAGCGACGGAGGTCACAATGGATTAAAGCATATAGCAGCCACACTGGGCACAACCAACTATGCACGTCTGCGTTTCGGTATAGGCAATGACTTTGGCAAGGGGCACCAGGTAGATTTTGTGCTTGGGACCTTTGACATCGAAGAACAGAAGGCTGTCGATGCTCAGATAGAGACCGTAGGAGAAATAATCAAGAGTTTCTGTTTTGCAGGTCTTGCCCGTACCATGAACCAATTTAACAAAAGAGGAGCCGGCAAGGAATGAGTGAACAGGCAAGAATAGATAAATGGTTATGGGCAGTAAGAATATACAAGACACGTAGCATTGCTGCCGAAGCTTGCAAGAAGGGGCATGTAGCTATTGGTGAAAGAAGCGTAAAGCCGGCACACACCGTACATGTTGGCGATATAGTAAATGTTAAGAAAAGCCCTATTACCTACTCATTCCGTGTACTGAAAGCAGCCGAAAACAGGGTAGGTGCAAAATTGGTACCCGAGTTGATGGAGAACGTAACTCCACAAGAACAGTACGAGATACTGGAGATGAGCAAGATAAGCGGATTTGTAGACCGTATGCGAGGAACCGGCCGCCCCACAAAGAAAGAACGACGAGAGATTGACACATTCATTGAGAGCGGATACGACTACAATCCAGATGAATTCGATTTCGACGAACTATAAGATAGGCTGTCGCAAATTTCTGCGACAGCCTATCTTTAATACAACCAACTATTGTAACTTAAATGCTACCGGCAACATATAACGCACCTGTATAGCATTACCATTCTTATCCAAGCCCGGTATAAATGCAGGCATAGACTTCACAATACGTACTGCCTCTTCATCCAACAAATTATTACCGGATGTCTTTGCTATATTCACATCCTTCAGAGAACCATCAGTAGCCACATTAAACATTACATATGTCTTGCCCTCCACTCTATTTTTTACACAATCTTGCGGATAAATGATATTAGTTGAAATATAGGCAAGCATGGCTGTTGCACCACCTTTGAATTCAGGCATTCTCTCGACAGAACTGCTCTCATCAGAACTATTCGAAGAACCATTACCCCGTATCTTCAACGTTACAACTTCCTTTGTTCTCTCTACATTAGCACTATCAAGATATTTTTCTTGATTTACATTTTCACTAATTTCAACTTTTTCATTAACTTTGACAAGCGGTTCGCTATTAGCCGAAGAAGAGAAAGTACATGCGGCGATAACCGCCAAAGGCACAATATACAAAGCTTTTGCACAGTGCCACAGACTTGATTTTTCTTTACACATCATAGTGATACGTTTTTTGGTTAAACTGTGATTAAAGCTGTTGGCAATAGAGTAGAGCCTTGCGCCAACGGCTTTTTTTATAATAAGCAACTGATATTGCTTGGCATTGACGCCGGCAGCCAACACTGCACTATCAGCTTCATATTCATGTATATCTTTAAGCAGATTCTTCATAACCCAAGCCATAGGATTAAACCATTGGAGTATTATCAGTAAATCGGCAAATAAAATGTCCAAAGAGTGACAATAACGAATGTGCGCAGCCTCGTGAATAATAATTTCCCGACCACCATCTTCCAAATCGAAACGTGATATAGCAATATATCCCAGCCAGCTGAAAGGTTTGTAACTGCCGTCATGCACCACTAACCTTGCATTACAAGATATATATCCCGAAATATCCTCATCGACACCGTTTCTTAATATTCTTGCAACCTGTATATACATATATAACAGCCTAATTATTAATAGAGCAACCACTGTAAAATAGAGAACTGTCACATACTCCATTATTCTATATGATGAGATTGCTGTTTGTGTTTCATAAGCATTATCCGTTATCGGTTGCAATACTGCCGACATATCATATACCCTATCCGAATTAACCAAATTCATAGCATTACCTTTTACAACTGATTCTATAACAGAAGATAAAGCTGCCATAGGAGAATCTACATTTAACGGTACTGTCGGCAATACAATAGCCATAAATGCAACTAATAGCAGTAGCCATCTATTCAAGCGATGCATCGTTTCACTACTCATAAGCAACATAAACAATGCAACACCTACAGATAGCAACAGCGACGATTCTATCAGATATATAAGAAATCTATCCATACGAACAACATTACTGTTTTTGTACCTTATCAATCAACTCCCTGAGTTCTTCTATTGATATCTGTTCCTCCTCTACAAGCGAAGATACAGCATTAAGATATGAGTTCTTGAAAAACCTCCCGACTACACTTTTTATAGTACGCCTTCCATACTCCTCTTCTGTTACTACAGCATAATACTTATATGTCGGGCCATATGACTTATGTGAAACATATCCACGTTTCTCGAGTCCACGCACGATAGTAGATATTGTATTGAAATGAGGTTTTGGTTCGTCGAAGAACTCTATCATTTCATTTACAAAGAGTGCTCCTTTTTCCCAAAATAATTTCATCACCTCCTCTTCGCGTCTTGTTAATCCTTTCATTATAACTATTATTATGATTATTGATAAAACCAGAACTATATTTTATAGTTCACTATGCAAATAAACTATTAATTTTAGTTACACGCAAATATTTTCCAGTTTATTTCTGAATAAATATCAAAATTTCTGAGTAACAAGATAAAACATGGAGGTGAAGATATCCCTCAGTAATCATTACCTGATAAAAGAATATGCAACCGGTAACAAGAATCTATCCGATTGCATATTTCTATAATATAGTGATAAGAACTGGTACTTACTTACTATTTGATTTATTGCATAATAAGCAAACAGTTACATATATAAATGGAGATGCATATAGCATTGACTCTATAATTGCATGATAGGGCACATCTATTCCCACATATGCTACTGTAGGCAGCAACCCGGAAGCCGGCAACATTGCCATATATGCCGGAATATAGATACTAAATACATCAACCACCCCATCTAACATATCATATATATTACGATAGCTGCCGTAAACAGCACCATGCATAGCTGATACAAGGATGATTATAAGAAGAAGTAAAAGTATCCAGCCTATATACAAAGGTGATGATGTAATAGTATTTGTAACACTCATTAGTATACCGTCGGCCGAGATAGAAAAGATGAATAATAGCAGTATTAGGCACGAAAGAAGGGATATTGACATCCACAATGCTCTACTGCGGTTATGCGACAACGAGCAACCACTTATCATGAGGGAAAAAGAATGTATGAAACCCGAACCACGAAGCAGACCTATACATAGTACACCAAATATAGCTGTCGCCCAAGGAGCCGAATCAACAAAGCCGACTGCATTGCGTAGGGTCCAACGTATACCGGTAGCAGAAAGCAAGTTGTGCAGTTCGAAGTCGTTACCGGACAATAGCCCGACAACACCTACCACCCATGATGCCAACCAAACCAACAAGAGCAACAATATATACAACAGCAAAGGGTAGTAATAACGTTTGTCTCTATTCATCTGGTTCAAGATTATCAACATCAATAATTCTAAGTTCAATAGCACGTACAACAAGACGCGTCACGTTGACGCCTCGTTGTTCTTCTTGCGGGAAGAGGCGCGATACAAGGTCGGACTGTCTTTTCTCGAGCGACTTTACACCAAATGGCATTGTTCTTAAATTTGCAATCATATCCTTCGTATATCCCAAAGCTAGATGACGTAAGAAACATTCATCGTAGCGGTCTATCTCATATGTAATAAGAGATTTCCTACGGATTGCGTCACGCATTACACACTCACGAAATCGCTCGGTTATTTTTTCCAAAATAGGTTGATTAAATACATATTGACGTCCTGACATCACACTGTACACCTCATTCTTTGTCAGCAACTCACCTGTCTTGAGAACAATACCATCGGCACCGGCATCAAGCACATCTACCCATAATTTTTCATTGGTAAGTTCACCTGTAAATATCAACACCTTAACATGCGGATAATCTTTTTTAACCTTGGCACATATAGAGACTCCTGCTGTAGTTGAGCCACCTAATCCAAGGTCGAGCAACAGAAGATGAGGTTGCTCTTTTTCCATCAATGGATATAGTTCCTCTTCGTTCGTTGCAACACCTATAATATCAGCATCGGGTATATCACTTCTGAAGATTTCCTCGGTACCCTTCAATTCCAATTTTGCATCCTCTACAATTATAACACTGAATTTATTATCCATATATAATACTTTTATTTACTTGGTAAAGTAAGGAAAATTTTTGTTCCTTCATCACATTTGCGCATCTCTAAACGACAACCTCTTATATTCATATAATCTTCATGCATACGTACAATCTCCTTTGCGATAAGAAACTCCAAAGCAACAGCGTCACCCTCTCCGGGTGTAAAAAGAGAAGTTGTATCATATGTAGATGCATCTTCACGCACATCCATTATCTCTATTTCGACTACACTACCACCACGCTCTACAGCAGAAATAACTATAGTTCCATCACCTCCAACAGCCATTAGTCCGTCCAAAATAGACTCGAACAAGAACTCAACAAGTACAGCATCTGCATATATAATGGCTGTTGTCTTATCATATTGCAAGAAAATATCTTTCTTAAGACGAGCTGCTCTACGTTTAACATAGAACTGCAGCTCGGCAAACAGTAGATTTAAATCAATGGCGGAAAGTCTGAAGCTGAGATCATCGAGTTGACGAGTTGCACAATCCACAAGCATACCAAGTACCTGATTGTAATAGTCAATAAGCTCTTTTATTGTTGCCGACTGCTCTTTATCTTCCAAACCAGAATTGCGCAATTCCTCTATAAGATGGCGTATACGACTGGGGTAATATATTGTCTCATGTTTAATCATAGAGAGACAATTATCCATAACCATATTGCGTACATGAAGATGATTTTCCTCGAACCGCATCCTCTCTGTCTCCTCTTCTACATCATCATATGAACGATATGTCTCGGCCAGACATGCTATTGAATAATAGGCAGCCGATGATGCATAACTTACCATGAGTTCCAGTGTAGAAGTCTCACTTGTTGTAAGTTTTCTCTCAACCTCTATCTGCATTGCGCCTATATAGTGTTCATTTCCTGAAGAGACTGCTACAAGCGGAAAGACAATGATTGCACAATCAGGAGATATATAGGAGTTATGACTCTCGCATAGTCTCTGCAGAAATACGCCGGTGAGCTCATCGACCCCATTTGGAAATGATGCGAGTTGTACTGTATCATCATAATCGAGCATGACAACCACATTCCTAACACGTAGATACTCGTGTGTACCATCATATATCTCGCAAGAGAGATTGGCTGCTAGATTATCAAGAGATTCGCGCCCACCCCTGGCAAGCCTTAGCAAACGTGCATTTACATGCAACAACATATTGGTATTCATCTTCTCAATTACTACACGACGCATATACATTACAGATGCAACAATAAACAAAACCACCAGCAACGCAACACACAATGCTATTGCAGCTTCCCTATAGTTAGATATATTACGCATCTGCTCATAGTACTTTATAAGTTCTTTATCCTCGTGCACCAGACGATATAGCTGCGTATATATTGAGTTATTATATCGATACAATTGCCACTTATGGAGAGCCAATGCAGCAATAGCAGTCTCATTTCGTAAGTCGAGGAGATTATGGTAAATATCTTCGGTTAACGAATCGGGGTATATAGCACTACGCCACCAATCAAGCTCGGCCATATTGCCAGTTACAAATGTGAGTGTGTCACCACCGCCAATGGTTGATGAATAATATCTGTTAAGCTCATCTATAGCCATTGCCGAATATCCGAGAGCTTTTTCGTAGTCACCATATACATTACTATTGTAGACAGAATCTGCCAATGCAGATATTCTTATAAAAGAGCTATCGGCATATCCTATAGCGGAAATGGGAATGAGAATAAACAGTAACGAAACCATTGCACGTATAATCCCTTTGGGCAAACGGAAAGAGAAACGGCTACCCTCATCTTTCTTACTCTCTATATTTAGGCAACACACTGCAAAAAGTTCATCACTCTTACGATATTTTTCTATTATACCCTTGCAGTTCATAAGCCCAAAGCCACTCCCTTTATTAGCCTCAGAAACAGAGCCTCTACCTATAGAAGAGGCATCGTATACCTTATTATTAAGTATTTTATCAATCTCTTCCGGAGTGAGACCGCAACCGTTGTCTTTCACAGAAATCTCGACATATGTATCTGTTTCAACTGCCTCTACCTCTACCTCACCACCACATGGAGTAAATTTCCCCGCATTATCAGCAAGAGTATTGAGCATAAACAGAGTTAAAGCCTTATCTGCCTTCACAACAGAGTTGCTTGATTTTACATCCAATCTTACTCCTCTCAAGGCAAAGGCTTGCGCACTCTTCGATATTATATCCAACACATCTGATATAGGAAAACTCTCTATGTTAAGATTAAGCTCGCCCCGACGCATCTTTATCCATTTATCGAGAATTGCATTATGCCTATCCAATGCATCGGTCAATTCTATAAGGTAGTCGAGTCGCCGCTGTCGGTTCTCGCATGTCCCATTCGAGTGCAACAGCCTTTGTACCTCATTGAGCATACGATTAATATAAGGTACCATACCAGTAACGACAGACAATGATACACGTTTTATTACATTCTCGCGTTTATGAGCAGCCAGATACATTTTGTATGACTCATGTAACTGTTCAAGACGCAGACGTTCGTCATCTATTGCAGATATACGCATACCCTCGTCCAGTGCAACCGAGACATATGGCAATAGCACACCGAGCAGACCTCTTTTTGAACTGTCAGCTTCTCTTTCTGCAACTACACGCAACACCCACTCTTGGTTATCATCCATCTTTAGTAACGGAAAAAGATACAGATATCTGCCGTCAGTGCTGTTCTCACCTTTTCTCTCAATGCCGAATTGGGTGTTTCCCAAGAAATTACTCAACGACCCATTCAATATACCACAAACCACCTTATGTACCTCCTCGGTACCTTGGACATCTTGTGGTATCACAACCATCAATTGTCGACAGACTCTAAGTATAGCATCCAGATCTCTACTATATGCAACATTGCGCTTACGCCATCGTGCTGCAAGCAATATTGTCGAACAAACTACTGCAATTGTTACTACAAGAGCAAAAGCAAGCCATAGATAGAGACGCGATGCATTTTCGGAAGCCTCCTCTACCCTGCTCTCCATCTGTTTGTTAAGACGTGTGGTCTGCAACAAATCAAGATAACTGTTACGATTCATATCCGATGCATATTTATCACCCAATCCTGCATAGGCACAGCTAGCCTCACGTCTAACGCTTAGCAACGGTTCGTATATATTTATTATAGAATCATTATCCATACGGAGTTTCTCGGACTCATCATCAACGAAAGACAAGGTAAAAGGTATCAGTGCCGCATGGGGATAGTTGCGGTTGTAATATGAATTTATATGTTTTATTGCATCTGCAAGCAGTACAAGAGCCTCGTCAAAGCAGGAGCTATATACCAGCGATGAGGCAGCAACAGACAAAGCCTCAACCATCATATATTCATCGCCATAACTTGCGAGCGAATCGGCAGCCTCCATAGCAAGAGTAAAAGAGAGCCTGTCTAAAGGTATTGAATCACTTTTCAACCTGGAAACTCTCTCCGGAAGCGCATCCAATACAGCAATACAAGCATCATCATTACGCAGAAGAATAGCCAACATAAGCCTGCAATTTGCATTCAGCCACTTGAGCCCTCTTCTCTCTGTTCGCTCAATAAGAGTACATAGCAATTCTGCATCCTCGACATAAGACAGAGAGGAACTGTAATTAAGGATCATTCGGCCATATATATGCATAGGGACCTCTTTGACCTGTGAAATATTCATCTCTAGGTAGGAGGCAGCACGCTCCATCTCATCTTTCATCCCCAGATTGGCAAAGTAACACAAAGAGACTGCCGAGAGTTCCATCTTGGCAGCAAGAAAACGTTGAATATCATCGTCGGGTAGCAAATGAATCTCCTCATTTATCCTTTGCACTCTACGAAGTGCCCGAGAACGATAATCAAAAAACTTGCGGTTGGCCGATGTACGAAAACTTATAGTCATCAACCCCACATCGGCAACAAGACGTTCAATCTCACTTACAGAGTTCTCTATAACATCTATATATATTTGCTCAGCACCTCTGTAATCCATATTCATAAAAGCAATGTATGCTTCTATGTTTTGTGCCACAGAATAGTATTTATCATCATTATCGCACAAAGCGTAAAGTTCACCTGCAATCTCCTGATATTCACTTAACGAGCTATATCGAGTAGCAGTAAGTTTACCATACAAAGATTGGATATCAGGTGCCGTTTCCGTTGTGTCACAATGCGAATTGCACAACACAACAATGCCTGCAATAACAAAAATAACAGCAAGTGACAACAGAAAACGCTTCATTGTAAACACTCTTTCTACGATGATATAGGATGATAGTATCAGTCAAAGATATAACAAAGAAACGAAAACCAGGACATTAAACGAGAAAAGAATAGCACGTATTAACATTATATATATAAAGATGCAGCCCCGCGTATCACTACGGGGGACTGCCGGGGGAATTGAATGATTAAGAAAAAGTATTCAGTAATGGAAGTCTTTCGGTCTGTAATAATAACAGAGCTGATATTACTTTTGTTTTCGAAATGCATATTTTTATGAAAAACATAGGTGATATAATTATTGGATATGACGGTAAGCCTATATATACATATCAATCGTAGAAGGTTCCGTCACCTAAAAATAAAGAAGATTCATTTAATTTGTTAAGTCTCGGAAATGGAGCTAAAATAAATTGCATTTGACATACTACAATGAGATGAGATAATAGGTTTTTATAGATTATATTAAAAATTTACAAATACAAGCGTTCGCCATCTTGTTACCAATATTTCAAGCAATAGCGCCAACAGATTTATTCTAAACAAGCTATATTTCTTGAGAAGTCAATAAATAGTAATAGACTATATAAAATATATAGTCTCCAAAGTATGCGGCTTTGGAGACTATAAAATGGAACTAGTTATCTTATATAGCTTATGTACGTATATTATTTAACTGCTTTAAAACTCATATCCAGACCTTTAACCGAGTGTGTGAGGGCACCTACAGATATATAGTCCACTCCACACAATGCATAGTCACGTAAAGTATCGAATGTTATACCACCGGACGATTCTGTCTCATACCTACCAGCAACCATCTCCACGGCCTTGCGAGTAACTTCGGGAGTAAAGTTATCGAACATTATACGGTGAACGCCACCCAAATCGAGAACCTGCTGCAATTCAACGAGGCTGCGCACCTCAATCTCAATCTTCAAATCCTTGCCATGCTCTTTGCAATACTCCTGCGCGCGCAATATCGCTTTCTGTATACCTCCGGCAAAATCCACGTGGTTATCTTTAAGCAATATCATGTCGAACAAACCTATACGATGATTTGTACCACCACCTATACGTACAGCTTCTTTCTCCATTATACGCATACCCGGTGTTGTCTTACGAGTATCAAGAACGCGTGTATTTGTACCTTCAAGCTGCTTGACATAGCGACGTGTCATTGTAGCAATACCGCTCATTCGTTGCATTACATTAAGCATCAAACGTTCAGTCTGTAACAGAGAGCGTACGCTGCCGCTTACATACATAGCTATATCGCCTTTCTTAACATCTGCACCATCCTCAATGAGAACCTCTACCTGCAGCGAAGGATCGAAACGATGAAATATCTTCAATGCCATCTCTACACCGGCAAGCACTCCATCTTCTTTTATAAGTAACATATTCTTTCCCATTGCATCGGCAGGAATAGAAGAGAGGGTTGTATGATCGCCATCACCGATATCTTCGGCAAAGGCCAAGTCAATCAATTTTTCAATAAGCTCGTCCTTAATATTCATAGTAGTATAGTTTATTTTGTGCGAAGATATATAAAACTATAAATCAAAACAAACAGAATAGGTGTTTTTTACTATCTTCGCACACTGATAAGAAAGATTATATACGATGAGAATTACACTATTAGTGGTGGGACGCACCGTAGACAACAACATTATTTCTGGTATAGAGGATTATGTGAAACGACTGCGATATTTCGTCCAGTTTGATACCGAAATAATACCCGAACTAAAAAATGCACGCAAGCTGAGTGAGGCACAACAAAAGGAACAAGAGGGAGAATATATCCTGAAATCTATACAACAAGGCGACCACATAGTATTACTTGATGAAGGGGGCAAAGAGTTCCGCTCCACCGAGTTTGCATCATGGATTGAACATAAGCAGAACATATCTGTCAAGAGACTGGTTTTTGTTGTAGGTGGTCCTTATGGATTCTCACAGAGAGTATATAATGCCGCCAACGAAAAACTTTCATTATCACGAATGACATTCTCACACCAGATGATACGTTTGCTATTTGTGGAACAGTTATACAGAGCATACACCATAATCAACCATTTGCCATATCACCATGAATAAGTGAAAACGGGATAGCTATTCCATATCTAACGGCACATATTGAAAGCAACCTGCATCAGCATTTTCCAAAGGTCTTTCAACACCGTCAAGATCGTATCTTAATTGCTGCGAGTAATGACTGTCAGCTATTCCGCGAGCCGACGTTGAATCGGAGAGATGAAAATCGTACCTGAATTCTTCGTTATCGATAAGACGGAAGTGCTCCTTTGCAAATGGTCGGACACTCTTATCATCATATACTATATCTGCAAAACGTTCATTCTCTTCATCGGCAATCGTATTTATTAATGATGAACAGAATCGGTAGTTTGCAATATTGGACAAGGTATCGCCAAACTGCGTAAGATAACCCATAAGTTCATCTGTGCGAGAACCTGTTATTATACAATTAGCAAACAAAGCATTACGTAAAGGAGCCGGCTTACCATCTATAGAGTTATGAAGGGCAAGAGCGACATCCCTCTGTTTCCAAATATAAAAATTGGCTATTGTGCAATGCACGAACTCTACACTCCCCCCCACAACCTTAACACAATTACCACGAGCATTTGCAATCAGCGAGTTACTGACATTAACACGCGCCATTAGGGTTTCCAATGCATTACCATCGAAATTCTCTATGATAGAAGATTCTATTGTCAGACGTTGTGCCGATGTATCGCCACGTTGTACCAATATTCCATATTTGGCACTATGTATATCGCAATGCTTGAGTATATTATTGTTGCTTAATGAATCGAATGTAACTCCACCCCACTGCCCCGGGATATTATCATATGGAAGATAATCGAACATGTTATCGGTACGATCACCTCGCATTACAATTGGAGAGCCATGCTCGCCTATCGCTTTTAGAGTTCCGCGCACATTAATCACAGCATCCTTATGAAAATATAGTATTGTACCGGCATCTATTGTCAACTCTACCCCATTGGATACAACAAGACTATCATATATAATATAATGCCCTCGGGCTATATTGGAGTTTGTTTCAAACACCTTACCCTTCATAAACTCTACATCGCGTCCAAAGGCGAGCAAAGTAATGCCCTGCTGCACACCACTCTCAAGTGTAAAAAGCAATGAGTCGGAAACAAACAATGGGACATCAGAACTGTTTTTATCGAGTGTAGCCTCAACAAAAATATATATACTATCATTCTTGCGTATCTCTATGTCACTTATGATGTTTGACGACTGTCCATCTATATTCATGCGGAACCCAGAGGAGCCTCCACTGGCTAGTCGTACATTGCTTATACGCAAAGAAGAGCTATTTCTGTTATATACCTTCATCTTGGCTGTAGGCGAACCTACAGCTGTAAAAAGAGTGTCAAACATTAGCGTGTCGCATGAAAACTGCAACCTCAACGATGGATTGGACGAAAAATCAGCCTCCTCACTGCACGACGCAGCGAGGAGTACCGACAATAATAGGGCATATACTATTTTTTTCATTTTTCTCTTCGCAACAGATTTTTAACTATATAACGAAGATTTTACAATATTATTATTTTTCAGGAACATTTGCCAGAATAGCAACAAGATGATGCCAGAAACGTTCGGTAGAAGCAATGCTAAGCCTCTCGTCGGGCGAGTGTACACCACGCATTGTTGGTCCAAATGAAATCATATCCAAATGCGGTGCTTTCTCAAGGAAAAGGCCACACTCTAAACCGGCATGAATAGCTTTTATCTTGGCATCGACTCCAAACAGTTGTTTATGCTGTTCGCAAGCAACCTTCAAAATCTGCGAGTTCACATTGGGTTTCCATCCCGGATAATGTCCTTTGGTAACAACCTTTGCTCCACCCAATGCAAATGCGGCACTGACAGTTGCAGCAATATCATCACGCGCCGATTCTATTGAGCTGCGCTGACTTGTCACAACCTTGACCGTATTGTCCTCTACACGAACAGACGCGAAGTTACTAGAGGTCTCGACAAGACCTTCCACATCCTGACTCATTGCATACACACCATTATACAATGCATGTAGCGATTTTAACAATTTAGAAGTTGTATCCTTATCTATTACACGCGATACCGGATCTGTACTCTGCAACACAAGTTTCATATCGGGTTCAGTAGTTGCAAATTCGTTGCGCACTTCTGCTGCAAATATATTGAATTCTACACGTATACTCTCCTTATCGGATGATTGTACAGCAAACACTGCTGATGCCTCACGAGGAATCACATTGTGCATACTACCTCCACTGATATCGCAAAGATAAAATTCATATTTCTCAGCAATGCGGCACAAGAAACGGTTTAGCAACTTATTGGCATTAGCACGACCTTTATTGATATCATCACCAGAATGTCCTCCTACAAGATTTGATATATCGGCACGCATATAGAACATATCACCAGCAATACGCTCCCATATAAAACGGTAATCGGCATATGTACATACACCTCCGGCGCATCCTATAAAAATCTCACCCTCATCCTCCGAGTCAAGATTCAGAAGAATATCTCCATCCAACATATCTCCATTGAGTGCCTGTGCACCTGTCAATCCGGTCTCTTCGTCTATTGTGAAAAGACAATTTACCGGACCATGAACAAGAGTATCATCGGCCAATACTGCCATTGCAGCGGCAACGCCTATTCCATTATCTGCACCCAAAGTTGTACCATCGGCCTTGAGCCAATCGCCATCCACTACCAAACGTATAGGATCGGTGAGAAAATCGTGCTCGACATCCTTTCGTTTGTCACAGACCATATCCATGTGGCTTTGCAATATGACTGTCTTGCGATTCTCATATCCGGCTGTGGCAGGTTTCTTTATCAACACATTACCAAGCTCATCGGCAATGGTTACCAATCCTAATCTATTACCGAAATCCTGAAGGAACCTTGATATCTGTGCCTCATTCTTAGAACCATGAGGTATTTTACATATCTCGGCGAAGAAATCGAATACCAATTGAGGGTTTAAATTCAGTTTTTCCATAAGACTATTTATATTCTAATTTTATTAAAACTTGTTAATTAATAATTTAACATCACAAAAAATATTAAAACAGGACCTAACAAAAGCCCTTTTTGCAATATTTTACTCTTATCTTAGTAAAAAAGGAAGATAATGTTGTATATTTGCATCAATTTTTACGGACACCTATATTACAATACTGCAAGGTTCCGAATTAATTTGTAGCAAAAATAGTAAAAATGTTCAAGACTTTGATATTGGCAACGTTAATAATTGCTATAAGTTTTGTATTACTGGCCATAACCATAATATTAAAGAAGAACGGTCGTTTCCCTAACACACATGTCAGCGGAAACAAGGGACTCAGAAAAAGAGGTATAAAGTGTGCACAATCACAGGACAGAGATGCACGCCGGGACAACCCTATGGCAGTGAGCGAGAGCAATAGAAACAAAAAATAATAACAACATAAACTATGAAAAAAATCAATGTACTTACAGCAGCTGCAGCCGTTATTGCAGCACTCACATTTACACAATGCACCACAAAAAGCGATTCTCAACCCGCTCAAGCTGTACCACAATCAACATCGGTTGCTCCCGGCAGCAGTCTGAGAATTGCATATGTAGATATTGATTCTCTTTTGAACAACTACGATTTCTCCATCACTTTGCGTAACGAAATGCTACGCAAGACAGAGAATGTACGCATGACACTTAGTGAAAAAGCCAAAGCAATACAGGCAGATATGGCCGATTTCCAGAACAAACTCGAGAACAATGTATACGCCACACGTCAACGTGCAGAAGAGGAGCAGGCACGCATAATAAAGAGCCAGGAAGACTACGCACGTCTTGAGCAGCGTCTTGCAAGTGAGTTATCGGCTGAAGAGCAGAAAAACAACATCGCATTGCGCGACTCTATAAACAACTTCTTGAAAGACTATAATGCAACTCATAGCTACGACATGATTCTTAGCCGTATGGCTGACAATATTCTTTTTGCAAATGAGTCTCTTGACATAACAAAGGATGTCATTGACGGACTTAACAAAAGATACAAAGGAAATAAATAAATACTTTAAGAATATGACAAAAGCAGGGGCCTAAAAAGGCCCCTGCTTTTGTTTATCTCTGTTTAAATAGCAATGTTCCAACCGTAAATGTATATTACACTCCTATAACATTCTTAATATTTTAGCCCTCGTACATGCATGGGATGAGTTCTTAGCACGTAACTTCTCCAATATATTCTGCCTATGGCGGCTGACTGTATATATACTGATATTCAGTTTCGTGGAGATTTCCTTGCTGGACATACCCTCATCAATCATCTTCAATATCTCTTTCTCTCTTGCTGAAAGTATCTGTCCTGAACCTATCTGTTCAAGCGAAACAGTCTCCCCTGTCAATGAATTAACAATAGCAGATATATGTTCGGTTGCAGTAGGAGTATAAAGACATAATGCATATCTGACAGCATTACCCTCATGAAAATAGAAAATGCGATGCAGCACCTTAAGCATAACGCCATCTACAGTTTGCATAGAGATTGTATCTTCCATATAATAATTATCACTCTTTCCATTTCGTCTCACAAATTCAAAGAATTGCAATTCATCCAATTGTTTTTTTTCCATATCATTCGGAAAGATACGACTCAGTATATCATTCTCCCATATTGTATCTATTATTTTGGATTCTCCCTTTCTTGCTACTCCCAGAATCTCGCCAAAACCACCATAAAAGATATGACTACGATGACTCTTCATATCACTCAATACCGATACAGCATTCTCTGTTACAGCATAGCTTGCAGCTATTTCACGGTAGGAATCCAAATTAAGCTCTGCGCTATTGTTAAATTCCTGACATAACAGTTGCATATCTAAAGTATTATTCATAATGGTTATTTTTAACTATTGTATAATGTTTATTGGCTTTATACCTTTGCAAAGGTAATACTTATAATGGTTATTTAATATGAAAAACTTTTTATTCACACTTATTTTTGGCATGACAGTTACAAGCATACCGGCACAAACTCTGGAGTGTATGCAATGGTTCAACGAGCCTGAGAGCTGGAAGATAGAGGATGGAAGAGTAACAATGGAGGTGACACCACATAGTGACTATTGGCGTATATCGCACTATGGATTTACTGTTGATGATGCGCCATTTTTATATACTTTACGTGGAGGCGAGTTTGAGGTTAAGGTCAAGATTTCAGGAGAGTACAAAGTACGTTTCGACCAAGCAGGCCTTATGCTAAGAATTGATAAAGAGAATTATATCAAGACCGGAATAGAATTTGTCGATGGGAAATACAACCTTAGCACAGTTGTCACTCACAAAACAAGTGATTGGAGTGTTATTGAATTGGAGAAGCCGGTAGAGTACGTGTGGATTAAAGCTGTAAGAAGATTGGATGCTGTAGAGATTTTCTACTCTTTCGATGACAAAGAATATACAATGATGCGCAACTGTTGGCTCAACGACAACACTCCTGTAATGGTTGGAATGATGGCGGCTTGCCCCGATGGTGAGGGATTCAAGGCTATATTCGAGGGATTCAAAATAAAACACTTGCCCGACATGCGCCGCCTAAAATGGTTGGAAAACAACAAGGAATGACAAGAAATATAAATGCATAGAATATCAGTTCATGAAAGATGAGGGCCCAATCAGCCTTCATCTTTTCTTTCTATGCAGGCTGTAGTTTCACAACATCGACAACAGTAAGTATCCTGTCTGAAACTTTAAATCGGATATCAAACCCTCCATACGACATTCCATAGACCTTCTCTTTATCATCTTTATATTGTGGGCGCGGATCTAGTTCTAGAACCTTAATGAGAGATCGGCGCATATCCGCCGAAATTCTTTCCAATAAATTTGATGGAAAATCCACATCAAGCAACTCCCACTCATAATCGTCTACGAAGCCACTTCGTACATCCACATGAGAGTCGGCATACTCTACATATGGTTTTATATCATAAATTGGGGTCCCATCCATCAGATCGGCACCAAGTACATATATCACAGGAGCGTTTTTAGTCTCAAAATCAATTCTCTCTATCCTAACAGAGGAAAGCCCTAATGGATTGGGACGAAAGGGGGAGCGTGTAGCAAACAGACCAACGGCCTTATTTCCACCAAGCAGAGGAGGACGAACTGTTGCATGCCATGACTCATCGTCTTTTCTATTGGCCGAGAACTCCCATATGAGCCATATATAATCATATCCTTCAAGACCTCTCAAAGCCTCTCGCACACGATACTTGGGTTCAAATATTATATACCCGCGCAGTTCATTTATGATACCGCTTTGACGTGGGACTCCAAACTTTGTTGGAAAATGAGAATGGAAATAAGCTATTGGTTCTATTATCATACATGCGAAGATACAACAAATAATCAGTTAAGAAACTGTAATACTGAATAATAATTCTTTTTTGGAGGAAATAAGATGTTTTGCCGTTATTTTTATTTAGGTATTGAATATTTTTTATAACTTGGCGCAATGTTTGAATTCTATTAACAATTTAATTAAACACTATATGAGTAAATATCCAAAAATAGGCATCCGCCCCACTATAGATGGACGTCAAGGTGGAGTACGTGAGAGTTTGGAAGAGAAGACTATAAATCTGGCAAAGGCTGTTGCAGAACTTATTACTACAAATCTTAAGCATCCCGACGGCACTCCTGTCGAGTGTGTAATTGCAGACGGCACAATTGGCAGAGTGGCTGAAACCGCAGCATGTCAGGCAAAATTTGAGCGTGAAGGAGTTGGTGCCACAATATCAGTAACATCATGCTGGTGTTATGGTAGCGAGACTATGGATATGCATCCACATTGGCCGAAAGCCGTATGGGGTTTCAATGGAACCGAGCGTCCAGGAGCAGTATACCTTGCAGCAGTGCTGGCTGGTCATGCACAGAAAGGTCTGCCCGCATTTGGCATATACGGACACGATGTACAAGACCTTGCCGACAACACAATTCCTGCTGATGTTGCTGAGAAGATTTTGCGTTGGGGACGTGCTGCAGTGGCTGTAGCATCAATGCGTGGCGAAAGTTATCTCTCTGTTGGTAGCCAATGTATGGGTATTGCCGGCAGTATTGTAGACCAAAATTTCTTCCAAGAGTATCTTGGAATGCGCAACGAAAGTGTTGACGAGACAGAGATACTACGCCGCATGGACGAAGGCATATACGATCATGAAGAGTTTGATAAGGCAATGGCATGGACAGAGAGATACTGCAAGGTAAATGAAGGATGGGACAAGAACCGCCCCGAGAAGCAGAAAGACCGCGCAGGCAAGGATGCCGATTGGGAGTTTGTTGTAAAGATGACTCTTATCATACGCGACCTTATGCATGGCAATCCCAAACTACGTGAGATGGGATTTAAAGAAGAGGCCATAGGTCACAATGCTATTGCTGCAGGATTCCAAGGACAGCGTCAATGGACCGACTGGAAACCAAATGGAGACTTTACTGAAGCCCTCATGTGCAGTACATTTGATTGGAATGGTATACGCGAGGCATATGTAGTAGCAACAGAGAATGACGCTTGTAACGCTGTTGCAATGTTATTTGGAAAATTGCTTACCGGTTGCGGACAGATGTTCTCGGATGTTAGAACATATTGGTCAGCCGAAGCAGTAAAACGCGTCACAGGAAAAGAACTTACAGGTTTGGCCAAGGGAGGCATGATTCACCTTATTAACTCTGGTGCCACCACACTGGATGCAACAGGAGCAAGCAGAAATGCAGCAGGTGAGCCATGCATGAAACCGGCATGGGAGATGACAGATGCCGATGCCGAAGCTTGTCTTAAAAATACGAATTGGATGCCGGCCGACCGAGACTATTTTCGCGGCGGAGGTTTCTCATCGAACTTCCTTTCAAAAGGCGGTATGCCTGTTACAATGAGCCGTCTGAACCTTATAAAAGGATTAGGCCCCGTACTTCAGATTGCGGAAGGCTGGACTGCAGATGTAGACCCCGAAATTCACGATGTTCTAAACATGCGTACAGACCCCACATGGCCTACTACATGGTTTGTTCCACGTCTGGATGAGAACAAGGCTCCATTCAAAGATGTATATTCAGTGATGAACTATTGGGGAGCAAATCATGGTGCAATAAGCTATGGTCACATTGGAGCAGACCTTATAACATTGGCTTCTATGTTACGTATACCGGTTTGTATGCATAATGTACCGGAAGAAAATATTTTCCGTCCCGCAGCATGGAACGCATTTGGAATGGATAAGGAGGGCGCCGACTACAGAGCATGTCAGAATTATGGTCCAATATATAAATAATAAGTATCTATGATAACAAAAGAACATATACAGGAATTTTTATCACAGGCTCACCGTTACGGCAATGAAAAGCTGATGCTATGTAGCAGTGGTAATCTGTCGTGGCGCATTGGTGAAGAGGCACTCGTATCGGGTACAGGTTCATGGGTTCCTAATTTAAGAGAAGAAAAAGTATCCATATGCAACATCGAGAGTGGAACACCAGTCAATGGGGTTAAGCCATCAATGGAGAGCACATTTCATTTGGGTATACTCCGCTCACGCCCCGATGTGAATGTAGTTCTACATTTTCAATCGGAGTATGCAACAGCTGTCGCATGCATGAAAAACAAACCTACAAACTTCAATGTTACAGCAGAGGTTCCATGTCATGTAGGTAAAGAGATACCGATTGTCCCCTACTACCGTCCCGGCTCACCCGAACTCGCAGCAGCGGTTGTCGAGGCTATGAGAGAACACAACTCTATCCTGCTTACGAATCATGGCCAGGTGGTATGCGGCAAGGACTTCGATCAGGTGTTTGAGCGTGCAACATTCTTTGAGATGGCATGTCGCATCATTGTGCAAAGCGGAGGAGACTACAGTGTACTGACTCCTGAGGAAATTGACGACCTTGAGATATACGTATTAGGTAAGAAAACAAAATAACACCTATAATGAATAATGCATACATAGCAGTTGACTTTGGTGGTGGAAGCGGACGTCTCATAGCCGGTTCCATCACTGAAGGCAAATTGCAACTTGAAGAGATATATCGTTTCGGCAACCGACAAATAAAACTAGGCAATCATCTATATTGGGACTTTCTATCACTTTTTCAAGAGATGAAGAACGGACTCAAGATTGCTGCACAGAAAGGATATAATGTCAAGAGTATCGGCATTGACACATGGGGAGTTGACTTTGGTTTTATTGACAAGAAAGGGAATTTACTTGGCAACCCTGTCTGCTATAGAGACAGTCGTACAGAAGGAATACCCGAAGAGGTCTTCTCTTTAATAGACAGGAAAGAGCATTATGCCGAGACAGGAACACAGGTAATAAATATCAATACCCTCTTTCAACTATACAGTATGAAGAAAGAGAATGACCCTCTATTATCTGTTGCCGACAAGATACTCTTCATGCCCGACCTTTTCAGTTATTTCCTGACAGGAACAGCCAACAACGAATATAGTATTGCATCCACATCAGAACTATTGGATGCAAAGAAACGAAATTGGTCATATAGCCTGATTGACAAATTAGGATTACCACGCCATCTCTTCGGAGATATTGTAATGCCGGGTACAATTCGTGGTAAATTAAAGAGAGAGATTGCAGAAGAGACCGGACTAGGCGAGATTGATGTGATTGCCGTTGGCTCACACGATACAGCCAGTGCTGTATTTGCAGTACCTTCAATACAGAAAGCGACAGCTTTTCTAAGTTCCGGAACATGGTCGCTATTAGGTACAGAGGTAGATGAGCCTGTATTGACAGAAGAGGCGCGCCTTTGTGGACTCACCAACGAAGGAAGTGTTGGAGGTAAGATACGTCTGTTACAGAATATAACCGGCCTGTGGTTTATCCAACGTCTCTTTGCCGAATGGCAAGAACGTGGCGAGAGAACCGATTATAATGAAATAATAGAGGAGGCGAAGAACTCGCCGATACGTTCAGTAGTCCCTGTTGATGATGAGCTATTTACAAACCCTGCTAGCATGGAAAAAGCAATAATGGAGTATTGCGAGAAGCACAACATGCAGATACCATGTTCTAAAGGAGATTTCATGCGCTGTATTACAGAATCATTAGCATTCCGCTACAAACAAGGCATTGAGCAGATTAACAGATGTATACCTGAACCAATAAAACAATTGCATATAATTGGTGGCGGTAGTCAGAATGGATTACTAAACCAATTGACAGCAAATGCAATTGGTATTCCAGTATCTGCAGGTCCTGTAGAGGCTACAGCAATCGGTAATATACTTATGCAAGTAAATGCTATGGGAGAAATCAACGACATAAAAGAACTGAAAAAAATTATAATTAACAGTGTGGAACCAAAATTGTACACACCAAACAACGCATTATGAGTAAAACAAAAAATGAATCAATCATCAGCAAAGATGGAGTAAGTTATCTTATCCCGTTTATTCTTATTACTTCTTGCTTTGCGCTTTGGGGATTTGCCAACGACATTACCAATCCTATGGTAAAGGCTTTCTCCAAAATTTTCCGCATGAGTGTAACTGACGGTGCTTTAGTACAGGTAGCTTTTTATGGCGGTTATTTTGCAATGGCGTTCCCTGCAGCAATGTTCATCAGAAGATACTCATATAAAGCGGGTATACTTTTGGGATTAGGACTTTATGCCGTTGGAGCATTACTGTTTTTCCCTGCAAAAATGACAGGAGAATACTATCCGTTCCTTTTGGCATATTTTATTCTAACCTGCGGGCTTTCATTCCTTGAAACAAGTGCCAACCCTTACATTCTGACTATGGGTACAGAGGAGACAGCCACTCGTCGACTCAACCTTGCCCAATCGTTTAACCCTATGGGCTCACTGCTCGGCATGTATGTAGCAATGAACTTCATACAGGCCAAACTTAACCCGATGGATACTGAAGAACGCGCGACATTATCGGGAGAAGAATTTGAAATCCTGAAACAATCGGATTTGAGCGTACTCATTGGACCTTACCTTGCAATAGGTCTTGTCATAATTGCCATTTTTCTGATAATACTATTTGTAAAGATGCCAAAAAATGGTGACAAGTCAAAGGATATAAATTTCATACCTACACTAAAACGCATCTTTAGAGTAGCACACTACCGCGAAGGTGTCATTGCACAGTTCTTCTATGTAGGTGCGCAGATTATGTGTTGGACATTTATTATACAATATGGAACAAGGCTATTCATGGAAGGTGGCATGGATGAAAAAGCTGCAGAGGTTCTTTCGCAAAGATATAATATCATTGCCATGATTATCTTCTGTTGCAGCCGTTTTATATGCACTTTCATCCTTAGATATCTTAACTCGGGAATGCTTCTTGCAATCTTAGCTGTAGCGGCATGCTGTTTCACAAGCGGAGTAATTCTACTACAAAACATATGGGGATTATATTGCCTTGTAGCTGTTTCGGCATGTATGTCGCTAATGTTTCCAACCATATACGGAATTGCACTTTCCGGAATGGGAGATGATGCAAAATTTGGAGCAGCCGGACTTATTATGGCCATCCTTGGTGGTTCAGTAATGCCTCCGGTACAGGCCGCAATAATAGATATGGGGACTGTTGCAGGAGTGCCTGCTGTAAACATATCATTCATCTTGCCATTGATTTGCTTCGTTGTAATTACAGTCTACGGATACCGCTCATATATACGCAGCTTGTAGAAAGAAATAGACCTATTAATGTACTAAGATGCTATGCTTTGGCATAGCATCTTATCTTTTTATATATATTATTTTGTTATTTTAGTAATTTTATCATATATTGCAGAAATTTTCAAAAGAGAGCATGTAAATATTTTACAAAATAACGCGTCAAGCATATAACACGTAACAGATTATGAAAAACGTCATTGCAATATTACTAATAATAGTATGTGCGTCTGATTATATTACCGCACAGACAAACAATGCAATTCAATCGTCAATGGATTCGTTAAGAATGAAATTTGAACAAGATGCGGAACAATCTGTTGCTGAATTCGAGGAATATAGCAAAAAAGCACGTGAGGAGTATGAACAATACGAAGCACAGATGCGCAAAGAGTATTTCAACTATGTAGAGTCTATCAAAGGTGTATGGGGCAATGACACTATTATCGATGACACCAAAACAAAATGGGTTGAATATAGTGATAACTATAAAGACCGTTCTATTGTAGATTTTGAAAATGGAGAAGTATCGATAGAAGTTGCATTGCAGGATGAAGATGAAGATAATCCCGAAAAAGTAGAAGAACGTTTGACTGAAGCTATAGAGAGAGCATTAAATAGTCGTGGAACAACTTGTCCATATAGCTCTAAAGTGGATGCATCAGAACACCTTACCAAAGAGCCTATTCTGGACGGTTTGTTGGATTTATCACAATTTGACCTTAGCAGATTGCAAACAGAAGAAAAAGATGAACAGGTAGTCAAGAATGTCCGTCCTGTACCCGTAGCACCAAAAGTAAAAAGTAAAGAACTAAACATAAAAGATACAGAAAAGGTTATACCCAAGCCACAGAACAGAAATGGTGAGACAATGGCTAGTCTGGCTATGCAGGGTAAAGGCAAAAAAGAGATATCAGAACAACAAGAAAAAGCACGCCAGCTAGAGCAGAAGAATAATGAGAGAGCAAAAGCTATTGCCAAGCAGAAGAATTACAACACAAGAGATCTAGCCAAAGCTATTGCTAAACAAAGCGTAAAGAAAACCACTCAGGTAAAGGGAGATGACGGAAAGAAGCGTACAGTTGTTGCAATAGAGATGAGCCTTGTTACTGACAACCTATCGAAGAATGCAGCACTATATAAGGACTACATAGCAAAATACTCTCAGACATTCCAAATAGAGCAGCCGTTAATCTATGCTGTTATGGAACAAGAATCACGTTTTAATCCCGAAGCCACAAGTTGGGTCCCTGCATATGGCTTAATGCAATTGGTACCTAAATCGGGAGGATTCGATGCTTACAGATATGTATACAAGCGTGAATGGGCTCCATCAAAGAGCTACTTGTATGTACCTCACCAAAATATTGAATTAGGAACTGCATATCTTAGAATATTGATGAACCAATTTGCATCAGTAACTGATCCAGATTGTCGTCGACTATGCGTGATAGCCAGTTACAACACTGGTGCAGGAAATGTGAGCAGAGCATTTACAGGAAACACAAATATAAAGAAAGCAATTCCTCTTATAAACAAATATAATTACACCCAATTGTACAACCACCTTACCACAAATCTCAATACAGAAGAGGCGCGTAACTATGTAAGCGGTGTAAGCAAACGTAGAGAGAAGTATTTGAAATAGAAGGTCCCGATATTATAAAACAGATAAAACACTACAGAATATGTTTTGCCCTGAATGTGGAACTAAAATAGAAGATAACAACCGTTTTTGTCCCGAGTGTGGAACAAAGATAGAGGAGGTTAAGGTGAATGAGCAGATTGTGACTACCCAGGAAGAACTGCCTACAAATTCTAATGAAGAAGATAAAAGCGACAGTGAGGTTTTTGCAAGAGGTATTCTTTTCACTAATACAAATCTGCTTGCAAAAAGTATGGAATGCAGTACAGACGACATCACTACTCTACTCCATAAATTTATCGAGATTAAGGCTGAAGCCGGCATAAAGTACCATCTGCTTGATGCAGCAGACTATACGTATCAGAAAGAGGGATTCTTCAGCAAAGCAAGAAGAGTCTCATTGAACGAAAAAAGCGATGTATGGGACTACACCGATATCCTTTATGATTTTTACAAGAGACTATCCAAGAAGAAAGGAAACGAGCCAAACTATCTGTTTATAATAGGAGGTGACGATGTTATACCAATGCCTTGCGTAAAGCACTACATTGCAGATGACAAGCACGACGACTCCATAGACACTGATATTCTATATGCCTATCCATACGGAAAACAGATGCTGCCATTATTGGAGAATCAGGAGATTTTCAAATACGATCAGTTGTTTTTCATTGGCCGATTACCTTTTGGAACAGATGCCTCAATAAATGACTTGAGTAGTTATCTGCAACGAGATATTAACAACACATATGGTATACCATTTAACGAAGCTTACGGACAGTGCGATCCGAACTGGAAGAACACATCGTCTAAAGTAGCAAAGGGTATATATAGGTATTTCCGCAACTTTGATGGCAGACTATCGAACGAATACTATTTCAACAGAATTATACTGTCGCCAATGGTACATGCCGGCAATGTCGCAGAAATATTCCATAAAGACGCATCACTATTCTACTTTAACCTTCATGGTGGTAAGGCACTGCAATCCCGAGGATATGCCGGTGCCGAGCAAGGTGGTAGCCGCACATTCTCTGTAATTGTACCCGAGCACATGGCAACCTGCGAACAATCTAACATAGTTGTAAGTGAAGCCTGCTACGGAGGACGTTTTATTGGATTCGATAAACACCACAGCATGCTCCTATCTTCGATACATACAAATAGCATGGCATTTGTAGGCTCATCACGTGTAGCATGGGGTGGATGTGACAGACCTACAACCACACCTCAGAATGCATATATTGGCAATGCCGACATAATAGCACAGAGTTTTATAGATGCTATGTTACAAGGCTACACTACAGGTCAAGCAATGTTCATTGCACGCAGCCAGGTGCTTCAACAGCATCAGGAGGGCGACCCAAGGGCAGCACTAACCGTTGTTGAATTTAACCTTTATGGTGATCCTATCATCTTCTTTGATATAGATTCCGAAGATAACAAGAGCGCAAAAGAGGTAGAACTGGTACCATACGCAGACAAAGATGCCACACTAGGATGCAAAACAAGCGAAATACAAAGCAGCAACAGCGGTTCTATACTTGACCAGGTACGCAACGCTGTAAATGCAAACATCATGCAGATACACCAGACAATAGGAACCTACCTATATAAGAATTATGGTTTAGAGCCACGACAACCGCAAAGCATTATCCGCATGCAATATAACAATGGCAAGGAAGAGTATAGTTTTAACTATGCTACGAGCGACAAGGATTCAGAAACACCTATGTATATGAGCGTTACAACGTCTGTAAACGGAGATATACTAAGTGTAGAATCAAGCAAGTAAAAATATAATAAGAAAGGAATATAACAACATTAAAATAGAACACCATGAAATGTCCATTCTGCAACGAAGAGATTAAGCAAGGAGCCAAGTTCTGTGTACACTGTGGCAAGAAACTTGAAGTCGCCAATACATGTCCACAATGCAACTCTCCACTGAAAGAGGGTGCCAAGTTCTGTACAAAGTGCGGCACTAAGATATCAAGCGGTAAGCTTAATGACAAAACACCGTTACCTGCAGACATAGAGAGTGCAACAGAACGCATCTATTGGAACATACAGCCGGGACAAGTTGCACGTGTAATAAGCGAAGCCGAGTTTGAATCTTATAATAAGGTAAAAGGAGTTATTATCTCCGAAGGTACCACAGCCTACATACGTGCCAACGGACATACAATTGCAAGTATCAGCGGTGGAACATACGACTTTATACAAAGCGCAATAGTACAACAGAACGAAAGCAGCAGCCCCTTACGAAAAGGATGGCAGTTTATAACCAACCTTTTCAAGAGCAAGAAAAAAGAGGAAGAGAAAAAGGAGGAACAAAATACTCCCGAAGCACTATTCATGCAACAGCAGAATGCCATACTGGAAAATGCAAAACGCGGTGCTGCCTTCTCGGTTGTTGTAATATTGAACAAAGCATTCCCATTACTAATCGGTGCCAAACAGAGTAGTCTTGATGCATATAAGGAGTTTAAGCCTATGCAGATAAAGACACGTAATGCAACAATGAACATGGGTGTAAATGCTTATTTCAGCATACAGGACCACGAACGTTTCATAAGCCATTACCTTACCGACCGCCAAATTCTAAACACTACACTTATTGTTGATGAGATATCTGACAGCATACGAGTAGCACTGCAAGATGTTTTATATAATACAGAATTTGCCGAGAACCACGTGCCAAAGGAGATGCATCAAAGCATCAAGGAGGCGATAAATGAAATCGCTGTTGATACATTCTTTGGAATATCAATGGTACGACTTGTCGAGGTATCGGCATCAAATGATGATATTGAGCGTTTCAACGCACTAAGCCGCGAATTGTATCTGTCAGAGCAAGAACTTGACTACTTGCGTCGTACAAATGATTTCAAGAACCGCTTGGCAGACACACAGAACAGTCAACGCCTACACGAAGCACGCAGCGAAGCTGAATTGCGCCGCGAACTTGATAACATCAACCGTGACAATATCCTGCACGAGGACGAACTGAAGAAGTTTGAATACCTGCTGGCCAATGAACGTATAATACGTGAAGCACGAAGTGACGACGAACGCAATGCGGCATTAGATGAAATTGCCAGAACAGGACTTATACGTCAAGAGGAGATGAACGCTCTACGCGACAATCTCAAGACCGAAGAGTACAAGCGAGGTACAGCATTGGCTATGATGCAGTTGCGTGACAGTATTGAGTTTGAACGCATACGTCTTGAGGGTGAAGCAGACAAAGCCGTTACTATTGCCAAAAAACAGATTGAGCTGAATATGATAAACGACGAATATAATGATAGCCGTTATTATAAAGAGCTCGAGAAAGAGAGTGCAGCAGCAAACGCTACTCTCGACATTGAACAGCGCAAACGCGACATGGATTTCAATGACGAGAAACGCCGCAGTGAGCTTGAGCGTGAAGAAAACGATGCACAGTTCAAACAATTCATGGAAATGCAACGTGCCCAGGAAGAAGCTAGACAGAATGAGCGCCGTCATGAGGCTGAATTGGAGCAGGCACGCATGAGAAACGCACAAGAGACCGAACGTTTGAAATGGGAAAATGCACAAAATCTTACAGAAGAGCAAGTATGGGCTCTTACCGGAGGTGAAAATGCACGTGCCTATGCCGAAAGTAAATATAATATGGAGGCTGAACGCAGAGCTATGGAAGAGGCCAACAGACGCGTCGATGCAGAACGCGCAGCTCGTGACGCCGATAACAAGGAGACTAAAGAGATGATGCTCAGAATGATGGAGATGGCAATCACCGGCAAGAACGAGACACAACGTGTACAAGAGGAGGCACGAAGAGCCAATGAACAATTGGCCGATAAAGAACGTCAAATACGTGAAAGAGACGAACGCATACGTCGCCAAGAGGGACGCATGGACACTGCATATGACAGAGCTCTAGACTACACGACACGTAACAATGTTGCACAACAGCATGCTCCCGCACAACAGCAGCACATACAGCAGCCCGTGCAGCAACCCATACAGCAAGCTGTAGCAGAGAAGACTGTAGTGACATCTAATATCTGTCCCGAATGTGGTGCCGAGGTTGAGGCTGGCAGTCGTTTCTGCGACCAGTGCGGAGCAAACTTGTAAAACAATTTTCAGGCAAAGACAGATGGAAAGGATAGAAGGCATAATAAAAATAGAAGAGCGTACAAACGGTTCCAAATCCCAAGGTGCCGTTGCTATTATAACTACAGGAGATAGTAAAGAGTATATTCTGTACCGTAGCGAGATGTTGCCCGAGAACGACCCGTTCTTTACACAATTCAATAATCAAAATGTGGTTATAAACGGTGAAACAGAGACTAGCGGATACATCTGTGTAGCATCTGTAGAGAGTGAGAATGGAGTTATAATGACACCCGAGTTCCCTGAATACCCTATTGCTTCTGCCCCACTGTTCATTGGAGACTTACCCATAAAGATGAGCGAAGAGTCAAAACCTCTTAAAGGTAAACGTCTGCCAAGAAAACTTAAAAAGCTATTGAAAAAGAAACTAATAAATAATAAATAAAGATGAGCGAAAAACTATTCTGTCCCGAGTGTAATGCTCCATTAAATGGAGATGAGCAGTTCTGCGACAATTGCGGAGCAAAGCTGAACTCAATAAAGAAAGAAGATAAAAAAGCCCCTGTAGAGCCAAGCAGTGGAACTATTGCCAGAAATAAAAAAGATGATGGCAATGATATTTCACGCAACAATGTGATGGGTAACATAAACAAGAGCACCACCACAAACACAAGCAATAGTCTGACCAACAACAAAGTTGACAACTCTACAAGTAACGTAAGCAACAACATGTCGAGTATTGACAACTCTACAAGTACTGTACATAACAACACTACAATTGTTATGGGTGGTAAAACTGAATCGGAGTTCTGTCAAGTATGCGGTAATCCAATAGAGGAGAAACATGCAAGATGTCCTAAATGTGGAAAGAGCATTTGTTTCGATTGTAAGGTAAAAGGTAAGAACCGTTGTATTGAGTGCGAGAAAAAAGCTGTAAACGAATACCGTATGGCATTTCAGGAACTTTTGTTTACCACACAGGGCAATATTGGAATAGCCGGACGTCAGATGATGAATAGAAAAGCACAAGAGCTAGATGTGGAGGATAAGAAAAAAGCCATAGAGGATGAACTTAATGAGGTCTACAAAGAGCAGACAAAGGCTCAACAGCCTACAATAGTCCCGACAGCCCCGACTAAACCTGTCCCTCCCCAGGAACCACAAGTTAGGCAACAGCAAACTACTGCTACTGCACCAGAAACAAGAGACGAAGAAAAAGGTGTTGGAGCAATAGATGGACGCAAGCCCCTTAAAGCACCAATAACAGAGAGTAGCAAGAATTCGGGTAAAGGCAGTGGTTCTAAAGTGTGGTTATTTACAGCAACAGCTGTAGCCGTAATTTTGCTTGTATATGTGCTCATGGGAGGAAAAGAGACTGACAACAAAGAGGTTACCCCTAAAACAAAAACCGAACAGGAAACACCCAAAGCACAACCTGTTGTTAAAGAGAACAAAGAGCAGAACAAAGAGCAGAAAAACGATAAGAAAGAGGATACAGTGAAAGCGACTGCAGACACACAAAAGCAGGAGCCTAAGATTGCAGAGAAACAAGAGGTAAAACCTATTGAGAAACCAGTAGAGCCACAAAAAGTAGATGCAGACTACGATGCCGGAATGAAAGCATACGAAGCAAAAGATGGTTTAAAAGCTATAAAACACTTCAAATCTTCGGGTAGCGCTGAATCGCTATACATGTTAGGTATTATTTATGAGAAAGGTTGTGGAAGAGTTCCCAAGAATCCTTTGATGGCACGTCAGAACTTCAAAAAGGCAGCCGAGATGGGCCACGAAGATGCAAAAGCAAAACTTTAAGAATCACACCTGAAACAGTTTATATAATATAGAATAAATAATTGAAATAATATTTAAAACATGACATTATGATTAAGAAACTATTATTTGTACTTATTGCTGCTTGGGCAATTGGTATTAACGCACAAGAGTCTAAGAAAGATCGCCTATTCATCGATTGGTTCACAGAAACTGAGAATGTATCGGAAGATGATAGCGACAAG
>JAFWBM010000027.1 GCA_017507105.1 Bacteroidaceae bacterium
ACTATCGTGTGTAAGCAGTAAGGCGTAGCGGAGAAGTGAGGAGTGGGCGCGCATCACTTCTTTGGTAAATTCTTCATTATCCATTATCTCCTATTTATAGGGCTGATAACAGATATAAAAGAACAAAGGTCTATACCAATGGCCTTGTTTAACAGTTGTTAACAGTAGCACCTATATAACAAACCATGCAAATCCCTCAATGGATACAAGAGAGGAGAGCCACATTAAAGATGTTAAATAAATTCCAAATAGAAAAAGTTATACAGCACTCTTACCGACCATTATAAAACCTATGAGAAAAAGTTACTATTTTACAAGCAAAGAGTTAGCATCCGTAATATCCTTTACAATCTCATCGCGCACACACTCTGATGTTTCATAATAGTAACATAGGCAGTTGGCACCTGCTGCTATGGAGTCCTTTATAACTGCACTATCCGGCTCAAGTGTAGAAATATCAGTAGTCTTGCCACAATACACAAACTTATGTTTACTGCTGCCTAAAGGATGGTTATGTGTAAAAAGAAAAACTGCTGCATAACCCTTAGGAAAGTTATCCATGAATCTGTTATC
The DNA here is from genome assembly GCA_017507105.1 of Bacteroidaceae bacterium. Lineage (GTDB taxonomy): Bacteria > Bacteroidota > Bacteroidia > Bacteroidales > Bacteroidaceae > HGM04593. Next base: position 574 of record JAFWBM010000027.1, read on the forward strand.
CGAGACGTCCAGATGCATAACATTGAATTCATAAGGTTCACCACTCGCTCCAAGAATTCGGAGACATTCCTCTGTCTCCATGTCAATAGCTGTTTTCATTGCTGTATTATTTAAATCATTATACAAGTCATCGAAGAAAAGAGACCCATTACATGTAGGGAATATATATATATGTAACATACACCTCTGCAGTCGGTTCTCTATAAATAGAGATAAAGTGTGACCAAATCTCACATATCAAAGGAGAAAAATGAAAAAAAATCTTTAACTTCGCATCATAATTAACAAGATGATGAAGATTTTAGTTACAGGAGCAAGCGGTTTTATTGGTAGTTTCATTGTCGAGAAAGGTCTTGATCTTGGATACGAGGTCTGGGCCGGCATACGCGCCAGCAGCAGCCGCGAATACCTGAAAGATCATAGAATAAATTTCATTGAACTCTCCTTTGGCGATAGAAAGACTTTGGAACTGCAACTCTCTGCATTTGCAAAGGAGCATGGCAAATGGGACTACATCATACATGCAGCAGGTGTAACCAAATGCATAAATAAAGAGGATTTTACAAAGATAAACTTCCAAGGCACAAAGAACTTTATAGATGTACTCCTGCAGCTACAGCTCTCTCCCCGTCAATTCATCTATCTAAGTTCACTCAGCGTATATGGTCCTGTACGCGAAGAACAACCATACACCCCCATAAAAGAGAGAGACATTCCCATGCCAAACACAGCATACGGAAATAGCAAATTATTGGCCGAACACTATATACAAGGATTGACAAACTTCCCCTATGTTATACTTCGACCCACCGGAGTGTATGGTCCACGCGAAAAGGATTACTTTCAGATGGCTGTAAGCATAAAAAAACATATCGACTTCTCGGTAGGTTACAAGCCACAGATCATCACTTTCATCTATGTTAAAGACCTTGTGAAAGCAATATATCTAGCCATCGACAAAGGCGTGACAAGACGTTGCTATTTTGTGAGCGAACCACGTGGCTACAACAGCCGCGCTTTCAGCAACTACATACAAGAGGTGTTGGGCATAAAAGGAGTTCTTCACATAAAAGCCCCACTATGGGTGCTTAAGACTATATCTATGTGCGCCGAGCTTCTCTCAAGAATAACAAAGAGAGCAAGTACTCTGAACAGTGACAAATACAATATAATGAAACAGAGAAACTGGCTATGCGACACTACAAGCCTTGAGAATGATTTGGGATTTACGGCCGACTACGATCTTAAAAGAGGTACAGCCGAGACAATTAAATGGTATAAAGAGAATAAATGGCTATAACATTATTTAAACCCGAAAAAGAGGAGCGCCGTTTTTTGGCAGTGGAGAAACTGAACCTACTCTATAACCTTCTCACAACAATTCTTGTAATAATATTTTACGAACGTCTGCAAGACCCACAAGCAATGCTGATGGGACGTTTTGCCATTCTTGCCGGCACACTTGTCATTGTATACGTCTATACAAGATGGCCATCCGAGGCAATGCGCCTTGTACGCATTGTTGCTCAGATGTCGCTACTATCCTATTGGTATCCCGATACATTCGAGTTCAACAGAATATTCCCCAACCTCGACCACCTGTTCGCATCCCTGGAACAGAGCCTCTTTGCATGCCAGCCATCAATACTTTTCGAGAATATATGCAGCGGTTACTGGTGGCGCGAAGCATTCAACATGGGCTATTGGTCGTATTACCCAATGATAGTTACTGTAACACTATGGTATTTCTTTAAAAAGAAAAAAGAGATAGAGAGATGCACTTTTATAATTATTGCCTCATTCTATATATACTACCTGATATACATATTCGTTCCGGTAGCAGGACCGCAGTTTTACTTCCCGGTAATAGGTGACGAACTTGTCGCAAGCGGAGCCTTCCCCGAAATAGGTAACTACTTTGACCTCCATCCACAAATAACAATTCCTCAAGCCGACAAGGATGGGCTGTTTACCTCATTGGTAAACATGGCGCAAGCATCGGGAGAGCGTCCTACAGCAGCTTTCCCCAGTTCGCATATAGGAATCTCCACAATACTGATGATTCTTGCCATACGTGCAAAAAAAAGTCTTGCCGCTATACTTTTCCCGCTATACATATTATTGTGCTGCGCAACAGTCTACATAAAGGCTCACTACCTTGTTGATGCCTTTGCCGGGTTATTATCGGGCATCCTTCTATATATTATCACAGCTTTCATTTTCGACAGATGGCTGAAAGGAGAAGAGAAATACAGGTGATACTTATATGACGAAAATATGATTAAAATCGCATAAAAACGACAAAACATCTTTTCAACATTTGTTTTTTTCATTTTTTTCCTTTAGTTTTATAGCCGTGAGATATAAAACCAAGTTATTAACCTTCTAACAACAGCACTATGACTGCATGGATTCTAATAGTCAGCATACTCGTCATAGCCTTTATGTATAAGGTAATAAGAGGTATAATGAAAATCCGTCGAAAAGGAAGTAAGAGCTACTACATCCCGGAAATGAAATCGAGGAACAAGAGAACTAAATTCTTCAGACGGTTCAAGTATCTTGAGGGGTTGGGTGATTGAATCCGCCCCTTTTTGTATCTATAGAAGATGGATAACAAAGAACAGAGCCAATAATATAAGAAGCAGGACAAAAGCTCCTCGACGTCCATTTTTAGAAAAATAAAGAAATTTTTTCATTATATATTAATCAACATAGTGATACTCTGTATTCTTATCCCTACCTTTGCATAGTAAAAGATACATACACAAGGCAAATATACATTGCTCACATAAAAAAAACAATCCTATATGACATTTTTAATCAACAGGATAGGACGAGTCATACATAGATACCCGGTATCGCTGATTATAATAGCAGTAATAATCTATCTTTCGTTATTCAATGTTTCGGGACCTGAAATGCCGAAGATAAAGAACCTTGACAAGGTTGCACATTTCTGCATGTATGCCGGATTCTGCTCTGTACTATGGTTGGAGTACCTTAGGGGACACAGACTATTGAACAAGACAAAAATAATAGTTGGTGCAATTATTGCCCCTATACTCTTTAGTGGGACAATGGAAATTGCGCAAATGGCTCTTACCGAGAACAGAAGTGCTGATTGGTACGATCTCCTCTTCAATATACTTGGAGTATTTAGCGCAATCTTTATAGGATTATACATAATGAAACCTATAGTTAAAAAGCTAAAAGAGAAGAAAAAGCTATAATATCAAAGAAACAAATTGCGTGGCAACATGATATGTGCTACGCAAATACTATATATCATCCGACTGTACTATCAGCATGTATATTCAAGCCCTATAACAGTTTCCCAATTCTACCACTCCTTATAAGGAAAACGTGTAAGGTGCGAGTTATAATAGCGCACTTGACCTGTTACCTCCTCACCAATAAAAGAGGGTTTAAGAAACTCCTCATTGTCACTTCCAAGTTCAATCTCGGCAACTACAAGCCCCTCGTTATCACCATAGAACTCATCAACCTCATATGTGTGATTACCACACTTAACAAGATATCGGCACTTCTCTATTTTGGGACCACATAGCTGTAGTAACTCTGTGGCCTCTTCCAGTGTAATCTCTTTTTCCCACTCATAGCGACTTATACCACCGTCATGTGAGGGACCTTTTACAGTAAGATAAGCCTTATCGTCGCTTATGCGAATTCTAACCGAGTTTCCATTCTCGCGACAAAGATAACCTTGTACCATCTTGTTGCAATGATACGCCATATCACGATAACTATTATCGGTTACAAGAAACTTACGTTCTATCTCTATTGCCATAATGTTATTCCTGTGCTCCGAACTCCATAAGATAGGCCTTTATAAAACCATCTATCTTACCGTCCATCACTCCACCAACATCGGAAGTCTGGAATCCTGTACGATGATCCTTTACACGACGGTCATCGAATACATAACTGCGTATCTGCGAACCCCACTCAATCTTCTTCTTTCCGGCTTCCACCTTCGACTGTTCCTCCATACGATGCTGCATCTCCTTGTTATAGAGTATAGAACGTAACTGACGCATGGCATTCTCCTTATTCTTGGGTTGGTCACGAGTCTCGGTATTTTCGATGAGAATCTCCTCTTCAGCACCTGTATATGGGTCCTTATATTGATAACGCAGACGAACACCCGACTCCACCTTATTCACATTCTGACCACCTGCACCACCGCTTCGGAAGGTATCCCATGACACACGGGCAGGCTCAATTACCACCTCTATGCTATCATCAACCAAAGGAGTCACAAATACCGAGCTGAAGGATGTCATACGCTTTCCCTGGGCATTGTACGGACTTACACGTACAAGACGATGTACTCCATTCTCGCCCTTAAGATAGCCATAGGCATAGGGACCCTGCAATTCGAGTGTAACAGTCTTAATACCTGCGTCTTCGGCTTCCTGCAAGTTGGCAACAGCCACCTTGTAACCATTAGCTTCGGCCCAACGCATATACATACGCATGAGCATGCTTGCCCAATCCTGCGCCTCTGTACCTCCGGCTCCCGAATTTATCTTTAGCACACAATCCATCTCATCGGCCTCCTGACGCAACATATTCTTAAGTTCCAGCTCCTCAATAGCAGCAATAGCACGTGCATAGGCATCGTCGACCTCGCTCTCTTCAACCATCTCTTCACGGAACAGTTCCATTGCAAGCTCAACCTCCTCGGTTCTGTTATTCACCTCTTTATACCCCTCAATCCAGCCTTGCAGAGCCTTTACTTTCTTCATTTGGGCCTCAGCAGCTTTAGCATCATCCCAAAAACCGGGAGCCTGCGTACGCAGCTGCTCCTCCTCTACCTGCATAATCTTTTCGTCAATAGAAAGATACTGCTTTAACGCAGCAGTTCTCTCTTTAATATCCTTCAGTTGGTCGGATGTTATCATAATAAAATTCCTATCAATTATTTTGTTACTGCAAAGATAGTTACAAACGAGCGAAAAATATAAAGCTTGCTTTGATATTTTTTACAGCGAGTGCAGTTTATGTTAGAGGTTTACCTCAAAGATACAACAAAGAAGCAAAAATGGGTGATAAACAATGAGAGACTGCACGAAACAGATGTAATTATCCACCGTTATCCATTCATTAACGAAGATATAACAATGATTTACACAAAATCAAGCACAACCATTCTGGTATATTTATAAGCATTTTGTCGCGTATATAAAAAATGTTTAGTAACTTCGTATCGGACAGGAACAACTCACATGCAAATACCACATAAATACATCCAACAGGCCATAGAACTATTGCATTTGCTTATAAGCACTCCATCATTCAGTCGCGAAGAGAGTGAAGCTGCCGATAAGTTGCATATGTTTATACATCGAGGGGCGCCATTCAAGGTAGACATACACCGGCATTTAAACAATATATGGTGTATATCTCCCGACTTCGATCCACAACGTCCCACACTGCTGCTAGATGCACACATCGACACAGTGAAACCTGTAGCCGACTGGAAAAGCCAACCATTCACCCCCATAACAGATGGAGACAAGATTATAGGTCTCGGCAGTAATGACGACGGAGGCTCGCTTGTAACAATGCTGCAGCTCTTCTATATATTGTGCCAAGAGAGACAGAGCTACAATATAATATTCCTTGCATCGGCCGAAGAGGAGGTATCTGGAAAAAATGGAATTGAGGCAGTCATTCCACTCTTACCACCTATTTCATGTGCTATAATAGGCGAGCCTACAGGCCTGCAACCAGCCATTGCCGAAAAGGGACTGATGGTTCTCGACTGCACTGTTCACGGTATAGCAGGACATGCAGCACGTAACAACGGCAAAAATGCCATATATGAAGCCATGAACGACATTGAGTGGCTACGCAATCACCGTTTCGAGAAGATTTCTCCAATATTGGGAAGTGTAAACATCAACGTCACACAAATAAATGCCGGTACACAACACAATGTAATACCGGACATATGCACCTTTGTTACTGACGTAAGAAGTAATGAGTGCTATAGCAATGCCGAACTGCTGGATATAATAAGCCAAGGAGTCAAAGGAGAGGTAGTGCCACGTTCCCTACGTCTCAATTCCTCGTCTATAAGCACAGAGCACCCACTTGTCAAGAGAGCACTTGAACTAAATCTTAAGCCATTCGGTTCTCCTACACTATCCAACCAGGCACTGCTTGCTTTCCCCACACTGAAGATGGGCCCCGGCGACTCTACACGCTCACATACAGCAAATGAATATATTTGTATAAGCGAAATTACAGAAGGCATTTCGACCTTTGTCGCTATGCTTAACGGACTTAAACTAAATTAAATACTATGAGAAAAAAAATTATCACAACAACTCTATTATGCATAGGCATAATATTAACAGGATGTAACACAAACTCCAATAGCAGTGTAAAGAAATATACTGTAAATGGTGTAGAGTTTAACATGATTTCAGTTGAAGGAGGTACATTTACGATGGGTTCGACAGAATCTACTAAAGATGCCGAGGCAGATGAGTATCCGGCACACAGCGTCACCATCAGTGATTTTCAAATTGGAGAGACAGAGGTAACACAAGAGTTGTGGGCAGCTGTAATGGGTAAAAACCCCTCCGGATATAACAACGATCCTCAGTTACCGGTAGAATCCATGAACTGGTTTGAAGCACAATCTTTCATAGAGAAACTGAATCAACTGACAGGAGAACAGTTCCGTATGCCAACAGAAGCAGAGTGGGAATATGCAGCACGCGGAGGAAATAAATCTAAAGGATATCTATACAGCGGTAGCGACACACTATCCAATGTCGGGTGGTATAAGGATAACGCAGGAGAATGTCCAAAGCCGGTAAAGACAAAACAACCAAACGAACTTGGTTTGTACGATATGAGCGGTAATTTATGGGAATGGTGTAGTGACTGGTATGGCAAGTATACTCCGGAGGAATCTATTGATCCTCAGGGCCCGACCGAAGGACATAGTCGTGTCTTAAGAGGAGGAAGTTGGCTGATAGACGCTCCCTTATGCCGTCCTGAAGACCGCAGTTTTGGAGCACCTAAAGGAGGTGGTTGCATCGTTGGAATGAGATTGGCCATCTAATAAAAAAAGACCTCTCACGAGGTCTTTTTTTTTGTGTATTAAAGAATGTAATCAAAAGTCGATTCCCATAGATACTCTTAATTTATCTATATCTGATTCTTTGTCCGGGCCTTATAACCGAACGTGAATTCATCTTATTTAACTTGTATAGAGTATTAACCGACACTCCACACTTACGAGCAATAACCGAGAGACTCTCGCCCTTGCGCACCTTGTGATACAAAGGTTCGGCACTCTCTATAATCTTACCGGTCTTCTTATCAATCTCTTGGTACACTCCCTTACGATAGGTATAGAAATCGCCCGTAACATCCTGACGCTCGAAATCGAAAATAAGTGCAGGATTTATGTTTTTTCCGGCCAGCAAGGTCTCGAAATGCAGGTGAGCTCCCGTACTTCGTCCTGTATTTCCTCCAAGCCCGATAGGAGTTCCGGCCTTCACATTCTGGTCTTCTACAACAAATTTCTTCGAAAGATGTGCATATACAGTTTCTAGACCATTGTTATGACGTATCACAATATAATGGCCATAACCTCTACGTTGATATGCGGTTATACGCACCTTACCATCAAAAGCAGAATATATGGTGTCGCCTTTTTGAACCTTTACATCTATACCATTATGTACACGACCGCGACGACGACGATAGCCAAAGACATCGGTAATCTTTGTATTTGTCGTGGGCATAACAAAACCACGTAAATCTACTCTGAAAGAGTCGGGTAGCTCTGCATTGAAACGTACCTTATCATTCTTCCAACTCTCGTAAAGTCCGTCAGCCGGAAACATATTCTCCTCGTTCAGCAGCATATCCCTCAATGCTATGGAATCGACCAATTCCATCTGCCTATCCAAAGGAGACTGCGCAGCCAACAGATCCTGCGCAAACACAATAGGGGTTGCAAATATTTGCAACCCTATTGTAAATAAAAATGACTTAAAAAGTTTTTTCAATTCTTTAAAATAATTACTTCATAAATTTAAGAGTCTCCTCGCCACCGTACTCAAAGCGTGTAACAGCCGACTCATAATCAAAGAGCTCCTCCTCTTTAAAGAATCTCTTTATCTCAATAAGAGCATTCTCTACCGAGTCTGAAGCATGAACAACATTCTGTTCACCACTCATTGAGAAATCTCCACGAATTGTACCGGGAAGAGCCTTGCGAGAATTTGTCACACCAACCATAAGACGTACTGTCTCTACAGCCTCGGCACCCTCAAGACAACATGCCATCACGGGACCTGCCTGCATAGAAGCCTTAAGATAAGGATAAAAAGGACGTTCAACAAGATGAGCATAGTGCTCGGCTAAAATCTCGTCAGTAAGATACATCATCTTAAGACCAACAATACGCAAAGCTTTGCGTTCAAAACGTGTAATAATGTCGCCCATTATGCCTCTCTGAATTGCATTAGGCTTGATAAGGATAAGTGTTCTTTCCATAATTGTTAGGTTAGTTTATAGAGTAATAAGTTTCAAAATCATGCATATGATTATTCTTCCGTACGCAAAGATAACCGATTGTCAATCACTCTATCTTCGCGATTTATCGCAAAGATAGAAAAAAAATCTCTACAATGGCATATTATACCTAAAATTATTGATTGGTCACAAAAGAAGTTTCACACTTATACACAATGAATTACACCCATCAAGATATTGCACCCCAACGCCAATTGTTCCTATACTTAATGAGTCTGAGATGCTCCCATATAATCCTATATTGTGGAGAAGAGCAAGCTGGGTCACTTTCCACAACTTCTCGAGCTACGTTCCTTACATACTGCAACAATTGCTCGTCTCGCGCAAGATTGGCAATCTTAAGGTCAAAAGCAATTCCACTCTGTTGTGTCCCTTCAATATCACCAGGACCACGCAGTTTCAAATCGGCCTCGGCAATTACAAAGCCATCATTGCTACTTGTCATAATCTCCATGCGTTTACGTGTATCTTCCGAGAGTTTATAGTCTGTAACAAGAAGACAATAGGACTGGCCACCACCTCGTCCAACCCTTCCGCGCAACTGATGCAACTGTGAGAGGCCAAAACGTTCGGCATTCTCAATGACCATTACCGTAGCATTAGGAACATCCACGCCCACCTCAATAACTGTTGTTGAGACAAGAATCTGGGTCTCACCACTTGCAAAGCGCTGCATCTCAGCATCCTTATCGGCCGGTTTCATCTTGCCATGCAACTTACTTATGCTATAATCGCAAAATACATTACAGAGATGTTTATATCCATCCTCAAGATTCTTCAGATCGAGTTTCTCGTTCTCCTTTATCAATGGATATACTACATATACCTGACGACCCAAAGCAATCTGTTTATGAAGGAAGGAATATACCTCCTCCATTCGATTATGGAACAGATGCTGTGTAAGTATTGGTTTACGTCCGGGAGGTAGTTCATCTATTACAGAGACCTCCAAATCGCCGTAAAGTGTCATTGCAAGAGTACGTGGAATAGGTGTCGCTGTCATTACCAGAATATGTGGAGGAATATTATTTTTGGTCCACATCTTAGCCCTCTGTGCCACACCAAAACGATGCTGTTCATCAATTATAACAATTCCCAAATTTAAGAACTGTACATTCTCTTCGAGAACAGCATGTGTACTTACAAGAATATCTATAGCGCCATTGGAGAGGCCTTCCAGTATCTCCCGTCGCTCTTTCTGTCGAGAACTTCCGGTGAGCAGCTCCACACGTACAGGCAGGAGGCCAAGCATACGTCGCAATGTAGCACAATGCTGTTCGGCCAGAATTTCTGTTGGAACCATGAGGCACGCCTGATAACCGTTATCCTTGGCAAGCAACATGGAGAGCAGTGCCACCAGTGTCTTACCACTACCCACATCACCTTGCAGTAGACGATTCATCTGATGATTGCTGTTTACATCGCGCCTTATCTCTTTTACAACACGCTTCTGTGCATTTGTAAGTTCAAAAGGCAGACACTCGCTATAGAAACGATTAAAGACCTCACCTACCTTTGAAAAACGGTGCCCTACATATTTCTTGGTACGTTCATTGGCATACTGCAATATGCTCAGTTGAATATAGAATAATTCATCGAATTTCAAGCGGTGGCGGGCGCACTGCAACTCGTCTGTATTTTTAGGGAAATGAATTATACGCAGTGCGTCGTTCAAAGATATAAGGCGATGCTTTATTATTAAATCCGGCGTAAGCGTCTCGGGTAGAAGTTGTCCCGACAGAAGATTAAAAAGCGTTGTTACCAGCTTTGCCATCGCTTGCGAGTTAAGTCCCGAGCGTTTCATCTTTTCGGTAGTATTGTAATATGGTTGCAAACCCATACTACCTAGTTGCAATGTCTCTGCCGCATCTATATCGGGGTGAGCTATATTTACACGCCCGTTGAAAGATGATGGCTTGCCAAATACTATATACCTCTCACCAAGTTTAATCTTGTTCTTAAGATATTTAATCCCTCTGAACCACACCAGGTCCACAAAGCCTGTACCATCGGTAAAATGTCCGACAAGACGTCGTGTGGCGCCCTCGCCCATCTCCTCAAAACTTCTTATCTCGCCACACAACTGTACATGAGGCATATTTCCCGTAAGTTCGCTCACATGGAACAGACGGCTTCTGTCTACATATTTGTATGGGAAATAATATAATAAGTCTTGCAGGGAGTATATCTTCAACTCTCTGTTAAGCAATGCAGCACGCTGTTCACCTACACCGGGCAGGAATTTTATATCTCGGGATGCAAGGTCGAGCATTCGAAAATAGCATTCGCAATCATCATGTCAAAAGGAGTGGTGAGCTTTATATTTTCACGATTACCCTCGACCGTAGCCACTTGCTCACCCATAGCCTCTACAACAGATGCATCATCGGTAAAGTTCTCGACGAAACGCTGTTCGTAGGCACGACGCAGCAAAGAGAGACGGAATACTTGAGGAGTCTGCACAAGACGATATCGGTCACGTGGTACAGCCTCGCTAGCTCCCTCACCACCAATTATACGACGAAGACTGTCATTAAGTTCAATCACAGGAATAGCCGCGCCATTGTTCCATGCTGCAATATATGCATCATCAACGACCTTTTGTGACACAAAGGGACGTACACCGTCATGTACACCAACCAGAGCATCCTCCGTTCCATCACCATCTACAATTGCATCAAGACCATTCTTAACAGAATGGAAGCGGGTATTACCACCCTCGACAACAACAATAGGAACAGTAAAATCATATTTCAGGCATAGCTCATCCCACAAACCCAGATGATCGTGTGGCAACACCAACACAATGTTTAGAGTCTTATCAAGACTATATAATCTCTCAAGTGTCACCATGAGGATAGGACGACCAGCAAGCAGTTGAAACTGTTTAGGTAACAACCCACCCATACGTTGCCCTTTACCACCGGCAACAACAATCATATATCTTTTCATCTGTCAAACTGCATTTGTGAACGTAAGGTTGCTACAGCCTCATTACCGCAAAAATGTGCAACAATGGCAAAACCGAAATCGAAAGAGACACCGGGACCACAAGCTGTAATTATATTACCATCCTTCTCGACAGCTGCAGCAGTATAGCATGCACCGGCAAGATCGGTCTCACAACCGGGATAACAGGTTGCGTTACGTCCTTTAAGCAATCCCATACGACCAAGAACCATTGGTGCGGCACAAATGGCAGCAATAAGTTTTCCCTCGTTGTTCATACGTTCAATCTCCTCACGTACAGAGGCACATGCCGAAAGATTTTCAGTACCCTCGCTGCCACCGGGCAGCACAATTGCATCTGCATCTGAGAGGCTGAAGTCGCCCATCAACGCATCAGCGACAACCGGTACACCTTGTGCTGAAAGCACCTCATGTCGCCCCATAATAGAGACTGTAGTAACTTTCAAACCTGCACGGCGCATTACATCTATCGGAGCCAGAGCCTCAACAGTCTCGAAGCCATCGGCCAAAAAAACATATATCTTATTCATCTTTAACATTAAAATTTTAAAAGCAGGGTCTTCACTATCGACATTCAGAATGGTAGATTTTGGCACACGGTCTATAACAAACATATTATTATATATAACTTATTTGAGCTTAAAATAATAGGTAATGGTACCCATTTGATTGTTCACACCATCAACCTCATTGAAAACAGCTTCCGCCGCAGCCTTTAAAGCAGCGCTGCGCAATGCCGCATTTACAGTATTTGTACGTCCGTTTATAGAGGTTTGTATAACGCGCCCCTGGGAGTTCACCGTTATATTAACCACAACGCGTCCTTCATCCTGGACATTATAGACAGGACGCGGCAGCCCACCCTTACCAAGCGAACGCCCATTCAGGTCGAAAGTTCCATATCCGCCCACACCTGTCTTTATACCCTTCGCGTCATTACCTTCCAATGACCCCTCGACACCTCGGCCTTGTTTCGATTCGCCTTGTCCCACCATTGTAGATCCCTTACCAAAGGCACCTGCAATCTTATCATTAGCTTCACGAGCAAGGCGCTCGGTCTCTTGCTTGCGTCTCAACTCTTCCTGGGCCCTTTTCTCGGCCTCCAATTCCTCTTTAGTCTTATCTTTCTCAGGAGTGTTCTTTTTTGTATCGGGCAGTTCTATTGACGGTTCATCATCCTGAGTAATAAAAGGTTCATCAGAACTCGCTTTAGGCTCTATCTTTGGTGTAGAAGGTGGTGTATAGGGCTTTACTTCGGTATACTCATAGGCATCGCCCGAAGCCTCTGCCACAGTACCCATGACAACAGCCACACCAGCCTCTTGCTGTTGTTGTGGTTTTGACATCACAACCAGCAACAGTATCAGTAGCACAATGAGATGGAATATCAATGTACCCACAATACCATGTATCTGTTCCTTATTCGGTAAGTTCATTATCTTTTATCGGGACGGCGTGTTGCCAACACCATCTTGAATTTATTTTCGTTTGCTATATTAAGCACCTTCACAATTTCGCGATAAGGTACACTCTCGTCGGCATAAAGTGCAACATACATTTCGGGTTCCTTTGCTGCACAATCTATAAGAAAAGCGGCTATATCATCGGGAAGAATAGGCATCTCATCCTCATTTCCAAAAGCCGAATAACAGTTGAGATTGCTATCTATTATGATACGTGCCATTGGCTTAGCCGATGTCTGCTGACTACCCTGCGGCAATAGTACCTTTATGGCATTGGGTGTAACCATTGTTGATGTTATCATGAAGAAAATCAACAATAGAAATATAATATCAGTCATCGACGACATCGAAAAAGCATCTATTGTCCTTGTCTTTCTCTTTAACATAATCTATCCGTTGAAATGGACCTTTATTCACTTATTCTCCTTATTGTCGTGCACAATTTCCATGAAGGATATAATCTGTGCCTCCATATCGTTCTGCACTTTGTCTACCAGCGTAACGAGATAGTTATATGCAAATATTGCAATGATACCAACAATAAGACCTCCTACAGTTGTTATCATAGCCTCATAAATACCTCCCGACAGCAACGACACATCAATATTGTTTCCTGCATTAGCCATCTCCCAAAAGGCCTGCACCATTCCGGTAACAGTACCTAAGAAACCTATCATAGGACCTACAGCCGCTATTGTAGATAGGATAGGAAGACCTTTCTCCAACAGAGCTATCTCAAGATTAGCACTATTATCGACAGTCTCGCGGATTGCAGCAGCCGAGAGCTTGAAGTTCTTTAATCCCTTCTCAACAACCCTTGATACAGGAGTATTCTCGTTACGGCAATAGTTTGTAGCCGACTTAACATCGCCATCCTTTATATTATCGTATATGCGCTCCATAAATAATGGATTACGTTTAAGAGCCTTACGCAACACCGAGAAACGCTCAAAGAAGATATACACACCCACCACCGACAATAGGGCAAGCACCAACATAATCCATCCACCTTTAAGAGCAAGCTCCCAAACATTAATTCCCTCGACAACAGGCTCGGTAAGCGCCATAACAGAATCCTGAGCTACGGCCACAGCCTGTGCAAACTGCATTTTTAAAACCATATTACTGAATATTAATTACTTTTTCACATTCAAACAATTCTTATAAGCCGCAATAGTATCCTTGAGTCCCATATACAATGCATCGCATATAAGAGCATGGCCTATTGAGACCTCATCTACCCAAGGAATATTCTCTATGAAATAGGCCAGATTTTCGAGGCTGAGATCGTGACCGGCGTTAAGTCCAATTCCTAGACTGCGAACACGCTTTGCTGTAGCCACGAATGGCGCTATGGCAAGAGATGGGTTTTTAGCATAAGCCTCGGCATAAGGACCCGTATACAGTTCAACACGGTCGGCACCGGCTTTTGCTGCAAACTCGGCCATACGCTCATCGGCATCTATGAATATAGAACTACGGATACCGGCTGCACGAACATCATTCAGGACATCACGAAGAAAATCCTGCTCGGCAACAGTATCCCAACCATGATTGGATGTCAACTGATCGGGCTTGTCGGGAACCAAGGTTACCTGATGAGGTTTTACTCGCAGTACCAAATCTATAAACTCTTTCGATGGATAACCCTCTATATTGAACTCTGTTCCCAATACAGCACGCAGGGAAGGTACATCGGCACGACGTATATGTCTCTCATCGGGACGCGGATGAACTGTTATACCATCTGCCCCGAAAGCCTCACAATCCTTTGCCACCTGTAACAGATTAGGAGTGTTACCACCACGAGCATTTCTTATTGTTGCAACCTTATTTATGTTTACACTTAATTTTGTCATTATAATTTATCTTCAGCTTCCTTATATAATATATCAACACACAGAGCAATACTCCACGCAATTTGTGCAAAATTACTACAAAATAAAGGAATAGCGGCAAAAAAAACCTAAATTTTAATAATCTAGCAACTTTTAAACATATATTTTGCAGCATTTAAGGTAAAGCACACTCGCTTTGAAAAATATCCGGGCAAGCTTTATATTTCTCGCTCGTTTCTTAGTATATTTGCGATAAATCGCAAATATAGTCTGCATTCGCTGCGAAATGCCAATATAAACTTTGCCAATCTCGCTCGTTTGTTTATTATATTTGCACACAAATAACGGAGAAATAGTGCCACTATATATAAACAAATAAAAATGAAATTTGCCATCTTCGGAAATACACATCAAACAAAAAAATGTGAAAACATTTCCAATTTGTTTGCGACAATAAAACGTCTGGGACATAGCTATGCCATAGACCGTCCATTTATGGAGTTACTTTCCGATATTTGTCCCGAACACACCAAGAACATCCCCATCATAGAAGACAACAATTTCGAGGCCGACATTGTAATAAGCTACGGTGGCGACGGCACTCTACTGCGTACAGCCAGTCGTGTCGGTAGCAAAGGTTACCCTATTCTTGGAATAAACGCAGGTCGCCTGGGGTTTCTCACCACTATATCTAACAACAGATGCGAAGAGACTATAGAGAACATACACAACAACTGCTACTCTATAGAGGAACGTAGTCTTATAGAGGTGACAAGCGAAGGCAACAGACTCAAGAACTATCCATTTGCACTTAACGAAGTGGCAGTGATGAAACACGATAGTTCATCAATGATGACACTCAGAGCCACGCTGAATGATAAGGACTGTATTACCTATCAGGCCGATGGTCTTATTGTAGCAACGCCTTCGGGCTCAACAGGATATTCACTGAGCGTTGGAGGCCCCATCATATCACCCGACTCAAATGTAATAGTGCTTACACCCATCGCATCTCACAGCCTTGGAGCGCGACCTATAGTACTCGACAACAACACCCGGGTAAAGATAGAGGTCAGTAGCCGCAGCCACAATTTTCTCATTGCTATAGACGGACGTAACGAAAGCTGCAGTGAAAACACCGTATTGAATATAAAGAAAGCATCACACACGTTGCGTCTTATACGATGCAACGGCAGTTCATTCATCAAGAATCTGCACGAAAAAATGATGTGGGGTGCCGATACAAGAGAATAATATCTTAATCCCTATATATAGATACCATTCTCTTCTCTACCTGCGCATCGGCATCTACATATGTCGACCTAGCTAACATATTTATAATATTGGCAAGCTTTGCCAAATTATCGTGGTAGAGTTCACTCCCCTGCTCCAATATATATTTGGCATGGGACATATCTTTAAGGTATAACACTTAGCAATAAAATTCTATGCACGTGATGTAGCCAACCACGCGAAGGTTGCATGATCATTTCCTGTTTCAAGACCCTCTGATTGCATATCCTCACACAAGGTTATACTTATATATACCTCTGCAAAGTCTGTTGTGTTTTATGTATCACCACTCTGAGTAAAAAAATATTATATATTGCAAATTATGCAAAACATATCAAAAATAAAATTTTTTTACCAAAATTTATTGTTTTCGGGACTATATTCAAACCCCACTGATGCAAGTTTATCAACAAGATAGCTACGATCGATATCCATACTTGCACATAACTCGTCAAGCGACTCATACTCGTCCCTCAGTTTCATGTTTATGAAACTGAACAACATCATGGGGTCTTGAGGAATATTCTGCATACTCATCTGCTCTTTTACTTTTCTCTTTGCAACCAACGGTAGACAATAGGAATCACATACACATTCAGGATTGTAGATGTAATCAAGCCTCCCAACACCACAATGGCCATAGGGCTTTGAATCTCGTTACCCGACTTATCGCCCGCAAGAATCATAGGAACAAGCGCCAATGCAGATGTAAAGGCTGTCATAAGGATGGGAGTAAGTCTGTCACACGAGCCGATACGCACAGCCTGTTCAAGGCCGACACCACTCTCGCGCAGATGCAAGTACCTTGAGACCAACAAGATTCCGTTACGTGTAGCTATACCGAATAGTGTTATAAGTCCTATTATTGCAGGTATACTTACCACACCCGAACATATATATGTAGCAATTACTCCACCTATCAGCGCAAGAGGCAGATTCAGGAGAACCACCAGAGAGAGTTGCGCGCTCTTAAACTCACTGTACAATAGCACAAAGACAATACCGATAGCAATAAGGGAGGTAAGCCATAGAGTACGGGCTGCACTTGCTGCACTCTCGAACTGTCCGCCATACTCCAATCTGTATCCCTCGTCCAGGCTCAGCTCCTTATCGAGATAATCGGATATACGTTCTACCGTACCGGCAACATCACCCCCTGTTATATTGGCAGACACAACAACCTTACGCTGTACATTCTCGCGGCTTATGCTACCCGGTCCGCCGGCCGAGACAATGGTTGCAACCTCCTCGAGTGGCACCTTTCCCTTTTCGGTATCGATGAGAGCACGACGCACACCGTCAATACTATTCGTGTAATCGCTGTTCAAACGCAATATAAGGTCGAAACTACGCTCCTGCTCATATACTTCACCAAGCTTCTTGCCGGGGAAAGCAGCCTCAACAAAATCATTAAATTCACTCATTGTTATTCCATGCAGAGCCAGACGCTCCCTGTCGGCACGTATCTGCAACTGAGGTGTCTCGACCTGTTGCTCCACATTTATATCCACCACATTGGTAAACTCGGCAAGCAATGCTTTTATCTTATTACCTGTCACAAACAGAGTATTAAGATCGGGACCAAAAATCTTTATAGCAAGATCGGCCTGTGTACCCGAGACCATATGATCGATACGATGTTCAAGCGGTTGTCCCACCGATGTCACAACACCGGGAACTGCAGCTAATCGGGCGCGGACATCTTTTAGGAACTCCTCTTTACTTCGTTTCCCCAATCGGAAGTTGACATCAATCTCGGCGCCATTTGATGTTTGCGAATGTTCATCAAGTTCGCCACGTCCGGTACGTCGTGCAGTGCTTGTAACCTCGGGTATAGCGAGTAACTCACGTTCAATAATATTACCTATGCGATGTGACTCTTCCAGCGACACGCCCGGACGGGATACTGCTGCAATGGTTAGAGCCTTTTCATTGAACTCCGGCAAGAAACTGCGTCCCATATTCACAAACAGTAATATAGAGAGAATCAATAACAGCACCAATGCACCTATAACATACCCGGAATTCTTTATAGCCTTATTAAGTGATCTCTCGTAATATACCAGCAACTTGCTGTCTACCCAGTTCTTCTTCTCTTTACGCGATAGATAATCATCGCCCGTCAGCATCATCCTGCACATAAGAGGCGTAACAGTCATTGCAACCAATAACGACATTACAAGTGCAATTATATATGCTATTCCAAGAGGTTTCAGCATACGTCCCTCCAAGCCGCTAAGGAAGAAAAGCGGCATAAAGGTCACAATGATTATAAGTGTCGCATGAATAATGGAGGCACGTATCTCGGACGAAGCATCAAACACAACAACATAAACCGAGCGACGCACCTCCCTTGGTAATTGATAATTCTGCCTCAAACGCTTGTACACATTCTCGACATCAATGATAGCGTCATCCACCAACGAACCGATGGCAATACACATACCACCAAGTGTCATTGTATTTATATCCATATCCAGCAAATAGAGGACAATCATGGTACCAAGCAGCGACAATGGTATCGCCACTATAGATATCACTGTTGTGCGGAAACTTGTAAGGAAGAGGAATAGCACCAGAATCACACACACAGCACCTTCGACAAGTGAACTGCCCACATTATTTACCGATGACTGTATATAGTCGGCCTGACGGAAAATCTCGGTATCGAGTGTAACATCGGCAGGAAGCGATTTTGCAACAGCCTTGAGGTTACGTTCTATATTCTGTGTAACATTCAGAGTATTTATATTGGGCTGTTTAGAGATAGAGAGGATAACTGCAGGCTTTCCGCTCAGCGATGCATATCCCTGACGCACCGCACCTGCCACAACAACATCGGCTACATCGGCAACACGCACTGCAGCATCGCCATTCATCTTTACGACAGTGCGTCCAAGTTCCTCAATATTGTTGGTACGCCCCATGCCTCTTAAGTTATACTCGTTGCCGTAATCGCGCACGATGCCACCGCCCACATTCACACTCATTGAAGCAACAGCAGCCTCTAGTTCTCCCATTGTAACGCCATAGAGATCCATCTTAACAGCATCGGCAAGCACCTGATACTGTTTATAGTCTCCACCTATTATCGTCACCTGTGACACACCGCCTGTTGCTAGTATAACCGGTTTCACAACCCACTCGGCAAGTGTACGCAACTCCATCATGGATGTTGTATCGGACAACATTCCAATGAAAAGAATCTCACCCATAACGCTCGATTGGGGAGCCAGCATAGGGACAATCCCATCGGGCAACTCACCTGTTATAGAGACCAATTTCTCGCTTATGACCTGACGTGCTTTATAGATATCGGTACCCCAATCGAACTCCACCCAAACGAAAGAGAATCCCTGCGATGATGTAGAACGTACACGACGTACATCTGTCGCACCATTTACTGCTGTCTCTATAGGGAACGTCACAAGACGCTCAATCTCCTCGGGTGCCATGTCGTGTGCATCGGTAAGTACAACAACAGTGGGCATGGTAAGATCCGGAAAGACATCCACCTCTATATTACGCGCCGAGTATATACCTCCTATCGTTACAAGCACTACACCCAAAAGCACCAGTAACCTATTGTCGAGAGAAAACTTTATTATTCTGTTAAGCATGGTCGTAATATTTGAGTAGCATCAATGAACATGTCCTGCATGGGGGTCAATAGCTGCAGCACCCTGCGAAAGTTTAAGAGAGACTGCACCTTTTGATACAACCATCTCGCCTTCATGTACACCTTTAAGAATTTGAGTATATCGTCCATCGGTTGAGCCTATCACCACTTCGCGTTTCTCGAAAGAGTCGTCGCACTGTCTGACAAAAACAAAATAGTTTCCCATCTCCTCGACAAGTGCAGTACGAGGCACAGCAACACACAGTCTGCCTTGCGGCAATGAAGATGCCAGATGCAGTGTCACAATCGCACCGGGAGGTACAGGTAACTCTTTAACGGCAACGGTCACAGGAATCATATTACAACTATTGGCTGCATATCCTACAGCCACCACATGTCCGCCTAACTCATCGAGCGCGATAACCTCATTACCGGCAAGTTCTATATTAACCGAAGAAATATTCCTTAAGTTCTTCGCATAGCGCACCGGCACTTCAGCCTCAATATTGACCTCTCCTTGACGTTGCAATACAGCCAGAGGGGTTCCTGCCGCCACATACTCTCCATTGTCAACCATCAGCGTAGCCACATATCCGCTAATGGCCGATTTAAGTACCATGTCACCATTGCTGAATGTACGCTGCATACTTTTGTAGTGAGCCTCGCTCTGTCTTAGAGCAGCCTCGGCAGCCTGCAGCTCTTTTTGCGACACAATATCATTATCATACAAAGAGCTCTTGCGCTCATAATCGGCTTTAGCAAACATATACTCGCTCTCGGCAGCAGCAAACTTTACAGCAGCATCGTTCTCTGTCACATCACCGCCATCTATACGAAAAAGAGCATCATCGACCCTTACACCTTTGCCCTCAACCAGATTACCCACATAATGCACACGTCCTGCAGCTGTAGCAACCACAGTTGTAACATTATCGGGTGTTGCAGAGACTCGTCCTGCAACCTTTACAGCACCATCAAAATTGCTTGCAATAGCCTTCTCGACAGCAAAGTCAATCTTCTTCTGCAGTTCAAGTGGGAAAGAGACCACATTTGCACCCTCGTGCGAGTGAGCATGTTCATCGTGAGAATGGGAGTGCTCTTTGTGCTCGTGAGAATGAGCCTCCATATTTGTGTCGTGGGAATGAGAGTGCCCATCATGCGAATGTGAGCCATCACACTCTTCCCCATCGGCATGCACATGAGAATGTGTATGGTGAGCGCTTTCGCTTACGTGCTCGTCGTTAGCATGAGTATGTTCGTGCTCATGATTGTGCGAATGATTGCAACCCGCAATAGATAGTGCTGCGACAGCAGCCAATGCATAGTAAAATATTCTTTTCATTTTTGTCTGTTTTACAGAGAAGCTGTTTACAATTTCCCCAAAAACGCGATTCTTATAGAAGCTGCCATTTCGCAGTTATTTATATTCAGGAGTCTCTTTCTCTTATTCGATTACATAGCTATACACCCTGCAAAAACAAAAAAAGAGATAACAAAATAAAATAGAACAGCCTCTGACCGAAAAACGCCGTATATGGGATTATTCCAATCAGGCACAAAAGTACCATATAGTTTTTGAAATCAAGTTGCAAAATAGCATTACCTTGATTTTTTATACTCCATAGCCCACTCCTTGCTCACATAGTTGTCGAGTGACGTGCAGGCATGCGAACTGAAATCGAGTCCGCAACGCATTACCTTATCCCACGACTCCTGCGACATTGAGTATAGTTCATCACGTGTTATACCACTCGACAATATACCATACACCACCCCGGCATTGAAATTATCTCCTGCGCCTACTGTGCTCACCACATCGACCTTGTTCGGGGTATACTCTTTCTCTCCCCCCTTAGTAAAGAGCTTTACCGAGCCGGCACCTCCGGTACATATAAAATTAGGTGAGTAGAATTTGATTTTCTCTTTATATACAGCAGTCGCATCATTCAGCCTATAGAGATTCTCAAAATCCTCGGACGAGCCACGTACAATGTCGGCAAACTCAAGATTCTCGATAAGAGCTTCGGCCAGTTTCACACGCTCGTCTATATGATTTTTTCGGAAATTTATATCGTAATAGAGAATGGCACCACGTTCACGTGCATACTCAAGAAAAGACTTGGTCTTGCTGCGAAGAACCGGATTCAAGACAAAATAGGAACCATATACCACGACATCATCGGCATTTATGATAGGGAAGTCCACCTCGAGACGGTTATTGGGGTAGTCCTTATAGAAAAGATATTCAGCATCATTCTTCTCGTTAAGGAAAGCAAGTGAAAGGGGCGATTTTCCGTCACTGAAGCAGCATACCGAAGAGGTCTCCACACCACTATCGTGCAACATATCAAGAATCATCTTGCCCACCTTGTCATTGCCCACTTCGCTGATGAACGAGACATTCATCCCCATACGGCCCAACGAAATCATGCTATTAAATGTAGAGCCACCGGGAACAGCCTTTACCGGCTTGCCGTCCTTGAACAATATATCCAGAATTGTCTCACCAATACCTATAACCTTTTTCATCGCACAATTGTTTTTGCAAATAACATTTTTTAACAATTTAAAAGTTTTTTAAGTTCCGGGAGAGTGCTAACAACCACAAAGTAGTTGTCACAATCACCTCGCAGAAACCCCTGTTGCTTGTAACTGTGCAGAAGAGCTATCATACCGTCCCAGAAACCATTTACATTATAGAACACCACACGTTTGGTGTGATAACCGATGGTGGCAGCTGCCATAACATGGAACACCTCATCGAGTGTACCCACCCCACCGGGCAATGCCAGCAATATATCACTACGCTCAAGGATATTGTCTTTTCTATCACTGAGGTTACGAGTCACCACCCTCTCATCAAGCAGAGCACTCACCCTGTTTCTCTCTATAAGCAGCTGAGGCACCACACCTGTTATGTGCCCGCCGGCAGCCTTTGCTGCTGCCGCCGTAGCCTCCATTAACCCGGCAGCGGCACCTCCATAGACCAATCCCAGCCCCATCTCGCCAATAAGATTGCCGACAGCCCGGGCATGCTCAACATATAGCGGGTCGATACTCTCCGATGCCGCACAAAAAAGGCCAACGCTCTTTACACCCATATACTAAAGACTTTGCATGTCGTTCAGGCGTTTATATACACCGTCGAGTTCGATAAGCTGGTCGTGTGTTCCACGCTCCACAATACGTCCATCCATAAGCACACATATCTCATCGGCATTCTTTATGGTAGAGAGACGATGGGCAATAGCTATTGTGGTGCGAGTCTTCATAAGGCGTTCCAGAGCCTCTTGTACAAGACGCTCACTCTCTGTATCTAGTGCCGATGTAGCCTCGTCAAGAATAAGAATAGGAGGATTCTTCAATATGGCACGTGCAATACTGATACGCTGGCGCTGTCCACCCGACAGCAAACATCCACGATCGCCCACAACCGTATCGTAACCATTCTCGCTTGCCATAATGAAGTCGTGTGCATTAGCAATCTTGGCAGCCTCTATAACCTGCTCCATAGTTGCATTCTCAACACCGAATGTAATATTGTTGTAGAAAGTATCGTTGAACAAGATAGCCTCCTGATTCACATTACCAATGAGCGAACGCAACGATTTCACCGACATATCCCTTACATCCACACCATCAATAAGCACCTGTCCCTCTGTTGCATCGTAATAACGTGGTATAAGGTCGACCATTGTCGATTTTCCCGAGCCCGACTGACCCACCAGAGCAACAGTCTTTCCCTTTGCAATTTGCAGGTTGATATCAGAAAGTACATTTCTCTCGCCATCGTAAGAGAAAGAGAGATTCTTGAACTCTATTCCCTTTTTCATATCATCGATAACTGTAGCACCTTGCTTGTCTGTTATAGAGTTGGTGGTGCGCAAAATCTTATCGATACGTTCAACCGATGCAAGTCCGCGCGGAATACTGTACGATGCCTTAGAAAACTCTTTAAGCGGATTTATTATACTGTAAAGAATTGTCATATAGTATATGAAGGCCGGCGCCGAGATTGGCGAACTGTTGCCCAGTATAAGCGTACCTCCAAACCAAAGCACTATTACAATAACGCATGTGCCGAGAAACTCGCTCACCGGATGCGCCATTGCCTGTCGCATTGTAACACGCATTGTGGCATTTCGAAGTTCATTGCTAACTTTCAAGAAACGTTGCGACATCTTATACTCGGCAAGAAAAGCCTTTATGATTCGTAATCCACCAAGAGTCTCCTCCATCTGGGACATTGTCTCACTGAGCTTAGACTGCGCCAATAACGATTTCTGTTTCAGTTTGCGACCAACAAGTCCCATTATCCATCCCAGGCAAGGGATAACCAATATAGTAAACAAGGTTAGTTCCCAGCTTATGTATAGCAATGTTCCAAAATAGATAACAATGAGAATCGGGTTCTTTATAAGCATATCGAGCGAACTTGCAATAGAGTTCTCCACCTCTATTACATCGCCGCTCATTCGGGCAATTATATCTCCCTTTTTCTCTTTAGAGAAGAATCCCAACGGCAGAGATACCACCTTATCGTATAGCTGTGTGCGTATATCTCGCACGACACCTGTACGCAAAGGTATTATGGATGCAGAAGAGGCGAAATAGGCAGCGGTCTTGAGCAGTGTCATGAGAATAAGAAAAACACCCATCAACAACAGCGTTGTGGAAGCGCCACTCGATGCAATCAGCGTATTAAGATAGTAATTGCAGTTATTCAGCAACACATCCTGAATGTTATCCATATTGGCCTCGCTCCAAGGAATGAAATCGACAGTAACAGCCTCTCTCATCTTGAAAAGAATCTCAAGAATAGGGATAATGATTGCAAACGAAAAGACATTCAGAATAGCCGAAATAAACGTAAAGATAAAAGACATTACAAGATATTTCTTGTATGGAGGAATATACCTTCGCAGAACCTTTATAAACTCTTTCATAATATATTGTTTTTCACAATTACAGAAAAATGTAGAACCGCAGCCCTATTATATTTTCTGCGAAGATAGTGCTTTTTATCGGTTTAAGCACCGAATGTTTCTTATTTTTAAGAAGATAGTTTAATTTTTATTACCAAGTTTCTATATAGCATGAATAGGATATTTGTTAATCTTTCGAAAAGCACATAGCTGTTACATAACCCACTAAGAGAGAGAAACAAAGATAAAAAGCGCAGCAAACTGCAATTGTAATAAATTATATTTTAGAAAATTAAACAGTTTCTAACTACATAAGTTGTATAAAACCCAACATTTCCCCTAATTTTGCAACGTGAAAAACAGACTTATCTACATAATGGCAGCAATAGCGTTGTCCCTTTGCACAAACGGAATGGCACAGCACAAGAGACAAGACAGCATACCCGCGAAAAACGGTATTATGTATATTGTGGGTTACAGCGTCCACTTGGGGGAGACAATACCACATATTAAGCTCCCCACATACTACGCATATGCCCCTATAAGATTCAAGAGCAAAAGACAAGAGAGACAATACAACCGACTGGTACGCGACGTAAAGAAGGTACTGCCATTGGCAATAGAGATACGCACCATCATTATTGAGACCTACGAACTGCTACAAAAAATGCCCGATGAAAAAGCGCGTAAAAGACATCTCGATGCACTCGAAAAGGGACTGCAGAAGCAGTACACCCCACGTATGAAGAGA
Source organism: Bacteroidaceae bacterium (assembly GCA_017507105.1). Lineage (GTDB taxonomy): Bacteria > Bacteroidota > Bacteroidia > Bacteroidales > Bacteroidaceae > HGM04593. The sequence goes on from JAFWBM010000027.1 coordinate 26,022, forward strand.
CTCACGCTGCGGCAAGGCAAGCTGCTAATAAAGCTTGTAGATCGTGAGTGTAGCCAAAGTGCATATCAACTCATAAAACTCTTCATGGGCAGTTTCAAGGCTGCGTTCTATAATACATTTGCATCACTGTTCGGTGCCAGCCTAAAAAAGAGTTACGATCCACAAGGCGAGGATTGGATGATAGAGCAAGTGGTGGTAAAGGTCATCACAGGCCAGCTATAAAGCGGCAATCCTCGTTTATATAATGTCTAATTGAACAGGGCCTAGCCGACCCACCCCATTTTTCGTGCAAATTCCCAAATCACAATACCCCCCGTAACAGATACATTGAGTGAGTGTTTTGTTCCAAATTGTGGAATCTCGATTGAGCCGTCACAAGCATCTACAACCTGCTGCTGTACACCTTTCACCTCGTTGCCAAGAATAAGAGCATAGTGTAGGCTGTCATCGGTTTCGAATCCTTGCAGGGGGATACTCTCCTGCACCTGCTCAATGGCATATATGGCATACCCCTCGTTGCGCAGCGCCTCAACAGCTTGCATTGTATCGGCATAGTAGTGCCACTCTACAACATCCTCGGCTCCCAATGCCGTTTTATGAATCTCGGCACTCGGAGGCGTCGCCGTTATCCCACATAACAAAATACGTTCCACACGAAAAGCATCGCTTGTACGGAACACCGAACCCACATTATGCAGACTGCGTATATTATCTAGGACTATGGTCAACGGGAGCTTACGCGCCTGCACAAACTCCTCGCGTCCCATACGCCCCATCTCTGTCACTAGTTTCTTCTTCATTACTACACGAAACGACCCCATTGTGTAAGACGCATATCACCCTCGCGCTCAAAAGTAGCGTGCATACCCAATGCTGCCGCCACGTTATGGCTCACATGACCACTCTTGGCTATTGTAAGGTAGTCCCATAGCAACTGTTTATAATCGGGATGTGCGCACTTCTCAATCAAAAGCTTAGCTCTTTCATCGGGACCCTTGCCACGCAAATCGGCAACACCATACTCGGTTGCAACAATATTTACATCATGTTCGGTGTGGTCGGCGTGTGTCACCATAGGAACAATGGAGCTTATCATACCTCCCTTCTGTGTCGAGGGACATGTGAATATAGATATATAGGCATTACGTGCAAAATCGCCCGAACCGCCTATTCCGTTCATGAGCCTTGTACCGCATATATGCGATGAGTTGACACATCCATACAGGTCGACCTCTATAGCAGTGTTCATTGCAATAATACCAAGCCTGCGAATAATCTCGGGATGGTTGGAAATCTCACTTGGACGAAGCACTAGCTTATCGCGGAAAAAGTCGAGATTGTCGTATACATGGTCGAGACACTCGCGACTCAACGATAATGAGCAGGTACTGCCCGCCTTTACACGACCCAACTCCATTAGTTTTATAACAGAGTCCTGCAAAACTTCGGAATAGAGATATAGTGAAGGCAATCCATCACACTCCTCAAGTCCCTTAAGCACAGCATTCGCAACATTACCAATGCCACTCTGTATGGGTAGTCCCTCGGGAGGAATAATACCACGTTTCATATCGGAAAGAATGAAATTCACAACATTCTCGCCAATCTTGCGTGTAACATCATCGAGTTCCTTGAACACCACAACCTCATTGGGCATATTCACCTCTACTATTCCCACGACCTTCTTGGGATCCACCTGCACATAAGGTTTACCCACACGGTCATCGGCTTTATAGATAGGTATCTCCTTGCGATAGGGAGGATCAATTGGTTCATACACATCGTGCAAGCCTATTGTCTTGTGATAGGTATTGCGCTCTATTATAATCTTGTCGGCAAGGTTGGCTACAGTCTGTCCAATGCCACCTGCTGTTGTAAGATATACCTTTCCGTCATCGGTTATATCAACAGCCTCGAGTATGGCAACATTTACCTTACCCATAAAGCCATATCGCAAATCCTGGGCCATCAACGAGAGATGAAGATCGGTATAGGTAATCTCTTTACCGTTTATAGCGGTGCGCACTGTGGGATTGGAGATAAACGGAGCGCGGAAACGAATTGCTTGAGCACGTGTCAAAGCGCCATCTATCGCATCTCCTGTCGACGCACCCGAATATAGGTCAATCTTAAAGGGCTTGCCTGCAGCATGGGCCTCTTCAGCACGCTTGGCTACCTCGGGAAGCACCGTCTTGGGAGTTCCGGAAAGGGTAAAACCACTTATACCAACACCATCGCCGTTGTTTATATACTCGGCGGCCTCTTGCGCTGTTATTATACGATATGCCATGTCTTATTATTTTTGTTCGGTTATCAATATTTTCTATTAAAAATCTCGGAGCTAAGAAAAGCCCGTCGAGCATCACTGCGTGTAGATAACGACACTTTACTTTTATGAGTAATAGGTCTCTCTACATGCATTGTATAACTCTCCTTTGTTTCTGCTGTGTTTTTATCCGGAATACAGTGCCCTTTATCGGCAACAGATTTCTTTATACTGTTTCTGTAATCGTTCTGTTGCTCCCCGACATAATAATCGGAAGCAACCTCGGGAGTTGCAGGAAGCTCGATTTGCGGAAACACCTCTTCCATTGTACGAAAATCCTTCGCCTTGTTTTTTGCAACAGGCTTATCCTTGACATCACCCGAGCGCGATGCCATGATTCTGGTAATGCCGTATACAACAAAAAGGATTAGAAAAAACAGTTTCATAACAAATGGCTCTTATTTAAGGTATTGGGCAAACAGTTCCTCAAACTTCTCGCCGCGTGTAAGACGCCCATTCTCTACCGATATAATCTCTACACGCCCCTTGGCACACAGCTTGTTATCGGGGAGCCTATAGATATCCTGCAGACAAATCAGTTTTGCCCCCTCACGCTTAAGGTCTATATTTACAACAAAGCAGTCGTCACCACGCAAAGAGTTCTTATACTCTATAACCACTTTCGAGACCATGAAATCAACCCCCTCGTTGTGCAGTTTAGAAAAGCTGACACCCTCACTTAAAAGAAATTCATGACGTGCATGCTCTAAATAATGCTGATAGTTGGCGTTATTCACCACACCTTGCACATCGCACTCATAATCGCGCACCTTCATCTCGTGTCTAAACAAAACTCTCTCCATAGTGGGAACACATTGGTTTATGTTGCGAAGATAGTTTTTTTTTCATAATAAATTCAAATATCAGATATTTTATTAGAAAGTTGTTATAAAATCTTCATAACGACAGCATGTCAGGAATTATATAAAGAGACACCGAACATAGACAGATTTACCACGAACAGATATCATCAATATGACATTCCATAACCATCTGAGACTGCAATAATCACAAAAAGCCATTCAACCACATAACCTTTCGAAACTTTGTTGTATCTTCGCACCACATTTAAAACAGTATAATAAGTGGAGAATAAAAGACTTTTTATAGAGACCTATGGCTGCCAGATGAACGTAGCAGACAGCGAGGTTATCGGCTCTATCCTGGGCATTGCAGGATATGAGACATGCGACAATATAGACGATGCACATCTTATATTGTTGAATACTTGTTCCATACGTGACAATGCCGAACAGAAGATATATGGCAGGCTCGACCAACTGAATGCCATGCGCAAAGGAAAGAGAACCCTTGTGGGTGTAGTCGGATGCATGGCCGAGCGTGTAAAAGAGGAACTTATAAAAAAATATAATGTAAATATAGTGGCAGGCCCCGACAGTTACCTATCACTTCCCGAGCTCATTGCACAAGCCGAGCAGGGAGTGCCGGCAATGAATGTAGAACTATCCACAACCGAGACATACCGCGATGTCATCCCATTGCGCATATGCAGCAAGAACGTCTCGGGATATATATCTATCATGCGCGGATGCAATAACTTCTGCCACTACTGTGTTGTACCCTATACTCGCGGACGCGAACGCAGCCGCGATATACAAAGCATTTTGAACGAGGTCGACGACCTTGTGGCAAAAGGGTATAAAGAGATTATACTATTGGGACAAAATGTAAACTCATACCGATTTATACAAGAAGATGGTACCGAGATAGATTTTCCGCAGTTGTTGCGTTCCGTTGCACGACGTGCACCAAAGACAAGGATAAGGTTCACCACATCTCACCCCAAGGACATGAGCGACGACACACTGCATGTAATAGCCGAAGAGCCCAATGTATGTCGTCACATACACTTACCCGTACAAAGCGGCAGCAGTAACATGCTGAAAGCAATGAACCGCAAATACACACGCGAATGGTATATAGACCGCATCAATGCCATACGTCGTATAGTACCCGACTGCGGACTTTCAACAGACATTATAGCCGGATTCTGCGGCGAGACACTCGAAGACCATCTTCAGACACTCTCTCTGATGGAGTATTGCGCCTACGATGCTGCCTTCATGTTCAAATATTCCGAGCGTCCCGGTACATTCGCAAGCCGCCACTTCAAGGACGATATAGAAGAGAGCGAGAAGATACGCCGCCTTAATGAGATAATAGCCTTGCAACAGGAGTTATCGGCCAAACAGAACCGCAGCTGCATAGGCAAGGAATACGAGGTGCTTATCGAGGGTATATCTAAGCGTTCCACAGCACAATTCTATGGCCGCACCGAGCAGAACCGCACTGCTGTATTCGACAGAGGCAACCATAAGATAGGCGATTTTGTAAAGATAAAGGTTGTAGATGCCACCGCAGCTACACTCCTTGCCGAACTTGTCGAGGAGTAACCTACTTGCAAAGAATCAGCTATAAATAGCAAACACAACAGGTAACATAAAAGTAAAACTATACAACCCCCTAAAGTTTGAAAAAACTTTAGGGGGTTGTATAATCACACTATAATTATTAACCCGTCCTATTACCCTTAATCAACAATCTCTTAATCCATAGGTAATAACCGGTTAGAGGTAATGTTGCACCAAACAGTGCTGCAAAGAACGCAAGTATACGGGTAAGCAATCCGCCCCAGCTACCCACATGTACCGAATATATCCATCCACGCATTTTGGTTGCAGAAGCACTCTCGCTATAAGGATGGAAGGCCGTAATCTTGCCCGAGCGTTTATCGAATGTATATTTATCGCTCGCACGTTGATTGCCAAAGCCGTTTACCGAAACAACAACACTGCCATCCGATACTGTAATCTGTTTAAAATCGGGATTCAGCGCAACAGTTGCATCATACGCCTCTTGCCAAAATTCATAAGAGTCCCCGACACGCTCCTTCTCTTTTTCCTTTACATGCCCTTTGGATGCACTCACGTCATTGCCAGCCAACCTTGACTGCAGCACAACCTCGGCACCAAACAGTTTATAGAAACCGTTGCGATACCACTGAAAAGACCAGGTAAGGCCGGTAAGCGACATTGCAAGAAGTAAAAGAAGTGCATAGAAACCACCTGCAACATGAAGATCATACCAGAAACGGCGACTACCCTTCGAAGCAACAATCTTCAAACGGTTCTTTAAAGATTTACGGTTACGTGGCAACCATACGACAAAACCGGTAAGAAGTATCGCAACAAAAGCCAATGTGCTTGCTCCAACAATAATCTTGCCCCAGAAGATACCGCCATCTTTTGGTTGGGAGTCCATTAACCAACGATGCATGCGGAACATAACATTAAAGAAAGGTAACCTCTCGGAACGTCCCTTAACCTCGCCTGTATATTGGTCGACATATACAGCTGCACGGCGTGGCTTGGATATACCAACCTTATAAGCCTCACCAGGAGCCGAGGATATGGTTATTCCTGTAACTTTAACTCCGTCGGGCAGCGCGACTGCCACCTTTCGAGCAAGAGTATCAAGCGGCAACGGAGTACCTTTTGGCTCTACAATGGTTAACTCTTTGGTACAAAGTTCCGTAATCTCCTTCTCAAACACAAGCATCGCACCTGTAAAACAGATGATTGTTATTGTCAATCCGAAAGGCACCGACAACCATAGGTGCAACTGCTTGAATATATTTCTGAAATAAGTTTTCACAACACTACAGTTTTCAAGGTATCAATTTTCCTACACCGTCGAGTGTAGAGACCTCTACAACCACACCCTTTACAGCAACTCCATTAGCAGCGTCAATCTTATATATAGCAGGGTAACCGTCAGTTGTAGTTACGGGCATATATGCAAATCCATTCTCCATGTAAGGAGCCTTACCCAATGCCGACAAAGTATCGGGTAGTCCTGTAACCTCAACAAGTGTACCGTTAGTAACATTTAATACGGCAAGGCTTAATGCAGTAGGAGCACTTTTGCCTAAAGTGAAAGGTTCGTCATACATCTGTAACAAGAAGTTACCATCCCCTATATACCACGAACGCATGAATGAACGTCCACCGGAAATATTCTCAACATTGAGATAATAGTTCTCATCGAACTGCTCCTCGCCACTCTTTATGCGCACCACGCCAGCCGGCTTAGATGTCTGCTGCAATGGACTTGCCATAGTCTTTGCATAAGATGGAGAGAACACATAAATATCTCCATTCTCGGTAGCCCATATCATCTGGTAATACTGACTCTTGAAACGCCCACTTGCATAGCTTATCTTATCACTCTTTATAAGTGTAGGATTGGTAAGCGATGCATTGTCGTATATAGCCACCCAGCACTCATCGGGATATTGCGTCCATTGAAGCTCGCCTTTCTTGTAGGAACTGCTATTGCTACCGCCATTCTCTGTTTTTACAAGCCCTTCGTAGCCCTCACGTATCCATTTTCCACCATCTATCGCTGCACCATATTGACTAAGTCCCATAGGAACTGCTGCAGCAAAGAGCTTGCCGTTACGCTCTTGGAATCCGGCCAGAGTGACAAACTCGCCATTACCAAGAAAGTTCTCCGAGAGATAATCCCTCTTAGACTCGTTTGACGTATAAGTCTCGGCCTCGGTATCTAGATAAGAGAAGAGGAAAGTTTTAGGCAGATAGCCATTCTCGTCGACCCAATCAGCAGAGCCATTTCCTGTCGATACTGTAATAATATATTTGTCATATATTCCGTAGGTTGTAAAACGGTTTACAGCATACTCCTTGCTGCGTTGTACTAGGGTATAGTCGTTGCCCATGTAATATGAACGGGTAAGACCGGCATTACCTTGATTGTACGAAAGAGCATAAAGATATTCGTTACCTTTAAACACCCATTGTGTTGCAGCATCTGTAACCAATCCGTTACCTTGTGCCGAGACCGTACCCTCGTCAAGTGACGATGTATTCAAAAGAATTGGTGTAGTACTGTTGCTGCTTGTCACTGTTGCCGCAATGACATATGGTCTCGTATCTATATCACCGGCACCACCCTGCACTTCATTGTCACTATCGCTACATGCTGCAAAAGATAGTGCAGCTGCAGCAAATAAAACTCCTTTTAAAAAACAAATCTTTCTCATTTTAAGTTATTCTCAGTTCTTTATATTTATAACTCTATAACATTTATTACTCTACTCTATTCAACAACCAAGATTAATCCTCATCTTGCCATATATACCCATACCGGCCTTCTGCAGGCTGAAGTTGTCGTACAGACGCTCATTTGTAAAATTCAGGCACTCGAGAGAAAAATTGTAACGTCCATTATCCATGCTGTACGTAAGCGACATATTGTGTGACAGCTGGTTTGGTACCATAAAATCGTTACTATTGGTTCCTATCACCATAGAGTAGTAACAGAATTTCTCAACAAAACGGGTCTCATATGTAAAGCTCATCCTGTTACCTTTTCCAAAACAATCGTACCAATAGAAAGTTGCATCACCATCAGCAAAGAGACATGGAATATTTGGGATACGCTCTTTGTACGAAATATTAGGAACAGAACTATTCATGGCATATTTCATATTGTCTAAGACCTCCATCCTCGTAAAATTACCACCCACTGTCAACAGTTTTCCAAAAGAGTAACGGGCCGAGAGGCTTATACCCGATGTCAACACCTTGCCATAGTTAAGATAAGTTGCCGCCGACTTGCCGCCGCTTATATCAATAATATTACGCTGTATATAATCTCGAGTATCACGATAAACAATTCCGGCCTCGGCATAGAACATATGCTGCCCGAAGCGTTCATTATAGCTGAGGTTTAAATTTATATTATGGCTATGCTCGGGTTTTATTCCCATGTTTCCCGTTTCCAAATCCTCGTCACCGAACATCTCTTCGATAGTTGGCAGACGGAAAGCCTTTTCGTATGATATTTTCGACTGCAGACCTCCGATTATAAAATATGTACCGGCGACACCGTATCCGTAAGAGTCCATTGAACGTCTCTCTCTTACAAAAGAATCCTGATTGCTTGTTGTAGCAACCGGACCTCCCACCTGTTGCGAATAATACTTACCAAACAGCGTCACATTCCATTTTTCCCCGGGCATAAAACGATAGGAGAGACCTGTAACATTTTTTACAGTACGCTTATCTATAGGGTCATTTGCCGACTCTTTTGCAAGAAAGGAAGTATTGCTACGTTTAAAAACATTTAGCAGATGATGCAGCGTAAAGAGATGCATATGGGAACTGCCTATTCTATACTTGGCAGTAAAGGCTACATTATAATTATCATTATCGGCACGCGAGTTTTGGTAAGACTGCTCTCCGGGAGAGTTCAACTTCATCGTTTCCTGCAACCAATTATATTTGCAGTCGGCTGTATCCACATTTGTTGTAGCATTGCGATTGTAATTAGCAGTCAATGAAACATCCAACCCCTTCAGTAGAAGGTTACGTTTCCTATATTCGAGCGAAGGCATAACAGAATAACCCTCACGAAATTTCTCGCCATAAACAATTTCTTGGCGCACACCAGTCTGTATCTCTTTATACATATTGGAGAGTGTCAGTGCAAACATAAGTCTATCGACCCACCTTTTGCCCATAATACCGGCCCTAATTGTAACCGCCTCGTTGTGGTAGGTATCGTTAAAACGCTCCACCTTACGCAGTTTCTTCTTCTCTATTGCTCCTGTTGCAAAGTCCTCTACAGGTGCATGTACCTTGTAGTTATTATCGGAGTAATTCTGAAACATACTTATCTCATAAACAAATCCATTTGCAAGGCTATGGCTGAAGTTCACAAAAGAGCGATGTGTATTATATGAACCATAAGAGTATGATGCATCAATATTCCAACCGGCTCTACGTTTGTCGGTTACAATATTTATAACACCACCCATAGCATCCGTCCCCAACTCCACAGGCACGACACCTCTATAGACCTCTACACTACGAGCATAATTTACCGGTATATTATTGAGCCCAAATGATTTTCCCACGCCCTCCTGGGGAACACCATCAATAAAGACCTTTATATGCTTGCCGGTAAAGCCATCGAGAGTAACTTGCATATCCGAGCCGACGCCCCCGGACTCTCGTAACTTTAGGCCCGGACTCTTGGCAAGCACATCGGCAATATTTTTTGTAGTGTTCAACATCTCCTTTGTATCTAAAGCCACCACATTATAGGCACTTCGTTTCACCCTTGACACATTCATGATATCGGCACTTACAACAACCTCTTCTAATTCTGCCACTTCGGAATGTAAAAGAATGTCAAGAATATTCCTTTGGCCACAGGGCACCATTATCTCTTTTTTGTAGGGTTTATAACCAACAGCAGAAACAGTAATCACATGTGTACCCTCATCCAGCAACAATGTATACAGGCCTTTATCATTGGCTACAGTAGCGAGGTCTGTACCTGCCACCCCGACAGTAGCATATGACACCCCTACACCTTTTTCATCTGTAACACAACCACTTATATTAATCTTTTTTGCAGATATTGCAGCGGATATAAGCAATATGTATATAAACAGTATTGTTTTTTTCATCTTTTAAAGAGACTATTTTTTATCGCTGCAAAGATATTTTCAACTCAAGATGTGCACAATCACAAAAAATGACTAATGTTAAAAATTTTTATAACTATTTATAATGAAAGAAGGCAGCAGGCATATATAATAAAAACTGAGCAAGCCGCAAAAACGACCCGCCCAGCCCAATATTTACAAAAGAAAATCAACTGCTATTTCTTGTTGTCGAGTTTCTCTCGCATGCGCTCGGCATAACTCTTGCCTGCATTATTCTGAGGCATAAGAATCCAAAGAACAATGTACGCAACAAGACCAAATCCACCAAAAACAAGGCAGATTAATGCAATCAAGCGCAAAAGTCCGGTATTCCAACCAAAGTTCTCAGCAATACCGGCGCATACACCAGCAATCATCTTATTGCTGGAACGATATAATCTTCCCATAGTAAAATAAAATTTAAATATAAAATAAAAAACTATTCCTTAATCCTATTGCAAAGATAGGCACAAACGAGCAAGAAATATAAAGCTTGCTTTAATATTTTTTACAGCGAGTGCAGTATATGTTCAAAGTTTATTTCAAAGATATTCATAATCATTGGAATATGATATTATCAATCCTGTTTAACATTATTACTCTATCATTAAAGAAAAAAGAGTATGGAATGTTTTTGACATGCTATTGGATGTTTTTTATGCTATATTTTGTTGAATCGGAACTTTTTACTAACTTTGCAACAATTAAACATATAATTCACAATACGAAAGTAAGCGAATTTGGCTACTACAGTTAAAGAGATAGCAAACGCCCTTGAAAAGTTCGCGCCTCTGCCGTTGCAGGATGGGTTTGATAATGCCGGATTGCAAATTGGATTAACAGATGCGGAAGTTACAGGGGTTTTATTGTGTCTTGACGTGACAGAGCAGATTATTGATGAAGCTACGGCGTTAGGATACAACCTTATTATATCGCATCACCCCCTGCTGTTCCGTCCTCTAAAGAAGATAACAGGCAGCAATTATGTGGAAAGATGTGTAATCAAAGCACTTGCGAATGGCATATCCATCTATTCGGCACACACTAATCTTGACAATGCCCAGGGTGGAGTAAACTACCATATAGCCTATAAACTTGGACTTAAGAATGTACGTATACTCGTCCCAAAAGAGAATACTCTTTTAAAATTAGCTGTTTATGTACCCATATCTCATGAAGAAAAAGTACGTAAGGTACTGTTTGATGCCGGATGCGGAAATATAGGAAATTACGATTGTTGCAGCTACAATATCAATGGGAAAGGAACATTCCGTGCCGGGGAAAATTGTAATCCATACTGTGGAACAATAGGTGATATACACAGCGAAGAGGAGACACGCATAGAGACAGTTTTACCTGCACACATAAAAAACAGGGTAGTGCGAGCGCTGCTTGAAGCACACCCATACGAAGAACCGGCATATGACCTATATCCTTTGATGAATGAGTGGAACAATGCAGGCTCGGGAGTGATAGGTGAACTAAATGATGAATGTGACGAAAAAGAGTTTCTATTAAGAATAAAAGAGATTTTTGCTGTAGGTTGTGTAAAACACACATCACTTCGTGGTGTACCAATAAAAAAAGTAGCCTTATGTGGTGGTGCCGGTGCATCATTTTCCAATGCAGCGCTAGCCTCTGGAGCAGATATATACATTACAGGTGAGGCACGATATCACGAACTGTTCGACAATACCCAAAAGATGATATATGCCATAATAGGACATTACGAAAGTGAACAATACACAACGGAAATACTACACACTATAGTATCGTCAGCCTTCCCTAATGTTCCTATAAGAACTACAGAAATATCTACCAATCCTATTAACTATTTATAAGAGTATTAACCTTTAACAAAATATAATAAAGATGGCAAAGAAAGATCCTTCTGAATTTACTGTAGAAGAGAAACTAAAAAGTTTGTACCAGTTACAGACAATCCTTACAGAGATTGACAAAATAAAAATTCTTCGTGGTGAGCTTCCTTTGGAGGTTAAAGACCTGGAAGACGAAATTGTAGGCCTTGGTACACGTATCGAGAACATCACAAATGACATCAAGAAAGTACGTGAGAACATGATTGCCTATAAAGAGGAGATGGAGCAGGCAGAGAGAAACATCGCAAAATATACAGCAGACCAGAACAATGTACGTAACAATAGAGAGTTCGATGTGTTGAACAAAGAGATTGAGTACAACAAACTGGTTATCGAGCACGATGAAAAGAAAATGGGCGAGGCGCGTCGTGAAGAGAAAGCTAAGAACGAAGAGCTTGAGAAGACAAACAACCAACTTGCAGAGCGTCAGAAAGATCTTGACCTGAAACGCTCTGAACTCGAGGAGATTGTAACAGAGACAAAAGCCGAGGAGGAAAAATTGCGCGAGCAGGCACGTAACCTCGAACTTAATATCGACCCACGTTTGTTGGCATCATTCAAACGTATACGCAAAAACTCACGTAACGGTCTGGGTATAGTATATGTAGAGCGTGATGCATGTGCAGGATGCTTCAGCAAAATACCACCACAGCGTCAGATGGATATACGTATGCGCAAGAAAATCATTGTATGTGAGAACTGTGGACGTATTATGATTGACCCCGAACTTGCAGGAGTTAAACAAGAGCAGCCTGCAGAGGCACCAACACCAAAACGCCGCAGCATACGCCGTAAGAGTGCAGAATAAATAAAGTACATAAAAAAGAGAGAAATTGATTGATTTCTCTCTTTTTTATTGTTTAATCAAGCAAAGAATCTATCTTCTCGACAAGCTGTTTGAACTCAGGTTCAACATATCTTCTCGTAAGCATCAATATGCGTCCATCCTTGTCAATAAGAACATTACGTGTTATTCCCGATTGGCGTAATGCATAAGAAGCAAATACATCTCCCTTATCATCGAGTAGCATAGGGTAGGTGGTTCCCAATTTGGAAGTATACTCCTCTACAACCTCTTTTGTCTCCTCCCTATCTACACCTACAAGAACAAAATCGGGATTATCCTTATGTTTCTGCCAGATTTCACTTTCGATGTGTGGCATCTCCTTGCGGCAGATTCCACACCAGCTGGCTGTAAACTGCAACATTACGACCTTTCCACGAAACTGCGAAAGAGTAAACACACGGCCATCTGTATAATGAAGTGTAAAATCGGGAGCAATATCTCCAACTTTTACAAGATAATCATGTTCATAGACAACTACCGAGTCGGATTGTATCGCAGCATCTATTGCATGTTTTGCTTTTCCATCAACACAAGATGTAACAAAAATTGTAAAAACAATAAATAATAACTTTTTCATATCAATCAACTTTACATAATCGAGAGACAAACATAAACAAAATAATCAAATAGATAAAATAGAAGATAGTAAAAATAGAATAGTTTTACTATCTTTACAATATGTTACCAATATATTTTGCTCCAATACAAGGATACACCGATGATGTCTATCGCCGTATACACCATAGAATGATAGGCGGTATAGAAGAGTACTACACACCCTTTGTACGTGTAGAGGTTGGTAGTATACGTTCAAAGGATATAAGAGACATACTACCTGCAAACAACAAGAATGTACCCGTTGTTCCACAAATTATTTTCAATAGCCGTAAGGAGTTCGAGTATCTCACAAATAGGCTCATAGAGTATGGATACAATAGAATAGACTTAAATATGGGATGTCCATTCCCTTTACAAGCAAGACATAAACGAGGTTCTGGTATCCTGCCGCATATTGATATAGTCTCTGATATAATAGAAGGGATGAAGACCTACAACAATATTACATTCTCTGTAAAAATGCGCTTGGGATGGGATAATAACAATGAGGCAACAAGTATTATAGAGATATTAAACAACATTGATTTACAACATATTACAATACATCCACGTACAGGAGTAGAACAATACAAGGGTAGTGTGGACATTGAAAAATTCAGAACTCTGTACAGCTATAGCTATAATCCTATCGTATATAATGGAGATATAACCACACTCGATGATATCCATATTATTGAAGATAAATTCCCCGGACTAAAAGGCATAATGGTAGGACGAGGTCTATTGTGTAATCCACTATTAGCATCTGAATATTCAGAAAGTAAAGAGTTTGGCAATACTCAACGTATCATAAAAATGTTGGAAATGCATAATGCACTGATGGTAGAATACTCCAGAATTCTTAAAGGAGATACGCAGATGTTAAACAAGATGCGTACATTCTGGGAATATAGCGAGCCTGTTCTTGGGCGTAAGCCATATAAGAAAGTAATGAAAAGTGGAAATCTAAAAAACTATCTTGCAGCTGTCAATGAGTTGAAATTCTTATAGATAAATTTATTATGGTACACCAATTATTTAAATCCATAGATAAATTAATCATAGTAGAATTTTCAAACACCATATTATGTTTAGATGTGTAGATGTAAACTGAAAATAACAAAACATAAATCAGAACATGCTTAACTATCGTTATTTATACAAGAGAGTGGGATTTCCCTAGGAGGAATATAATCCTATTATAAATTTCGAAATCCTATTAAACATAATATTCATTATCATTCAATCGAAGGGAAGAAAATAAATAATCTGGAACCAACAAAAATAATAGATATAAAATTCATATAGTTATGAGAGAATTAATTGGAAAAAGAAAAAAACAGCGAGTATAAAATATAAAAATGAAAGTAATTTCATAAATTTGCAAACAATTAAATAAATCAAAAAAAACATGCCACAACTATCGGAACGTGCAATATTAATGCCATCGTCACCCATACGAAAATTGGCACCTCTTGCAAACGAAGCAAAAAAACGCGGAATACATGTATATCATCTTAACATTGGACAGCCCGACCTTGAGTCACCAGCAGTCGCATTGGATGCTATAAGAAATATTGACAGGAAAATATTGGAATATTCTCCTAGTGACGGTTTTTTATCACTACGTGAAAAGCTCGTCGGATATTACGACCAGTATCAGATAAAGTTGAAAGCTGATGATATTATAGTTACAACCGGTGGCTCAGAAGCTGTACTATTTGCATTCATGTCATGTCTTAATCCTGGTGATGAGATAATTGTGCCTGAACCTGCATATGCCAACTATATGGCATTCGCAATATCCGCCGGTGCAGTTATACGTCCTATACGTTCAAATATTGAAGACTCTTTTGCATTACCTCCAATGGAACAGTTTGAAGAGTTAATAAATGAACGTACAAGAGGAATACTTATATGCAATCCAAATAATCCAACGGGATATCTATATACAAGAAAAGAGATGAACAGAATACGTGATTTGGTAAAGAAACACGACCTGTTCTTGTTTTCTGATGAGGTATATCGTGAATTTATTTATACAGGCTCACCTTATATATCGGCTTGCCACCTTGAAGGAATAGAAGAAAATGTGGTTCTTATAGACTCTGTATCAAAGAGATACTCGGAGTGTGGTATCAGAATTGGTGCACTCATAACAAAGAACAAAACATTGCGTCAGGCTGTAATGAAATTCTGTCAGGCACGTCTCAGCCCCCCACTTCTTGGACAGATTGCAGCTGAAGCATCATTGGATGCTCCACGTTCATATGCCATAAATACGTACGAGAAATATATTGAACGTCGCAACTGCCTTATAGATGAACTGAATAAACTGCCGGGAGTATATTCCCCCATTCCTATGGGAGCTTTCTATACAGTAGCTCGCCTGCCTATTGATGATAGTGATAAATTCTGTGCTTGGTGTCTATCTGATTTCAATTATGAAGGTGAGACTATTATGATGGCACCGGCATCCGGTTTCTACTCCGAAGAGGGATATGGCAAGGATGAAGTGAGAATTGCATATGCACTCGACAAGTCTGACCTTAAACGTGCTGTATTTATATTGGGTAAAGCTCTTGAGAAATATCCCGGACGTATAGACAAGTAATAGGATTACATAATAAGAATCTCACTTAAATATTAACTATTATATAAAAAGTCAAGCGTGTAAATTACACGCTTGACTTTTTATCTTAAATGATATTCTATTATTCCTGAGGCAAAAGTTTCTCCATCTCCTTAACCTTATCCTCCATGTTAAGGTTATAGTAGCACTGGAACAAACCGTTCAACCACAAATTTGTCTTATCGGGAGCTATAGAACGAAGTTTCTCGTACAAAGGAAGAGCTTGCTTGAAGTAACCATCAAGAATCTCTTTGTCTTTCTTCATCTGCTCACGGTCAACTTTCTTTGTAGACTGACTGTTGCTGTATGCCTGTGCCTGCTGTACGTAGCAGAGAGCCAGGTTACCAAGTGCATTCTCGTAGTTGGGGTCAATCTCCAAAGTCTTCTTGTACCATACTATAGCCTCTTCGAGTTGCTCACCCTGCTGTGCTATGTAACCCTTAACATATACAAACAAAGGATTGTTGGGGTCTGAAGCAATCATCTCATCAGCATATGCAATGAGCTCATCGCGCTTGTTGTTGTTATCGTAATACTGAATAAGTGACTGATAGAAGTATACATTTGCAGGATACATTACAGAGCACTGTTTTAATGTATTCAACCATGCAACAGTATCACCTACATGCAATTGTGCATCTGCTTTGAACTGGTATGCAGACTCAGCATTTGCTGAATCTTTAACTGCAATATCAATATTGCTGAGAACCATCTTATAATCCTCAAGACGCATACCACAAAGTGCTGAATAGTATGCAGCTATGTTGTTAAACTCGTTCTCTGCAAGACCAAACTCTGCAAGACTGGGATATGATGCAGACTTGATGAATGTGTCAAACTGGTTGTAAGCCATTGTAAAATCCTCTTCATTATAGAAATATGCACCACCATTGAAAAGGTTATTACGGTTCTCATAAAGAACTTTCTTTATCTGTTCGCTATACTTGGGCTTTACACGACCCTTAGCATCGGGAGTCTTGTCAAGCTCATCGCAACGTGAAAGATCCTGAAAAATCTCGTAGCAATACTTATACATAAGAGTCTCGTTGCAGGGCTGACCCTCCTGCATCTTCAACTGCTCCTGCTGCATAACACCAAGCTTTGCCGATGCAAGAACATACCACAAATAGGGCTCATTGGCAACGAGTGCGCTATGTTCTCCTGTAAGAGCTGGTTGCAATGCGTTCAAAGCACCTGCAGGATCGTCCAATATTGCCTTCTCTGCATCTGAAATAAGACCCATAAGAGCTTTCTTGTTTTTTTTCTGTGCTTTAAGCTCCTCCTTTGATAACTGCTGACCGAATGCAACTGAAACAGCCAGAATCAAAGTAACTGATAATAATAATTTTTTAATCATAAATTTAAATTTTAATGATATTATTAATCGTTAGTTAATTATTTTGTTCGCTATTGTTTATGTCATTATTCTCTTCTGTATCATCACGTGTAACCTTGCAGACAGAACCGATACAATCGTTCTTCTTTCCAAGATTTATGATACGAACACCTTGTGTTGTACGTCCTTGTACCGGTATCTGGTTAACTGCTGTGCGAATTGTGATACCCGACTTGTTGATTATCATAAGATCGTTACTATCGTTTACGTCCATCATGGCAACCAATGAGCCCGTCTTTTCGGATATACTCAATGTCTTGACTCCTTTACAGCCACGACCTACAGTGGGATAATCTTCAACGCGTGAACGTTTACCTATTCCCTGCTCCGAAAGTACGAGTAAGCTGTGTTCTGCATCATCCTTAGGCAATACAACCATACCTACAATCTCGTCATTCTCATCCAAAGCCATACCTTTGACTCCGGTAGCAGTACGTCCCATTGCACGCACCGAGGACTCGTTGAAACGAACCGCCTTTCCTCCTCGGTTAGCCAATATGATATCACTGTTACCATCTGTCAGTGCAACAGATATCACTCTGTCATCCTCGCGGATGGAGATTGCAATTATACCATTTGTACGTGGACGTGAATACTGCTCGAGACTGGTTTTCTTTATTATACCCTGTTTTGTACAGAATACAATGTTATGACTCTCTATGAAATTCTTATCGGCCAATGTCTTGACACGTACAAATGCATTGACTGCATCATCGGGCTCTATATTGAGCATATTCTGTATTGCACGACCTTTTGAGTTCTTGTTACCCTCGGGTATTTCGTACACCTTCAACCAATAACATTTACCTCTTTGTGTAAAGAAGAGCATTGTATTGTGCATGGTCGCTGTATAAATATACTCTATAAAATCGCTATCACGAGTATCACTTCCCTTAGAGCCAACACCACCACGATTCTGACTACGGTATTCATTCAATGGGGTACGCTTAATATATCCCAAATGCGATATTGTGATGACCATCTCATCGTCGGCATAGAAATCCTCGGGATTAAAGTCTTCAGAAGCACTATAGTCTATGCGACATTTACGTTCATCGCCATACTTCTCCTTAACCTCAATGAGCTCGTCCTTCATTACTTGTTTACAAAGCTCCTCGTTTGTAAGTATCTCATTATAGTATGCAATCTTCTGTTGCAATTCTTCAAATTCGGCATGCAACTTCTCCTGATTGATACCGGTGAGCTGAGCAAGACGCATCTCAACAATGGCGTTTGCCTGAACCATAGAGAGCGAGAAACGCTCCATAAGGGCATTCTTTGCATCTGATGGCGATTTTGCAGCTTTTATAATATGTACAACCTCGTCTATATTGTCTGATGCAATAATCAATCCTTCAATTATGTGTGCACGCTCTTGTGCCTTGCGCAATTCGTACTTGGTACGACGTATCACAACCTCATGACGATGATCTACAAAGTTGGAGATACAATCTTTTAACGAGAGTAGACGTGGACGTCCATGAACCAATGCTATGCAGTTTACACTGAATGATGTCTGCAAAGCACTCATCTTATAGAGTTTGTTAAGTATTACATTGGCGTTAGCATCGCGTTTTACATCAATGACAATGCGCATACCCGACTGGTCCGACTCATCATTAATATTGGATATACCCTCAATTCTCTTCTCGTTTACCATTGAGGCAATATCCTTTATAAGTTCCTCTTTATTGACGTTATAAGGAATTGCTGTAACAATTATCTTGTCATGTAATGCACCCGATTCAATTTCGGCAACAGCACGCATGACAACGCGACCACGACCTGTTTCATATGCATCACGTACACCATTCAAGCCGAAAATATCACATCCAGTGGGAAAATCGGGAGCTTTAACATACTCCATCAATCCATCAGTGTCTATGTCCGGATTATCAATATATGCAACACTTGCATCTATAACCTCACCTAGGTTGTGTGTAGGTATATTTGTAGCCATACCCACCGCAATACCGGTTGAACCGTTTACCAAGAGGTTCGGGATTCTTGTAGGCAATACTGTTGGCTCTTCAAACTCATCGTTGTAGTTGGGTTTGAAGTCTACAGTCTCTTTATATAGGTCTTCGGCCATTCCTTCACCTATCTTCTTGAGACGAGCCTCGGTATAACGCATGGCAGCAGGAGAGTCGCCATCAATAGAACCGAAGTTTCCTTGACCATCAATAAGCGGATAACGCATTACCCAATCCTGAGCCATACGCACTAAAGCGCCATATACAGACGAGTCACCATGTGGGTGATACTTACCAAGTACATCACCGACTGTACGAGCCGATTTCTTATAGGGTTTGTCCGATGTATTTCCCAATTCCATCATACCGTATAGGATACGACGTTGTACTGGTTTTAATCCATCACGCACATCGGGCAAAGCACGAGCCACAATAACCGACATAGAGTAGTCGATATATGCGGTACGCATCTCTTCTTCAACATTGACCTTTATAATTCTGTCGTTGTCAATCATCTAAAATAAAATATTTTTATTATTAATTCCTTAATGTTATATATGTTCCAAAACTTCCTTAAAACAATGTAAAATTACACAAAAAGGGTGACCCACACAAATTTTTTAAGATTTATTATATTGTTGAATAAACAAAATGGCTTTAAAAGGCCATAAAAGAGCCGTAGAGACGAGATAGCCTAAAAATAGCTAAGAATAGAACCTTAATGCTATCCTAAAAGAAATTACAGTTTATTGACATTGGATAGTCGAACAACCAAATAAAAAAGCTATCTTCGCAGCATAAATGGAGAGTATTATAGTGTGCAGTTATTAATTGTACAAAATTAAATATATAGAGTAACCTCCAATATAACATTAAATAATTTACATTTATATATTACACCATGCGAATTGACATAATTACAACGTTTCCGGAGATGATGGAAGGGTTTTTCAATACCTCAATTCTTGGCCGTTCGCAAAGACACGGATACACTGAAATTCATTTACACAATTTACGAGATTATACAACTGATAAACATCATCGTACTGATGACTATCCCTTTGGAGGATGCGCAGGTTTGGTGATGAAAATAGAACCTATTGACAATTGTATCTCGTCGTTGAAGTCTCAACGCCACTATGACGAAGTAATATACACCTCTCCGGATGGTGAAGTATTTGATCAACCTATGGCAAACAGCCTATCAATGACACAAAACTTAATTTTCCTATGCGGTCACTACAAAGGTATTGATTATAGAATAAGAGAACACTTGATAACCAAGGAGATAAGTATAGGAGATTATGTTTTAACAGGTGGCGAATTGGCAGTATCTGTAATATGTGATGCCATTATTCGCCTTATTCCCGGGGTAATATCAGACGAAACATCTGCACTTTCCGACTCTTTTCAGGATAATTTGCTGGCACCACCTGTTTATACACGTCCTGCAGAGTATAACGGATGGAAAGTACCCGATATTCTGCTATCAGGACACGAGGCAAAGATACGTCAATGGGAGTTTGAACAGTCTCTCGAACGCACAAAACGCCTACGTCCCGATTTATTGAAATAAATAATTCATAATAAAGAATTTTATTTACAAAAAACAATTGTAAATTATCAATCATACAATTGTATATACAAAATAATAGGCGGTATTTATGAATACCGCCTATTATTTTGTATCATTACTATATTACACCTGCAAAGCGCCAATCAATTCATCAACAGATTCCATATTATGACGTTCCAGATAGTTCTCAATATAATCGACTATCTCTCCCGTAACTGCGGGATTCATGAAATTGGCAGTTCCCACCTCTATTGCACTTGCACCGGCCAAGAGGAACTCTACAGCATCGGCACCGGTCGTAATCCCACCAATACCTACTACGGGAATCTTGACAGCTTTGGCAACCTGCCATACCATTCTCAATGCAATGGGTTTTACTGCAGGTCCGCTCATACCACCAGTAATAGTAGAAAGCAATGGACGACGTCTCTCTGAGTCTATTGCCATACCTAGCAATGTATTTATGAGCGAGACACTATCGGCACCTGCACCCTCTACTGCACGTGCAATCTCTGTTATATCAGTCACATTAGGAGAAAGCTTAACTATCAATGTCTTAGGATAAGCCTTGCGAACAGCTGCAACAACCTCGGCTGCAGATTGTGGTTGTACACCAAAGGCCATTCCACCCTGCTTGACATTGGGACACGATATATTCAGCTCTATAGCAGGGATCTTGTCAAGTGCTGCCACCTTCTCGGCACATGCTACATAATCATCTATACATGCACCTGAAACATTAACTATAACATTAGTATCAAGGTCTTTTAACATAGGATAAATATTGGATGCAAAATAGTCTACACCCTTATTTTGCAGTCCCACAGCATTGAGCATACCCAAAGGAGTCTCGGCACTGCGAGGATAAGGATTTCCCTCACGTGCATTCAATGTAGTACCCTTAACTATAAAACCACCTAACTTGTTCAAATCAACAAAGTCGGCAAATTCGAGTCCATAACCAAATGTCCCCGATGCGGTAAGAACCGGATTCTTCAGATTCAATCCGCCAATTTTTACATCTGTCTTTACCATTTCAATTCGTCTATTGAGAAAACCGGACCATCTGTACACACACACTTATGTCCCTCTGTAGTATTCTCCACACAGCAGAGACAAGCACCAAGACCGCATGCCATTTTATTCTCAAGTGATGCCTCACAGGGTATCGAATTACGGCGTGCATAGTCGGCTACAGCCATCATCATTGGTTTTGGACCACATGTATATATGTAGTCAAATTTTTCATTTAGCATAGAGTGATTGGTTACATAGCCCTTTTCACCCAAAGAACCATCCTCGGTAGTATATTCAACGCGTCCAAGCGCCTCAAACTCCTGACGACGATACAAATCTTTTGCCGAACGCGCACCAATGAGGATTGCAAAATCATTTCCTCTGTGTTTTAGTTCCTGTGCCAACCCATACAGTGGTGCCGAACCTACACCTCCACCTACAAGCAACAAACGTTTATCAACATTGGCAGGCATAGTAAAACCATTACCAAGAGGCAATAAGACATTTACCTTATCTCCGACAACCAATGATGCCAACCAGCGCGTACCATCACCAACAACCTGTACTAGAAAACCAATCTCATTTTTCTCTGCATCAAAACAGTGTATTGAGATAGGACGACGCAACATAACTGTCGGTGTCTTATCCACACGTAGTTCGGCAAATTGGCCGGGCAGACAATGGGGCAACGGCTTTTCATCGGTCATCATAAGCAGAACGCACACATCGTTCAGTTTCTGAACCTCTGTTATTGTCAAATCTGCAAGAAATTTCTTCATAGTATTTATAGATAAACATTATATTATATGGTGCTAAGATAAAAATAAAAATAGAGACAGCCCTGTATTTGTCTCTATTTTTGCAAAATTTGGTGGAACAAATCTACAAGTAGGTTTGATTCCTATATAAAATGACCATCAGCATTAATACGGCTATAAGCTGTAGCTGATTTTGGCTCCATATAACTTATATATTATATAGCATCACTTCTCAGGGAAAAGAATTTCAAATGTACCATCATTATAGAACACCCTTATCTCTTTTATACGACGCAAACTCTCTTCTTGTTGCGGCTGACGCAACCGACGCACCTGTCGATCGGTCTGTGCATTTCTAGCTGAAATCTTAGGCTTAACAACATCAATAGGAGTGTTCCTGACTACCTGTTTCACAGCCACCTCATTTTGAGCAGAAATAGTATTATCATCAATTATATCGACAGAGAAAAGTGTAGCATTATTGCTTGAAACTGTATCAAGATGTTCTTTAGCATCTTGTTTCAAAATCGGTTTTTCACCAACGCCAAGCATAAGCCACTGCAAATCTACATCAGGAAAAGCTGTAGCAACCTTCTGCAAAACCTCTAGACTTGGTTTATTTCTACCACCCAATATATGAGAAACAGATGCACGCGGTATCCCGGTCTTATCGGCAAACTGAGAAGATGATAATCCACTGCAATTCATTATATATTCTATACGTTCACGCTCATTCATAATTTATACAGTTTTGGTTTTACAAATGTCAACGCTAAAACAGCGTACAAATATAGCAACAATTTTTCAATTACACAACATCTAAAAATCAACGTGTATCTGAAAATTTAAACAAGCTCGTAAATACATTTGTAAATAAATCAATTGTAAACAATACAGATACAACAAGAAGAATATACAGAGAGATTTGATGCACAAGCATAGAAAGCCGAGTGACACCACACACATATAACAAACTTTAATTAGTCTAATTTAAAATATTGATATTCAGATAATTACATAATATAAAAGTTTCAAAATATACAATTTTTACAACAACAAATAGAATATATTACAAACATTTATATAAATCACTTCATCATATATAATATAACTAGCTGATAATACATAGTTTATAGCCAATCACAGCCTATTGCATACTTTTTGCATATACAAAACAGGCAATACCTTCACAAGAAAACACTTTTTAACATTAAAGAAAAGTTATTCAATTCATTACACGCAAATACAAATGTATAATCACAACAAACGCTACATAAGAAAATTTAAATCATTGTCATTTGTTACACTTTTAGATGCAAAATAAAATAACGACATCCCACATATTTACAATTGACAACACAACAAAAAGTGCATATTTTGTAGAATCCATAATAGAGGTACTCGTTAAATAGAAGCGCTCTACAAAAATTAATAACAAAAAGGAAATCTGTTAAATTATTCGGACTATTATAGAGGTTTATAGATTATATTAAAATCTCAGAGGCTCAAAAAGGAATTAAATTATTAACACACAACATTTTAAACAAGATAATTATAACTCATATTACTTGCAATTGGTATAAATACAAAAAAAGCATATAAGTTTTTACTTACATGCTTTATGATACAGAATTTATTAATGCAATATATTTGTTTAATGCATAATCTTGTATATTAGTTCTCTCATTATTTCACCATCAGGTATTGCAGCCCCCTCTACCCCTTTGGACTGTGCATCTGCCAGACGTATTAGATGCAGAATCTCCATTACGTGCATGGCCTTATAATTACGCATAGCTTTTATATAATCACTTATACCCCACTTTACACCTAAGAACTCGGAAACCGCACGTTCTGTTCTTTCGGGAGCATAATATGCCATCATAAGATTAGAGAAGAAACTAAACAGAAGAGCCAATGTCATTTGTATCGGATTCTTCTTAGGATTCTGTGCAAAATAATTGATTATACGATTTGCTTTGTAAATATCTTTATTTACTATTGCGTTCTGTAACTCGAAATTATTAAATTCCTTACTTATACCAATATGTTCCTCTATCATCTCAGGAGTTATCTCCACCACCCCCGAAGGCAATGAGATTGACAATTTATCTATTTCTCCTGCAATTCGAGTAAGGTCTGCACCCACAGACTCTGCAATCATCTGTACAGCTTTGTCACTTGCCGAAAGCGCTTTACCTCTAATATAACTTTTGATGAACGACGGTAATTGGTCGTCACGCATTTTTTTACTATCAAGCAATACCGCATTACGTTCAAGTTCCGATGCAACCTTTTTACGCTTATCAAGCGACCCGTTTTTATGGGCAAAAACCAGTATAGTGGATGGCTGCGGCAGACGTAAATAGTTTATGAGTGCATCTATATTTTTAAGCATCTGAGCCTCTTTCACTATTATCACCTGATGCTCGGCCATCATTGGATAACGACGTGCTGCTGAAATTACAGTATCTATATCCGTATCTAGTCCATAAAAAACTGTCAAGTTAAACTCTTGTTCAATCTCACTTAAAACATTGCGAGATATATAATCGGTTAACTTATCAGTAAAGTATGACTCTTCACCCATAAAATAGTAAACCGGATGATATACACCCTTTTTAAGCTCTGAAAGTATCGATTCGTATGTATATTTTGCCATCTTAAAAAAAACATGCTATTTTTGCAGAGAAGAGTCAACCACAAAAACAAGACTTACTATTGTTATAAAAAATATTGCTCTATTAGAGCAAAACTATTATACAGCAAAGATATAAAATGTTCTCATTAAACCTACCCGACTATAATACAAAAATTTCCACCAAAGATAACAAACCTGTAATCTTTGATGATTTACGTAGGTGCTATGTAGCATTGACACCTGAAGAGTGGGTACGCCAACACTTTGTACATTATCTGATAGAGCAACATAACTATCCGGCATCACTAATGGCCAATGAGGTAAGCCTGATACTTAATAATACAAAAAGAAGATGCGATACTGTTGTATACGACCGCACACTTAATCCACGAATAATTATAGAATACAAAGCCCCAAGTGTAAAAATAGACCAAAAAGTATTCTCACAGATATCGAGATATAACATAGTCCTACGTGTGGACTACCTGATAATAAGCAATGGGATAAACCACTATTGCTGCCGCATGGACTATATTAATAATACATATTCCTTCATCAAGGAGATACCGGCTTATAGCTCTCTATAGTTTATCACCACACATGCTTTTCTTGCATCAATGGAAAAGCCTTTCTCATCTTCTCAACCATCTCTTGATCAATATCACCCGTAGCACTACCCTGACTCTTCGAACGACAACCTCCTAATTTCTCTCCATACGGACTGAGAACCACACTGTGTCCTACATAATTGCCATATTCATCTACTCCCACACGGTTTGATGCTGCAACATAACACTGATTCTCTATAGCACGAGCCCTTACCAAAGTATCCCAAGCAAGTATACGGCTCTCGGGAAAGTTTGCAGATATTAACAACAGATCGTATCCTTGATCATTATGCAGAAACAAAGGAAAACGTAGATCATAACAGATTGCAGGACGTATCCTTATTCCCCTCCACTCCCAGATGACACGTTTTTCACCAGGGGTATATACTAGGTTTTCACCACTATACTCGAACAGATGAACCTTGTCATAATAGCCCAACACCCCATCGGGAGTAACAAAATACATACGGTTATAATATTTACCACCATCAACTGTCATAACTGTTCCTGCAATGGCTGCATCATATTTAACAGCCCACTGGCACATACGTTGTACCGTAGCTCCTTCAGGCTCCTCAGCTATACCTTGCGGCTGCATACAGAATCCTGTTGAACACATTTCGGGAAACAAGTATATATCAGACTTAGGAGCCTTTTCAAGAAGTTCACCCATATGTCTTAAATTTGCCGGAATATTCTTCCACACAATGTCTTGTTGCAGTACAGTAATCTTCATATAGTAATATTGAATAATTATCGGTTGCAAAAATATAAAACTTTATTATCCTGCTCAAAAAAAATAGATTAAACTATTTTGTCAGATATATTTTTTCACTACCTTCGCACCCGATTTAGCGAGGAAAGATGCCAGAGTGATCGAATGGACCGGACTCGAAATCCGGCGTACGGCTATGCCGTACCGTGGGTTTGAATCCCACTCTTTCCGCAATAATTAAAAGACAAGTACAAACCCACAGTACTTGTCATTTAATTATTGCAAAGACGCTCGCAGCAGCGTTGGGGATGGGCGAAAGCCAATCCACAATGATGCATTTGCGAGAGGAGGTAACAAGCAAGGAGGCGACTACTCAGACAAGACCTTCATTATGCAATTCTTGCAATCGAATTGTAAACGAAAACGCCTGCCATCTCCTGAAACCAAAAATAGCGGTTCTTTAACCGGAACCCCTTGCCCTCTTTTTGTACACCATCCAAAGCTATATCTTATACAATGTTTACAAAACATAATAGGCACATTGTCAGTAGGTTGCTCAAGCTCATATGCAGGAGATATCTCTTTAACTCCATGCTCTTTATAGAATTCTACTGCCAAAGAATTAGAAACATTACCGGTATAATATAGCTTATCTGTTACATAGCTAAACTTTTCATCAGCAACATCTGCTCTCTTTTCACACACATATTGTTTCTTATGATTAATCAAGAGAGTATCATGAAGACGGCGGCGCATATCAGACAACAACGATGAGGGCACAAACCAATCTGCTGACATTGCAATTTCTACAGATGAGACTTCAAAAGATGTATTTCCCCATTTACTCAACTGCTTGACTATATTTTCGTACCCGGGTGTACGTGCTATATCTTTATTTATTTCAGCTTTTACTTCGGCACAAACACCACATTCATCACTACCCTTTAATATAAATCCTTTCTCACTATCAGAGAACTCAAGAGACAAGGATAGGGTGCGTTGCACTTGTGGACGGGATAGTTCTCTTTCAAATTCAATGTCGTAATTACGGAACAACTCAACACCTTGAAACAGTGGCGGCATAGATTGAGGAAATATTCTGTTACCTTCGACCTTATTTATCCTGAATCCATGCAATTTCCCATCTTTACCAATAAAGCAGGCTCCATCTCCATTATTAAAATCTTTACCATTTATTGTAAAGAAGTTACGTGCTATTATCCTAACATATCCCATTGACTCACCTATAGACTTTGGTGTATCGAAAGAGGTTATACCGTCTTTATCACCAACAAGAAGATAGTCGGTAAATCCACGATTGAAGCTCTTTTCGGGTGCTGGCACAAATTGTGGGAAACTCTTTCCGAAAGAAGAACGCACATATTCTTTCCTACGTACTAACACGTTATCTATCTTATTGCGATAATACGCTGTTACATTCTTCACATAAGACTCATCTTTTAAGCGTCCCTCTATTTTAAACGAAGTGACACCTGCATCCAGCATCTGCTCTATATAGTCACTTCTATTCATATCCTTAAGTGACAAAAGATGCTTATCCCTACATATCACATTTCCTTCTGCATCGGTAAGGTTAAACGACAAACGACAAAACTGCGCACATGCACCCTTATTGGCACTGCGACCAAAACAATGTTGCGATGCATAACATTGTCCGCTATAGCTTACACACAAAGCACCATGTACAAACACCTCAAGTTCTGTTTCCGGAATGTTATTGTGAATACCGGCAATCTGTTCCAAGGATAATTCTCTGGCAAGTACCACTCTCGAAAATCCACTCTTTGAAAGGAAAGCAACCTTTGCTACATCCCTATTATCAGTCTGCGTACTTGCATGCAAACATATTGGAGGTATATTCATTTTGGTCACACCTAAGTCCTGAACAATCAAAGCATCAACACCGATTTCATAAAGTTCTGTTATAAGTTCTTCTACCTCCTTAATATCATTCTCTTCTATAATGGTATTGAGCGTTACATACACCTTTACATTGTACAGATGTGCATACTCAACCAATCGAGCGATATCCTCTACGCTGTTACCGGCAGCCTGTCTGGCACCAAACTGCATTGCACCAATATATACAGCATCTGCACCACTATTGATAGCAGCAATACCTGTCTGCAGATTACGTGCCGGCGAGAGCAACTCTATTTTTCGTTCTTTAACCATTGTATAAAATTATCTAACGCGAAGATACTCAAAATAGAATTACCGATGATAGGGAAGAAAAGAAAAACAACATATCGTATAAAAAATCTCCATATATAGTAATTCCAAATTGAGTTTTTTTGCTAATTTTGCATAGAAACATCATTGTAGAAGCAACATTGCAATCATATGAACAATTTTGAACAGCGCATATTACGTCTTTTATCATATAATGATTGTGTGATAGTACCCGGTTTCGGAGCTTTTTTAGCTCATAACGTACCGGCACGCTACTTGTTTGATGAACAGATATTCATGCCGCCACATCGTACATTAGGTTTCAACCCTATGGTAAATGCCGATGATGCCCTTTTGGTATCAGACTACATAAATGAAGGAAAGCTATCATATAACGAGGCACAAAGTACCATGCAAGAGGATATAAAAATGTTGCGAGACAATCTGTCCAATAGTGGTACTTTACGTTTCGGTACACTCGGAACTTTATATATGGATATCAACAACAATATCGTGTTTGAGCCAGATGCCAACGGTATTGACGATCCATATAATTACGGATTAGAGACTCTATCGATAAGCCGTTTGCAGGACAAGCAAGAAAAGACAATAACAATAAAGCGTAAGGATCTGAGCAGATATATTGCAGCTGCAGCTGCAATAGTATTGACATTCCTTTTTGTCACTCCGATAAGCGACAGAGCATATGAAAACAACCTGAAAGCATCATTAAGCAATTTTGCATCTTCTGAACATATATCAATGATGCAACAATTATCTACATCATTACCCGAACAGATTGTTGCACCCGAGGATTGCAATATATGTCCTATTACTTCTCCAAATGCAACTACTGCAAACACCGTTTCCACTACAATCAAGGAAGAACCCATAATAGTATCGGTGAAAAAAGAGAGCATAGCATCTGTTGAAGAGATAGAAAGTTCTTCAGATGCAACAACATCTGAGAGACAGCATAAACACTATATAATAGTTGCAAGTTCACCAAATGCCAATAACGCTCAACTTGCAATAAGCGAACTTTCTGTAAAGATGAAGGCCGACTACATAGTTGTAAAATGCGGGAAACGTCATAGGGTTGCTGTTGATACTTTCGAGAGCGAACAAGATGCACTGAATACCCTACCGTCAATACAAAAGATATTCCCCGATGCCTGGGTACTTACATATTAATTGAATTGAAATGAAAAAGATAACCTGCCCAAAATGTGATCATCCTATACTATTCGATGACAGCAGCTATCCTAAAGGTATGGCTGTTGTGTTCGAATGTGAACATTGCCGCAAGAGTTTCAGTATAAGAATAGGTGAAGAGTGCTGCGAATACCAAGAGGAGGACTTTGGGCATATCGTTGTCGTAGAAAATAAATTCTGTTATAAACAGACCCTACAACTTACTGAGGGTGACAATGTAATTGGACGATACAACAAAGGAACTGAGATTTCACATCCAATAGAGACACGCGACCCCAGCATGGACCGTCGTCACTGCATAATAAACGTAAAGCGTAACGGAGTCGGAGAACTTATATACACCATACGTGATAACCCCAGTGTCACAGGTACATTTGTTATGAATCGTATATTGGGCGACAGAGAACGTCTGCGCATTGAAGACGGAGCCATAATAACATTAGGTGCCACCACCT
Organism: Bacteroidaceae bacterium; assembly: GCA_017507105.1. Lineage (GTDB taxonomy): Bacteria > Bacteroidota > Bacteroidia > Bacteroidales > Bacteroidaceae > HGM04593. The sequence continues at coordinate 56,388 of JAFWBM010000027.1, forward strand.
TGATTCTTCACACTCCATACGGTGAAGAGTAATATAACATACACTCAAGGTATAATACTATCTGTATAAATCATACGTACATTATCCTTTAATGCGACAGGAACAAGTGTTGTATCGTTTATTGTAAATAGTGCGGCATTATAATCACATAATGCATCCACCACTTCGAACATTCTGTATTCACACACACTGGTATGCAAAGCAAGCCACTCTATCTTGGGACCAGTGAAAAAGTCATGCAACAACAGATGTTTTATAAGCGACATATACAAATCACTTGCCATGCAGGAATATAGAACCATGTTATAATCACTTTCAACAAGTTCCATATAGTCTTCGTAACAGAAGGCCTCTACCAACATACGCTCTTTCAGCACAGAAAAATGAGTATCCAATAGCTTTGGATTTGAGATTTTATCTGTAACCAGATACAGACTATCGTTTTCAATAAAAAAATCCCTTACCTCATCTGCAGTAATAGGTGTATACCTACCATAAATACGTCGGGAAAGGAATTCGTCAAGCGAAGGTACACTGTCTCCATAATGACCATAGCCGGTAATCTCATTAAACATACCCCAAGAGTGCGCTGCCACAAGTACACTATCTGATGTCATCTGCAAGTCGACCTCAATATATCGGTAACCTAAACCTGCAGCATTCTCCAATGCCTCCCTACTATTTGTATAGAGAAAGCCATCAATTGCACCTCCTGCATGCGCAATATAAACATACTTTCCATCACAACCTTTATTATCGGAGCATGCAACAACAAACAACAACAGTATTATATATATCTTGCGCATTATTCTTACAACGGAGCACACAACTCTCTCAAATAATCCAACAACTCACCTTCAAAGTATGGCGAAAGTTTGTTAAACACCCATGAATGATAACTGTCAAGATACTCAATAGAGTCTTTGTCAAGTAATTCGGGAATAACAGCACTCTTATCAATTGGAACCATTGTAAGTGGCTCAAGAGCATAAAAATCTCCAAACTCAGTTGTAATATAATCGGTTACCAACATGGTATTCTCTATACGTATACCATACCTCCCTGACTTGTAAAGTCCCGGCTCATTTGTAACAGTCATTCCCGGCAACAGATGTGTGGGAACGTTATTCATGCGTATCTGATGTGGACCCTCGTGTACATTAAGAAAATGACCTACACCATGTCCTGTTCCATGCAGATAGTTCTCTCCTGCCCTCCAAAGCCATTGACGTGCAAGAACATCGAGTTGTGTTCCACATGTTCCTTTAGGGAATTTAGCCATAGCCAATGAGATATGTCCACGCAACACTCGTGTATAATCCTCTTTCTCCTCTTGTGTAAGCTCTCCCAACGGAATTGTTCTTGTAACATCAGTTGTACCAAAATTATATTGGCCGCCACAATCAAGCAATAGAAAACCCTTAGGTTCAAGCATCGAAAACTCTTTTATAGTTGGTTCATAGTGTACAATAGCACCATTCTTGCCATATGCAGATATCGTAGCAAAGCTTAGACCACAAAATCCGGCACATTCTTTACGATACTCAGTGAGTTTCTTATCTACATCCAGTTCACTCACACCACCCTCTTTCACAGTCGACCTGAGCCAATGTAAAAGTTTCACCATTGCCACACCCTCGGCCTGCATTGCATGTCTAAATCCCTCTATCTCTATTTCATTCTTAACCGATTTCATTCCGGCTACAGGAGAGTCTCTATATAGAAGTTTATCTTCACCTACAACCTCTCTTACAGCTGCATTGCACTTGTTTGGCTGTACTAATATTGTTTTATTGGAGTACTTCTTAAGCGCCGACCATACATCATCATACTCAGCTATTGATACCCCTTGAGATTGTAAATACTCACCAATATCGGAGGTTACCTTTCTTCTATCTACAAACAGAACCGCATCACGTGCCGTAACAATCATATAAGATACAACAACCGGATTGTATTCGACATCGCAACCACGTATATTTGTAAGCCATGCAATCTCATCAAGCATCGTTATCAACATTCCATCTGCACCCTCTTTATACAAAGCCTTACGCAAACGCATAATCTTATCAGCCGCACTCTCACCTGCAATATCTACCGGCATTACTTCTACCATTCCAAGAGGTATAGATGGCCTATTACTCCACAATGTATCGAATGGTGCAACAGATGAATCGAGAATAATACCCTTTACCGATAGCCCATTACGCCACGCATCAATCTCTGTTATGGAGCATACCGTTCCGTCTGTACCAACCCTGCCTCCCTCATCTATATTGTCACATAACCACTCTATTATTGTCGGAGTTTCAGATAAACCATCACGCATCAACTCGTAACCATTTGCTTCAACAATCTTTTCAGCAGCAAGCCAATATCTAGAATCGGTCCACAATAGAGCCTTGTCAGGTGTAATGACAACACTCCCAGCCGATCCATCAAAACCAGAAATCCACTCCCTAACCTTCCACCTATCGGCAACATATTCACTACTATGCGAATCGCTGCTCACTATTATAAAGGCCTGCAACCCTTCGGTTGACATATATTTTCTAAGGGATGTCACCCTTTGTGCTATATCATTCATAATACTTATTTATATATTTAGGTTCCTACTGACTACATTACAACACAACAGAAAGAACAATTTACTATATGCGAAAATAATAATAATGATAATTAACGCCAAACAGTATATAACAAAAAATGAAGAGAATAGATAAGCTATTCTCTTCATCCGGGTGACTAGTGGGATTCGAACCCACGACATTCAGAACCACAATCTGACGCTCTAACCGACTGAACTATAGTCACCATTCAAACGTCCGCTTTCCTTAGAAAAGCGATGCAAAGGTAAGAAGTTTTTTTTAATAAAACAAGATATTACACTTTTTTCTCTATCTTTTTTAGAAAATATTTATTATTTCTACTGTTACAGAGCACTTTTATATTTATTATAAAAACAATATATGCCGACACTTTTTATAAAAGTGTCGGCATATATTACACATCAGAAACCTAATGATATCAAAATTGTTTTAACTCATTTGCATTGAGCATAAAACTCTTATTAACCTTCATTATGTTATCCTTGACATCAATAACATTAGAAGTATCAATCTTCTTCAAGCCACCCTTGAAACCACGTAGCTCAAGTGTCTTGGCTGGCGCCTCGCTTACCTCTGTTGCCGGAGCAAGCTCAAGTCCGATAAAATCGGAGATTACAGAGAAATCCAGTGCATAGAACATCCAAGAATCATATTCTGTTTTATTATCAGGATGGTTTGTAAATACAATCTTACCGTCTTTATTAAAACCACCTATTAAAGCACCTGATAAATAAATCTGACCTGCTTGAGAGTCACATAGGCCCAAAATAGTATTATATGTATTGCCATCATATTCGAGATCGGCACAATTCTGTGCAGGCATAGTGATGAGACCGGTCTCTGCATCGTACAACATAAGGAATGAGTCATCATACCCTATATCGGCTCCGAGAGGACCGGAGAATCCTGTTCCAAGAAGATAAACATCTCCATCTATTTCAACCTGCTGAATATTACCTACATAGGATGAAACTTTTCCCTCCCATGTTGCCGTAACACTCCACTCACCCACGTAATCCTCGATAGGAGCACCTGTAATCCTTGTATCAGGTACATAGAAACCATCACGTTGGATAGTCTCAACACCTATTGTGAAATAACCATCTGCAGTTGAACCCAGTTCCGTACTTATAAAGTATATAAGGTTTAGAGAAAATGTACCTGTCTCTGCATTATATGTACATGGGTATTTTTCATATGTAAGACCGGACTGCAAAGGATAGTGAGGTATGTCGGAAACATACACAGGGCCAAAAGTTTGATCCTCCGTAACAAAATGAACAGGAACTTGACATTCACCGGTCTGTCTGTTATAGTTTATTGTAAGATTCATTTCATTTGCTACACCCTCAAGATGGAACTGAGCATCGATATCATTAAGAAGGCACTCACGATAGTACAAGGGAAGGTCAGAATGAGTACCACTCCAATAACCTGCAAGGTTATATGTACATGTACCTACCTTTTCCCACTCACTCCATTCGTCATTGTTGTTATTATCGTTGTATTTTTCATATATCGACATATCAATCTCTGAAGGATATTCAACTGTATTGGTTGGGTCGGGATTGTTAATAAGCGCAACATTCTTTTCCATTGCCGCATTGGGAATTACCATATTCCAAGTAGGTTTTATTCCCTCACAGTTTATCTTGTAACTTTCATCTGGAGCATTGGTTCCACTGTAGTTTTGCACTACACCAAACTGCAAACGCTTAGCCAATGGAAATGCGTTACCTTCACCCCAGAACTCGATACGCATCTGAGTAAGAACATTGAACTGAAAAGTCCTTAATGTTGTGGCATTACAGCTATAGCTGACGTCTCGATAAGAGCGAACGAAGTTATTTAACAACTCTTTTCCTTCTTCCAAACCACGCGACATACCAACAGCCTCGGCCTCGATAAGATACATCTCCTCGACACGCATAATGGGCACATCCGACACAGCACCAATTCTATAGTCTTCTACTGCATGATATTTACAACGGAACTTCAAAGCAAGATAATCGGGTTTATCGGTAAGCCAATCACTACCTCTTGCAACTTCGTAGTTATACTTGTTTCTGTCGGGGTCGACAAAAGATTGCTTACGAAAATCGGTATCAGAAATAACATCGTACAACGACCTATCAATAACGGGCATTGTTAAAGAAGAGTATCCCCACTCTGCTTCAGGAGACATCCATCCAACAAAATTACAAAGGTTTCCCATTTTGTTGACATCGTACGATGTATACCACATCCACCCTTGAGTAGCCTCGGTAAATCCCCAATTGAGCCATTGATTATCACCCTCCGGAGCTGCGCCGGATGTGTCAATTGCAAGACGCGCATATTTTGCCGCATTCTCATAGTCCTCGTCCCACAAGTGAACCTTGGCACGTATACCATATACTACTGCAAGATTAGGAATTTTTAAATTATTAAAATCATAAGCCTTAAGTGCCTCTTCTGCTGCATCAAGGTCTTCCAATATAAACTCTATCATCTCATCGTGTGTGGCACGGGGATTATTGGCAGCCTGCTCGGTAGTTGTATTCTCGGTTACAATAGGAACTGTAAGTCCAAGCACATTTGAGCAATCGGTATATATATTCTCTTTTGGCTCATATAATACAGTAAGCATATAGTAGCTAAATGCACGATATACACGTGCTACAGCAGCAACAGCATTGGTATAAGAGTTTACATCATCGGCACTTACTTCTTTTGTTATCGCCAATATTTGGTTAGCCTTATCTATATATTTATAGAATGTATACCATGTAAGATATGCCGGATAGCTATTACTGGACATATTCTTATCTACTACATTATAAGTCTTATACCAATCATAAACTACATTATCAGCACTACCGGGATACATATCACCCAAAAGTTGTGTCTGCGCTATCATATATGCAGGATAAGACATATCGGTCTCGTGTTCTTGTTTGCCGAAAATAAAATATCCTTGTGATAACTGACTGGGAATATCATTAAGATTCCCCATCAAATCTAGATCTAAAATGTTAAGTTTATTACCCTCTCCATCATATTTCGCATCAGAGACATACATACTATCTATTCTACCTAATGCTCCGGCATTAAACTTAATATTATCTTTGTAAAGAGAAATTTGAGTTTCACTGCCATTCTCCTCGAATTTCAAGCTGTCAATGCTTGATGTAAGATAGCCTTTTTGATGCTTACTACCCTTGTACATATGCAAAGTCTGGCCATTCACATGTGATATTGCCGAGTTAGCAAGCAACACAAGCACCAACAATGTTATATATCTGTTCAGTGTCTTCATATACATAATATAAATAATTAATAGAATCAACGTTTTATAATCTTATGAGTAGTAACAACACCGGCCGATATTGCTTTCACAAGATATACACCATTAACAAGCCCTTCGATTGACAGCACTGCAGTGTTTGATAAAACAGACTTATCGAGCACTAAATTACCACTAGCACTATACAGAGAAACCGATGTAATCTCTGTCACACTGCTCAAACTGATTTCGTTTGCCACATTATTGTATTTGATGGTCACATCCGATTCTTCGGCCCAATTATCTTCAATACCTGTATACCCGTCAAAAGATATACCCATACAATAAGAGGGATAAGAAACCACCTCTTCGCTGTTGTTGAAAAATAGATTCACGACAGAGAGTGTGTCTTCTACACCAAAGGTTATTTTACTTATATTATCCACCGCAAATGTATAGACCTGCCCGGAAGTGTGAAATTTAATATTCTTATCGGTAGACGCCAAGGCACACACCGACAAAAACAATAAAGGAATTAACAATTTTCTCATAATACACAGTTAATTTTTAAGGATTTTTTTGCAAAAATATTGATTCAGCAACAATTACACCCTCCTATTTAGTTAAACAATGTTAAATAAATAGCCGAATTAATATTAAAAAAGTGACCCATACCGTTATATACGATTTCCATCATATATAACGGTATGGGTCACTCACTTAAAAGAGAGTTACTTAAATATTTACAATATCAATCGTCGTAAGCGAAATACCACCAATAGGTGTGACCGAAATGTTTTCTTATAAAGTTAGAACGTATATGCAACTGAGGATATTTTCGTTCAAGCTCGAGCATGCTTACATACATCTTACCTAATGAATCAACATCAAGCATATTACCGAACTCCTGTGAGCTCAGTGTATACTCTTTGATTGCATCCTTATAGTGTTCAGGAATTCTCTCCCCATAATCCCAATCAAGTAACCCCATTATAAGAAGTTCAGAACGCATACTATCAGCATCAAAAGTTATCTCATAGTCACCTATTGTAGTAACATAGTAGATAATAGCCTCCTTATAATGCTGCGGCAAGCGTTTGCCACTCTTTATATCATAGAAACGAGGTAGTTCCTTTACAAACTCATTAATGCGTTTATCCAGCAATAGCGAACACAAATAGTAGTCGGCAATCATACGTGACGGTATGCTATCCTTATCTATTACTCGACGTAGATAATCTACTGCTGTCTCATCTTCATTTCTTGCAAGCCCCAGAGTGGAATATACCGTATCAGGTGGAAATGGAGAACTCCTATCCAGAGACGGTAAAAGACCTTCTGCTCCGTAGTATTGGGGATAAAAGAAGAGTCGTTCGGCCATACTTCCCTTATTGGCGAGATAGAATGCACGTGCAGCTGTAAGGTCATGCGAAGCATTCAGTGAACGACTAGCTACATTCAATGCAGCATCAAGGTCACCACGCTTAAAATAACTATATGCCAATGCTTCGTGCTTGAAATTATCATTACCATTTGACAATCCACCTATCGTACAAAAGAAAATAGCAAAGAGGAGAAGATTACGCCACACTATCCTATGACCTTCCATCTGCAGATTCTTGATTTTTGCAAACAAAAAATTATGCATAATGAATGCCATAAATGTGTATATAGAGAGTCCTATAACAAGAATCCACACCCATGTCACTACAGATGTACCGACACCGGTATATATTGCCGGCTCAATATCAGTTATAAAAGCTAGTAACAGAGAGGATGGCAAATACGCCATTGCACTCCATTCTCGCTGGAACTTGGTATATCTGTTTAGCCACAAGGCAAGTAGAACAAGCAATGTGGTAGTTATTGCAGCTACCACATGCCCGTTATATTCAAGTTTACCTGTTGCAATCTTATCGTAGTATGCCTCTAACAACGGTGATTGATACACCGCAATAAAAGTATAACTAAAGATAGAAAAGACTATGGCACACAGCCAATTAATCCATCGCAACAAGCGTTTCTCTCCACGTTGTTCTCTCATTATTTCTTTCTGTTTTTCTTAAGCACCAGGGCTGTTCGTGCAGGAAGATACAGCTGCAACCATCCCTTCTTGCGACGTGCATGCAGTCTGTCGTATTGTGTAAAGTGTACTTGCGATTCATCGACAAGACCATATCCTCCGAACTTCTCGTTGTCGCTACTCATTACAATCGAATAATCGCCTTCAGGCACCAACAATCCATAATCTGTAAACGAACGTGTCGGATGGAAGTTGAATACGAATATCAAGTCACGGCGCGAGAAAGCAAGAACCTGATCACCATCATTATGCCATATTTCTTTCACTGGACGGTTCTGGAAATTCTTGGCACCACCAATAATTCTTGTCATCTCCTTATCAAACTCTCCCAATACAGTATAGAAATAGTCGGGATTATCAACAAGGCTCCACTGTCGACGTGCGTATTTATGACTCCAGCCATTACCCTCACGTGGGAAATCAATCCACTCGGGATGACCAAATTCATTACCCATAAAGTTCAAATATCCACCGTTTATGGTTGCAAGAGTAATAAGTCTTATCATCTTATGCAAAGCAATACCGCGAGTAACAGTTCCTGTCTCATCACCACGTTTGAAGTGCCAATACATATCGGCATCTATAAGACGGAATATTATGGTCTTGTCACCTACTAAAGCTTGATCATGGCTCTCGGCATAAGAAATTGTCATCTCATCCTTACGACGATTTGTTAATTCCCAGAATATAGAAGATGGCTTCCAATCCTCGTCACGACACTCTTTTATCATCTTTATCCAATAGTCGGGAATATTCATCGCCATACGATAATCAAATCCATATCCACCATCATCAATAGGCGCAGCCAATCCCGGCATACCGGAAACCTCCTCTGCAATTGTTATTGCCTTTGGATTAACCTCATGTATAAGACGGTTGGCAAGTGTAAGGTAACATATCGCATCGCCATCCTGGTGCCCATTGAAATAGTCGCCATAGCTACAGAAAGCCTCGCCCAATCCATGACTATAATATATCATAGACGTAACACCATCGAAACGGAATCCATCAAACTTGAACTCCTCGAGCCAATATTTACAATTTGACAAAAGGAAATGAAGAACCTCGTTCTTGCCATAATCGAAACATAATGAATCCCAAGCAGAATGTACACGTCTCTCACCCGCATGGAAGTATTGTGCAGGATCACCATCCAACAGACCAATACCCTCTAGGACATTCTTAACCGCATGCGAATGTACAAGATCCATAATGACAGCAATACCCATGCTGTGAGCTGTATCAATAAGTTCCTTAAGTTCTTCAGGAGTGCCGAAACGTGACGATGCTGCGAAAAAGTTTGATACGTGATATCCGAAGCTACCATAATAAGGATGCTCTTGGATAGCCATTATCTGTATACAGTTGTATCCGTCTGCAGCAACTCGGGGCAAAACATTCTCTTTAAACTCTTTATATGTTCCTACACATTCCTCTTCCTGAGCCATACCAATATGGCACTCATATATAAGAAGAGGTGAAGTCTTCGGAGTAAAGTTCTTTACTTTAAAAGTATACTCCTCTTCGGGTGCCCAAACTTGAGCCGAGAATATTTTTGTTGTCTCATCCTGTACGACACGACGTACCCATGCAGGGATACGTTCACCACAACCACCATTCCAATACACTTTCATCTTGTAATGCTGACCGTGAGACAAGGCCTTACGAGGCAGTCTTCTTTCCCATACACCACCGGGAAGAGGTTTCAGTTCATACTCGGGGAGCTCTTCCCAATTGGAAAAATCTCCAATAAGCACTATCTTGGTTGCATTTGGAGCCCACTCGCGAAAACACCAGCCTGTACCCGTCTTGTGCAAGCCAAAATATAGATAACCCGACGCAAAACTAGACAACGTCTGTCTGCCGTTTTTTGTCAATTCCTTCTCCTTTTGCAAAAAGTAGCGATACCTGCCATCAATCTCTAATGTATAAGGCTCTAGATAGCTGTCGCGTGCAATTAGATTCAGCATAGTGGTAAGTTTTATGTTAGTAATTCTATTTTCAGATATATTGTATTTTTATTTAAACAGCAACCTTAACTATTATCTTCTTAAGTTTAACAGGTGTTATTGCCGGTGCATGACCATCCTGAGGGAAGAATACTGCAAACATAGAGGTTGTTACATTCAGATAGTCTGTTGCTAACATCCCTACCGGATACAATGCCGCATCACTCTCTTCATTATAGTCACCCTCGGGTAGCTGCTCTTTAGGTATATATCCCATCACCTCATCGGCTGTGATTGGAATCTGTATATCGATATATTTGCGATGTATCTCTATTGGTGCCTCTTCCTTTGTTCTTGGCTGGGCCTCCATTACATTTGCAAATATCTCGTCACCACAAATCTCATTGCGTCCCAAAGGCAGTTTATCCAAATCTGTATTAAGGATAAACTCTATCGCTTTTGAAAAACGGGGATTCATTCCTGCATAAGCCTCAAGATTTTTAAGAGAATCTAAAATCATAATTCTATATTTTATCTGTTTTACTTTTGTTTCAACTGTCCCATGACATACTCACACTCACGTATAAGATTACCGTTTACGTCCAAAACTCGGAACTGCCCATTACGTTGTCCCTCAAAAAAGTTCCCCTCGTAACGGAATCCCTCTTTGTCTATTGCCACGCCATAACCATGCTCATGTCCATTCTCAAAAGGGCCACTGTATATTGTACCGTTGGCAAGCTGCAATTTACCTTTACCATGCATAGCACCATTCTGCCACTCCCCCTCGTAGATATCACCATTGGCCCATGTATAGGTACCATTGCCATGATGCTCGTTATTCATCCAATCGCCATTATATATGGCACCATTTTCAAAAATCATCTCACCTTTGCCACAACGCATCCCATCTTTGAAATAGCCTTTGTATACGACCCCCGAAACACTCTTGTATACACCCATGCCGTTCCATTCACCTGCCACATATCCACCTTCATAGTAATCACCGTTGGCAAATGTGTATATTCCATGTCCCTCGCGTACATCATTTTTCCAATCGCCTTTGTATGTATCGCCATTCACGAAATAGTATGTACCAGTACCGTTTCGCATGTTGTTATCCCACTTACCGATATATTTGCTATGGTCGCTCCAGATAAAAGTCCCCATACCGGTATGTTCATTATCTTTCCACTCTCCGACGTATGAAGAACCGTCTGCATAGAAATAACTTCCGGCTCCGTTTCTTACATTACGACTCCACATACCCAAATATATATCGCCATTCGGGTATTTCATCTGTCCATAACCATGCTGATAACCATCCTCCCAGTTACCGTCATATTTTCTTCCGTCATTAAACAGATATATACCTTGTCCATGCTGCTTACCATTTAGGAAAGCACCCTTATAGCTCTCGCCATTTTTATAAAGGATATGTCCGTTACCCTGCATCTTACCCTTGACAAACTCGCCATCATATACATCTCCATTGGTAAAAACAAGCTTACCCTTACCATGAGGACGTTTACCCTTGAGCTCACCAACATATGTTGAACCATCCTTCATTTTTATCGACCTGATATCTTGAGAATATACAACACGTACAGGTGCTGCAACAATTGAATCGGAATACAAAGGGATATTGTATGCGATTTGATTACAGTCCGCCTTCACAGACGACGAACCTATAAAAAGGAATATTACTAAAATGAGAAATTGTATACTGTTTTTCATCTGCCTTGACATTGAACCCTTATACTTGCGAAAAAGTCGCAATACACCAATATCAAAGCAAAGATAACAAGATAGTTGATAAAAGGCAAATATTAAGGAATAATTTGATTAAATAAATTCCATGAAAGATATTCTGTACAAATGCCAGACTATGCACCTACTACAACCTCAACCATATTATGTTTTAATAGGTATTTTTGAGCAAGAGTTATAAGTTCCTCTGCTGTTATAGTACGTACAACATCAAGATACTCATTCACAAATGAAAATGGTTCTCCCGACAATCTCGCATTTATAAAGACTTCGGCCTTTTGAAAAGCGCCTTCATATTCACGACATAACTCACCTAAAGTATAGTTGCGTACCAATTCCAGTTCCTCTTTTGACACCGGCTGTTCCTTCAAACGTTCCATTTCTTTGTAAACCTCGGCAACAAGAGGCTCGACATATTCATTTGCAGTTTCTGTAGAGATCATGAATGCGTTTCTACTACCATAGGCATCAAGCTCTGCCTCTATATGATATGTATATCCTTTCTCTTCACGTATATTACTCATCAATCGACTTCCAAAATATCCTCCCAACAAAACTGTCAGAAAACGAAACTTAAGGAAATCCCGATGAGAAGATTCCATCGCCATGAAACCTATTTTAACCCCACTCTGCATGACACCCTCCAACGTTACTTTACGCTTACCGAGCAAACTATACGGGGCTTCAAGCACATTCGCAGGCAAGGCCGGAGCACCCCATGAATCACATCCAAAACGCTTATTGACTGCATCGGTAATCTTTTCATCAACAGAACCGGTGAGAAATATCTCCATTTGTGCACTTCCGTATATCTGATTATGATATTGCGAAATAGCATCGCAGGTTATGGCATCATAATCCTCTGTAGTCACTATGTGTCCTAATGGATGTGCCTCACCCCAAATCATATTTTCGAAATGACGCTGCGACACAATATCCACCTTATGCGAATTGATCTTATAAAAAGATTTGCCGTTATTTCTTAATGTAGAAAGATTACTCTTTCTGAATTGTGGTCTTTTTACCATCGACTCTATCATGTCAAGTAAAGGTTCAGCATACCTGCACATTGCATACATTGTCAGATGATTATAACCTTGCGAAGAATAGATATCCATCCATGCACCGTAATAGTCGAGGTTTCTCGATATCTCAACGGCAGAGTAATCAGATGTACCTTCCCGCAACATCCTGTTTGTAAACATTGCCTGCAATGGCAATGTTTGTACTGCATACCCACCCCTGAAAAGGATGTCGATACGCAGTACATCACGTTTACCTCCTTCAATGATATGTAACAATACCCCATTGTCCAGCACTACACTTTTTGGTAGCACCAGATTGGATAGCTCCATATTTTTTATTTGCGGAGGTTGTGGCATCCTAATCCTCCCAATCCAAACCTATAGAAGCTGCAAATTCCTTTGCGCGCTCCAAATCTTCGGGAGTGTCAATACCTATAGTCTCAATATTTGTAACACCCACCCTTATTCTATAACCGTTCTCAAGCCAACGTAACTGCTCTAAAGACTCGGCCTTTTCCATTGGAGACTGTGGCAGGGTTGTTATATTCTTAAGAACATCAACACGATAGGCATATATACCCAAGTGCTTATAGAATGTATGCTTATCGAGCCATTCACTCTTCTCTACCCCACGCAAGTATGGAATAACGGAACGACTAAAGTATATAGCAAATCCATCGCTATTCATAACAACCTTAGGAGAATTCGGACACTCCAAACGCTCCAGACCATCCTCTTTCTCGAACGGTTTTACTAGCGTAGCAATATCTGTCTCTTCTGAGTCAAAACATGCCATAAGTGACTCGACCTGATTACGCTGGATAAATGGCTCGTCACCCTGTATATTTACAATGACATCACACTCTATACCCAAGTTAGTGTATGCATCGAGACAGCGTTCTGTTCCATTATTGCAAGCCTCGGATGTCATTACGACATTACCACCGAATCCTTTTACGCAATCGGCAATCCTTTCATCGTCTGTAGCTACATATAAATCATCAAAACATCCCTTAACCTGTTCATACACACGCTGTATAACTGTCTTGCCGCCAAGCATTGCAAGAGGCTTCCCCGGGAAACGTGTCGATGCATATCGAGCCGGTATAATTCCTACAAACTTCATAGTAATATATCTTTATTAAACCTTATAAACTATTGAAACAACTCATCGAAACCTTCGGCTGTGGTAACAGGCGATGTTATAACCTGATTATCAACAATCATTGTATCGCCCTCTTCTGTTGTAGTAAACAGATATCCTTTACACGGGTCCCAGCCAATAGGTATATCAAACGTCTCTTCTTGAGAATACGGAAGATTCTTATCGGCATACAGCTTATTCATATATAATCCCCATATTGGCAATGCCATAGATGCACCCTGTCCATCACTCATCCTATCGAAGTGAATATCTCGTTCCTCACCACCAACCCAGCATCCTGTAACCAAAGAAGGAGTAAAGCCCATAAACCATCCATCAGAGTTATTCTGCGTAGTTCCGGTTTTACCACCCACAGGCGCCTCTATATTATAAACTCTACGAATTCTTCCTCCTGTACCTTCGTCTATAACCGCACGCAACATCTCTATCATCTTATATGAACTCTCTTCACTTATAACCTCAGTCTTCTCTGCTGTAAACCTTGCAATAACATTTCCGGCATTATCCTCAATACGGGTAACCAAAAGAGGTGATGTACGTATACCTTTTCCAAGAAAAGCTGTATATGCACTTACCATCTCTGCAACAGATGCATCACATACGCCCAAACAGAGCGACAACGTAGGTTCAATAGCTCTATTTCTGAGACCGAACTGATGTAATAGCTTCTTAAACGAGTATGGGTTTAGTTTGCTCATAAGATATGCCGATATCCAGTTATTTGAATTAGCTAAGCCCCAACGTAAATCTACGACCTCGCCATATCTTGCCTTTGATGTATTCTTAGGGCTCCATATCTTTCCATCCTCTGTAAGCAGGGTCTGTTCTACATTTCTTGTTTCATCACATGGACTAAAACCATTCTCCATTGCCAAGGAATAGAGATATGGTTTTATGGTAGATCCTACCTGACGACGTCCAACCGAAGCCATATCATATTTGAAGTTGTAATAATTGGTACCACCAACATATGCCTTTACCTCACCTGTATGAGGATCCATTGATACAACACCTGTTCTTAAAAAATACTTGTAATATTTAATAGAATCCAATGGAGTCATCACAGTATCAATCATCCCTTTATAGGTGAACACTCTCATATCCTCCTTGGTATTGAACGAAGCAATAATCTCTTTCTCTGTAGCGCCATTCTTCTTCATTATTCTATACCGGTCGGTCTGGCGCATAGCATGCTCCATTATTTTATTAACCTCTTCATCTGTAAGTTCTTCGGTAAATGGTGCTGTTTTCTGTCCTTTTTTTGAATCAAAGAAACGCGGTTGCAAATAATTTGCCACATGCTCCTCTACTGCCTCTTCCAGATATTTCTGCATACGAGAATCTATAGATGTGTATATCTTAAGTCCATCCGTATATACATTATAGTTCTTTCCATCAGGTTTAGTATTCTTATTACACCATCCATAAAGCGGATTTGTCTCCCAGTCGATAGAATCTTCATAAAATTCCTGCATCTGCCACCCACGATAATTCTTCTTTTCAGGTTTTTTCGCAACCATCATAAGTCTAAGGTTTTCGCGAAAATATGGTGCAAGACCGGCATTATGATCGGCCGAGTGAAAATTTAATTTAAGTTCAGTCTGTTTCAGGCTATCAGCTTCTGCATCAGTGATATATCCGGCTTTTGCCATCTGACCAAATACCACATTGCGCCTATCTCTTGTTTTTTCGGGACGACGACGCGGATTATACAACGAAGAGTTCTTACACATACCGACAAGCATTGCCGACTCTTGCATATTGAGGTCTTTGGGCAACTTACCAAAATACACCTGCGCAGCACTGCGTATACCAACTGCATTATAACCAAAGTCATATTTGTTCAAATACATGGTTACAATCTCTTCTTTTGTATAACGTCTCTCGAGTTGAACAGCTATCACCCATTCTATAGGTTTCTGCATCATACGCTCAACCTCATTCTCGGCAGCCACCTGGGTATACAACAATTTAGCAAGCTGTTGAGTTATGGTACTACCGCCTCCGGCACTCTCTTGACGCAATATACCACGCTTTATTATAGCACGTAGCAATGCCCTCCCATCTATACCGGAGTGCTTTGTAAAACGTACATCCTCTGTTGCTATAAGAGCCTTAATAAGATTTGGAGATATCTCTTCATATTCTACATACGTTCTATTCTCTTTGCTATATGACCATGTTCCGAGAGTCTTTCCATCGGAAGAGATAACTTGTGATGCAAATTTATATGAAGGATTCTCCAATTCGCTCATATTTGGCATATAGCCAATCCATCCTTGAGCTATAGCATAGAAGAGAGCTACTGCAACAAATATTAAAGAAAACAGTAAGCCCCACAATCCTATTAAAATCTTCTTAACCATATACAATAAAATATAATATTTAGGTATATTCCCAATACAAATATAGATGCAAAGTTAATAATAAAAATCCAAATACAACCCAATAATAAAAAATTAGCATAAATATCGCTGAAGAACCATTTTTATTCACAATATTTATCTACCTTTACGGAGAAATATATCAAAAAAATCATCCTTCATAACTCCTACGATATGGAAAAAAGAAGTTTAGTTTCAATTAATGACCTATCTCGTGAAAAAATTCTCTCGCTGTTGGAGTGCGCAAGAAAATTCGAAGAAAAGCCAAACAGGGATATTCTGTCTGAAATGGTAGTAGGCTCACTCTTCTTTGAGCCATCAACACGTACTCGTCTAAGTTTCGAGACTGCCGCCATGCGTTTGGGTGCACGTGTAATAGGTTTTAGTGATGCAGCCACAAGTTCAGCGACCAAAGGCGAAACACTTAAAGATACCATCATGATGGTATCAAGCTATGCCGACGTGATAGTTATGCGACATAGGCTTGAAGGTGCTGCACGCTATGCAAGCGAAGTTTCTCCGGTTCCCGTTATTAACGCAGGTGATGGAGCCAATCAACACCCATCACAGACTATGCTTGATTTGTATTCAATACAAAAGACACAGGGAACATTAGAGAACCTGCACATACATTTGGTGGGCGACCTTAAATATGGACGTACTGTACACTCCCTACTGCACGCAATGCGGCACTTTAATCCGACATTCCATTTCATTGCTCCCGAAGAGCTACACATGCCCGAGGAGTACCGTATATTTTGCAGACAGAACAACATACCTTTTACTGAAACAACTGAATTCAACGAAGATGTCATCTCGAATGCGGACATCATCTATATGACACGAGTGCAACGAGAACGATTCAGCGACCTTATGGAATACGAGAAAGTAAAGAACTGTTACAGACTTACCAACTCGATGTTACAAGGTAGCAAAGAGAATTTGCGTATTTTGCACCCACTGCCACGCGTAACAGAGATTGCACACGATGTTGATAACAATCCAAAGGCCTACTATTTCCAACAGGCACAAAATGGTCTCTACGTACGTGAGGCTCTGATATGCGATGTACTTGGTATTAATATTTAAAACAGCTGAATTATGAACAATAATAAATTAGCCCTTCAGGTTTCAGCACTGTCCAGCGGTACTGTAATAGACCACATTCCAGCTGAAAAGCTATTCGAAGTTGTCAACCTCCTTAACATTCCTGAGATGAACACCAATGTAACAATAGGATACAACCTCGACAGCAAGAAATTGGGTAAGAAAGGACTTATAAAGGTTGCTGATAAATTCTTTACAGATGACGAAGTAAACAGAATATCGCTTGTTGCACCCAATGTAGTACTCAACATTATCAACAACTATCAGGTTGTAGAGAAACGAGAAGTAAAAATGCCCGACGAGTTGCATAACATAGTAAAGTGTAGCAACCCTAATTGCATAACGAACAACGAGCCTATGCCCACGCTCTTCCATCTTGTCGACCGTGAAAAAAGAGTATTGAAGTGCCACTATTGCGAGAAAGAAAAGAACGTTAAGGATATTGAATTGTTATAATAGTAGAATAAGAAGGAGAACAGATGAAACTAAACTGGAAACCAGGCACAATGATATATCCGTTACCGGCCGTATTGATAAGTTGCGGTACCTCACCCGAAGATTACAATATGTTTACAGTCTCTTGGGTAGGTACAGTATGTACCAATCCTGCCATGTGCTATATATCAGTGCGTCCCGAACGACACTCCTACTCTATTATACGCGAAAGCGGTGAGTTTGTCATAAACTTGACAACAGCAGAAATGGCACGTGCAACAGACTGGTGCGGTGTACGCTCGGGTAAAGAGTACAATAAAAGCAAAGAGACTGGTCTTACATACGGACCTTCCAAAGAGATTAAGGCACCTATAATTAACGAGTCGCCACTTAGTATTGAGTGTCGTATTGAGCAAGTAATACCATTGGGTACACACGATATGTTCCTTGCCCGCGTAGTAAATGTACAGGCAGACGATAGTTTAATGAACAAAGATACCGGTGAATGGGATCTCTCAGCAGCCGACCCCTTGGTATATGCACATGGCAAATATTTCCATTTGGGAGAGTTCATTGGCAAATTCGGATGGAGTGTCAAAAAAGATACAACAAAAAAAAGATAGTATATGCACTTTAAAGGTATCATAATAGCAATAACAGCAATACTGTTGTCATTGGGTGTTGCCGCGCAAGGAAACAAAGATAACAAATCAAGAGTAAATGCAGGATTAAAAATAGGTTTTCACGCAGCGACATACAACAATACTGACTTCTGCATTGATGGCTATGAATATGATAACAGCATAATACAAAGCAATAAGATTGGTTACTCTATAACTCCTTTCATAAAAGTCAATTACAAGAGATTGTATATCCAAACCGAGGCTAACCTATCACTCTCTCGTCACTACTTTGAGTTCATTGAAACAAATAGTAACGAGAACGAGACTCCTATGTATACAGAGAATTCCAAGACGCCTGAATACAAACTTACAACATATTGTATTCAGGTGCCTTTACTCCTAGGATATAACTTTGTAGAGTCTTATCCCTATACCATGAGTGTATTTACAGGACCTAAAGCCAAGTTTGTATTTACCGCACACGACAAACAAGAGTTCATGCATTTCAAATACAATTATTTAAGAGAGCAATTAGAGCCTATATTGTATTATTGGGAAATTGGACTAGGAGTAACTATATCCAGATTCTGTTTTGATTTTGTATACGATGTTGGACTAAGCAACAACGCAAAAGGCATATTATCACCGAATGAGGGAAAGAAGTTCAAATCGAAACGTAGTGACAATCTATTAAGTTTCTCTATCGGTATAATATTTTAAGGTACACAAACAATCCTTATATAAATGATAAGAACACGCCCTAAAAAGGCGTGTTCTTATCATTTATATGAAATATATTTAATCAATATGCAAACAACGGATATTCAGCCATTACCTCATTAACCTTACGACGTACTGCAGCAATCACTTTCTCATCCTCGGGCGCATTTAGTACAGTCTCAATCATCTCCGCTACGAATGGCATAAGGTCCTCTTTAACACCACGTGTAGTTATAGCGGGAGTACCAAGACGTATTCCGGATGTCTGGAACGCGCTACGAGAATCAAAAGGAACCATATTCTTATTTGCTGTAATATCGGCAGCAACCAATGCTTTCTCGGCAACCTTACCTGTAAGGTCGGGATACTTATTTCTCAAATCTACAAGCATCGAATGGTTGTCTGTTCCACCCGAAACAATACCGAAACCTCGAGACATAAGTTCGGCAGCAAGTGTTGACGCATTCAACTTAACCTGTCTCTGATACTCCTTGAATTCAGGTTGAAGAGCCTCTCCAAAAGCTACAGCCTTGGCTGCAATCACATGTTCAAGGGGACCTCCCTGTATACCGGGGAAGACTGCACTGTCAAGTAATGCCGACATCATCTTTATTTCGCCCTTTGGTGTAGTCTTACCCCAGGGATTGGGAAAATCTTTACCCAAAAGAATAATACCGCCACGAGGACCACGCAAAGTTTTATGCGTAGTAGAGGTTACAATATGTGCATATTTCAAAGGATTATCAAGCAATCCGGCAGCAATAAGACCTGCAGGGTGTGCCATATCAATCATAAGAAGTGCTCCTACACTGTCAGCAATCTCGCGCATACGCTTATAATCCCACTCTCGTGAATATGCCGAACCGCCACCAACAATAAGTTTTGGACGTTCGCGATGAGCCACTTCCTCCATTTGATCGTAATCTACACGACCTGTCTCTTTATTAAGATTATACTCTACCGGAGTATATATTATTCCTGAAGTATTTACAGCCGAGCCATGAGAGAGGTGACCACCATGTGCCAAATTAAGTCCCATAAATTTGTCTCCGGGATTAAGAACTGCCAAAAATACAGCAGCATTGGCTTGTGCACCAGAATGGGGCTGTACATTTACCCACTCGGCTCCATACAATTCCTTCAAGCGTGTACGTGCAAGTTCCTCTACTACGTCTACAACTTCACAGCCACCATAATAACGTTTGCCAGGATAACCCTCTGCATATTTATTGGTAAGTACAGAACCCATAGCCTGCATTACCTCATTACTTACGAAGTTTTCCGATGCAATAAGCTCTATACCTTTAAGCTGGCGACGATGCTCCATCTCTATAAGTTGAAAAACAGAACTATCTCTTTTCATATGAATATATAATTATAATTAATCACTAATAAAAAATTATCAACTATTTTTTCAAAAAATGCAACATTTAAGGCTGCAAAGATAACATTTTTTTATATATATCTATCATTATAAAACAAAAAGCTATACAATGAATGAAAATATTATAAACAACATGTTAGCAGATATAAAGAAAAAGAGCCATTGATTAATCAATGGCTCTTTTTCTTTATATCCTTTATGAGAGAAGATTATGTATACATAAATCTGCGGATACTCTGTTTTGGTGTCTTCTCAAATGGTTCTACACGCATCTCGCAAACAGATATCTGACTGTATGCAGGAAGCTGTTTATTCAACTCCTTAACACTCTGATTTATGAGAGCGTCTGTATCCTCTCTTGTAAGTCCTGCACCTTTTGATGACTCATAATCGGCAACAATAAGTGCAACAAGAGCATTCTTACGTCCTACAACAAGAGATTCTACGATGTATGGAAGATTATTTATCTGATCCTCAATCTCCTCGGGATATATATTCTGTCCACTGGCAGAAAGAATCATATTCTTGCAACGACCTTTTATAAATATGTTACCCTTACGGTCTATAATACCCATATCACCGGTCTTAAGCCAGCCATCTTTTGTAAACGAGTTCTTTGTAGCCTCTTCATTCATGTAATATCCAACCATCACAGCATCTCCCTTACACTGAATCTCACCAAGAACACGATGCGGATCTTTAGAGTCAATGCGCACCTCAAGAGGCTCGGCTCTACGACCACATGAATATTTAACAAATTTAGCACGATCGCTATAAGATATAAGAGGACCACACTCTGTCATACCATAACCTACACAATATGGGAACTTCATCTTTTGCATAAGGTCTTCAACCTCACGATTGAGGGCTGCACCACCGATTATTACTCCGGTTGTAAGTCCACCACCAAATGCCGCAACGAGTTTCTTGCGTATAGCATTAAGAATCAGATTATTTATTCCGGGAACTTTCATAAGAACCCTCATCAAAGGCTTGCGCAAAGTGGGGAATACCTTAGATTTAAATATTTTCTCAACAACCAATGGTACAGTAAGGAACATAAAGGGCTTTACAGCAGCCAATCCTGCTAGTAGACGTGCAGGTACAGGCTTACCATTAAGAATTGTTATATGACATCCACCTGACAAAGGAAAGAGGAAGTCAAATGTCTGACCAAACATGTGAGCCATCGGTAGTACCGAGAATATAGTATTGCCTTCGCACAATGGAATCTCACGACGTGCAAACTCCAGATTTGCAGATAAACTGCGCGCAGGCAAGACTACACCTTTGGATGTAGCACTTGTTGTACCCGATGTAAAGCTTATAACAGCTATAGCCTCCATGTCTGTTTTACAATAATTGACTGAATCAGGTGTAACTCCATTAGGATAACGTGCCGAGAACTCTTTATCCAAATCCGACAATTTGGCATCCAGATTTTTATCGGTTATATCGAATACCGAAATATCCTTTACATTTACATTACAGATATAATCTTTTATGTTTGCCAAACCTTCGAGTAGTTTATCTCCATTCTTTATGGCATCATATGCGACATTATCACATATCATCATACGACACTCCGAGAAACGGCTGAGTTCCACTACTGCACT
This sequence comes from Bacteroidaceae bacterium, assembly GCA_017507105.1. GTDB lineage: Bacteria > Bacteroidota > Bacteroidia > Bacteroidales > Bacteroidaceae > HGM04593. Next base: position 78,523 of record JAFWBM010000027.1, read on the forward strand.
AGCCAGAAAATCGGGCAAGAATGGAACTACAACTGCATCATAGGCAACTACCGCCAGATATGCAATACCCCACTCTGCAGAGTTTCTTGCATAGAGAGCCACCTTATCACCTTTTTTCAAGCCACATGTCTCGAAAAGAATGTGATACTTCTCTATTTTTTCAGCAACGGCCCCATATGTGTATGTTTCACCGCCAAAGTTACTGAAAGCAGGATTATTCCAATGCTTTTTGATAGAGCTATCCAAATAGGTTAAATAGTGCTGCATAATATAAATTTTTAAAATGTTGTCTTTAATATTGTTTCCGATCTGCAAAGCGCATAGTACCCTATGATACTATAATTTAATGCAAATATAATATTTTTTGCAAATATCTTTTATAAAATCCATTTTTCAACTAGACAAATGTTAAATTAACACTTAGCAATAAACATTATGAACAAACTGAGGTTATTTTAAATAAAATTTTAACATTCATTTGCAAATAAAAAACGATGTGATGAACAATAATAGATTGTTCATCACATCGAGGTCTAACAATCTACAAAATAAAATTACTTATACATGAATCTTTTAATACTTAGTTTGGGAGTCTTTTCAAAAGGCTCATTCATTATCTCGAACGAGGTAATCTTACTATATATCGGTAATTTTGTATTAAGTTCCTTTATCTCATTATCAAAAGCATCTTTCACTTCCATTTCCGTAAGCCCGGCCTCGGATACAGCATCACTGTTTGGCACCAATAGAGCAACAAGACCATGTTTTCGGCCAACAACCAATGACTCAAGCACATAAGGCATCTGGTTGACTAGTTCTTCTATCTCTTCGGGATATACATTCTGTCCGTTTGCGGTAAGAATCATATTCTTGCAACGTCCACGTATTACTATATTCTCTTTCGCATCCATTGTACCCATATCACCGGTCTTAAACCATCCATCAGCCGTATAAGATGCTTTTGTTGCCTCTTCATTCTTGTAATATCCAATAGTTACAGCCTCGCCTTTCAATTGTATCTCTCCAGGCTCTGTAGCCGGATTGTCTGAATCTATGCGCACATTTACATATGGATGAGCCACAGCTCCACAAGTACGCGGTTTAAAATCCTGCCAACGTGTATAACTTACTAAAGGAGCACATTCTGTCATACCATATCCAATTACGTAAGGAAATTTGATCTTGTGCATGGTTTCTTCAACCTCCCTATTTATGGCAGCACCACCTATAAGCAAGCCTCCTTTCTCAACGTTTCCACCAAATACTTCAATCAGTTTTCCTCGTACCTTATTAATAATTATATTACGTAATCCGGGAATTGCCAACATCAGACGCATCATAGGCTTTTCCAACATCGGCATGACTTTTAGTCGAAAAATTTTTTCCACCAGCAATGGCACTGTTAAGAACATGAAAGGCTTAACCTCGCCCAATGCTTTAAGAAGGCGTGCCGGTACCGGCTTTTCAGTATAGATGTATATGTGACAACCTTTCGAAAACGGGAAGATAAAATCAAATGCTTGGCCAAATATATGAGCCAAAGGCAATATTGAGAGTATTGTGTAACCCTCCTCAGCCTCCATATGTATCCGTGCATACTCCAAATTGGCAGATATTGCACGTGCCGGCAGAATCACACCTTTAGGAGAACTGCTTGTACCGGATGTATAACTTATTACAGCTGTTGCATCAAGATTATTTTTTGTGTAGTCAACCTTCTTGCTTGTAACACCGCTAGGAAATCTTGCCTTAAAACTCTTCTCAACATCCTCTGTCAGATTATCCAATTTACCATTGGTATCAAGTTCTACCTTTAATCCTTTGATATTAACCAATCCACAGAAGTTATCAAGTAATGGGAATTGCTGAAGAATATTGTCGCGTTTAAGCGCATCCATAATATGAGTATCCAGCAGCAATAATCTGCTATCAGACAGCCTTGTAAGGTCTGCAACATTCTGTGGAAGGAAATCAGACAGCAATGGAACTGCAACTGCATCATATGTTACTACTGCAAAATATGCAATACACCACTCTGCACTGCTTCTGGCGCACATCGCTATTTTGTCACCTTTTGCAATCCCACATTTTTCAAAGAGTATATGATATCTCTCTATATATGATGCAACGTCTCCATATGTATATGTATTTGCACCATAATTGGTGAGGGCTGGTTTACTCCAATGTAATTTTATAGATTCATCAATGTACGACAAAAAATGTTTCATTACAAAATCCTAATTTGAGACTTAATTAATATTTTATTGATACATAAAGCGTTTAATACTTAGCTTTGGAGTTTTTTCGAATGGTACATCGCGTATCTCACATTTTGCTATACGACTATATATAGGTAGTTGATTATTTAATGCGAATACACTATCTTCTATCGCCTTCTTAAGTTCTTCGCCACTTAATCCTGAAGCCTTGGCTGTATCTTGGTTAACTACAATAAGAGCTACTAGACCATGTTTTCTTCCAACAACAAGAGACTCCATCACATATGTTTGCTGATTTATCAGTTCCTCAATCTCCTCGGGATATATATTCTGTCCGTTAGCTGTTAGAATCATATTCTTACAACGTCCTCTAATAATTACATAGTCCTTAGAGTCCATAGTACCCATATCTCCGGTCTTGAACCATCCATCATCGGTAAAGGCTGCACTTGTTGCCTCTTCATTCTTATAGTAGCCTGATGTAACATGATTACCACGTACTTGAATCTCTCCGGGAATTGTGGCCGGATTACTTGAATCGATACGAACCTCGATATCAGGACGTATAATACCGGCATCATTTTTCAAGGCAGGATGATTCCAGCCCTTATAACTGATAAGTGGTCCACACTCTGTCATTCCATAACCGACAGCATATGGAATCTTCACGCGTCTCATAATCTTATCAACATCTTTGCTTATTGCAGCACCACCTATGAAGAAACCGGAGATATGTAAATTGCCTCCGAATGCATCAAGAACGGTTTTTCTAATTTTCTTATATATAAGTGAGCGGACTCCCGGAATAGCTGTAAGGAAACGCATAACGGGCTTGTTAAGCACCGGGATAACCTTTGCCCTAAAAATTTTCTCTATCAATAATGGAACAGTAAGGAATAGGAAAGGTTTAACCTCACCCAATGCCTTAAGTAGAAGAGCAGGTACAGGCTTAGCACTGAAAATATGTATATGACATCCTGTAGAGAACAAGAAAAGGAAATCTAACGAAAGACCAAATATATGCGCCAAAGGAAGAATAGAGAATGTATTTCCCCCGGGAAGAGTAGGCACATAATCACGTGCGAAACGTATATTGCCAGATAAAGATTTTGCATGAATCATAACACCTTTAGGAGCACTGCTTGTTCCCGATGTATAACTTATAACAGAAAGATCATCCAGCATATCTGAACTTCTTTTATAATTTATATCATCAAGAGAAACACCGTTTGGGAATCTATTGGCAAATTCACTACTCAAGCCATTACATATTACATTTAAAGAGCCGTCGCAGTCCAACTCACATGCTTGATTAGTTAAATTAATCAAACCTTGTAAATTGCTATATGTCTTTATTTTACCAAGCAAATCATTACGTGTAAAACCACCCATTACAGCCTTATCAACCAACAACAGACGACTATCTGATACTCTTGTAAGCTCTGCAAGATTCTGAGGTAGGAAATCTGCCAAAAGAGGAACGGCAACAGCATCATATGTAACCACTCCAAGAAATGCGATACACCATTCAGCTGAATTTTTTGCACTGATTGCAATCTTATCCCCTTTTTTGATACCACATTTCTCAAACAAAACGTGCCATTTCTCAATACCTTCAGCAATCTGTGCAAACGTATAGGTAGCACCTCCATAATTTGTTATGGCAGGCTTGTTCCAATTACTTCTGATTGCCTCATCAATGTGTGTTAAATAGTGTACTAGCATAACTTTTATTACTTTAGCTAAGGTTATATTTCGAACATTTCTTTGCAAATTTGTAACTAACTTTTTTAACTAACGATTTTCAACGACACAAAGCCTGTTATAGTGGCAAAAATAATAAATACGTGGTAAATTTTATTATTTAGGGGCGAAATTATAGACAGAAAATTCGATTAAAACAATCAAAATCCAACATAAACACACACCTATAGTCCAAAAAGCAAAACACAAAATAATAACAAACAAAAGATGAATATTGAACCTGTTTTAATATTTTTCACAACGAGCAAAGCAGATATTCGCCATTAGTCAAATATAATAGGAAAGCAACACAAAGAAAAACTAACAAAAGTTGTATCAAATAAAAACGATAAAGTTTAGGATATTTAAATAAAGAGTGTAACTTTGCCTTTAGACAACATCAGAGACAATACATAAACTATATATGTATTTCTCAAAAAAAACTCAAAACTATGGAAAGAGAGATAAAATTCAGTTTGGTTTACCGAGACATGTATCAATCATCGGGTAAATTCCAACCACTTGCCGACCAATTGGCCAAGATAGCCCCTGTAATAGTAGAGATGGGCTGTTTTGCACGCGTAGAGACAAACGGTGGAGCATTTGAACAAGTAAACCTCATGGCAGGCGAGAACCCCAACAAGGCAGTCAGAAGCTTTACAAAGACCTTCAATGAGGCCGGAATACAGACTCATATGCTAGATCGAGCGCTTAATGCACTGCGCATGTTTCCCGTTCCTGCGGACGTAAGACGTCTAATGTATAAGGTAAAGAAAGCCCAAGGAACAGACATAACACGCATATTCTGTGGACTCAATGATGTAAGAAACATTATACCGTCAATAAAATACGCATTGGAAGCAGGCATGATACCTCAGGCCACCCTATGTATCACATCCTCGCCTGTGCATACCGTAGAATATTACAGCGAGATGGCTGACAAACTCATAGAAGCAGGCGCAACGGAGATATGCCTAAAAGATATGGCCGGTATAGGACGCCCCCACTTCTTAGGACTTCTTACCAAGAGTATAAAGGAGAAACACCCTGAAATAATAATACAATATCATGGACATAGCGGTCCGGGGCTATCTATGGCATCTATACTCGAAGTATGCAAGAACGGATGTGATATAATTGACACAGCAATAGAACCTTTATCATGGGGTAAAGTCCATCCGGATATCATAAGCGTTCAAGCAATGCTTAAAGATGCAGGATTTAAAGTTCCTGAAATCAACATGAACGCATACATGAAGGCGCGTAGCCTGACACAAGAGTTCATAGACGATTGGTTGGGTTACTTCATGGATAAGAACAATAAACTTATGAGTTCACTATTGCTTACCAGTGGTCTTCCCGGCGGAATGATGGGCTCTATGATGTCCGATCTTGCAGGTGTACACAAAGGCATAAACGGAATACTCGCAAGCAAAGGTAAGCCCACGTATACACTTGACGAACTAATGGTTGAATTGTTCAATGAGGTCGCATACGTTTGGCCACGAGTAGGATACCCCCCACTCGTTACCCCTTTCAGCCAATATGTAAAAAATATAGCATTAATGAATCTGCTAAGCAACGCTCAGGATGAGCCTCGTTTCAGTAGAATGGATGACAGCATGTGGGGTATGATTCTTGGAAAGAGTGGTAAACTGCCCGGTGAATTAGCACCCGAAATCATTGAGCTGGCAAAGGAAAAAGGCTACGAGTTCACAACAGCCGACCCACAAAGTTTCTATCCGGATGCACTTGATAAATATCGCAAAGAGATGGAAGAACTAGGATGGGACACCGGAGAAGACGACGAAGAGCTTTTTGAGTTTGCAATGCACGACCGTCAGTACCGTGATTTCAGAAGCGGTGTTGCAAAAGAGCGTTTCCTTGCAGATATAGAAAAAGCAAAAGATGCAGAGATGGCAAGCAAAGGTATCAGCCTTGAAGAGATTAAAGCCATCAAACATGCAAAAGCCGATCCCATAGTAGCACCAGTAAAGGGACAATTATTATGGGAAGTAGCCCTGGAGGGCGAGTCATTACCACCGGCTATTGGTAAGAAGATTGAAGCCAATGAGGAGTTCTGTACAATAATAACATCTTGGGGCGAACTTCAGCCAGTAGCAACTGGGCTTGCCGGAAGAGTTGTTGAGGTATGTGCAAAACAAGGCGACCATGTAAATCGCGGTGACATAATCGCCTATGTGCAACGCGAAGAACTTTTCGGATAAGAATATTATTTAACCACATAAAATAGAGGCTGTGTCATTTACACAGCCTCTATTTTATGTGGTTAAATAACAATGTACTACAACATCCGGTTGAAGTATCTCATAAACCCTAGTTTGGAGACTTGCGTGCAGTAATATGAAAACAAGCCTGTTTTACCTCATGCTTAACATAACAGCACCCCTCTTTCTTTAAATCACGCAACACCTCGCCAAGTACAAGCTTAAGCTTTGCCTGATTTTCCATAGTTTCCCCATATACAGAATAAAATCTTTTATATGTTATATCAAAAGTTGTAGCAAAACAGTGAGCCGAATTCTTTGACGAATTCAAGTTTCCCTTGCCAAGCCTCTTGACATCGCTTTGTGTACGAAGTATTGAAGTTACAATAAGTTTATGAGGAGGCAAATGTTTCATTACAAGAGAATCCTGGAAATTCTCTCCAATACGTTTCAACAATTTTGCAGCTTCAGGCACCAAGAACGGTATAGAATGAGTTAGTTCATCAACCACGTATGCATCATAATCGTTTGTTTCTATGAGATTGCGACTTGCATTGTCAATATCTTCACGCGACTCCAAACGTTTTATACCTATCTTCTTGGCAGCATCCAAATGAGCATCATTCATGTCGTTGAATAATTTTCGATAATTGATATTAGAAATTTTATGCGCTACTTCGGGTTTTTCCACGCGTGGCACATATAAAAACTTCTCAACCTCAATATCTTCTTCGTCACCCACCCTATCTACACCATCACTACAGTTCCTAAGCAAAAGTACTGAGCCTATCACTAATACAAAAATAAGTATAAGAATTAATACCCATTTTACATATCCGACAATTTTTGTTCCAACGAAAGAGGGTAACTCAATACACCTTACCAGCCTATATATATTACGACCCAAACGATAAAATGCTACACCAAACAGCTTTAAATCAGTCTTTAAATCATTATAAACTTCGTGTCTCTTTTCCTTTATATCATTCATCTAGTTTATTTTATTTTGTGCAGTGCGAAGGTACAAAAAAAATAGAATTTGAAAGAAACTTATTTACAAATAGTTTCCCATAAAACAGCCAAAGCAGGCATATAACACTACTCATCTCTGTCATATATATAAAAATACACCGACACTGATGTCGGTGTAAAAGTTATATCCAAATGATATTTCAACAACTACATTTAGCAGTGTGAAGCACCCACTCTACATCACGCAGATAATCCTGCAAATCCTGTTCATGCCTCTCCTCCTCGGCCATAATCCTCTTAACAATATCGCATGTCGTAAAATCAATATTATTAGTAAAGCTTGCTATCTCCTCGTAACGTATTACAGCACACCTCTCCGATGCAATATTCTGTTTAAGCAGACTCAATACATCATTATTTAGAGGGACTGCATATTTGCAACGTGCGAGAACCAGCCATTGTGCCGGATCCAAGACCGGCATCCCTTCAAGTTGAATTATCCGCTCAGCCAATAATTTGGCATGCATATACTCTTCTTGTGCATGTTCCTCGAATTCACGTTGCACATCGGCGCGCATGCTCCCTTCCACTATCAAGCTACCAATCCAATACTGGTAAAAAGCCAGCCACTCTTCACTCAGTGCAGCATTCAGTTGTGTCAATAGATCTGTGACACTCAATCGCTGCTTAAGAATCAAAATACTCTCCTTTGCCATAAAACAACAATTTTATAACTATTATAACCTTACAATAAAACAGCCTTATTCAAAATTTGTTCTTAATTTTAAACGATAAATCAAATAATAACAAGTCCATATCTCATTAAATGATTTTCCATAGATATTAATTGAAAAATTAATAGCATATTAATATAGCAATATAATAAAAAATATTAAATTTGCAGAATAAATATAAAGCACTATAATAATGAAACTCGCCGTTGTAACAAAACCCACCTTCTTCATTGAGGAGGACAAAATTATAACCCGACTATTTGAAGAGGAACTTGACTATCTTTTTCTCGAAAAGTCGTTTCCTCATCCTCAATATATAGAGAGACTTTTGAATCTTATACCTAAGAAATACCACAAGCGCATTTTTACATGCAACAACAGACTTATGCAAGATTACAAACTTGCAGGACAGTTATTCCCACCAGGCTCGCCTCACCCAACAGAAAAGCAGAGCGGAAAGTTTGTAGGTTATGCAGCTAACCTTAAAGAATTGCATGAATTCAAAGGATTTTACGAAGTAATGTGTTTCGGTCCTATGGGTCGTACATTCTATCAAAGCAATGAGCTTAATGAGTTGGGCAAGAAGGTCATTAACAAGCGTGTATGGGCGTTCGGTGATATAGACGAGAACAACATGCGTCGTTTGTCTACATATGGCTTTGGAGGTATCATTCTTGATGCACAGGTTTGGGACAAATTCGACTCATGCCGTTCAACCGATTACAGCGAACTGATAGAGAGTTTCAAGAATATACAAAAGATAGCACGTAAATGCTAAAATGGATAAAGACAAATAACATAAATAAAATAACAAACTAAACATTACCTCTATGAACAATACCCCTTACATGGTATTTTCGGGTACAAAATCCCGTTACCTTGCCGAAGAAATCTGCAAAGAGCTAAATTGTCCTCTAGGACAAATGAACACCACCTATTTTGCTGATGGAGAGTTTGCAGTATCATACGAAGAGTCAATTCGTGGTAAGAACGTATTTCTTGTTCAGTCTACATTCCCCAACTCAGACAATCTAATGGAGCTTCTGCTTATGGTTGACGCAGCAAAGCGTGCATCTGCCAAGAGTATTATAGCAGTAATGCCCTATTTTGGTTGGGCACGTCAAGACCGTAAGGATAAGCCCCGTGTATCTATAGGAGCCAAGTTGGTTGCCGACCTTTTGAGCGTAGCAGGTGTTAACCGTTTGATTACAATGGACCTCCATGCCGACCAAATCCAGGGATTCTTCGACATTCCTGTAGATCATCTATACGCATCAATGGTTTTCATACCATATATCAATTCACTAAAACTTGATAACCTTGTAATAGCTACACCTGATGTAGGTGGTTCTAAGCGTGCCAGTGCATACTCTAAATGTCTTGGTGTACCTCTGGTATTGTGCCACAAGACACGCGCTAAGGCAAATGTTGTTGATACAATGCAAATAATTGGTGATGTTGAGGGCAAGAATGTAATCCTTGTTGATGATATCGTTGATACAGCAGGAACTATATCTAAGGCAGCAAACCTCATGATGGAAAACGGTGCTTTGTCGGTTCGCGCAATAGCATCACACTGTATCATGTCAGGCAATGCATCAGAGCGCGTACGTGAGTCTTCAATGACAGAGATTGTATTCACCAACAGTATCCCATACGACAAGGGATGTCCCAAGGTTAAACAGCTCTCAATTGCCAAAGGATTTGCCGAGGCTATAAAATGCGTACTCAACAACGAGTCAATAAGCAAACAATATATCTGCTAAATCGGTAATGACAGGAAAAATCTCTTCCATACTTCTTGTTATGCTGTTGCTACTATCATGTAACAACAGCAAGGAGTATTCCATAACAGGAACAATAAGGGGATACTCCGATGGGGACACAATTTCATTAGGTTATTCCGCTGATGGAAAAGATTATACGATAACCGACAAGTGTATTGTAAAAAACGAACAGTTCTATTTCTCGGGAAAGACAAAAGGATGCGACATATATTATATAGGTTACAATACAGCTGATGAAAAACCGCAGTTCTTACTCTTCTTCCTTGAGGAAGGCAATATAGAGATAGAGATAACAGACCAGACAGTAAATGTAAAAGGAACTCCGACTAATGATCTTGTAAGCATGGTAGAGACCAAACTACAAGATTATACGTCGGAACTTTATGAAACACAATACAGATTAGAGCTTGACTCTACAATGTCGGATACAGAAAAGTCGGAACTTGCATTGCAAGCGATGGAAGCACAACGGGACGCAGTCTTATACATTCAGGATATAATACGTGCAAATATAGAGTCGGCTGCCGGCCTCTATTTTCTTGTTCAGTTCTCATATCTATTTGATGACAATGAACTTATCTCGTTGACAAATGATATTCCTCATAAGAATATCAACCGTCAGAACAACTGCATGTACGACATGCTTAAAGAAGAGATAGTAGAACGTAGTATGAGTAACGAAAAGCGAGAAATGCTATATTAACACTCTTTGTTTTGCCACATTGCACATCAGATATATTTAATCAAATGAAAAATAGGAATCTTGCGATTCCTATTTTTCATTTGATTAAATCAATACTGTTCTTTTTCATTTGGAAAATCAGATGCCTTGACATCCTTTATATAGTTCCCAACAGCATCACTGATAACTGTATTCAAATCGGCATAACGACGCAAGAATCGTGGGGTGAAATCGGCAGTCATACCCAACATATCCGTACACACGAGTACTTGTCCATATACTCCACCGCCAGCACCTATTCCTATAATAGGAACCTCTAACGACTGTGCAACTTTCTCGCCAAGTGTAGCAGGGATCTTTTCAAGAACCAAGGAGAAACAACCGGCATCCTGCAACAGATGTGCATCATGGGAAAGTTTGGCAGCCTCAGCCTCATCCTTAGCACGTACGCCATATGTACCAAACTTATTTATGCTTTGAGGCGTGAGACCAAGATGCCCCATAATAGGAATTCCTGCATCCAATATTTTTCTTACAGACGGTAGAATCTCCTCGCCACCCTCGAGTTTGAGAGCATCAGCATGTGTCTCTTTCATTATACGTATAGCATTCTTGACAGCTTCGTCTGCATTTACTTGATATGTTCCGAATGGCATATCAACAACAACAAGAGCTCGTTTCACTGCCCGCACAACAGACTTAGCATGATAAATCATCTGGTCAAGAGTTATCGGCAGGGTTGTTATATTTCCTGCCATCACATTTGAAGCCGAGTCTCCCACCAATATGATATCTACACCGGCAGCATCAATAATAGAAGCCATCGTAAAATCATAAGCGGTGAGCATAGCAATCTTCTCACCCTTACGTTTCATCTCAATAAGACGATGAGTAGTTACCTTTCTTGTATCCTCAACAATATATTTAGACATTTCAGAGATATTCAATCAGTTAAACAATATGCACTTTATGCTTTATTTATAACAATGTCAAAAAGCGCTGCAAAATTATAACAAAAATAAATCTAAAAAAAGAAATTCTATAAAAAGTCAGACTATATTATTGGCAATAAGAGCCATCACTTGCTGATAATAGGGGAAAGAGTTTTTTCTTAATAGTACACCTTCGTCGCCATGCATATCCCCCTTTATTGGAACACATAAGGTAAAACAAGGAATTGCATATTCATCATAATCCCAACTCTCATCGGGTTCTGCATCATGTACATATGCATATTTCCCTTCATATGGTTTTAGCATCTCCACCAAACGATGTGCAGTAAAGATATCCAATCCTAAATCGTTTTCTACTGTAAAAGTGGCTGCATTACCCCACCCCTCTTCGGTAACATCAAGGACTATTGCAAATGCTATTGTACACTGCATTATTCCCATAGCACATACTGTCTCTATAGCTCCACGAGAATCTACCTCCTCATCACCGGTAAATGCTATCACAACATTATCTGACAAATCACCATATAGCATATTCCACAAGAGAGCTGCATTTGTATAGCTGTTGTCAAATGTACCTTTAAAGTATTCCCCTTCGTCACTACAGAAACAATGCGAGAAGAGTGAATCTATGTGAGAAGATATCAGTATAACCTTTTCACCTTGAGCAGGCTTACGTTTCGCATATATCAAAGAGAGTTTACCCTCATATATAAGGCTATAACTGCAATCTTTAAGTATATCTTTTATTGTATCCACACGTTTGGTAATGACAAACTCCTTACCATTATCCTTACTCTCTACCGTTACCTTATTTAATATATGTGTAAACCGTTCCATACTCCTAATAATATTATTACCTAATGTTACCAAACATCAAAAGAATATCACTGATGGCATCGAATATAAATAACTTTTTTGAAAATATCTCAAGAGTTGTTCGAATATTTGTTTTTTTGTACCTTCGCGAAATATGAAGAATATCACAGATAAAATCAGAGGTTATTATAATGTATCCGACAAGGCACTACAAGCATTACAGAAAGAATTGAACGTAATGTATTGTAAAAAGAACACTATGCTTGTAAAGTCGGGAGTAACCGACTCAAACCTCTATTTTATTGAAAATGGTATCACACGTTCCATCTTTCACAAAGATGGAGTAGACACTACCACCTGGTTTAGCATGGAAGGAGATATAACATTCGGTATGTACTCCGTATACCACAACAAACCATCTGTAGAGAGTGTGGAAACACTTACCGACTGTACATTATATGCCATTCCCATAGATAAACTCAATCTATTATACGAAGAACATATTGAGATAGCCAATTGGGGACGCATTGTACATCAAGATGTAAACCGCCTTCTAAGCCATCATTTTGTAGAGCGTATACAGATGAATCCTTATGAACGCTATCAATGTTTCCTAAGGCATTACCCGGGGCTGATAAACAGAATAAAACTCAAATATGTTGCTGAGTTTCTTGGAATCTCCATATATACATTAAGCAGGATAAGAAGAGAGATTAGATAAGAATTCTCTATTTCTTATATTCAAGAACAATCTGAATGTTTTTTTGCTTTAGAGCAAATTATCATACCCCTGATTTTTGTATTTTCGCAAAGAAATACAAATAACACGATAAAATAATAAAATGTCACAAACAGGGAACAGAGTAACATCATCGGCAGCATTTGCCGATACAAAGCCCCACTATCAACTACTTGATGGACTACGTGGTGCAGCAGCACTTATGGTTGTTTGGTATCACGTATTTGAGGGCTTTGCCTTTGCACAAGGTGGAACAATAGATGTATTCAATCATGGTCATTTGGGAGTAGATTTCTTTTTCATGCTTTCGGGATTTGTTATAAGTTATGCCTATGATGACCGTTGGCAGTCTGACAATAAAGAAAAACTAACAATAGCTAATTTCTTCAAACGACGCCTCATACGTCTGCACCCGATGCTTATTATAGGAGCTGTCATAGGATGTATCACTTTCCTGCTTCAAGGAGGGGTGAAATGGGATGGTACAGAGACCGAATCACAATGGATTATTACAGCCCTCATGCTTACCATGCTGTTTGTCCCGGCCCACCCCGGTGCCGGATACGATGTTCGCGGTAACGGTGAGATGTACTCATTGAATGGTCCTTCATGGTCGTTGTTCTTTGAATATATAGGTAACATCATTTACGCACTACTAATACGCCGATTAAGCAACAAGGCACTTGGTACCCTTGTAGCACTTACCGGAATTATATGGGTCTGGTTTATTGCAGCAGATGTGTCGGGATATGATATGATTGGTATCGGATGGACTCTTGACAAAACCAATTTCTTTGGTGGATTACTAAGAATGATGTTCCCCTTCAGCCTTGGAATGCTCATGGCACGTAACTTCAAACCTATCAAGATTAAGGGTATATTCTGGATATCCATAATAGTATTGTTCATACTCTTCTCCATGCCTTACATTCCTAAAAATGGCAATATAAGTCTGAACGGATTGTATGAACTATTCTGTATAGTGTTTGTTTTTCCCGTTATTGTATGGTTAGCAGCATCAGGTAACACTGGCGATGCTACATCAACAAAAGTTTGCAGGTTCCTTGGCGACATATCATACCCGCTATACATAGTACATTACCCTATAATGTACCTTTTCTATGCATGGCTAATAGAAAACAAGCTATATACTTTAGAAGAGACATGGCCCGTTGTAATTATGGTAATAGCCATAAATATCACCCTCGCATATGCATCACTTAAGTTGTATGATGAACCGGTTAGGCGATGGCTTACAAAGAAAATCATAAAATAAGCCCCAATAATACGCTGCTCAAAAAGCAGCGTATTATTCTTATATGTATATTTGATCTATACAACATACCCTATTGTCGTATTTTTTCTTTAAATTAGCAGTTTGAAGATACAAAAACTGCTAATGAAGATAATACACACAGCCGATTGGCATTTAGGACATAATTTCTATGGCTACGATCGCATGCATGAGCATTACGATATGTTGCAATGGCTTGCACAGCAGATAGCTGTGACAAAAGCCGATTTGTTACTTATTGCCGGTGATCTATTTGACAGCCCCAACCCATCGGCAGCATCACAGAAACTGCTTTTCGATTTTCTGCATAATATAACAACAAGCAATCCCCATTTAAAAATAATTATTACAGCTGGCAACCACGATTCAGGAGCGCGATTAGAGGCCCCATCCCCCATCCTCGAAAGTTTCAATGTAACCATACGTGGCACTGTACGCCGCAGCGATGATGGAGAGATTGACTACAATCATCTTATAATACCCATAGACAGAGAGACATGTTGTCTGGCTGTCCCATATTTGCGTTTGGGTGAATATCCGCAAGCCGAGAGCCACAACGATGGAGTAAGAAAACTATATACAACCCTTCTCTACAAGGCAAAAGAGCAGTTCAACACCATTATAGCAATGGGACATATGCATGTAACTGGAGGAGAATTTTCATCGGACGGAACATCAAGACCTAATATCATCGGAGGTCTTGACAATATAGACCTTAGCAGTGTTACAACAGAATTTGCATATACTGCACTCGGACATCTTCACAAGGCACAAAGTATAATGCACGACAAAACCTTGCGCTATTCAGGTGCACCATTGCCTATGTCATTTTCCGAACGCGGTAACAAGCAAAGCATAACAATAGCTACCATAGAAAATGGCACTACAACAATAGAGAAGAGAGAGTATGATGCACCTGTAAAATTGTTAAGTATACCCCAAGAACCTCAACCACTGCCACAAGTGTTGCAGGCAATAGAGGAATTGCCCAAAGGAGATATTACACGATTCTCACCATATCTTGAAATACGTCTGTTAGTAAATGGTCCTGAACCAACTATGCGACAACAGATAGAGAAGGCTATCGAAGGATGCTCGGTACGTCTTACACGTATAGAGGCAGTGACACAACACAACAGTAATGAGAATACAAAACCGCTAACATATGATGAGTTGCGTAATATAGACCCAATGAGATTGGCACAAGATTACTACTGCCGCCATTATGGGCAAGAGAAGATGCCCGAAAGATTGTGCACTATGCTTATGGAGACAATAAAAGAGGTTGAAACAGAAAACATAAACAACAAAACCCAAGACTGAGGAATGAAGATACTATCCATAAAAGGTAAAAACCTTGCATCACTCGAAGGAGAATTTGCTGTTGATTTCCGTACAGAACCACTGCGTTCAGCTGGTATATTTGCAATAACCGGCAATACCGGCTCCGGAAAGACAACACTGCTTGATGCCATGTGTATAGCACTATTTCAGATATCTCCACGTACATACAAGGCAAAAGGCAGCAAATCTCAGGAGAGCGAAGATGATAATATAAGAGAGAGTGACTGCCGTAACATCCTACGTCATGGAACAGGTGACGGATATTCCGAGGTAGAGTTTCTTGCTTTGGATGGAAAAGAGTACCGAGTAAGATGGAGCGTTAGCCGCGCACGTAACAAAGCCGATGGTAATCTGCAACCATCAAAGCATACACTATTTTGCATAGATGACAATTGTTATATACAGGGTAGCAAGGCCGAAACAAAAGCAATAGTTGCAAAGTTGCTTGGACTTAACTACGAGCAATTCACACGTGCTGTACTACTTGCACAAGGCGAGTTCGCCTCATTCCTTAAGGCAACTCCAAATGACAAGGCCGACATATTGGAGAAACTTACAGGAACAGGCATATATGCACAGATATCAGTAAAGATTTTTGACAAATACCGTCTAACAGAATCGCAATACAAAGCAAAGGAAGAGATTATCAATGGTATGAGATTACTCTCTCCCGAAGAGGAAAACACCTTTAAAGAGGAACTCAACACCCTTGTTAAAGAGGAAGAGAAAGAGGTTAAGGCAATAGAGACCATGCAAGAGAAACTAAAATGGATAGAGCAGATGCAAAAACTGTCTTTAGAGTTTCAAAATGCAGAAAAGATTGTGGCTGAATGTAATAAAGCTGTAGAATCTATAAAGGAGACAACCAAACGCCTCTCACATATAGAGAGTATACAACCCATTCGAGATACCTATATAGAGGCCGTTAGATTAAATAAGGAACGAGAGCAATTATCGTTACAGCTGCCACAATACAACAAACTTCTCATTCAGCATAGAGAGCAATACGAAACAATAGAAAAAGCAATTGCCCTATGCGTTGAAGAGCAGAAAAGAATAAATAAGGAGAGAGCCGAATCACGTCCTATTATACTTGAAGCAACAAAACTGGAAGCCGACATAAACAGTAAGAGTAAGCAGTTGGAAGAGTGTCTCACTATAGTACAAGGCAAAGTGAAACAATTACAACTGTTAAACGATGAGCATAAGAGGTGCAAAACGAAAATAAAGCAGGCAGGGGAAGAACTGACCTCCATAAGCCAATGGATTGCACAACACAATAGATATGCATCCACAATAGAGAGGAGAATAATTATTGAGAATAATCTGAATGACACATGCGAGATTGTAAGACAGATAGATAACAAAAGTAAAATGCTTGCCAGTTCCCAGACCTTACAGAAACAGTTTGAAGAGAGTCTGGCATTTGCACAATCAGAGAATGAACGTCTAAAGGCTACACTAACCCAAGAGATAGCTGCACTACGTAGCAGGCTTATTGAGGGAGAACCATGTCCTGTATGTGGCAGTTGCCACCATCAAATATCTGTAATCACAGGCAACGTGTTACAAGAGAAGGAACTCATTAAAGCACGTAAGACAAATGAAGAGAGCATTGCTCATCACACTCGCAGTATAGAGAACTGCAAAGCAGAGAGCATGGTCCTTAGCTCTTCGATAGAAGAGTACAAACAAGAATACAAACGACGTCTCGCCTCTCTTCTTGAGGAGTTGCGAGAGATACCCGAAACAGAAAAGTTACATAAAAGCGACAACCCCTTAACCAAAATAAAAGAGATTGTCGACAATCTAGCTATTGTATCTGCAAAATGGAACAGCAGCAAGGAGCGTATTACAAAATTGCAACAATCACTATCGGTTGAAGGAACCACTCAAAATAATCTAATGCAACGTATTTCAGAGATTGAGATTGATATTAAAGATGGTGAGCAACAGGTAAAAAGGCTACAATCCGAGGTTGCAGATTGTAAGAAGAGAGTTAAAGAGCTTTTGGGCGAGGCAGACAGCGTTATACAAATAGAAGAGCGTTTTGAGAGTGCAATTAAAGAGTGTGACAAAAAATTCACACACTACACAGCAAAAAGAATAGAGATTATAACAGCCCTGTCACAGACAGAACAGAATATAAAGAGGTCGGAAGAGTCCATTGCACTACACACTGCAGGAATTGATACATGTAAGAAAAAGGTAGAAGAATTCCTGCAAGCAACAGGAGATAAGATTACTATCCAGCTGTTATCGGAGTTGGTCGTTACAGAGCCCGGAGAGATAGCACAAATGCGACGCCGGATTGAACATGTGAACAACAATCTGATACAAGCAACAACAAAGTTACAGGAGCGTAAACAGAGCATAGATAACCACATGCAACACCCCTCACGTCCCACAGACGACGAAGAAGAAAACCATTTGATTACAGGAGTCAAGGAAAAGTCATCCTTGTTGGCACAATACCGCAAACGCATAACCCAAATAAATGTAGAGCTATCGAGCAATACAAGAAAGAAAGAAGAGTGTAGCCGCATGCTCCTTGAGCTAAAAGCGATTGAAGAGCAAATGAACGATTGGAAGAAACTTAATGACATGTTCGGATCGGCAAAAGGACACAAATTCCGTCTTATTGCACAAGGATACACACTCGATATCATGCTTGCCTATGCCAACATACACCTAAAAGAACTATCCAGCCGTTACGAACTGGTACGTTCTGCTCCCGACTCATTGTCACTTATGGTAACAGACCTTGATATGTTATCGGAGCGACGTACTGTAAATACACTTTCGGGTGGCGAGACATTTCTTGTATCATTAGCTTTAGCATTGGCACTATCATCACTTTCATCAAACAATATGAGCATTGAGTCACTATTCATCGATGAAGGATTCGGTTCGCTCGATAGCGAGACATTACGCATAGCAATGGAAGCGTTGGAAAAGCTACAGAGCCAAGGACGCAAGATAGGTGTAATATCACATCTGCAGGATATGATTGAGCGCATCCCCACACAGATATGCATAAAGAAAGGACGTTCGGGAAAGAGTGTAATTAACATAAAAAGCTAAACGATGGAGAAGACATTATACATATACAGAGCATCAGCTGGTTCGGGAAAGACCTTTACCTTGGCTGTTGAATATATGAAACTGCTGATAGCCGACCCATCGGCATACAGACATATCCTTGCCGTCACATTCACCAACAAGGCGACAGGTGAGATGAAAGAGCGCATAATGAGCCAACTCTATGGAGTAGCACACGCACTACCCTCCTCGGACAGCTATTATGAGATATTGAGAGATACATTCCCATCCCTAAACGAGGATAAGTTGCGTGAACGTGCACGTACAGCACTGCACCTGATATTGCACGACTACGGCCACTTCAGAGTACAGACGATAGATGCCTTTTTCCAGAATATCCTTCGAGGTCTGGCCAAAGAGCTGGAGTTAAGCAATAATATGGAGATAATGATAGAAGGAGAGGAGTTACTTAAAGAGACAGTCGACAGACTGATACAACGTCTTACTCCTGCAAGCAAAGAGATGCAATGGTTGGTAGAATATATCAAGGAGCATCTCGAAGAGGGAAAAAGCTGGAATGTGCCTATTGCTATAAAGGACTTTGCCAATAACATCCTTAAAGAGGAGTATCAGGAACGTGGAGACTCACTACGGGAGAAAATAGACACCAGCAATGGAGATATACTCATTGAATACAGAAACGCACTTCGCGCCATAGAAGAAGAGACTATAGAGAGTATTAAAAGGAGCGGAGAAAGATTCTTCAGCATTGCATCACAGTATGGTCTGGGTATGGAAGATTTTTCCGGAAAAAGTCGTGGTGTGTGGCCTCTGTTCGAAAAGTTCTCAAATGGTGACATCCCCAAGCTAGGCAGTAATACAGAGAAGTGCATGAATAACCCATCAATAGTATCGAAGAGAATTCCCGAAACAGAATGTATCGAAATAGTAAGACTCATAGAGAGAGTATACGGCGAATACAAGAATAGACTTATAAGCTGTTCGCTATCGCTGGCACGTTTCCATCAGTTGCGTCTGCTCAACAGCATAGCAGAGAACTTGCGTATTGAGAACATACGCGAGAACCGTTTTATACTTGCACAGACAACCTATCTTTTGAGTCGAATGATAGACAACGACACATCATTCATATTCGAAAAGATAGGAACAGAGATTAACCATATATTCATTGATGAGTTTCAGGACACATCCCGTTTACAATGGAACTGTTTTAAGGTCCTTCTCAACGAGGTAATGTCACGTGGAGGATTCAACCTTATTGTAGGCGATGTAAAACAGTCTATATACCGTTGGCGTAACAGCGATTGGAACATACTCAACAACATAGAAAACAGATTTCACGCAGGCACTATCGGAGATTATGCGACAGAACACAACAAAAATAAAAACGGAAAGAAGAATAGCGTAAACTACAGAAGCGAACGCAACATTGTAGATTTCAACAACGCACTCTTCAGAAAAGCCACAGAGATTATAAGCACCACATATGCCACCGATCTTAAGGATCGTCTGAACGACCTCACAAAAGCCTATAGCGATGTCGAGCAATCCTCTGTTAAAAGTGAAAAAAAGGGATATGCCGAGATACGAATGCTAAAGAGTGAGACGAAGAAAAAAGAAGATATGATAGATGCTGCACGTGTAGAACTTACACATACTCTACATAGACTCATTGACGAAGAGGGGGTATTACCATCAGATATAACAATACTAATACGCAATAAAAAAGAGGCAAGTCCTATTGTAGAGGACTTCAACCGCGAGTTCCCACATCTGAACATCGTTTCGGAAAGTGCCTATAAGCTATCATCTTCAATTGCACTGCGTATACTTATTGCTGCACTACGAAACATATCATTGCCCGATGACACACTTAATGCAATAGAGCTTGCCACATATTATCAACGCCATGTAAAGGGTTGCCAAATAGCATCCCAAGATTTACAAACATTTAAAGAAAACTACAAGAACCACCTTCCTTGCAGCTATATCGAGCAACGTGAAAGCCTTATCGACAAACCTATAAATGAGATAATAGAGCAACTTATCGTTCACTTTAATTTATCGAATATAGAGGGTGAAACGCCATATATATACTCATTCATTGACTACATGGCACAATATACCGAAAAAGGGAAATGCAACATAAACGATTTCCTTGACTATTGGAATGACGAGCTTTGCGATAAAAGCATACCGACAGGCAATAGCGATAGTGTACAGATAATGACAATTCACAAAGCTAAGGGGCTTGAGTTCCATACAGTCATCATTCCATTCTGTTTCTGGAAAATCACAAAGGAGTTTCATAGTGCCTGGAAAGAGAAACTGCTATGGTGTACTTCAGAAGAGGAGCCATACAGCATGTTACCATTAATCCCCATAGAGTATGTTAGCAGGATGTCAGAATCGGTATATTCACAAGAGTACAACCACGAAACTCTCTTCGAGCTTGTCGATAATCTGAATCTTATATATGTAGCATGTACACGTGCATCGAAAAACCTTTTTATACTCTCGAACAGTACAAACAGCGATATGGATACGAGTAATAATCTATTAGGACACATAATAGAAGATTTACCATTACAAGGTGCATACTACGACAGAGAAGAGGGAGTTCTTACATACGGCAGCATTGTCTCACACGAGAACAAAGCAACAAGCGAAAAAGAGATGGAGAATCCATATACCAGAAGACCTGTCATTGTAGAACAGCCATTTATCACATATGAGAATCGTCTAACATCACGACAATCCCACAACCTGGCACGTTTCCTTGCCAATGAGATAAGTGAAACAGAAGATACAGAATATCTCGATAGAGGTGAGCTATTGCACGAGATCATGTCCAAACTTATAACAGGAGAGGAACTCGAAAAAGAACTTGTAAAAAAAGAGATGGAGGGCATCATTGCTACAGAGAAAGAGCGCAATAGCATAAAGAAACTTATAACAAATGCCATATCACATCCACAAGCGCAAGACTGGTTTTCGGGACGCTACACAGTTCTCAACGAATGTAGTATAGTAAATGGTAACGGTCAGCAGAAGATATGCCGTCCCGACCGCGTTATGATAGATGGCGAAAAAGCCATTGTGGTTGATTTCAAGTTCGCACGCCCAAGAGAGATATACATACAACAAGTAAGTGAATACATGAATAACCTTTCACTTATGGGCTACAAAGATGTAGAGGGATATATATGGTATATATATAATAACCGTATAGAGCCTGTAAAAAATAGCCATCTATAACAAAGAAATTAAAGAAAGCCATGATACCATTCCTTAAATATGTTGCAGAGGACCTGTGCAAACGTTTCGATAACGACCTGCACAACATAGCAGTAGTATTTCCCAATAAACGTGCAGGACTATTCTTTAACGAATATCTGATGCAACTGAACGACCGCCCCATGTGGAGCCCCACATATATAACCATAAGCGAGTTGTTTCAGCAACAAAGCAGTGCTGCTATAGGTGACCCTATACTGCTTGTAAGCAAGCTCTACAAAGAGTATATACGACACACACAGAGCAATGAGAATATCGACAGTTTCTATAGCTGGGGCGAGCTTCTTATCAAAGACTTCGATGACATAGACAAAAACATGGCCGATGCATCAAGTCTGTTTGCCAACCTTAAGGAATTACGCGACATAGGCAACACTGATGAAACACTTACAGAGGAACAGCGCAAAGCCATTGACCAATTCTTCAAAAACTTCAATCCCGAGAATGATAGTGAACTGAAACGCCGTTTTCTACGTATATGGCAAGTATTAGGCAATATATACGAGAGTTTCAAGAAAGAGCTACATAAATGCGGAATAGCATACGAAGGAATGTTATACCGCGACGTACTCGAGAAGAGTGAGCCTCTTACACTGCCCCACCGTATATATGCATTCGTTGGTTTCAATGCACTCAGCCGTGTAGAGAGTAATCTGTTCGAAAGATTAATGAAACAAGGAAGAGCTCTATTCTATTGGGACTACGATGTAAGCTATATAAACGACCCACGTCACGAAGCAGCCCGTTTCATGCATCGTAATATTGCACTGTTCCCCAACGCCATAGATAATATCAGTTTCGACAATATAGGAGATAAGAAATTCGATATAATATCCACCTCTACCGACAGCATCCAGATGCGTTACACCGCCCACTGGATCGATGAGCACATCGCAAAGGAGAACGAAGAGATACGAGAAGTAGAAACAGCTGTCATACTATGCGACGAAAGTAAACTGGAATCGGTATATCACATAATACCTCCATCGGTCAAAGAGCGTAACATAACAATGGGATTTCCTGTATCACGTACACCTATATACAACCTTCTGCAACAACTTGTAATGCTGCAGACGCAGGGATACGACGAGGAACAACACACCTTTACACTTGAGACTGTACACAACATACTGAGCCACCCATATATAAAACGTCTGAGCGCAAAAGCCGGAGATATTGATAACCGTATAACATCGGAACGCATCTTCTTTCCACCCCTTCATATGTTGCATGCCGACGAACTGATGAGGATGATTTTCACCCGACACACCGACAATATACTATGGATGTCATCTGTAGGAAACATCATACATTACATAGCAAAGAAAAGTGCCGAGGAGAATAAAGAAAAGGCTGATATATATAACGAAATCTTCCTCGAGGCACAACTGAAGGTTTTTTTACAGACACAACGTCTTGTAAGCATACTGGGTGATGAAGATATGCCATTGAGCCAAAGCACGCTTGGTAGCCTGCTGCTACGCATTACAGCCGGCACATCCATTCCCTTCCATGGCGAACCGGTGGTAGGCATGCAGATTATGGGACTGTTAGAGACACGCAACCTCGATTTCAAGAATATAATATTCGTATCGGCCAATGAAGGCAACCTCCCAAAGAAGAGTAGCGAAAACTCATTTATACCATATAATTTAAGGCGTGCCTTCGGACTTACATTAAGCGAACATCGCGACTCCATATACGCATACAACCTATACCGTCTGCTACATCGCGCTACAAACGTAACATTCATATACAATAGTTCGACAGAGGGTAACAACACTGGTGAGTGTTCGCGTTACATACTGCAACTGATAGCAAACGGCAATTGCGGCAATAAGAAATTTGTAACAACACCACAAAAAATTAGCGAATACAAGAGTATATCGGTTACAAAGACGCCTGAAATGATAGAGAAAATGATGCACCTCTACAACAGAAAGGAGAACAAAAGAGCAATAGCACTATCGCCAAGTGCAATAAATTGCTATCTCGACTGCAGCCTGCGTTTCTTCTACCGTTACATAATGGGAGTCGAAAAATATAAAGAGGTTGTAAACGAGATACAAAAGAACGATTTTGGACTGATATTCCATAAAGCATCGGAACTGTTCTACGGTTCGCTATTGCCACATGGGAAAGGAGAAGTAAAAAAAGAGATGTTGCAACCATACATAGACAGCCCCACACAACTATACACATTTATTGACCGCGCATTCGCAATAGAGTATTTCAAACAAGAGGATAGCGAAGATAAACGACCCGAATACAATGGCGAACAGCTCATAAATCGCGAAGTATTGCAATGTATGCTTGGCTACCTTATTAGAATGGATGCACAACATGCACCATTCAACTACGTTGGAGGTGAGTTGCCACTATATTTCACACTCGGTACTACCGTAAACAAGCGAGATATAGAATTATGTATAGGAGGTCGCACCGACCGCATGGACATTAAAGATGACACACTGCACATCATAGACTACAAGACGGGCAGTAAAGAAGAGAAGCCCAAAGACTTAACACAAGTCTTTGCACACGAGGGTAAAACCATGAAATACATATTGCAGGCACTTCTCTATTCTGTAGCTGCACTCGAAAGCGGAATAGCAACAAAGGTAGCCCCATCACTTATATATATACATAAAGCACAAAATACCCTACGCGACGATTTCATAATAAAGATTGGAGGCGAGACACTATACGATGCATCACCACTACGCGAAGAGTTCAAGGCACTACTAAAAAACACAATAGACAACATTTTCGACATTAATCAAGAATTTGTACCGACCGATGATGAAGACAGGTGCCAATGGTGCGATTTCAAGAATATTTGTAACAGATAAATAATACCAACCAACATACCGCTCCCTGCAATCTAAGTTGCAGGGAGCGGTGTATATAAAAAGCGAAACCGACAGGCCCCGCTTTAAGTGTTTTCACAACGGAATAATCCTTATTGTGATTTGCTCAAAATTGTACTGCAAATATAACACTAATATTCAATATTCAAATAATAAATCGCTTTATTTAAGATAAACTCAATACATATTCAGCACTATCCGATAAATATTCAAAAAAACTGATATTTTTTTCCTTATTTTGTATACATTTGAGGTAAACCTCGAAAATAATCTGCACTCGCTGTGAAAAATATTGAAGCAAGCTTCACATTTCTCGCTCGTTTGTGTGTATATTTGAAGATATCATATAATCAACCACAAGAATATGAAAAAGATATTAGGACTTGACTTAGGAGTAAACAGCATAGGATGGGCATTAGTTAATGAAGCAGAGAATAAAAATGAAACTTCTTCTATAATTAAATTAGGAGTAAGAGTAAATCCACTTACAACTGATGAGCAAACCAACTTTGAAAAAGGAAAAAGCATTACAACGAATGCTGACAGGACTCTTAAGCGTGGAATGCGCCGTAACCTTCAACGCTATAAACTAAGACGTAATAATCTTATTGAATGTTTAAAGAGCAATAATATTATCACAAAAGATACCATTTTATGCGAAGATGGTAACAGAACAACCTTTGAAACATATCGTTTGCGTGCAAAGGCTGCAACCGAAGAGATTACGCTGGAGCAGTTTGCACGCGTATTGCTCATGATAAATAAAAAGCGTGGATATAAAAGCAACAGAAAAGCCAACAGCACTGACGAGGGAAAAGCAATAGACAGCATAAGCATAGCAAAGGAACTATACGAAAGAGGTATAACACCCGGACAATATATACACCAACGCTTGAGCCTTAATAATAATTATATTCCTGAGTTTTACACATCGGACCTTAGAGCTGAGTTTGACAGAATCTACGCCAAGCAACAAGAATATTATCCCGACATACTCAGTCAGGAACTGTACGATGAAATAAGCGGCAAAAACAGCAAGGCAACATACGCAATCATAAACAGCCACGGTATAACAACGGCCGAGAACAAAGGTGCCGATAAAAAAAGAACTACATATAGTTGGCGTAACGACGCTGTTAGCAAACAATTGCCTATTGAAATAGTGGCTTATGTTCTTGTTGAACTTAACGGAGCCATAAACAATAGCAGCAACTATCTTGGAGCAATCGGTGACAGAAGCAAGCAACTGTACTTCGAACATATGACAGTTGGTCAGATGCTGATGAAAGAACTCGACAAAGATCCCAACACAAGCCTCAAGAACAGAGTCTACTACCGTCAGGATTACCTCGACGAATTCGAATGCCTATGGGAGACACAGCATAAATTCCACAAAGAACTTACCCCAGAACTCAAACGCGAAATCCGCGACATTATCATATTTTATCAACGTAACCTGAAGAGTCAGAAGGGGCTTGTTTCACTATGTCAATTCGAAAACAAAGAGATAACAATAACCACTGATGGTGTGGAGAGAAGACGCATGATAGGTCGCAGAGTATGTCCAAAATCATCACCATTATTTCAGGAATTCAGAATATGGCAGGCGCTTAACAACCTTGTAGTTGAAAACATTGAAACAGGGGAAAAACATTACCTTGATATAGAGGAAAAAGAAATACTCTTCGAGGAACTAAACACAAAGTACAGACTGAAGAAAAACGAGATACTCAAAATTCTCAATTACAGCCACCGCAACTTTGACCTTAACTACGAACAGGTAGATGGTAACAAGACCAATGCCACCCTGCTCGAAGCTGTCAGGAAAATACTTGTTGCAATGGGCTATAGCGAACAGAATTTTGACAAACTAAAAAGCGAGGATATATATAAAACCATTGAACAGATATTTACTGTACATAATATTGATTGCAGTTTCCTTCATTTTGACTCAGAGGCTGCCAACATTGAGCAAGAGCCGCAATACCGTTTATGGCATCTGCTCTACTCATACACTGAGGATAAATCGCGTAGCGGCAACGAGAGTCTTGTTAAAAAGATATCGTCACTTACGAATTTAGACGAAGAGTGTGCCCGAATAATGGCAGGCATCACATTCGAGCCCGATTACAGCAACCTGTGCAGCAAAGCAATATCTAAAATACTTGTACACTTGAAAGAGGGTAACAAATACGATGTTGCATGCACATACGCAGGCTACAATCACTCGAATTCACAAACAAGAGAAGAGCTATTGTGCAGAACATATAAAGATATCCTTGAGCAGTTGCCACGCAACAGCCTGCGTAATCCCGTAGTTGAGAAAATTCTCAACCAGATGATTAATGTCATCAATGCTATAATAATAGAATATGGCAAGCCCGACGAAATACGCATTGAGCTTGCACGCGAACTCAAAAGTAGTGCAAAAGAACGTGAAGAGGCAACAAAAAACATTAATGAAACAACAAAAAAGCACGAAGGAATAAAGAAAATACTACGCGAAGAATTTGGTATAAAAAACCCGAGCCGCAACGATATTATACGCTACAAACTATATACCGAATTGAAAACAAACGGTTATAAGACACTATACTCTGATACATATATCCCACAAGAAGAACTTTTTACCCATAAATTCAACATAGAACATATTATTCCACAATCACGTCTGTTCGACGATTCATTCTCGAACAAGACACTTGAAGCTATGGATATAAACATTGATAAAGGCAATGAAACTGCCTATGACTACGTTATATCGAAATATGGCAAAGAGAAAGCAGAAGAGTATAAGGTAAAGATTGAGGAATTATACAGAGCAGGAGCAATAAGCAGGACAAAACGCGACAAACTGCTCATGTGTGGCTGTAACATACCCGATGATTTTATAAACCGCGACCTACGCGACACGCAATATATTGCACGCAAGGCTTGCGAGATACTTGAACAAATAGTGCCACATGTTGTGTCAACAACAGGTAAGATAACAGACCGTCTGCGCGAAGATTGGCAACTCATTGACACAATGCAAGAACTTAATTGGGATAAGTACGGCCGTCAAGGATTGATTCAAACAGTTACTAACAGAGAAGGACAAGAAATAAAAAAAATAAAAGACTGGACAAAACGTAATGACCACCGCCACCACGCGATGGACGCACTTGTCATAGCCTTTACAAAGCGAAGCATCATACAATATCTAAACAATCTGAATGCAAGGAGTGACAAGAGTGGCAGTATATATGCTATAGAAAGAAAAGAACTGAAAAGAGACGATCATGGCAAACTGCGTTTCATTGTGCCGTTTGAGAATTTTCGCGATTCTGCGCGCATGCAATTAGAAAATATTCTTGTATCAATTAAATCGAAAAACAAGGTAATAACAAAAAACACCAACAAGACAAAAGCCAATGGTGGCAAGGTTAATAAACGTCTGCAACTGACCCCACGCGACACATTGCACAAGGAGTCTGTATATGGCAGTATACAACGCTATGTGACATTTACGGAAAAAGTGGGTGCAACATTCGATGCCGAACGCATTGCAATGGTAAGCAATGAATGCCAACGTAATGCACTGCTTGCACGATTGGAGCAGTTTGGCGGTGATGCAAAAAAAGCCTTTACAGGCAAGAACTGCCTTGAGAAAAGACCTCTTTATATAGATGCAGATACATGTGTACCCCCTAAAGTAAAATTAGTACGTTTGGAGGCTGTGTACACAATACGCAAAAGCGTAGATAGCACGCTGAAAGTAGAAAAGGTTGCCGACAAGAAAGTAAGACAGATACTGCGCCAACGCCTGTCTGAATATGGTGACGACGCACAAAAAGCTTTCTCTAACCTCGAAGAAAATCCAATATGGCTTAACAAAGAAAAAGGAATAAGCATAAAGCGTGTAACTATAATAGAGAACATAAACGCAATACCTTTACGAGAGAAACACGACCACTACGGCAATACAATAACAGATGCAAACGGTAAGAAACATCCGTGCAACTTTGTAAACCCCGGCAACAATCACCACGTTGCAATATACAAAGATACAGACGGGAACTATCAAGAAAATATAGTAAACTTTTTTGAAGCGACAGCACGCGCCATAAACCAGCAACCGATAATAGACCGTGAGCACAACGCACACTTAGGGTGGCAATTCTGTTTCTCTATGAAGCAGAACGAATATTTTGTATTCCCCAACGAAGCAACAGGATTCTACCCCGAAGAAATAGACTTGATGAACCCCGATAACTACAATATCATAAGTCCTAATCTTTACAGAGTACAAAAACTATCATCTAAATATTATGTATTCCGCCACCATCTTGAAACAAAAATTGAAGATTTAAAAGAGCTGCAGGGTATAACATGGAAACGAATAACTGCATTGCAAAACCTTAATGGCATTGTAAAAGTACGAGTAAACCACATTGGTCAAATAGTACATATAGGAGAATAGCCTATGATAAAGAAAACATTGTACTTTGGTAACCCTGCATATCTTTCACTGAAGAATGCACAAATGGTAATAAAATTACCTGAGGTTGTAAATAACAACACACTACCCGACTCTTTTAAAACACAACATGAAGTAAGCAAGCCAATTGAAGACATAGGGGTTGTTGTTATTGACAATAAACAAGTAACAATAACATCGGGCTTAATAGAGGCACTGGTAGAAAATAATTGTGCACTTATTACATGCGACAATAGAAGCATGCCAACAGGTCTGATGCTACCATTACAATGTAATACAACGCAGAACGAACGTTTCCGTTTTCAGTTAGAAGCATCTCAACCACTTCGCAAACAATTATGGCAACAAACCATACAACAAAAAATCATAAATCAAGCATCAGTACTCTCAATATGCACTAATCAAGAGATACGTTGTATGCAGAAATGGGCTAAGGAAGTTAAAAGTGGCGACATTGAAAACATGGAAGGCCGTGCGGCTGCATACTATTGGAAGAACATGTTTGGTAATATTGATGGATTTACACGAGAGCGCACCGGAATACCACCCAATAATATACTGAATTATGGATACGCAATACTACGTGCCATAATAGCCCGCGCATTAGTCAGTAGCGGTTTATTACCAACACTTGGAATACATCACCACAACAGATATAATGCCTATTGTTTAGCAGACGATATAATGGAGCCTTATCGCCCATATATAGACAGGTTAGTATATGATATTGTTAGGAAATATGGTCATGAAGTTGAATTAAATAAAGAAGTAAAATCAATCCTTTTAACTATTCCTACAATTGATGTTACAATAGGAGAAAAACAAAGTCCATTAATGGTAGCAGCATCGCAAACAACTGCATCACTATATAAATGTTTTAGTGGAGAAACAAGACAGATAGCCTACCCCAAAATGGAATGAACAGAATAAGTGCATATAGAGTAATGTGGATATTGGTACTTTTCGATCTGCCTACAGAAACAAAGAAAGACAAAAAAGCCTATACGACTTTTCGTAAGAACCTTGTCAACGACGGCTTTACAATGTTTCAGTTTTCTATATATGTAAGGCATTGCGCCAGTGCCGAAAATGCAGCAGTACACATTAAAAGAGTAAAATCTTTCCTGCCCGAATATGGGAATGTTGGAATAATCTGTATAACTGATAAACAATTTGGAGCAATAGAATTATTCTATGGGAAGAAGCCTCAACCACCAATAGCATACGGACAACAATTAGAGTTGTTCTAGAATTAAAAATCCCGCATTAATGCGGGATTTTTAACCGAAAACCAAACTGTTTTTTTATTTCTAAAATCAGTCTTAATTCTTTGATATATATCATTTTGTACATATTGTACTGTTTTCGATATTTCAAAGATACAATTTTGAAAGCAAATCACAACCCATTTGGCAATCCGAATTTGTTTGGATAACTGTTTTCGATATTTCAAAGATACAATTTTGAAAGCAAATCACAACATCGCATCATCTACTGATTCTGTTATATCGACTGTTTTCGATATTTCAAAGATACAATTTTGAAAGCAAATCACAACAGGCTCTAATGCTGCAAAAGTTTCAACTTACTGTTTTCGATATTTCAAAGATACAATTTTGAAAGCAAATCACAACCACTTCACCACATCTAATTTTATGTCATTGACTGTTTTCGATATTTCAAAGATACAATTTTGAAAGCAAATCACAACGATAATCTTAATGTCTTTTTCTTTGATGATACTGTTTTCGATATTTCAAAGATACAATTTTGAAAGCAAATCACAACCATAACCTGACCAATTATTGAACAGCTTGACTGTTTTCGATATTTCAAAGATACAATTTTGAAAGCAAATCACAACAAACTTTGATTTTTAATA
Source organism: Bacteroidaceae bacterium (assembly GCA_017507105.1). Lineage (GTDB taxonomy): Bacteria > Bacteroidota > Bacteroidia > Bacteroidales > Bacteroidaceae > HGM04593. Next base: position 109,629 of record JAFWBM010000027.1, read on the forward strand.
TCAAATTCTTTAACTGTTTTCGATATTTCAAAGATACAATTTTGAAAGCAAATCACAACATGTGCGTTAACCCTATTTTTATGCGTTCAACTGTTTTCGATATTTCAAAGATACAATTTTGAAAGCAAATCACAACCGGACAACCCTGCCTTGTATACAAGGTGGACTGTTTTCGATATTTCAAAGATACAATTTTGAAAGCAAATCACAACAGGCTTTTATAATAGCCTTTTTTTGTTGGAACTGTTTTCGATATTTCAAAGATACAATTTTGAAAGCAAATCACAACCGGTTCTAATGCCGCTAAAGTTTCTACTAACTGTTTTCGATATTTCAAAGATACAATTTTGAAAGCAAATCACAACATCACTTTTGCTATCTTCTTTCGCTTCTCGACTGTTTTCGATATTTCAAAGATACAATTTTGAAAGCAAATCACAACCACATCTCTGTATTATATTCCTGTGTCTCACTGTTTTCGATATTTCAAAGATACAATTTTGAAAGCAAATCACAACATAAGTTTTTTAGTCGTTTAGAGCCTCTTGACTGTTTTCGATATTTCAAAGATACAATTTTGAAAGCAAATCACAACGTGAGGGTTATCTGGATACAAATATCGGTGACTGTTTTCGATATTTCAAAGATACAATTTTGAAAGCAAATCACAACAAATTGAGTTATGTGCGAAAGCATGTAGATACTGTTTTCGATATTTCAAAGATACAATTTTGAAAGCAAATCACAACACATAACCAAATGCCAAAAAACAAATGCAACTGTTTTCGATATTTCAAAGATACAAATTTAAAAGCAAATCACAACGACATATCGTCAATATCAAGCGGACTGTTTTCTATATTATATGTTTTAAAGAACCACTATATTCTATCTACTACTCCCGTCCTTTCTCGTCTAGGTATGAGTCTTTAAATCCCAAGAAATAGAGAACTCCATCCAAGCCAATAGTGTTTATAGACTGCTTGGCATTTGCTACTACACGTGGTTTGGCATGGAAGGCAATGCCTAGGCCGGCCTCACTGAGCATGGGAAGGTCATTGGCTCCATCACCAACGGCAATAGTCTGTGCTATATCAACTTTCTCTACTTGAGCTATAAGCTTTAATAGTTCGGCTTTGCGGCGTCCATCTACAATTTCTCCCAGATAACGTCCTGTAAGTATACCATTCTCATCTATCTCTAATTCGTTGGCATATACATAGTCTATTCCGTATCTCTTTTGCAGATACTCGCCAAAATATGTGAATCCTCCCGATAGTATTGCAATCTTATATCCGTAACGTTTCAATACATACATAAGTCTGTCGACTCCCTCGGTAATGGGAAGGTTCTCGGCAATATCGCGCATAACAGAGGAGTCGAGACCTTTGAGCAATGCTACTCGCTCGGTGAAACTCTCTTTAAAATCAATCTCGCCACGCATTGCACGTTCGGTAATCTCTTTTACCTTGTTGCCCACTCCGGCACGCATTGCCAGTTCGTCAATGACCTCGGTCTGTATTAGTGTCGAGTCCATATCGAAACAGATGAGTCTACGCATGCGACGATACATATTATCTATCTGGAATGAGCAATCCATACCCATCTCACTGGATAGGCGCAACAGCTCGGCCTGTATCTCGTTGCGATCTTTAGGTGTTCCACGCACCGAGAACTCAATACATGCACGAACATTCTTAGTAGGATTGGCAATTGATATTCGTCCTGACAAACGGCGTATGGAGTCAATATTCAGTCCTTGTGCTGCAATAAGTTGTGTTACGGCCTCTATCTGACTTGCCGACAGTTTACGTCCCAACAAAGTAATGATATATCTGTTTTTACCCTGACGTGCAACCCATGACTCATAATCATCAGCATCAATCGGGAAGAACTTTATGTTAATACCAAGCTCACTTGCCTTGAAGAGTAACTCTTTCATTACATAGCCCGAGTTATCCTCTTCCACACGTATTAGAATTCCCAATGACAGTGTACTATGTATATCGGCCTGGCCTATATCGAGTACCGTAACATCATATCTTGACAAAACCGACATTATACAGGCTGTGAGTCCGGGTCGGTCCTCTCCTGTTATTCTTATGAGTATAAGTTCTTCCTTTGCCATCTCTATTTCCATATTTATATGTTATAAACCGGCTATACTTTCTAAATAAAAATTAAAACCGCACTAAAAAATGTAAACTATACACGTAATTCAAAAACAAATGCGTTACTTTGATGTTATATTAATGTGTTTTTCATAGTAATAGATTCCGGTAACATCTGCTTGCGACAAGTCGATGCCCGAACGAGCAGAAGCGTCTGTTCGGAAAACTGTCCCTTCCCCTGGGACAGTTTTTTTATTTTACTTTCTGCATGAATCTCTCTTCATCAACTATATAACGCACATGTGTACCCTCGCCTATGGTACCTTTCTCGTCACATGCTGTAACATAAAAAGTGAGCTTGCGTCCCTCTACCTCTCTCAATATTGCAGAGGCATTGATAGTAGCTCCTATACCCGACGGACGTGTGTGTTGCACATCGAGACCTCCACCAACAGTTGTACTGCCTTCCGGTAAATAAGATGCAACAGCCATCATAGCTGCATTCTCCATTAACGCAACCATTGCAGGCGAAGCGAATACCATGAGATTACCCGAGCCCATTGTTACTGCACAATTGTCATTTGTAACTATTGTTGTACTTGTATATGTAAGACCCTCTTTCATTATCTTGAATATTAAGAAGCTGTTTATATTGAACTCTATGTTCACCGTTAATGGCAAAGGTAGGAAAAATATAGAAGAAATATAAATTAACTTACACTCTTTTATACATAAAGAGTTCATTTATTTGCCTATATGGAGAACAACTGCACCATCTGTTTTTGTTTAATAAAATAAAAAATATGGATACAAACAACCTTGCAAGGTATGTGATGAATATTATAAAGGATATATTATCACATACAGGAATCTCAAGTACAACACTCGACAAGCTGGAGCCGCTGATATACGTTATAATAATTGTTGCTATTTCGCTCATCATTACTGAGATTGCATACAGAATCGTACATCAGACCTTAAAACGGATACTAAAAGTAAAGAAAAATACTTTCTTCACAAAGATTATAGAACACAATTCACTGCGTCGTCAGGCACAGATTGTTCCACCTCTTATTATGTCGAGCCTGTTACCATTGGCCTTCGACAAAGGAAGCGTGCTACTGCATTACATTGAGATTATTGTGTGGATATACTTTGTGGTGATGCTCACGCGCGCCTTGACAAGCATCATTGTTGTAATTGGAGAGACGGCATTCAGTAACGATAAATATCACAATCGTCCTATAAAGGGATTTGTACAGGTTGCACAGATAATAGTATATATCATTATGGCTATAATGGTAATTTCTATAATCACCAATAAATCGCCACTCTATCTCATTGGCGGTCTCGGTGCCTTTGCAGCAGTGCTCATGCTCATTACGAAAGATAGTATAATGGGGTTCGTTGGTGGTTTCCTTTTGCTCGAGAATGATATGATACGCATTGGCGACTGGATAGAGGTACCGGGTAACACAATAAACGGTATAGTATCCGATATATCACTCACTATTGTAAAGGTACGGAACTTTGATAATACAATTGCTACAATACCACCTTACACACTCATAAACTCAAGTTTTATAAACTGGAGAGGAATAAATGAGAGTAAATCACGTCGTATAGCAAGAGGGTATACAATAAAGCTCGACAACATAAGACCATGTAGCGATGAGTTTATCGACAGAATAAAGAAGATGGATGATAAGATAACCGAATATATCGAGATTAAAAAAACACAAAGAAATGATGGAAAAATCTGTAACACATCAAACGAGAGCAACATTCCCAATGGAACGATAGAGACAAATGCAGGTCTGTTTCGTGCCTATGCCGATATGTATCTGAGGCATCATCCACGCATACGCAAGGATATGCTTATAATGGTACGCACTCTGGAGCCATCAGGAAATGGCTTGCCAATACAATTCTACTGCTTTACCGACACAACTGTGTGGGAGGAGTACGAGAGTATACAATCGGAGATTATGGAACACTTTGCAACAATAATGCCTGTATTTGAACTATACCCCTATCAGAGCACCTCGGCACGCGATACAATAATAAGTGGTATGCTGGAGGGTAACTACCCTATGGACAAAATAAAAGGGATGCCTTACAAGATAGAATACGATGAATAATAGAGACTCCTAAAAAACCGTTTTTGCACATATATGTTTTATTTGTGCAAAACTTATTGCAAGAATGTTCATTTTTAATTAATTTTGCAGCCGTTTATGGATATTAATCTCATAAACACAATATTAAATGTAATAATTTACCAACAATTATAATAAAATGACAAAGATTAAAGGAAGTTGCATACTTATAACCGGTGGAGCATCGGGAATAGGACGCATCATGGGACGCATGGCACTTGAGATTGGTGCACGACAACTTATTATATGGGATATAAACGAGCATGGCATAAACGATACAATTGAAGAACTTAGAAAGATTGGAAACATTAAAGGATATAAGGTCGACATATCGGACAGCGAGGCTGTGACGGAGTGCTACAAACGCACACATTGGGAGTGTGGCAATATAGACATTCTTATAAACAATGCAGGAATAGTAACCGGCAACAGCACTTTCGATAAACAGCAGATAAAAGAGATTGAGCGCACCATGCAGATAAATGCCACAGCACCTATGGTAATTACGTCACAGGTTCTGCCCGAGATGATAGCACGTAATCATGGACATGTCTGTAACATTGCATCGGCAGCAGGTATGATATCAAACCCTAAAATGTCGGTATATGTAGCAAGCAAATGGGCCATCATTGGATGGAGCGACTCGGTGCGTATAGAACTAAAGCAGGCAAAGAGCAAAGTGCGTTTCACAACCATTGCACCCTACTTTATAAATACAGGAATGTTCGATGGTGTGAAATCGAGGATATTCCCCATACTTAAACCCGAACCTACTGCACGTAAGATACTTCGCGCCATTGAGAAGAACAAAAACTTCAAAGGATTGCCTTTCGGTTATCATTTTATCCGTTTTTGCCAGGCACTGTTGCCAACATCCATTTTTGATTATATCTTTGGCGAGGTTGTAGGAATATTCCATGCAATGGACCACTTTACAGGAAGAAAACAATGAGCATAGAAAATACAGAAAAGCAATATATTGAGAGTATAAGAGAGAAGCAAAGCCAATTCTTTGCAACCGGAGCAACACTCGAATACCAATACCGCATATCGCAACTTAAGAAACTGCAAAAGGCACTGCAGGCATGGGAGAAACATTTGTGCGAGGCATTATGGACCGATCTTCACAAAAGTCCACAGGAGGCAATACTCACCGAACTTAGTATTGTGTCGGGTGAGATAAAAAACCATATAAGCCATCTGAAGAGATGGATGAAGGCAAAACGTGTATGCACACCTATAAAGATGATGCCATCGAGAAGCCGTATCATTAGCGAGCCTCTTGGAAATGCCCTTATAATAGCCCCTTGGAACTACCCTGTACAGCTGCTGCTAAACCCTCTTGTTGGTGCAATATCTGCCGGATGTACAGCTATACTTAAACCATCGCCATACGTACCCAATGTATCTGTCGCCATTGAAGAGATGATAAGTAACACTTTCGAAAAGGAGTACATAGCAGTGGTACAAGGCGACAGAGAGGTAAATAAGCAACTGCTATCGCAACGATACGATGTTATATTCTTTACCGGAAGTCCACAGCTTGGCAAGAGTGTGATGCGCGCTGCAGCCGAGCATCTAACACCTGTTGTTCTGGAACTTGGTGGCAAAAGCCCATGCATTGTAGACAAAGATGCCGATATAGAGATTGCTGCACGACGCATAGCTTGGGGAAAGACACTTAATGCAGGACAGACATGTATTGCACCCGACTATCTTCTTATACACGAAGAGTGTAAGGCTCAATTCATAAAAGCATTTGAAAAGGAGCTGCATAAGTTGCACGGAAAGAATATTAAGGAGAGCCGTCACTATGTGCGCATTGTAAACGACAAATCGTTTGAACGCATCAAACGATATATGCAGGACGGTGACATCGTAATAGGTGGCGAAACCGACACGCAGGAGCGATACATTGCACCCACCCTGCTCGATAATGTAAAGAGCAGTTCACCCGTAATGCAAGAGGAGATATTCGGCCCCATCTTGCCGATTATGACATTCACAAACCGCGATAATGCAATTGAATTTATCCGCCAACGCGAGAAACCGCTTGCTCTCTACTACTTTGGAAAAGAGAGCGACGGGAAAGAGATTTTACGACTCACCTCATCGGGGGGAGCCTGCATAAACGATACTATAATGCATATAGCAAATGAGAATATCCCATTCGGAGGTGTAGGTAACTCGGGCATGGGACACTATCATGGTGAGGAGAGTTTCAAGGCCTTCTCGCATCAACGCTCTGTAGTGATAACCCCTACATGGATAGATCTTCCTTTCCGTTACATGCCCTACAAGATGTTCGGACTTGTAAAGAAACTGTTATAAAACAGATTTCTGATAAAAATATTTGCCTCGGATTTTTCCGAGGCAAATATTTTTATCAGAAATTAGGAGCATCCACATCCCACCACAAACGTGTAGCTTGCTTATCGGGGCCACCAAGCGCGGGAACACCCCTTTCATTGACAAGAATTTTGGTAACAGCGTCTGTCGGCAACCAAGGAATACGACGAATCATATCGCCCTGCTCTATTGAGCCGTCACCATCATTGGTGTTAAGCACAGGGAACAACTTGGGATAGCCTGTACGACGCAACTCGGTCCATGCCTCTGTAGAGAGGGGGAAGAGGGCAAGGTACTTCTGAGTGATAATCTTCTCGAGCTTGGTCTCAAGGTTATCACCCTCATTCCATTTTACACCAATCTTGGTAACGCTGGGCCAAGGCTCGCCGGCACCCAGAGGATCAACGCTTATATAATCAACAGGCTCCTCAAGATTCAAGTAATCCTCTACATGATCGGCATATGCAACACCATGCTGAACAAGGATAGGATCTTCGAAATATGCATTGCGGATAGCACGCTCATAGAAATCCTTGGCTGTACCACCCATGTTCCAACCACGAATAGCACCCTCGGCACGGAGAAGGTCTACCTCGGCCCACTTCAAGAAGTACATAGGAGCCAAACCACCGTCAAAACGGTTATAATCGAAGATTGAATAAGCCTGCAAGGGGTTAACTGCTGCAACCTGACCATCACCTACAAACTGACCTGAACGGATACCGCAGATACGTGTACCTTTCGGCAACACCTCACCTGTGTAAGGATTGGTAATATCTGTATTGTTAGGCTGGATAAAGTACTTTGTATAAGGATGGTTGAGACTCACGAGCAAGCTCTCGAAAGATGCTGACAAACGGAGGTCACCCCAGCTGCAAGCAATATCACAAAGAGGATGCCTAAAACCACAAATAATGGGGTAAAGCCCATGCTGCTCATCAACACTCTCTACAACACCGCTTGCTACAGCCTCCTCGGCCCAACGCTTTGCTGTCTCGGGCTCTACCTTTACAATGTGCATAGCCATACGCAACTTAAGTGAGTTGGCAAGTTTGATGAATGAAGAAAGGTTAGAGCAATCACCTGTGATAGGCTCACGACCTGTCTGGTGGTATCTCATCATCAAGTCACCAATCTTCTTCTTGTACCAATCGGGGCGGTTACCCTCGGTCTGGTAATAGTTAAGACATGCAACTATTGCGTCCAAATCTTCAACTATCTCGTAATATATGGTACGAAGGTCGTTATATACAGTGCTGTTAGAAGCATTTGTCTTATCATCCATATATGTGTATGGACCTGCAAGGTCGGCATGTTCTTGTGCTGCCAAACAGTAGTAAAGCAGGTTGATTGCCTTTATCTCGGGGATAGAATTTACCGAAGGATGGTGCAACAAAGGCATAAAATTATCTTTAGCCATTGTATATGCTATAAAAGATGCACCTTTAAATTCAGATGATACATCATAAGTAGATGTTATAGTACCATACATAAAATCTTTGTGAGGTATTGTGAAATATTGCGCATATAAATCGGGACCAAAGCTGTACTGCCGCTGATAAGCGTGAGCAGCGGGAAGACCACCCTCTTTACCACCACGGAGGTTATACTGACCTGCAAGGTTCTGACCCAAATAGCCTCCTTCTTTTAAGGTGTTTATAGCATTGTCAACTTCGCTCTCCGAGGGTTCCTTTGTATAAATTTCGGGAGTTATACCGGCTTCTTCGTTAACCTGTTTCTCTATATAGGTATACTGATTAAAGTCAACTTGTTCTAAATCTTTAACATTATAAATAATAGATTGACCATTATTCCTAACAATAGTCATTGTCGGATAATTTATTGAATCCTTAACTATGGTCTGCGCCTGCACACCGAATGTGGTAAATAGAACCAAAAAAGTAAATGCAATCTTTTTCATATATTATCTGTTTTTGCGTATTTTTATAGAATGTTCACCCATCACGTTTACAATATAGGTACCCGAAGGTAATTGGAAGAGCGAGACTTTAATGCTGTTGCCATTGTTTACTACATCGACATTATAGCGACGTCCGGAAATATCATAAACACTCAAATGAGTATTATCATCAACACCTTCAACCAGCAAATTGTCATTATCGAGATATGTAAAACGTATCTCATTTTCTGCTATCTCAATGTTTTCAACGTCGGTACTCTCTTGCTCTACAAAATAATAACGTAACACCTTGCCTATCGCATACTCGGAGGATACTTTTTCGGTATCGATAACAAGTGATTGCTCTGTGAATGTTATAACAGGCTTTTCACTGAACGAATATGAAACGGTAGATTTATCATCCATCTCGAGCACAAGCAATATCTCCTGTGCATAGGTTCCTATCCTGCATGTAAACAGCAGTAGTAGAAACAGAATTAATTTGTTTTTCATTTTAGAAATTGTTTTAATTTATATCATTGAATATATAATTGCATAATAGCTATAAAAACAGATAAATATCTGTATATAATTAATTATTGGTGTCGGGCAAAAATCATTTTGCAAAATAATAATAAATAAAATATCTGATAGTGACTCAAATAGTATATATACGTATTATCATTTTATTTAACAAAAGTATAATAAATTTTATTTTAAACAATATTAAAATTTACCCTCCCCCGGCTTTTAACAAATTATAACATTTAAACTCCTAAAAGAATTTATTTCGTATTACTAAAAGAATATGGAGCATCATCATCGGCAACACCTCGATGGGTATTGGGAATAGAATCCATATGTATATCAATGACTGCACCATTCATCAATGTTTCATGAGTAATATAGTTACGAGTATACACCGTACCATTCAGCATGAGTGTATCAATATATTTGTTACTGTCAATATTACTATCGGCATTGATTATTACTTTATTTCCATTCTCGAGATTCAATGTGGCACGTTTGAAGAGCGGTGCTCCAAGCACATATTGGCTGCTTGCCGGACATACCGGATAGAATCCCAATGCCGAAAATACATACCATGCCGATGTCTGTCCGTTATCCTCGTCGCCACAGTAGCCGTCGGGGGCTGCGGTATACATTCTATCCATCACCTGTCGCAACCAATACTGCGCCTTCCAAGGTTGCCCTGCATAGTTGTATAGGTATATCATGTGCTGAATGGGCTGGTTGCCATGGGCATAGTTGCCCATGTTCATCACTGTCATCTCACGAATCTCGTGTATAGGGAAACCATAATAGCTGTCGTCAAAGTGTGGCGGAACAGCAAACACCGAGTCGAGCATTGAGACAAAAGTATCTTTACCGCCCATAAGGTCGATAAGCCCCTGAACATCGTGGAACACCGACCATGTGTAGTGCCAGCTGTTGCCCTCGGTAAAGTTACCGCCCCATTTCAAAGGAGAGAAATCTGTCTCGAAAGTGCCGTCCTTCTGACGTCCGCACATCAGGTTATACTCCTTATTGAACAGGTTACGATAGTTCAGTGCACGTTTCTCGAGCATACGAATCTCTTTCTTGGGACGTTTCAGTGCCTTGGCAACCTGCAATATACACCAGTCGTTATAGGCATACTCGAGTGTTCGTGCTGCACTCTCGTGAATTCCTACATCGCATGGAACATATCCAAGTGAATTATAATATTCGTATCCCAATCTTCCGGTTGATGACACCTGCGGATGCACCGCCTCAGTTGCATGCAACAGTCCCTTGTACATTGTATCGGTGTCATCCACTCTTATACCTTTTATAAAAGCATCGGCAAGCACCGAAGCCGAGTTGTTTCCAACCATGCAGCCTCTGTGTCCGGGACTTGCCCACTCGGGATAGAAACCGCTCTCTTTATAGGCATTTACAAGGCCCTCCTGAATCTCGGCATTTACAGAGGGATACACCATATTCAACAAAGGGAACAGGCTGCGGAAGGTATCCCAGAAACCGGTATCGGTGTACATATATCCGGGAAGCACCTCACCATTATATGGGCTGTAGTGCATTACGTTGCCATCGGAATTAATCTCGTACAGTTTTCGCGGAAAGAGCAACGAACGATAGAGACACGAGTAGAACGTGCGTAATTGCTGCTCGCTGCCACCCTCAACAGCAATACGTCCCAAGAGGCTGTTCCAGCGGTCGCGTCCTTTTGCCACAAGAGTGTCGAAGCTGTCATCGCCAAGCTCGCGCAGATTGACGTGCGCCTGCTCAAGGCTGATGAAAGACGATGCGACACGCGCATGTACCACCTCGCCCTTTCTTGTAGTGAAGCCTACCACAGCACCGGTGTGAAAGTCTGTCTCTTCGAGATTATCTTCACTTAACTTTAAAGGTTTTGATACACTGTCGCATCCAAAGGTGGCAACATATTCGAAAGGTTTATCGAACTGCACCACAAAATAGTTGCGAAAATTCTGTGGAACTCCACCACTGTTCCGCGTTGTGTAACCTATTATTTTATTCTCTTCAGGGATAATACGAATATATGAACCGCAATCGTATGCATCTACCACTACATATGACTGTGCCTGCGGAAATGTAAAACGAAACATTGCGGCACGCTCTGTAGGTGTAATCTCAGTGGTAACATCATAATCGGAAAGATATACTTTATAATAATGTGGCAGTGCAGTCTCGCTCTTGTGCGAAAACCATGCTGCGCGTTTCTCCTCGTCAAGCAATACACTACCGGTCACTGGCATTAACGAGAACTGTCCATAATCGTTTATCCAAGGGCTTGGCTGATGTGTCTGCTCGAATCCGTATATCTTATGTGCATTATATGTATACTGCCAACCGTCGCCCATCTTGTTGGTACGTGGTGTCCAGAAATTCATACCCCAGGGCATTGCTATTGCCGGGTAGGTATTGCCCGCTGAGAGCTCAAAACTCGATTGTGTACCCATTAGCGGGTTAACATATTGTGTAAGGTTCTGCGCTCTTATCAACAAGACAGATAAGAGGAGTGCAAATAAAAATATGTTACGTTTCATATAGTCACGTGTAATAAAAACGGTGTGAAAGATAGCTTCCACACCGTTAGAAACTGATTAGTATAACAGTTATGCCAACTGCTGTTTAATAAACTCCTGCATCTGAGCCTGATGCTCCTCTACGCTTTGCAACAGTTTGAACTGTGCCTTTGAACGAACAAGGTTATGCTCGGGATACTGTATTCTATAATATGTATCACCGTTGATGTAATCGGCTAGGAATCGCACTGTCTGCATATAAGGGAAGAGAGCTGCTGCATAGGGCAGGTTCTCAATCTCAAGCGGAGTGAGGAAACAACGTGCCGACTTGAGGTAACCCTCGGTAAATGCCTTGAATATTTCCATATTGAAGTTTACATTATCCAAAACCTCATCATCCTCGCGACCTGTATTCGCTGCTGAACGTAAGAAGTCACCAAAATCGGAGAATATGAAGTTGGGCATCACAGTATCCAAATCTATCACACACAACACCTTACCATCCTTATCGAAGAGTATGTTATCGACTTTTGTATCGCAATGGCAAATGCGTTTTGCAAGCTTACCCTCGCGGTGCAACTGCTCACCTTTACACATCTCATCGGCACGTTTCTCGAGCTCATCTACAAGCCACTGTACCTGAGCCAGACGACCTGCTTTGTCCTCTTTTACAGCCTCGCGCAACTGCCATAGACGGAACTCCATGTTGTGGAAATCCTTAATTGTCTCGCCAAGCTCAACCGGAATATCGGAAAGCATTGCCTGAAAATTACCGAAGGTCTCGCCAACGATATATGAACTTTCGGGACTTACACCGCTCATTGATGTGGTATCGGGTATAAATACCATTATACGCCAATATTTCTCGCCATCGAAATAGAAATACTTACCATCCTTAGCAGGAACAAAACGCAACACTTTACGCTCTATATCCTCAACACCGGCAGCCTCGTATTTGCTGCGTATGTGATTGGTAACTGCGTTTATGTTGTTCATAAGCATCTCTACATCGGGGAATATGGCATTGTTAACATGTTGCAATACATAGTCGGGGGCATCTCCCTCGGTAACCACACGGTAAGTGGTATTGATCAGGCCGTTACCAAGAGGCTTTACCTCGCTTACAACACCTTGGATGTTGAATTGCTCTACTATCTGCTTTAAATTGTCCATTGGGGTAATATTTTAAAAGGTTAGTTATTCGTATATGTTAAATCATATTGGTTTTGGTGCCGAGAAAAGCGACACTACCATGAATGCAAGAAAAGCAATGGCAAGCACTATTACTGCTATGCGTACCGTTATCCTGCGCAGACGTTTCTGTGCAGCCTTACGCTGTTTGGATGTACTCTTCTTTACAACGGTATTCTTTGCCATATAGTTACTCTTTTATGTCAAGTGCAATATTCAACTCATCGAGTTGTGAAGGCTCAAGCGCAGCCGGAGCATCTATCATTGTATCGCGTCCCGAGTTGTTCTTGGGGAATGCAATGCAGTCGCGGATTGAGTCAAGACCTGCAAAGAGACTTACCCAACGATCAAGACCATATGCCAAACCACCATGAGGAGGAGCACCATACTTGAAGGCATCCAACAACCAACCAAACTGTTGCTGAGCACGCTCGGGAGTGAAACCAAGAAGTGCAAACATCTTGTTCTGCAACTCGCTGTCGAAAATACGGATTGAACCACCGCCAACCTCAACACCGTTTATAACCATGTCGTATGCATTGGCGCGAACAGAGCCCATATCGCTATCAAGCAAAGGTATATCCTCGGGCTTGGGAGATGTGAAAGGATGGTGCATTGCCATGTAGCGTCCCTCCTCTTCGCTGTATTCGAACAAGGGGAAGTCTACAACCCACAGACACGAGAACATGTTTTTGTCGCGCAAACCGAGCTGTGATGCAACCTCAAGTCGCAACTCACATAGCTGCTTGCGTGTCTTCATTGTATCATCACCACTAAGGATAAGTATCAAATCGCCCGGCTCGGCAGCAAAAGCCTCCTTCATGCGCTGCAATACATCCTGTGAATAGAATTTATCTACACTTGACTTTACATTGCCGTCGGCCTCGACACGAGCATATACCATACCTTTTGCACCAATCTGCGGACGACGTACAAAATCGGTAAGTGCATCGAGTTGTTTGCGTGTATATACAGCTGCACCTTTAGCACATATACCACCTATATATTCTGCGCTGTCGAAGACTCCAAAGCCGTGTCCTTTCATTATATCCATGAGCTCGACAAACTTCATTTCAAAACGGGTATCGGGTTTATCGCTACCGTAGTATTTCATAGCGTCGTGCCATGTGATACGGGGAAATGCCTCGGTAAGTTCCACACCACGAATTGTCTTGAAGAGGTGCTTTGCCATTCCCTCGAAGAGTGATATAACATCCTCTTGTTCAACAAAACTCATTTCGCAGTCTATTTGGGTAAACTCGGGCTGTCGGTCGGCACGCAAATCCTCATCACGGAAACATTTTACAATCTGGAAATAGCGATCGAAACCTGAAACCATTAGCAACTGCTTGAAGAGCTGAGGACTCTGTGGAAGTGCATAAAACTGTCCGGGGTTCATTCTTGAAGGTACGACAAAGTCGCGCGCACCCTCGGGAGTAGAGCCTATGAGCATCGGAGTCTCAACCTCAATGAATCCCATTGAGTCGAGATAACGGCGCACCTCCATTGTCATTTTATGGCGCAATTCGAGATTGCTGCGTACACATTCGCGACGAAGGTCGAGATAACGATATTTCATACGCAGCTCATCACCTCCGTCAGTATTGTTCTCTATTGTAAAGGGAGGTGTCTCGGCACTATTTAATATATTCAAAGCCTCTACTATTATCTCTATATCACCGGTCGGGATATTAGGATTCTTGCTTTGACGCTCGCGCACAGTTCCGCTTGCCTGAATTACATATTCTCGTCCCAGATGCGATGCTTTCTCGCATAGTGCAGCATCTGTATCTTCACTGAACACCAACTGGGTAATACCATAACGGTCGCGCAAGTCTACAAAAGTCATTCCGCCCATTTTACGTGCACGCTGCACCCAACCGCTGAGGGTTACATTCTTCTCTACATCGGCAAGTCTCAACTCGCCACAGGTTTTTGTACGATACATTTTATATAGTCTAATTTATTATTCTGATAAAAATCCATTCGGCCACAATAATGCATGGCAAACAGATTCATTTGTGCAAAATTAAGAAAAAAAATGAGTAATCAAGATAATATGTATAAAATAAAAGAAAAAGATGGCTACAACCCAAACAGCCGAATAAAGTATGTTTTATATTTCCTGCCTGCGATGAAAAGTTAAGTATATAGGATTTGCAGTTGCAAAAATGAACTATTACCACTATCTTTATCCGGATTTTATAATCAAACAATAAAAAAGGATATGAGAGCTGCTATATATGGCGCCGGTTCATTGGGAACAATATTAGGTGCATACATTACAAAGAATGGTGGTAAGATCGAACTTATAAACCGCAACAAAGCACATATAGAAGCACTATGCAAGAATGGTGCAACAGTGACAGGAACTGTTAATTTCAACCAGAAGGTTGTTGCATATACACCCGATAAGATGTCGGGTAAGTATGATATAGTATTTCTTATGACCAAACAACAGCAAAACGGAGAGGTTGTAAATTACATAAAGGAGTATCTTGCCGATGACGGTGTAATTGTTACCCTGCAGAACGGGATACCGGAACTACAGATTGGCGAGATTGTTGGCGAGGAGCGTGTATTGGGCTGCACTGTCGCTTGGGGTGCTACAATGAAAGAACCCGGTGTGTGTGAACTGACAAGTGCCCCCGACTCACTCACATTCTCTTTAGGCTCACTATCGTCGCAACCCAATGCACATCTATCCGACGTAAAGAGCCTGCTTGAAATGATGGGTGGTGTCGAGATTGACAAGAATTTTATAGGTTCAAGATGGAGCAAGTTACTTATAAATTCGGCATTCTCGGGCATGAGCGCAGTGCTTGGGTGTACATTTGGTGAAGCTGCCGGAAACAAAGAATCGCGTAAAGTGGTACAAGCATTGATTAAAGAGTGTATTGATGTTTGTGCTGCAGGAAAGATAAGAATAGAGCCGGTACAGGGCAAAGATATAGTAAAATTGCTCGACTACAATAACTGCATAAAAAAGGCATTCTCGTTCTTCATAATACCTATAGCAATACGTAAACATTCTCTATTGAAGGCAAGTATGTTACAGGACCTTTAAAAAAACAAAAAGACAGAAGTTGATGCCATTAACGGTGTTGTAAGTAGTTTCGGACGCAAAGTTGCAGTCCCTACACCGATGAATGACAAGGTTGTAGAAATAGTGCACAGAATTGAAGATGGCAAGTTGTCACCATCATTTGACAACATAAGATTCTTCAAACAATAATTAATAATGGGCTCTATATGAAGCCCATTATTAATATCTGCATATATGAAAATCTTGACATCTATTACATATAACCCATATCTAACTGATAAAAATTACAGTTATTTAATAGTTTGGCATAGTTTTTGTAAGAAACCTTATGTAAAATTAATACCAAAGAGAATGATTCATTCCGTATATTTGCAAACGCATAACAGCACAAAGCAACAGAGTTAAAAGGGTGACAAAAAACACAACTACTGCAGCCGAGTACCCTGTATCATGCATATTACGAACATTCAAAATGGATTGATTAAAGAGGAAGGATTTATGAACAATGAATTTTCGCAAGGAATAACTAAAATCTTACTTTTAGGTAAAGAGGAGGCCAACCGTCTTAAATGCAAGATTGTTAGCCCTGAACACCTATTATTGGGTATAATGCGCGACGAAAGAGATAGCGCAAAAGAGATATTCGAGCATCTGAATGCAGATACCGAAGAAATAAAGAATTCTCTCGAAATGCATATAAAAGAGAGCATATGCACTTGGCAAGAGGATAATAGCGAGATAGAGATGAATATGGATGCTGCAAAAGTTTTACGTTTCACCACACTTGAGGCACGCAACCTCAAGACAAGCAGTGATGCCGGACAGATACTGTTGCTTGGAATATTGAAAGACGAACAGAGTGCAGCATCGGGAATTTTAAAACAACATAACGTGACATACGACAGAGTACGCGAAGCTATACGTAGCATGAAAGGCGATAGTGACAACACCTCATTAGGTAATAGTGTAAAACCTACCAGCGGATACGGATTCAACGATTTTGAAGAGGAGGATGAAGAGAAGTTAATGCGTAACGACAAAAGCGACAACCGCAGTTATATAAGTACAAAACAGCAAGCCTCGTCAAACGACACCCCTGTGCTCGACAGTTTTGGTGTAGACATGACAAAAGCAGCACTAGAGGGTAAGCTCGACCCTATAATAGGACGCGAGAAAGAGATTGAACGCATATCGCAGATATTGAGCAGGCGCAAGAAAAACAACCCTGTATTGATAGGTGAACCGGGTGTAGGAAAGTCGGCACTTGTAGAGGGACTTGCACAGCGTATAGTAGAGCGTAAGACTTCGCGCATCCTATTCGACAAACGTGTTGTGGCACTTGACATGACAGCAGTTGTAGCCGGAACAAAGTATCGCGGACAATTTGAAGAGCGCCTGCGTTCTATACTTACTGAGCTTGAGAGCAATCCGAACATCATACTATTCATTGATGAGATTCACACCATTATAGGTGCAGGCTCCACACCCGGTTCTATGGATGCAGCGAACATCCTAAAGCCGGCTCTGGCACGTGGAGAGTTACAATGTATAGGTGCCACCACTCTTGATGAATACCGCAAGAGCATTGAGAAGGATGGAGCGTTAGAACGTCGATTCCAAAAGGTAATAGTAGAGCCCACAACAGCGGAAGAGACACTGCACATTCTACATAACATTAAGGAGCGTTACGAAGAACACCATAATGTAAACTATACAGATGAAGCGTTATCGGCATGTGTCAAATTGACAGACAGATATGTCACAGACAGATGTTTCCCTGACAAGGCAATAGATGCCCTTGACGAAGCCGGTGCACGTACACACATTTCAAACATTTCTGTACCTAAGGAACTTGAGGAGCAGGAAGAGAAAATAGCAAATGCAAAACGTGGCAAGGAAGAGGCTGTAAAGGCACAAAACTTCGAACTTGCAGCAAACCTACGCGACGAAGAGAAACGCCTGAGCGCAGAATACAAACAGATGACCGGAGAATGGGAGAAAGAACTACGTAACAAGCGCCAGATTGTAGATGCAGAGAACATTGCTGCAGTAGTTTCAATGATATCGGGTGTTCCCATGCAACGTATGGAGCAAGATGAATGGAGCCGCCTGAAAGGGATGAAAGAGGAGTTAAACAGCAAGGTCATTGCACAGGAGAGAGCTATAGAGAAACTGAGCAAGGCAATACGCCGAAGCCGAGTAGGACTACAAAACCCGGCAAAACCTATAGGAACGTTTATGTTCCTGGGACCGACAGGAGTTGGAAAGACACTGCTTGCCAAAGAACTTGCCAAGCTTATGTTTGGCAGTAGCGATGCACTTATCCGCATAGATATGAGCGAATATATGGAGAAATTCACTGTATCGCGTCTAGTAGGAGCACCTCCGGGATATGTCGGATACGAAGAGGGAGGACAACTTACCGAACGAGTACGTCGCCGCCCCTATTCTATTGTACTGCTCGATGAGATTGAGAAGGCTCACTCGGATGTCTTCAACATGCTGTTGCAGGTAATGGATGAGGGACGTCTTACTGATAGTTATGGACGCACTGTCGATTTCAGAAACACCATTATAATAATGACCTCAAACATTGGTTCGCGCGAACTAAAGGATTTTGGAATGGGTGTAGGATTTGCACGTGAGGAGCGAGCTGCAGCAGGAGACTACTCTCGCGAAGTTATACAGAAAGCTCTTAACAAGCGATTTGCTCCCGAGTTCCTGAATCGTGTAGATGAAATTATCAATTTCGAGCAACTTGGAAAAGAGGCAATAAACAGCATCGTTGATCTTGAGCTATCAGGCATCATACGACGTATAAATGATCTTGGCTACAGCATAGAACTTAGCAACAAAGCCAAAAGTTTCATTGCAGATAAAGGATACGACATACAATTTGGTGCCCGCCCGCTTAAACGTGCTATTCAAAACTATATAGAGGATGAGATCTCTGAATTGTTGTTGGATGGAGCACTTAAAGAAGGTGATACTATTATGGTTGAACACGAAGAGGAGAACAACAAACTGAGTTTTACAGTAAGGAACTGCAACGTATAAATGGAAAAGCCACATATAATATATCATATGGTAACATCGGTTGACGGCAAGGTAACAGGAGATTTCCTGTACCGTCCCGAAACCGAGGAGATTACACAATATTATTATAAAAGGCATCGCAATTACTGTGCCGATGCATTCTTGTGCGGACGCACTACAATGCAAGGTAGTTTCACCGGAGAAACCGCTCCCGATTTAAGCCCATTCAAAGATGCAGAAGTAACAAGAGAAGACTATATCCCCTACCCCGACATGCCATTCTATGCTGTAGCTATAGATACACATTGTCGTCTTAATTGGAGCGACAGTTGCATACATGATGAGGACCCGGGGTATGACAATGCATATATAATTGAGGTATTGTGCGAAAATGCACATGATGCCTTTCTTGCCTTTCTGCGTAGCAAGAAGATTGCATATATATTTGCGGGGAAAGAGAGTCTGAACCTAGAACTTGCCATGCACAAACTAAAAAGACTCTTCAAAATAAACAGACTCCTGCTTGAAGGCGGTGGAAAGACTGGAGCAACATTTGCACAAGAAGGTCTAATTGATGAATACAGCCTTGTCGTTGCTCCATTCATAGAGGGTAACAGTGCCACTTCGTTGATAGCCGAAGAGTTGTCACAAGCAAAGCTATTGCTACAGAGTGATAGCGAGAAAATAGGTAAAAGCGGATATTGGGTAAGATACAAGACTATGAATAGATAATATATATTATCATACATAATAAACAAGCTGCAAATAACACTGCCAAAATGTCAGATGCGAAACATCTGGCATTTTTTTTGTTTATATCAATACAGCACAGCACTGCCAATAAGAAGCTGTTGCAGAAAAATACAAAGGCTAATATAAACTAAAACATAAGAATATGCAAAAAGGAAACATTGGGGTAACAACAGAAAACATATTCCCCGTAATAAAGAAGTTTTTGTACAGCGACCATGAGATCTTTCTACGCGAAATTGTATCAAACGCAATCGATGCTACTCAGAAACTGAAAACACTTTACGAAAAAGGTGAATACAAAGGTGAACTTGGCGAACTGAAAGTAAACGTTTCTCTCGGTGAAGGAACACTTACTGTAAGTGATAACGGTATAGGACTTACCGCCGAAGAGATAGAGAAATATATCAACCAGATAGCCTTGTCGGGAGCAACAGATTTCCTTGAGAAATATAAAGACAGCGCCAACAATATAATTGGTCACTTCGGACTTGGTTTCTACTCTTCGTTCATGGTATCAAAAAAGGTGGAGATTGTAACAAAATCGTATACAGGTGCACCTGCTATGAAATGGAGTTGTGACGGCAGTCCTGAATACACACTAGAGGAGGTAGAGAAAGAGACACGCGGTACAGATATAATAATGTATATCGACGACGACAGCAAAGAGTTCCTAGAGGAGCAACGCATAACAGCAATTCTAAATAAGTATTGTCGTTTCCTTCCTGTACCAATTGCCTTTGGAAAGAAGAAAGAGTGGAAAGATGGTAAGCAGGTGGAGACAAGCGAAGACAATATAATAAACGATACTACTCCACTGTGGACACGTAAGCCCAACGAACTCAAAGATGAGGACTACAAGGAGTTCTACCGCAAACTGTATCCCATGAGTGACGAGCCACTCTTCTGGATACACCTTAATGTAGATTTCCCATTCCACCTTACAGGAATACTATATTTCCCTAAAGTGAAAAGCAACCTCGACCTTCAGAAGAACAAGATACTGCTTTTCTGCAATCAAGTATATGTGACAGATGAAGTTGAGGGTATTGTTCCCGACTTCCTTACACTTATGCACGGAGTAATAGACTCACCGGATATACCTTTGAATGTATCACGTTCATACTTGCAGAGCGATTCAAATGTAAAGAAGATTTCATCGTACATCTCCAAGAAAGTATCAGACCGTCTGCAATCCATTTTCAAGAATGACCGTAAGGAGTTCGAGGAGAAATGGAACGACCTGAAAATATTTATACATTATGGAATGCTTACAGAAGAAGATTTCTACGACAAGGCTAACAAATATGCATTGTTGCAGGATACCGATGGCAAAAAATACACATACGAGGAGTACAAGACACTTGTATCGGCACAACAGACCGACAAGGAGGGCAATGTCATATATCTGTACAGCAACAATCGTGAAAAGGAGTACAGTTTCATTGAAACAGCAACGGCTAAGGGATACAATGTCTTGCTTATGGACGGACAGCTTGACGTTGCATTGATAAGTCTTCTTGAACGCAAATTCGAAAAGACTCGTTTCACACGTGTAGACAGCGATGTAATAGATAACCTCATTGTCAAGGAGGAACAGAAAGCATCAACGCTTAATGAGAATGAGCGCAGTATACTTACCGGCATATTCCAAAGCCAACTTCCTAAGATGGATAAAAAGGAATTCTACGTACAAGTAAATGCACTTGGCGAGAATGGCGCACCTGTAACAATAACACAAGCCGAGTATATGCGCCGTATGAAAGAGATGGCAGCTATACAGCCCGGAATGTCATTCTATGGTGAGATGCCCGATATGATGAACGTATTACTGAACGAGGATCATCCTATTGTAAAGCGTATTCTTGCAGAGGCACAGAGTTCATGCTCTGAAAAGATTAAACCTATAGATGGAGAGATCGCAGGCCTAGAAGCTCGCCGTGACGCCATCAATGAGGCAACAAAGGATATTAAAGCCCAGGATATACCTCAAGAGCAAAAAGACGATCTTGCAGACACAGAGAAAAAGATTGCCGAAGCCAAGAGTGAAAAAGAGGCACTGCTTACCCAATATGCATCAGAGAACAAATTGGTACGTCAGCTTATAGACATCACACTGCTACAGAACAACATGCTTACAGGAGAGGCCTTAAGCAATTTTGTAAAACGCAGCATAGAATTGATGAAATAAAATATTCTTGCAAAGAGTATTAAAAAGAGATATGGAACTGTTTAAGGACCATATCTCTTTTTTTATATATAGTTCAATTTATAAATTTATTAAATCTTTTTAATTATAACTATTGCCGGAAATAGCAACAAAAAAGTATTTTTGCAAATTAGACACCATATAGAAAAGTAACATAGAACTGAAATGAAGAGAATTGCAATCATAATATTCACATTGCTAATGTTGCCATCACTACTTTGCGCACAGAAAGTAGGCCTGGTAATGAGTGGAGGTGGAGCCCGAGGACTTGCGCACGTTGGAGTTATTAAAGCTCTGGAGGAGAACAATATTCCAATTGATTACGTAGCAGGAACATCAATGGGAGCCATAATAGCAGCACTCTATGCTATGGGATACTCACCACAGGACATGTATGATTTATTGGCTTCAAAAGATTTCTCTCAATGGTATCGTGGCTCTATGGATGCTAACTATATGTTCTATTTCAGACGCAACAACGAAGTTCCGGAACTTCTCGGTGTTAATTTCAACATCAAGGACTCGCTGTATATAAACAAACCTGAAATAAACCTTATAAATCCTAATCCCATGAATTTGGGAGTGATGCAGACTTTTGCACAATATACAACGGCATGCAATGGTAATTTTGACGAACTATTTGTACCGTTCCGTTGTGTAGCCGCCGATATTTATAATAAGAAACAGGTTGTATTCAGGGATGGTGACTTGGGTGATGCAGTACGTGCATCAATGAGCTATCCTTTTGTATTCAAGCCAATAAAGAAAGACAGTACCCTGTTATATGATGGAGGAATATATAACAATTTCCCTGTAGATGTAATACACAAGGATTTTAATCCTGATATCATTATTGGTAGTATTGTAACAAAAAAGACTCCCAAACCCGATACAAAAGATATGATGAGCCAGATAATAAATCTGGTAACATCCAGAAGCGACTACAAACTACCTGAAGGCAAGGGAATAATGCTCAACACACAGCTTGACAATATTACGCTACTCGAATTCGATAAATTGGATACACTCTCGGGGTATGGCTACAAGGTAACCATCGACATGATGGATTCTATAAAGAAGTGCATTAATAGACGTTCTGACAGCACTGCTATTGCAGCCAAACGAGCTGAATTCAAGAAACGTGTTCCAAATTTACGCTTTAAACGTATTGAGATAGAAGGTGTGGAAGAAGATCAACAACAATACATTAAAAAGGAGTTCCACAGAAAAGAGGATGAAATATTCAACTTTGAGACATGCAAACGTGCCTATTTCAGACTACTATCAGGCAATATAATATCGTCAATAGTACCCCATGCTGTATACAATCCCGATGACAGCACATACACCCTGCATCTTGATGTAGAGATGAACCCTCCTTTCTCACTTAAGATGGGAGGTGCCATATCAACCAACAACTCAAACCAGATATATTTCGGACTACATTATCGCAACCTTGATAATTTCTCTAAGGAGTTTATTCTTGACGGTCAGTTAGGCAAAGTATACAATAATATTCAACTAACCTCACGAATAGACCTTGCTGCAACTGTACCAATGTCTCTCAAGTTCATAGGCTCATTTTCAACAGTAGATTATTACAATATGAAATATCTGTTCTCGCAAGAGAACTCTATTGCATTAAACCATGAACGCGAATTCTTTGTAAAAATGAAAATGGTATTCCCATTTCTTATGAAAAAGAAAGCTGAGTTCGGTTTCGGAATAGGCGCATTAAAAGATGAATATCTGCCTTCAAATATAATAAACCTAGACCTACCCCAGTTCGACAAAAATAGGATGACACTATTTGGAGGTTCTATCAAATTTGAAGGCAACACACTCGATAGTAAGGCATACCCTACAGAGGGAATGTATGAATCACTAAATGCACAATTCTTTATAGGAAAGGAGCGTTTCCACAGTTTTCAACTCAAAACAAAAGAGAAGACACGCTTATCGTGGTTGCAAATGAGCTACAAAAGGAAAGACCATTTCAATATAAACCGATACATTGTATTGGGTACCGACCTACATTTATACTACTCTACACGAGGATTGTCACATACATATCAAGCTACATTGATGCAAGCCGGAGCATATACCCCTACAATGAACAGCATGTTCAACTATGATCCGGCTTTCCGTGCCAATCAGTTTGCAGCAGGAGGAATATGCCCAATATACAAACTAAATAACTTTATACATATAAGAACCGGATTTTATGGGTTCACACCTTACAGAAAGATTAAAGAGACAAACGGCGATAAGGTATATTTCAGCAAAAGGCGTTTCGGAGATTTTCAATATATAGCAGAATTGGCCGCAGTTGCAAAGTTCTCTTCGGTAAATGTCAGTGCGTATCTTGACCACTATAGTTCTCATAAAAAAGGTGTCAACATTGGAATAACATTGGGTTGGTTTATGTTTAACGAACGATTTATAGAATAATTTGAAAAAATAATAAAAAAAGTGCCGCAAAAATTTGGTATATAAAAAATAAGTAGTACCTTTGCACTGTCAAACGAAAAGACAATGGTCTCGTAGCTCAACTGAATAGAGCATCTGACTACGGATCAGAAGGTTGCAGGTTTGAATCCTGCCGGGATCACAAAAGGAACTCGTATGAGTTCCTTTTTTCTTTTATCATATTATTGAATAAGTAAACCGACAACAAAATAAGGAAAATCGGCAGAATAGAATTATATTTGCAATATTAAAATCAGTACAAACACCATGAATACAATCTGGATTGTAATGCCTATTCTTATAGTATTGATGTTCCTATTAGGAACAGAACTTAATAAAGAGGCATTCATAAACGTGGCACGGAATCCCAAAGCTCTCCTTATTGGAATGATTGGACAAATAATATTACTGCCGGCTATTGCTTTTATACTTGCATGGGTAATGAATATGCCTCCCTTATATTTCATGGGATTTGTACTTATAGCATGCTGTCCTGGAGGCAGTTCATCCAACGTTTTTTCCATGCTAGCCAAAGGAGATGTGGCACTATCGGTAACCCTTACAGCCATAAGCAGTATAATAACTCTCTTTACAATTCCAATAATAATGGAATTAACCTCTCATTTTGTATCCCATAATGCAGGAGAAGTTATAGAGTTACCTGTGGGTAAACTACTAATACAGAACATAGCACTGTTGTTCATCCCTTTAATTGCCGGATGGATTTTAAGGTATTACGCACCTGAAAAAGCAGCCAAAACAAGCAAGATACTAAACAAGATGGCATTTCCGGCACTCATGACATTGGCATTACTGTTTTTCCTGCAATACACCGAAGAGATTATGAAAAACTTTCATTTGACAGGTATGGCATGTTCTCTACTGATAATAAGCAGTATGTTTTTCAGTTCACTGCTATCGCGTATAGGCAAGCTTACAAAAGCAATACGCCGCACTATTATCATTGAAGTAGGAATGCAGAATGCTGCACAAGCAATAGCTATAGCAACATCTCCCTTTATTTTCAATTGCGGAGAGATGGCAATACCAGCTATAATATACGCTTTGCTAATGAATATAATACTATTGTTATATATCTTTAAAGTCAAATACTCCAATTAAAGCCCCGATAATATGGCAAAAAAAGAGAATATTAAGCGCCTGTTCGACAATATTGCCCCAGACTACGACAAATTGAACCACATACTATCACTAAATATCGATAAGGGCTGGCGCAAGAAAGCAGTACGTAAAATTGTCGATTGCGATACACCGTTGACGGTACTCGATGTAGCATGTGGTACAGGTGACTTCACCATAGAGATTGCAAGAAAAGCAGCCAAAGAGAGCCGTATAATAGGTATTGACCTATCTGAAGGAATGATGAAAGTGGGACGCAAAAAGATTGAGGCTGCCGGTGTACAGGCAATTTTGGAATATGGCGACAGTGAATGCTTGTCATATGCAGACAACACATTCGACCGTATATCGGTAGGATTTGGTGTGCGCAACTTCGAACATCTAGAGTTGGGACTTAAGGAGATGTGCCGTGTACTGAAACCAGGTGGAAGATTGGTTATTCTGGAACTATCTGTTCCATCCAATCCTATTATACGCTGGTGCTATAAGCTATACTTCCTGAATATACTCCCGGCAATAGGCGGAATTGTATCGGGCAATCGCGGAGCATATGAGTATCTGCCGGCTTCAGTACTACACTTTCCGACGCCCGACAAGTTCATACCAATGATGCAAAAAGCGGGTTTTGGAGAAGTTATACATAAAGCCTTTACATTTGGCATATGCCGCATGTATATAGGAATAAAATAAAAGAATATGGCAAGAGAATGGATAGAGGCAATGCGCCTGCGCACACTTCCTGTAAGCATAGCCGGAGTATTGGCAGGATGTGGATGTGCCATATGGCAGGATAGTTTTTCCCCTATTCCGGCATTGCTATGCCTTATGTTTGCAATATCTGCACAGATTGCCTCAAATTTCGCTAACGAATATTACGACTTCAAAAACGGAATAGACAAGAAAGGACGCGAAGGATTCCGACGTGGCGTAACAGAAGGAGATATCACACCCGAGGACATGAAACATGCTACATTTATTATGCTGGGTATTGCAGCACTAATAGGCTGTTCTTTGCTTCTATATGGAGATATTTGGCTCATAGCCGTAGGTTGTGCCATACTCATATTTGCACTTGCATATAGCACCGGAATATACCCTTTATCACATCATGGACTTGGAGATGTTACGGTAGTAGTTTTCTTTGGGATAATACCCGTCACATTCACATGCTATCTGCAAACAGGAGAGTGGAACGAACTACCTATATTGCTTACTACTTCTGTTGCAATAGGGTTATTGGCTGCAAATGTCCTTATAGTAAACAACTATCGGGACATGGAAGATGATAAGGCGGTAGGAAAACATACAACAGTTGTACTTTTCGGACGTAAAGTAATGGGATTTGTATATCTCATATCGGGTACATTTGCAATGATAATTATGACTCCGCTATGGATAAAGTTACCACTATGGACACTTCTTATTCCATCTATTTTCCTTATATTGCATGTAGCAACGTGGCGTAAAGTCATATGCAGTCAAGGTGCAGCATTAAATCCTTTATTGGGTAGAACAGCCATAAACCTATTTCTCTTTGCATTTATGTTACTTATCGCGTGTGTAGTATAACCATTAATAGGTAAATTAGAATAAAATATACTATAGCACATCAATGATAACCTTTATTAAGGCATCATATTCAACTTATTGCAATAGTTTCATCCTACTTCTTGTCCACGTAACCCGAATACAACTGAGCCAAAATTGCCAGTTAGTACCTTTTTCTACCGACCCTCTTTTTCTAGTGAGCCACACTTTACCCCTCCTATAAGTATAAAAAAACGAGACAATCAAAAAAATGATTGTCTCATTGTACGCCGTCAGGGACTCGAACCCTGGACCCATTGATTAAGAGTCAATTGCTCTACCAACTGAGCTAACAGCGCATCGCGCACCTCTCTCAAATGCGTTGCAAAGGTACGCATTTTTTATTCAAATACAAAATTTAATCTTCTTTTTTACAACTATAAGCAAAAAAAATAATTATCTAAAAATAGCGCAAGTATCTCTACTCTGCGCTATTTTTAGATATATAACTATATTATTTTACTATTAATAGATAATAGTTCTTCTTTCCTTTCTGAACAAGAATGTATTTATCGTTAAGAAGATTCTCTGTAGTTATAGTCTGGTCGAAAGCTGCAAGTTTCTCTTTGTTTACAGATACTCCACCACCTTGGACCAATTTACGCATTTCACCTTTTGAGGGAAAGACAGCTGCATGGTCGGTCGTAAGCTCTACAGCTTTTACCCCTTGCTCTATAACACTACGCTCAACCTCGAAACGGGGCACTCCGTCAAAAACAGCAAGAAGAGTATCCTCGTCGAGCGAACGCAAAGCATCTGATGTAGAATTTCCAAAAAGGATGTTGGAAGCATCCACTGCTTTGCTATACTCATCCTCACCATGTACCATAACCGTTACCTCTTGTGCAAGACGTTTCTGCAAGATACGCAAGTGAGGAGCCTCGGCATGCTGTGCAATAAGGGAGTCAATCTCCTCCTTATCAAGTGAAGTAAAAATCTTTATATATTTATCGGCATCAGCATCGCTGACATTAAGCCAGAACTGATAGAAACGATATGGTGTAGTATAACGCTTATCAAGCCATATGTTACCTTGTTCTGTCTTTCCAAACTTCTTTCCATCTGCTTTTGTTATAAGCGGACATGTCAATGCAAATACCTCATTACCGGACATCTTACGAATCATCTCGGTACCGGTAGTGATATTACCCCATTGATCGGCACCTCCAAGCTGTAGTTTACAGCCATGCGATTCATTAAGATGAACATAATCATAACCCTGCAGAAGCTGATATGTAAACTCTGTAAATGACATTCCATCGGTACCGGCTTCACCGGAAAGACGACGCTTCACCGAGTCTTTTGACATCATATAGTTTACAGTTATCATCTTACCCACGTTACGAATGAAATCAAGGAAAGAAAATTCCTTCATCCAGTCGTAGTTATTTACCAAAATAGCAGCATTGGGAGCATCACTTTCGAAATCAAGGAATCGTGCCAACTGCTTTTTTAAGGCCTCCTGATTATGACGTAACCTCTCTTCGTCAATGAGCACACGCTCCTTTGACTTTCCCGAAGGATCGCCTATCATTCCTGTTGCACCACCGATAAGGGCAATGGGTTTATGACCCGAACGCTGAAAGTGACGCAACATCATAACACCTACAAGGTGACCGATATGCAACGAATCGGCAGTTGGGTCTATTCCCAAATATATCGTTGTCATCTCTTTCTGAAGTTGTTCTTCAGTACCTGGCGTCATATCCTGAATCATACCACGCCATTTCAATTCTTGTACAAAATTCATCTTTATATATTTATTTCTATTAATTCCACTTTTTACCTAAAGGCAAAGATAATAAACTACTTTATTCCTGCAAATAGGGCAATATTATTCAAGGTTGTACATTGGCGATGGTGTTGCTCGTTTCAAGACATTCAGTTTGACATCCTTGCCAATTATTATTCCATACGATGCAAACTCCATCTCAACAGTCTTATATGCCAATTCCGGATGATTATTCTCCTCACTAAGATGACACAACCATATATTCTTCAGATGCAGATTGAAGTTCTTGGCCAGATACTTTGCTGTTGTCTGGTTACTAAGATGACCTGTCATTCCGGCAACCCTATCTTTCAAGAATTGCGGATAACGTCCCATAAGAAGCATCTGTTCTTCGTAGTTCGCCTCTATTACCAAATGATTGGCCTGCTCAATGTAATAGGAAGCAGTATCGCTGATAAATCCCAAGTCTGTAGCTATACAAAATTTCGCATCACCTATCTCTATAAAATATCCGACATTGTCGGTTCCATCGTGAGGTACCTCAAACGGAGTAACGACAAAGGAACGAAATACGGTCTGTACTCCTTTTTCGACATAGCGAACATGCATCGGGTCTATAGGTTTACTCATACAATAATTGTTATTAATACCGCGATGTACATCTTTTGTGGCATAAATGGGTATATTTGCCTTTGAAGATATTACACCAAGAGATTTTATATGGTCGGCATGGTCGTGAGTAACAAACACAGCACAGATGCTCTCAAAAGGCACACCCTCTTTTTTCAATGCAGCCCTAATAGTCTTTGATGGAATACCGGCATCTATAAGTATTCCATAATCATCAACCCCCAAATAGTAACAGTTGCCGCAGCTTCCGCTACCAATACTCATAAAACGAATCTTCATATATTTTTTTCTTTTTTATTCTTTTATACAATTGTAAAATCAGAAAGGATATCCTATTGCAAAATGTAGTGCAAAATCCCTTCCAAAATCGGGATTCAACACAGGATACCTCTCTTTTCCGCGATAAGCAGGATTAACGGCTTTCATACCTGCATCAAGACGGAAAACAAAGAGATCGAGTTCAAACCTCAATCCCATTCCATAAGAAAGTGCAATATCCTTATGGAATCCCTTAATATCAAATTGTCCTCCGGGTTGCTCTTTATAACTGCGTATAGTCCAAATATTACCGGCATCAACAAAAAGAGCCGAATGTAGTTTCCAGAATAGATGAGAGCGTAGTTCTATATTCCAATCGAATTTCAGGTCACCCGACTGGTTTATGAAATCTATACTCCTATCTTCTCCTTTATAACTACCGGGACCAAGCCCACGTACAGTCCATCCACGCATACCATTTGCACCGCCCGCAAAGTAACGTTTTTCGAAAGGAAGCACCGATGAGTTTCCATAGGGATAGGCTACTCCCAATCCAAGATGAAGCACTAGGGAGTTACGTTCATCAATATTAACATATGTCGTAAAATCTATATCTCCCTTAACATATTGGGCATATGCTATATCCATGAAGGTGTATTGTCCGTCACTATTCTTATGACCACCAAAAAGCGAATTCATACCACGTAACAAGTTACCGGAGCACTCCACATTGGCACGAAATGCAAAAGCGGCACGTTTATTTCTGTCATTTGAACGAGAGTTATTATAACTATACGAGTATCCCAATTTTGTTATTAGGAGGTTCTCATAGTTATATTTAAGAATAGAGTTCCTATTAGATATACTATCGAGATACTCTTTCTTGAATGTATCGGAAATCCAAGGCACATAGATATAGTTAATATCCAACACATCGAGCGAATGTGATGACTTGTGCGAATTGCTCCATTGATAACTCCATGCACCCGAAAGCACTTGCCTATCGAACTCGGGACGTTCCTGAGAATTAAATTTCAACGAGAAAATAGTAGAAGACTTCAATAGTCTGTCATGAGCCGGAACCAACGACGAGAATATTCCACCGAAAAGACGCAAACTAAGTTCTGCACCATACTCATAATAACTGTCACGAGAATAACCGCTCAATTCCGATATAGCCTCGTAAGCTCCGAATAGCCGCAAAGAGAGCATTTCGGATCCACGAAACAGATTCTTATCCGAGAATGTAACCGATGCAGCAGCTCCTAAATCTCCGGCGGTATTTGTACCCTCTAGTTCAAAGGTTACAGAACGTGGTTTGCTACGTTCAAGCATCACATAGAAATCGAGCAACGAGCTATCGGGATGCTCTACCATGCGCAACGAAGTATATCGTACTGCCGGTAACTGAGCAAAAGAGTTATATGTCCTGTCTACCCTATTCTGAGAAAATATCATACCGGGTTCAAGATAGGTCTTGTCTACCATTGTTCGGGGACGAAGGAATAACTCATCATTATATAAGAACTTGTATTCATCCCACACCAATGTATCGCACCCTTGCAAGCTATTTGCATCCACACGCATTCCTGCACCAGATACATAATTCACGCTGTTTATAGTATAACATTTGTGCGATGTTCCATCTATAGGTTTAGATATAATCATCTTAAGATCCACCTTAGTAGAATGATAGGCTGTATCTGCAACAAATGTTATGTAATCCTTAGTAAACTTATAGTATCCTTTATCTTTAAGCAAAGAGGTTATACGCCTCCGTTCAGCCTCGAGATTATCTACACAGAACGGCATATCCGGGTGCAACAAAGAAGAGGCCGAGTCGGAAAGAATAAGGTTTGCAATTTCGAGATCTTCGCTCTCCATAGAGAAAGCCGAGACCGTATATCGTTCACGTTCATGCAGATAAAATACAACATTCTTGCGTTTCTTATCTATCACCCTCTCCTCTAAGTCAACAGTAGCATGCAGATAGCCATCATTACGCATCATGTTCTCAATATTGTTTCTTGTCATTTCTGCCTGCTGGCGGCTGTATATGACAGGAGCCTCGCCTATTTTACGTAGAAGGCGATTATTCCATTTTGTAGTGTCACGACCCGACAACGAATAGGTATACAAGGGAACTTTAAGCAGACTGAACCATTTGGAATTGGGGTGTTGACGTATATACGATTGCGCTTTTACAGCAAGGCTCACATCGTGCTGAGATACTATATCTACGTTATTGAGCAGATACTCATCATCGCCTACGAATTTTGTAGACGAGCATGAGAGCATCAACAACGTGACGACAAATATATATATCAGTTTTTTAAAGGACATAACCTGCTGGACAATTATAAAATCCCCACTTTACAAAAAAAATTTTGCAAATATACAAAAATCCTCGAAGAAATAAGGTAGCTTTGCAACACTTTTAAGAAGCGGTTTAAATTTATATAAACAAGTTTCTAAATAAAGCAAAGAGAAGATGCTTATTTGTTTTTCGAGTTACGATAACCAACCATGTAACAACAAAAATGAGACTGGCATCTATGAATAGGAAAACGCAAAGTAAACAGTTTCTATAAGAGCAAGGATTATTTAGGAAATTAAACGATTCTAAGTCTAAACATATAAAAAAAATGATAAGCAAGTCCATATTAAAACTCATTCGTTCGCTCGACCAAAAGAAGGTCCGCAAAGAGTGCGGCCTATTTATAGCCGAAGGAGGCAAAAGTGTCGGCGATTTGTTGAACTCGGATATACGATGCAAGTATATTATAGCAACAAGCGAATGGCTTGCTTCGCACACACTGCCAAAAGAAATTGAAATAATAAAGGCAAAAAGAGAAGAGATTGAACGTGCAAGTTTCCTACGTTCACCTCAAGGCGTAATAGGTATCTTCCATCAACGTAATGAAAAGATAGACCCCACAATAGCAGGCACTGAACTATGTCTGGCACTTGACGATATTCAAGACCCTGGAAATCTAGGCACTATAGTACGCATTGCCGATTGGTTTGGCATAGAGCACATCTTTTGTTCACAAGGTACAGCCGACATATACAATCCAAAAGCAGTGCAAGCAACAATGGGAGCAATAGGACGCATACACCTTCATTATACATCACTGCCTCAGCTACTTGAAGAGCTCAAAGACAAAATTCCTATATATGGAACATTCCTAGACGGAGAGAACATGTACGAAAAGAGATTGGAGAAACATGGCATAATAGTAATGGGAAACGAAGGCAACGGAATAGGAAACGAATGTGCCAAACATATAAGCGAGCGTCTTTTTATCCCTAACTACCCTATCGGACGCCCCACATCGGAATCGCTCAATGTATCAATGGCAACAGCCATCATATGTGCTGAATTCCGTCGTCAATAATCGAACACTTTATAGAATACCGATATATCTCTTTTTTATTCACAAAAAGGGGATTTGAAAATCATTTTGGTATAATATCAATAAAAACAATGCTATTTTTTCTTAAAAAGGCACTTTAAACAGCAAAAACTGAGATTTGCATCTAAAAAAAACGTATCTTTGTAGTTTGAAAGTATTTATAAACAAAGAAAAAGAGTATGAAAGCATTTGTTTTTCCCGGTCAAGGTTCGCAATTCAGCGGAATGGGTAAAGAACTATACGAGAATAACCAAACAGCAAAAGAATATTTCGATAAAGCTAACGATATATTAGGTTTCTCCATTACAGAAATCATGTTCGGTGGAACAGCCGAAGAGTTAAAGCAAACAAGAGTTACTCAACCCGCTGTATTCATTCATTCCGTTGTGTCAGCATTGGCACTTGGTGATGCATATAAACCAGAAATGGTTGCCGGACACTCACTTGGCGAACTTTCAGCACTAACAGCAGCCGGAGCTCTCACATTCGAAGACGGTCTTAAATTGGTATATAAGCGTGCACTTGCGATGCAAAAAGCATGCGAGACGCAAAAATCTACTATGGCTGCAGTAATTGCACTGCCCGATGAGACAGTAGAACAGATTTGTAAGGAGATAACAGCCAAAGGAAATCTTGTAGTTGCAGCCAACTATAACTGCCCCGGACAGATTGCAATATCTGGTACCATAGAGGGTATATCTGCTGCATCAGAGGCACTTAAAGCAGCAGGAGCAAAAAGAGTCATTCCATTAAGCGTAAGTGGCGCTTTCCATTCTCCACTAATGCAACCGGCAAAAGAGGAACTTGAAGCTGCAATATTGGAAACAAGCATCAGCACTCCATTATGTCCTGTATATCAGAATGTCGATGCGTTACCACACAACGAGCCAAACGAGATTAGAGCAAATCTTATCGCCCAACTGACCTCACCGGTACGTTGGACTGCCACCATAAAGAACATGTACAAGGATGGAGCCACTGAGTTCATAGAATGCGGTCCTGGTAATGTACTTGAGGGCATGATAAAGAAAATTTCAGCATCACTTTAAGAACAAGCTATCTGCATTATATAATTATGAAAAATAGAGTTATCATTTATCAGATGCTTCCACGACTGTTTGGAAACAGTGTTTCAAATTGTATTGAAGGTGGAACAATAGAACAAAACGGTTGTGGTAAATTCAATGATATAACATCAAAAGCACTTAAGGCAATTAAGAATCTGGGTGTTACGCATGTATGGTATACAGGTATATTGGAACACACAACACGCACAGACTATACAAAATATGGTATTGAGAACAGCCATCCTGCAACAGTAAAAGGAGAGGCAGGATCGCCATATGCGATAAAGGATTATTACGATGTTGACCCCGACTTGGCTACAAATGTAGAGAAACGTCGTGAAGAGTTCTCGGCACTCATTGAACGCACCCACAAATGTGGACTTAAAGTCATTATGGACTTTATCCCCAACCATGTCGCACGACACTACAAGAGTGACAATCGCCCTGCCGGTACATTTGATTTTGGACAGAACGACGATAATAGCGTTTTCTACATGGGACACAACAACTTCTATTATCTTGGCGACCAATCCTTTGGATGCAACATAGACGCCAAGGATTGTGCAGCCGAGCCATACGACGAGAACCCACTACGTGCTACAGGAAACGACTGTTTCGGAGCGCCATCGCGCAACGACTGGTACGACACGGTAAAATTGAATTACGGAATTGACTACCGTACCGGTAACCGTAATTTCTGGCCCATACCGGACACTTGGGTAAAGATGCTGAAGATACTCAGATATTGGGCATCACAAGGTATAGACGGATTCCGTTGCGACATGGTAGAGATGACCCCGGTAGAGTTTTGGTCATGGGCTGTTGCCAAAATCAAAGAAGAGTACCCTGATATAGTATTCATTGGTGAGATATACCAACCTCATATTTATCGTAGTTTCATATACGAGGGACACTTCGATTATCTATACGACAAAGTGGGACTATACGATACTCTTCGTTCTGTAATGTGCGGATGTACATCGGCAGAGAGCATTACTTACACATTACAACAGACATCAGACATACGTGAGCACATGCTTACATTCTTGGAAAACCACGATGAGCAGCGTATTGCATCCGACTTCTTTGCAACAAATGCCACACGCGCACTCTCGGCACTTATTGTATCGACAACCATAGGTAATCAACCATTCATGCTCTATGCAGGAGAAGAGCTTGGAGAGAGAGGTATGGATAAAGAGGGATACAGCGGAAAAGACGGACGTACTACAATTTTCGACTATTGGAGCGTAGATACACTCAGAAGATGGAACAACGGCGGTAAATATAACGATGAAAAGCTTACCGAAGAGGAGAAGCATCTGCAAGAATATCACCGTAGACTACTCAATCTATGCAATAGCGAAGAATCACTCAAAAGCGGACGTTTCTACGACCTTCAATATGCCGCTCCCGACAACGAATACTATGACAAAAACCGTATCTATAGTTTCTTACGCGGAACAGACGAAGAGTTGCTGCTTATTGTAACCAACTTTAGCGATAGTGAGCGCCAATGCAAAGTATGTATACCACAAGAGGCCTTTGCCTATTATGGTATATTTGGCAACAGAGAGAAGGTTAAAGCAACTGAGTTGTTGAGCGGAAAGAGTTTCGAGACCTATTTTACACCCGATAAACTTATAGAGCTGACACTACCCGGAAACAATGGTGTAATAATTAAGTTTAAAACCAAATAAGAATTTTTATGAGAAGACTCCTGCTGACCTCTATAATACTTATTATGGCATTTACTGCTATAAAATCTCAACAGAAACTTGACCTAGGTCTCATAAAGGAGACCGTTGAAAACGAGAGTGGATATTACAACGACATTCTCAACATATACCTAACCGACGATCCCCTAATAAGGCTCGACGACATTGCACTCGTCTATTATGGACAGGTTTTCACATCGAACTACAAAGGGGCTAGCGATGAGAATGAAAATGATTTGAAGAACCATATAGCTATGGGTGATAATCATAAGGCATATTCTGTAGCAAAAAAGATATTGGAATATAATCCGGTAAGCCTGAATGCACTCTTCTATGCATGGCGTACATCCGAAGCCTTAGGAGAACCGGAAAACGAGGTTTCATCATATGTCAGAAAGTATTTATCAATCTTAAATATGATTACTACATATGGAGATGGGAAAAGCAGTAGGACTCCATTTTACGTGATAACCCCAGATGATCAAGACCATATCCTTTATGGCATGTTCGATATAGAGAATATAATAGACCGTACTCTCGACACAGAGACGCTATGTAACATTATATATGTCGAGCCAAGCACAAAATTTCAGGCTCGAAGAATGTATATCAATGTAGGGTTATACCTATCGCACACATCAAAGTAAACAGATAGGAAAAAAGGATATCAGTAGGTAGAAATGTCCATTGACTATTGGAGTAAAAGACATTTCTACCTTTATTATTATACCATGAGAACTATATTACGATTTACATCTAAGTCTATCATTCTGTTTATTGCCTTCACTGTTGCAATAACATTGCTATACCGTTTTGTACCTGTTCCGATTACTCCATTGATGCTTTCACGTGCCATAAATAACGATGCTCCAATTCACTACAAATGGACACCACTTGAAGAAATCACGAATGACCTACCACTTGCGGTGATATCGTCAGAGGATAATCTCTTCACCTCACACAATGGATTTGATTTCAAGGCCATAAAAACAGCACATGAAGATGCTAAAAAAGGTAAGAAACTGCGTGGTGCCAGTACAATAAGCCAGCAAACAGCAAAGAATGTCTTTTTGTGGCATGGACGTTCATGGCTCCGCAAAGGACTGGAAGCCTACTTTACCATACTCATAGAGTTCTTCTGGGGAAAAGAGAGAATCATGGAGGTATATCTCAATTGTATAGAAATGGGAAATGGAATTTACGGTGCTGCAGCTGTGGCACAACACCATTTTAAAAAGGAACCATCAGAACTGACACGCAAAGAGTGCGCTCTGATAGCAGCCACACTCCCAAATCCTAGAAGATACAGTTCTGCAAAACCGTCAAAGTATATGCTTAAACGGCAGAAAGAGATACTACGTCTTATGAAACTGATAAATAATGTTGAATATGACAACAAAGAGAAGAAAAAATAAAAAGAATAATATAACAAGAGCCTTTGCTCGCATAATAGGCCTCATAGCATTGACCCCTATTGCCATCTTCTCATTGACATTGGCATGCGATATCGCGATAAGCAACAAGAGTTCCGGACGTATATATGACAATATAGACGATATTCCATTCAACGAAACCTGTGTAGTGCTCGGCACTACCCCGTACAGCAAAAACACAAAAAGCGGTAATCCATATTTCAATAACCGCATGAACGCAACAGCCGAGTTATACAAGAATGGAAAAATAAAAAGGATTATTGTCAGCGGAGACAGCAGTAAGAACTACGACGAAACAAAAAAGATGCACGAGGCTCTTGTAAAACGTGGTATTCCCAAGAAGGATATAATAAAAGATACAAAAGGGAAGAATACAATTAA
Organism: Bacteroidaceae bacterium; assembly: GCA_017507105.1. Classification (GTDB taxonomy): domain Bacteria; phylum Bacteroidota; class Bacteroidia; order Bacteroidales; family Bacteroidaceae; genus HGM04593. The sequence continues at coordinate 147,261 of JAFWBM010000027.1, forward strand.
AAGTATAAAAGAGGTGAAAAGAAGATTCAAATTGGATGAATTCACAATCGTATCACAGAAATTTCATAATGAACGGGCACTGTTCATCGCCGACCATTACAAACTAAAGGCTATAGGATATAACGCAGATGATATGAATATTAAAAAAGGATATAGAGTCTATTTCAGAGAGAAACTGGCCAGAATAAAGGTTTTTATCGACATATTGACTGAATAATAAATAAAAAATATCATAAGATTTTTGTTATCACAACTCATTTGTTATATTTGTAGCAGTAGATGTATATTTATAATATTACTATGCAGCTACTTGATAAACCAAACAACCATATAAAACACTAAACATCCAAATACCATGAATAAGAAGAGGATATATTTTGACATGGACGGTGTTCTTGTTGACTTTAAATCGGGAGTAGAAAGAGTTAGCAGTGAGACACAGGAAGAATACAAAGGACGCATTGATGAAGTACCGGGTATATTTTCTCTGATGAAACCTATACCTGGAGCTATTGAAGCTGCACAGCTCCTTGCAAAACACTATGACGTGTATATACTTACAACATCTCCATGGAATAATCCTACTGCTGCAAGCGACAAAATAGAGTGGGTGAAGAGATATCTTAATGGAATATTCCATAAAAGAGTAATTATAACACACCATAAAGAGTTATGCCAAGGTGATTATCTTATTGATGACAGCAGCAAGAATGGAGCAAGTGAGTTCAGTGGAGAATGGATACAATTAGGTTCCGATAAATTCCCGGATTGGGATACAATTCTGAAGTATCTGCTTATGTAACATCTACTTATACAAGTATAACAAAAACAGCTGTATCATACAAATATTTGATACAGCTGTTTTGTTTATAGATATTAATGTCAGGTACACAAAACTTTTTATCAATTTTACTTGTCTATATGTAAAGTATGCATTACATTTGCAGAAAACTTATAAATACTTATCATTATGAAAACAAATTATCTATTACCTACGGTATTCAGCAAGATTGGATGGTTTCTGTTTGTACCTTCATTGATTCTTGGTATATATTACCTATTTGGAAATGATGCAGTTATTAACATAGGAGGTTCTTCTGCGATTGCATTATTCGATGGAATAACCGAAACGGAAGTTCTATCTACCACCTATAACGACAGCTGGACCGATGAAATACTTATTATTACAACAACACTATCTATGCTGTTTATTGGTTTTTCACGTGAAAAAGAGGAAGACGAATGTATAGCCAACATCAGAATGAACTCTCTTGTATGGTCAATCATGGTAAGTAGTATGGTGCTTATAGCTGCAACACTTCTGATATTCGGAGTGCCATATCTCACATTTATGACAATATATATGTTTTGCGTTCTTCTACTATTTATAATTAAATATAAATTTGCATTGTATATGTTTAGAAAAGACAATGTAGCATAAGAACTTCGAAAAAGCAGACAATAATGATAAACAATATCCGAGTAGAACGAGCCATTAAACGAATGACACAACAACAGTTGGCTCAGCTGGTACAGGTAAGCCGCCAGACAATAAATGCTATAGAACAGGGAAAGTATGTTCCTTCTACAGTGCTTGCCCTTAAAATATCATCTGTATTTGAAAAGAGAGTCGATGATATTTTCCAATTGGAAGAAGAGGATTGGAAATAGTATTATATGACAAAAAGAATAGGTATAGAAAGGAGAATGTATAAGTGAAAAAGAATGTCACATGTCAAAATTCTATCTCTCTAAGATAATAAGCCTCCGGAAAATTTAAGGACAGCATGAATAATAGATAACCTGGTTAGAGACTATTATTTATGCTGTTCTTTTGTTATTTAAATTAGTCAGTCATCTATCTCACTTGTCGGATGCTGATTTATGCCAAACTGATAAATTAAAAAAGAGATATCACAATATCATCATTGTATTGGACTTATTGCTATATTTATTATCTTTATTTGTTATCTATAAGTTCATTTAGCACATATTCAATAACCGTATCTTTATTATCAAAGAAATCTTCTACACTCTGTTCCACTTTGTGGTGAGGTTCTATTCCTACACCTTCCAATGGAAAACCTTGCGGTGAGACACTAGGTTCTCGCGTAGGAACTCTGAAATATATTCCATATTTTGACATAAAGAAATCGGGGCCATTACCAGTATCACCGGCAGTCACTTCTCCTACAAGAATTGCATTGCCGCCCTCTTTAATATCAATAGCAAAACTTTCAGCAGCGGAGAACGTGAAATTGCTTATCAACAAAAACAGTTTACCTGTATATGCGTTAGGCTGTGGAATAATATCAGCACCAATACAATGCCGTTGAGGATTAGGGAGTAGATATTCGGCTATTAATCGCCCATTATTACTATGCCCACCACCGTTATTACGAATATCAACAATCAAATGTGGAAGTTCGCATATCTGTTGGTAGGCTTTTTTGAACTCTTCCACAACATTACCCATCATAGATTCTATACTTATGTAGCCCACACTATCATTAAGTATTTTGCTTTTAACAATCAGTTCTTCATTATTTCCTGATGGAGAAGCTGTTGTTAGTGGCAAATCAAGCCTTAAAGTATCATTATCTCTAATAACATCGCAAACTATTAGAGAATCGGTATGCGAACGTAATGCCCAACGACGAGCAAGATGTATTCGAGCATCTTCCGTAGATGCGTGAACGTACTTTTTGCGACTATTTACATATTGGTCTATGGGAGTGTTATTGATTGCTATAATTTCATCTTTGTCGCGAAAGCCATAGTTTATCATATATCCATTGGGCTCGTCAATGAATAATCTCCCTTCAACAATGGTTGGAGAGTACATTGCCCAATATACATCCAACAGAGCATTTGCATGACCAATATTCAATGCTGCAATATATTCACAGACCAACAACCCATAATCAGATTTCGTTTTGACTTCATTTCCTATGCGTTTGGCTAATGTGGAATAAAGAGAATCCATATTAACTCCTTTCTGCTCATATAGTGAACACTCTTTCAATACATGTTGATGAATGCTCTTAAAATCTTCTGCAAAATTTTCCGGCTCAACAGGTATTTCCGAAACATAATAAGACCTGACTTGTTCATATTTCTCCATCTTCTGTTTAATTACCCATTCTTTCAAATCTTCCCTGAAAACTGTAACAGACAAGATAAGAGTCAGTCCCAATAGGCATAAGAGCGACAGCAATATTATTATAAATTTTCTCATTTATATATAATTTATCAAATAATTAAACTTCGAATGATATTCTTTATACAATACGAATCTCTTGTGAATATGTACCTTGTATATAAATAAAAACATCGTATGTGTTCTTTACATCTTTTTGCATTGAAACAGAGAACAAATTGCTTGAAAATATATAGTAACTCTACGAATGAAATACTCTTTAAAGTCTGTATCTATAATATTGGGGATTACAATTGAGTGTCCTGAACTCCGTTTTTATATAACTTCCGGAGTTCTGGACACTTTTATCCACAATTTTTCTCTCATTATATTATTAAAGCAACACTACTCACTTACTCCAAGTTGTTCGGAAAGTGTAGCAGCTCTTTCTAAAGCATCATGGATATCCGAAAAGACATTATCCCTGCCTACTAGTTTCACGATCCCTCCCTTACGCAATGACTTTTCCACATTCTCGTGCACACCGGAAAGAATAATGGTCCTTCCTTCGCTATGTGATGATCTTATAAAAATTTCAAGATTATGCAAGCCAGTAGAATCTATGAATGATACTCTACGCATACGCAGAATACGAATAGGCATTGCATCTCTATTGCGCATAAGCTCATCAAACTTATTAGCAACACCGAAGAAGAATGGACCTTCTATCTCGAACACCTCAGTACCAGCAGGTATAGTAAGAGTCTCATCATGCTCACCATCGTTATGTACATCAAGTTGATCGCGAACAACTGAAATATTAGCACTCTCCATCACTCGTTTCATCACAATTACCACAGCCATTACTAGACCTACTTCAATAGCCAAGGTTAGATCAAAGAAGACAGTCAGTAACAGTGTCACAAAGAGTACTGTAGTACCGGACATAGAACTGCGATACATTGAGAGTATGGTTCTCCATCCACTCATATTATATGCAACCATAATAAGCACACCGGCAAGACACGGCATTGGTATAAGCTCAACAAGGCTTCCAAGACACAACAATACAGCCAATAGGACTAAAGTATGTATCACACCGGCAACAGGAGTTCTTCCACCATTGTTTATGTTTGCCATAGTACGAGCAATGGCACCTGTTGCAGGTATTCCTCCAAAGAATGGTACAACGATATTTGCAATTCCCTGCCCTACAAGTTCAGTATTCGAGTTATGACGGTCACCTATGACACCATCTGCCACCATAGCCGACAAAAGCGACTCTATCGCACCAAGCATGGCAATTGTAAATGCGACTGGTGCAAGCGCCTGTACTGTCGAGAAGAAACTACCTGTTTCCAAATCAAACTGGGGCAGACGGAAAGCAGGGAATCCAGATGGTAACTCGTACAAATCGCCAATAGTCTTGATAGATGTGACACCAGCAAACTCGCGTAACAACCATGCAGCTACAGTCATTACAATAATTGCAAGCAATGAGCCGGGAATCTTCTTCGAAAATTTAGGAGTCATAGCAATGAGTAATATACTCAATAATCCCATGACAGTACTCCAAAGGTCAATACTACTGATATTCTCTATATAACAGACCCACTTCTCTATAAAGTTGGCAGGAACATCACTTATTCCAAGCCCCATAAGATCGTTTATCTGTGTAGAAAAGATTGTAATAGCAATACCTCCGGTAAAACCTATTATAATAGGATAAGGCATGAATTTTATTATACTACCCATGCGACAAAGTCCCATAATAACAAGAATAATTCCGGCCATTATGGTTGCAATAGCAAGACCACTTAGTCCATACTGCTGCACTACACCATAGACAATGATGATAAAGGCACCCGTAGGGCCACCAATCTGCACCTTTGAACCACCGAATACCGAGATAAGGAATCCAGCCATAATAGCTGTCACCAGACCTTCTGTAGGACCTACTCCGCTGGCAATACCAAATGCAATAGCCAAAGGTATTGCAACAACTCCAACAATAATACCGGCCATCAAGTCGGCAGAAAACTTCTCACGTGAATAGTTCTTCATTGCATCGAAGAACTTTGGATGAAAATCGACAATATTCTTTGCCTTCATAGTAATATTTATGTAATTAATTTACAATCTTCAGATAACAGGATATATTGTATTAATAATAGATCATATTCCGCCACAAGATAACAACGCTGTTGCTGCGCAAAATTTTCGCAAAGTTACAAAAAAGCTACATCTATTTCCGAATGTGTGGTATTTTTTTATCAACCACATACATTAGTTTCCTATAAAAAACGGACCTTGTTAAATCTTGAATAAATCCGAACAACAGTTTTTATCTGGTTATTATAATTCTATTTAGAAATTCAAACTACTTAATACAAAAAAATTGTGTGCCCAATTCGTTATGGTACACACAATTCTATCTTGCAGTTCTTTTCTATATATATATTATCATCAGTCTCTCAAACGAAATCCTGCAGCCCTTGCCAATATTGCTGCCTCGGTACGACGTACAGCCATAAAAGCCATCACATTCAGCACGAGAGCTATAAATGGAAGTAGCATTGCGAGTTGCACATACACTTCGGAGCCTTCAACTATCAACAATGATACTATAAGCAATAAAATATAGTAACCTGTCAATAAAAGTATTACAAAAATTGATAATCTCTTTTGAAGCTCAAAGTTTTGGAATGATGCAACAAATAGCGCAAATAACTCTACAAGTGCTGTGAAAGAGAGTACCACTCCCAAAGCACATACCGAATAACTATTGCTACCATCTGGGTTCACAAGCGAAAAGTTGCCGAGTACCGAGGTGGCACCGTTTGACTCGATAAATTGTGCAACAGATATGAATAGTGATGCAATAAGCAACACCAAAGAAATTACATAGAATAACTGATAAGGACGAAATTTCATAGCATTAGAATTATACTATCTATCCAATTGATTAATCTTCGTCACTAGACTCTTTAGAGGGGTCACGGAAATATACCTTTCCGTCAATGAACTCCTGTGCAGCTATTAGTGTGGGCTTTGGGAGTCTCTCGTAATAACGCGAGATCTCAATCTGCTCATGATTCTCGAACTGCTCCTCAAGATTATCTGTAGTAGAAGAAAACTCATTCAGTTTCTTGAGCAATTCATCTTTCATCTCAGCTGCAATCTGATTGGAACGCTTGCCTATGATTGATACTGTCTCATATACATTGCCTGTTTCTGTTACAAAATCGGCCATGTTACGTGTCACTGTTGTTGTAGGGGCATTAGTCTTTTTATAGTCCATCTCTTTATATTTGATTATGTTATTCCTTATTATTCATTTACCACTTTAACAGACTCCTTATAATACTCCTCGGCTTCGCCTATATGTTTGCTGCCGGGAAATTCATTCTTGAATGAGTAATACTCGTCTATAGCATCGCGGTAACGTTCAATCTTTTTTTCCTCTACACTATGCTGTGCCATCTTATATTTTGCGCGCAACACAAGTATTGAGAGGTCTTCACGATATTTTGTATACGGATAATCCTTAAGTGCATTCTGCGCAGTTATTATACACGCTTGATAGTTATTTCCCATATATGCCATATAGTCGCCAAGCTCGTAATACAACTGTGCCGATAGTAAATCTTTCTTCACTAACACATCATGCATCTCGAACATCATATCCTGCGCCTTATCACGCAGATTGCTTGCAGGAAAATACTCTATAAAAAGTTGCATCTCCTGTATAGCTAAATGAGTATCAGTCTGGTCGAGTTCCGGCTCAGCTATCCCCATATAGAGTGATTTTCCAGAATAGAAACGGGCAAGTTCGGCATACTCGCCACGAGGGTAGCTGGTGTAGAACATCTTGAAGTATTGTGCTGCAGTACTGTAATCCTGCGATTCGTAGTAGCACATTCCAAGCATAAATAGAGATTCCTCAGCTTTTTTGCTACCCTTGAACATTCTTATGACACCCTCAAGCAAAGGAGCAGCTTTAGAGTAGTCACCTCTAATATAATACTCTTTCGCCGCTTCATATCTGTATTCGGTTGATGTTGTAGGTTTAATTATCTTGTTGAATTGAGAGCAAGATGTCAACATCATCAACAATATCGGTAATATGTAGAATATTCTCTTCATAAATTTATCTTAACAACCCCTGCATATAACCACATATACATTAGGCATTATATACAAAATTGCTTGCAAAGATACTGCTTTTTGCTTAAAAATACAATGATTCAACTATTATTATAATGTTCCGAACACTAAAAAATGATAAAAAAAACGCAGCATTTAATTACAACTATAAAAACATTCAGAGTATTCATTTTGTTACATATACAAAAGTACTGCTCATACAAAAACTATAATATAGAAAGCAACAAAATTAAAACAATCATAAATATTTTTAACATGGAAAAAGTAAGAATAACTGAATTTGCAGATCCTGTATGCACATGGTGCTGGGGTAGCTCTCCCGTGACACGCGCTATTGAATACAGATACAACGGTATGGTAGAGATAGAATATTCAATGAGTGTCCTCATTGACAATATACGCACATTTAACAATAGGCGCCTACAAATTGGAGGTGAGGAGATAGAAATCAAGAACCGTCGAATTATAGAACATTGGCTTGAAGCATCGACCACACACGGTATGCCGGTTGAGAAGAACCATTTTCATCTGTTCAGCGATGAGCATCTTTCAACGGCTCCACAATGCAGAGCATATATAACAGCGAGAATGTACGATACCAAATCAAATGGAAACAAAATAGAACATAACAGAGCAAAAAGATATTTAAGACGTATTCAAGAGTGCACAGCATGCGAAGCCATGCAAACATGTGACTACGACATACTTTCAGACATAGCTGCAACAGAAGGATACGAACCGGCTAAGTTCAAAGTGATGATGCGCAGCGGAGATGTAACACGCCAATTCGAGAAAGAACGATTGGCTGCACTACGTTACGGAGTAGATACAACACCTACATACATAATAAGATATAAAGACAAAGAAGAGATTATACGAGGCTATACGCCATACATAGAGATGGAAAAACTTATAACCAGAATCACAAATGGCAAAATAGTACCCGATACAGATAGTGCAAGCAATAAAGGAAAGCACCTTGCTGCTACATGCAAAAATATCCACAATTTCATTTCTCATTACAAATCGACATATCCGGCTGAAATCGCTGCTGCTTTTGGATTGATTCGCAAAGAGGGTCATTCTGCACTTAATATAGAATCGTATGAATCACTGCCCGACCTCCTAGAAAAGCTTATAAAAGAGAAGAGCATCACAATTACCCCAAAGGCCAACAGTTTCATGATTTATTCAACCGAAAATGAGCTTAATGAAACACAAAAAAAAGAGCGCCACTATGCGGGGTATTTCTGAGTTACAATCTCGACAAATCATATATAAAAATTTTCGGTGTGCAATTAATGCACACCGAAAAAATTATTATACCACATTAAGTTCAAAATAAATAAAGAAGTATAGAGCCACAACCCCGTCATCCTAAACGAACCACGAGATCGTTTGGCATCTAAAACTTCTAAAAGGGAAATTACTTAGCAGCCTCTGCAGGTACAACCTCAGTAGCCACCTTACCACCAGCATCAGGACCGGGAGCTGCAGCGGGAACAACCTCTGTAGCTGCTGCTGGAACAATGTCTGTTGCAACAAACTCTGTTGCTGCCTCATTGTTAGTGTTAGAATTGCCACAAGCTGTCATTGCAAGTGCCAATACTGCAACGTAAACCAATTTCTTCATAACTAAACAAAAAGTTAAAAGTATAGCCTACTCCCTTTTTAGCGTTTCGGCAACCTCTGTCTCTGAAATCGGGTGCAAAGATACTATTAATTATTTAAACATTAACTTTTTTTCGTAACTTTTTTCAAAATAAGAGGTTTTTTTTCAACATTTTATCTAAAATGACTCCTGGATAGTAATAAAAGGCATATATCTTCGTTCAATCAAACACAAAATTAATAGAGAGCAGGGTGCAGTTTGCACCCTGCTCTCTATTAATTTCAAGATAGAATTATCAGATAACCACCTTATATATTTGTTTACCGTTTTTATTATTAACGACCACTATATACGAGGTACGTGGAAGATCTCCAATAGCTAGTACGAGTTCACTACTATTGCAATCGGCAACAGCCGAGGCTATCTTAACACCACCCATATTGTATATAGTAATCTCGGTATTCTCTTCAATATTGCCATTGCATACGAGGGCGCCATTAGCAACCGTAAAGCTATACGAAGGAGCAACCGCTTCTACTCCATCGATATCGGTATCCACCTTTTCTACTACCGAGAAGCGCAATTTATAGGTATAATCCCCATATGAAGCAATCTTATACTTACTCAAAGTTGCAAGTGGGGAACCGCCACAGCTTCCATTACCCAAACCATTCTGCATAGCATCGAAGTGTGCATATACGAACTCAGGCTCACCAAGTTCCCATGAGTGGTCGGCGTTCTTAAGTGTTGCATCGGTATAATGCAGCACTGAGAATGCAACATTACCCTCCGTCTCGACCTTTATTCCATGATTGGTTTCAGGATTCAAAAGTATGAGTTCGCGCAGACCTTCACGATTTGCCATACTCTGAGGCTTGGGATAGGGCTCGTACATATCTGCTACAGTTGAATAGTATCGTCCGATATTTGAACCTGTCAAACGGTCGACATAATTTTCCCAAGGACCACGTGCATAGAATTCGACATCACTGAATTCCAATGGGAAAGCCATACCTAAACCTACACGACGAAGATTTGAGTTGCGTACTGTATATTTTGCATCAAGTTCAATTACACCATTATTATATACTTTATATACAAAGTTGCAATTACACTTTGTTCCTGTAGCCGTTGTTGTAACAGTCACATAGCTGCCGTCTGATGCAGATGTCACATCTTCAATTGCTTTGCTGCTGATTCCATTATCAGTTCCATAACTCCATGTATCTTCTGTAGGACCATCGTTCTCGACCCAACGATAATTCTCATAGCAAGGAGCACTCTTGATGTGTTCGACTCCATTCACTACCCATGATGTCAATTCTCCATTTGCCGAGAACTTAACACTGCAAACACTGTTAGATATTGTATATCCGTTAGATTTAACGACATTAAGTGCTTCATCGGCAACCTCTACAGCTGCAAGATTGGCTGCACGCTCTTTTATTACATATTGCTCACTTGCAATAGAATAACCGGCCTCGGCCCATGATTCATCATTTTTAAGGACTACATCTATATTAACAAAGAGTTCATAATCCTCCACACCCTCTACATTTAATGTAGGCAATTCAACAGTCTTGATATTACCACCGGCAGGTATATAAGGAAGAGCTACATTCTCTTCAAGCACAATATTACCATTTAATATATAAGAGCAACGCAACTCATACTTATCGAGTGAGACAAAGTCGTAATCGTTCTTTATCTTCACAGTCATTGCCGACTTATCGAAATCGGAGAACTTGATATATTGATAAACCTTTTTAACCTCTGTAAGCTCGGGACTCCATGCACGGTCAGCACTTATCAAACCATTATTAACAAAGTTACCCTGGTGAGGACCCGGATAATCGTATCCTGTACGATATTTATTATGCCCGTCAACCTTGAATGTACCATCCTTTATATCTTGTGCATCATATATTGATTGGTCAACAAAGTCCCATATACATCCACCGATACCATATTTGCTGTTTTCAATTATATCCCAATACTCCTTAAGATTTCCTACACCATTACCCATAGCATGAGCATACTCACACATAAAGTACGGCTGTGAGTTACGGTTGTAATTGGCATCATTCTGACAAGAGCTTATACTTGGATACATTACCGAGAAGAGGTCGGAGTGTGCAGTATAGCCACGAGTTGCACCCTCATAGTGTATAATACGATTGTCAATATCTCTTACTGCAGCATATGTGTGCCCGAAGTTGCTACCGCCACCGCTCTCATTACCAAGACTCCAGAATATTATTGATGGGAAGTTACGACCACGATATACCATACGCACTGTTCGGTCTACATACTGAGCAGTCCACGATGCACTATTGGTAATACCACCGTATTCGCCACCGGCCTCCCAGTTGCGATGGCACTCAACGTCAGCCTCATCCATACAATAGAGACCAAAATAGTCGAACATAGAATACATCTTTGACTGGCGAGGATAGTGACTATTACGAATGGTGTTCATATTGGCTTGCTTCATCATCTTGACATCGGTGAGCATTGTCTCAACATCAATTGAACGTCCATGCACAGGATGTGTATCCTGTGTATTCGCTCCCTTGAAAAGCACTTTCTCGCCATTGATATATACAAGTGAATTCTTTATCTCGACATGGCGGAATCCGTATTTTGTGGCAAACACACTCTCTTCATTATTATTAGCATCGGCCTGACTTACAACAACAGTATAAAGATTGGGAGTTTCAGCCGTCCATGTAAGAAGAGATGACAAGCCATCGAAGTTAACATTCAAGACTTTCTCTGTTTCACCGGCCTTAAAATCAAATACAACGTTTTTCTTTGCCACCTCGTTGCCATCAGGAGCCAAGAGAGCTACCGAAACAGTTTTTTTAGCAGCCACCTCATCACGATTATCCATTGTAACCTCTACATTCATTGAACCGCTTGTGTATCCGCTTTTCGCATCGAGCTTACTTGTTATATAATGGTCGCGCACAAATGTCTTGGGGGTAGCAAAGAGATAAACATCGCGATGAATACCACTCATGTGCCACATATCCTGTCCTTCAAGATAAGAGCCGTCACTCCAGCGGAACACCTGAACAGATATATTGTTCTCGCCCTTGCGTACATACTCAGTAAGATCAAATTCTGTATTATTGTTTGCACCTTGAGTATAACCTACATACCGACCGTTTACCCACACAAGCGCAGCACTGTAAATACCTTCAAAGTGTACAAAAACACGCTTGTCGCTCCAATTCCCGGGCAAAGTAAAGTTTCGACGATACGATGCTACAGATTCATCGAGTCCGCTGTTCATCATTATGAGCGGAGGATTATTTGAAAAAGGATAGTTCACATTTACATAAAGAGGAACGCCATAGCCTTTCATCTCGAGACAAGATGGAACTGAAATTGTATCCCAAGACGAAGCATCCACTTTATCGCCCCAAAAATCGTCCTCTCCCGGACGATCATTAACATCTTTCGAAAATATAAGATTCCACACACCGTTAAGGTTCAAGAATTCCGCATTTTCGGGAGTAACCCAAGGATAGTCGAAACGCTCATCTGACTTAAGCGACTCTGTTGAAGCATAAGGTATATATGAAGCGTGGCCGGGTTCTTTATTCTCGCCGAATATAGTCTCATCCTCCCACATAACAGGCATAGGCAAATCGTCAGGCTCAACCTCTGTGAATGTAAAATATGAATTCTGAGATGTCGGAGAGTTTGTCATTATGACATCACTACCCGAAACAGCAAAATAGTAATAGTTATCCTTACTCTTCAACTGATATACACCGGCATTGCCATTCACCTCTATGATCTCAATTCTCTGGTTGACATTTGTATAATCAGGATCCCAGAGCAGAGGCTTTTTAGTAGCCGATTGCAAAGCCATATCAATAGCCTTGCCATCATAGGGGTTATAGAACTGATAGTAGCTGACACCTGCAGCCTCTTGACGAAGTTGCCAGATGAAATCATTATAATTATCTTTCGGGCACTCGTCGGCATAAATAAGTGCATCGTTTGAATTCTTTCCACGGTCATTGAGAGAAAGTCCCGATGTCACATGGGTGATAACATAGTGCTTAGAGACCTTGGGCAAAGCCGCATAAGAGATCTGCAACACAAAAAGCAGGACTAAAAAGAATCCATACCTCTTTAAAACATCATTCTTCATTGTGTAAAATTATTTAGTAATAGTTAATTATGCACTACTATCTCGTAATATGGCAAATATAGTGCAAATATCACAAAAAACTAATGAATAAGGAATTAAATACAAATTAAATACAAACTAAAAGCATAGTCAAGTAACAAAAGTCACAATTTGCATAGTTTACATAAAACCATTATATTTGCAAGAATATATGCACACGACTAAATTTTAACACAATGAACAGATATTTAGCAACAATGGCAGCAATATTGGCAACAGGTGCCGCTGTGACAGGATGCAGCGACAGCAGCGCACCCGTAATAGGAAAATCGGATATCAAGATTGAGAACCGCAGAATGACTCCCGAAGCCCTGTGGGCAATGGGACGCATAGGCGAAGTAACAGTCTCTCCCGACTCAAAAAACATAGTATATAGTGTAGGTTATTACAGTGTGGAACAGAACAAGAGCCACCACACACTGCACATAATGGATGCAGAAGGCAAAAACCAAACACTGTTGACTACAACGGCTGCCAACGAGATAGGTGCCGCATGGATAAAAGGTGGTTCAAAAATTGCATTTCTTTCAAACGAAGGCGGCAGCAGCCAAGTGTGGGAGATGAACCCTGACGGCAGTGAGCGCAAACAGATTTCAAATGAGGATTGCGACATTGAAGGCTTCCTCTTTTCACCCGACGAGAGCAAAGTTGTACTTATCAAACGAGTAAAGATTAAGGATACAACAGCAGACATATATCCCGACCTGCCCCTTGCGAAAGGTTTTGTAGTCAACGACCTTATGTACAAGCACTGGGACGAATGGATAACAGATGCACCACATCCATTCATAGCAAACTTCGACGGTAATACAATAAGCGGAAGTAAGGATATACTCGAAGGGACATCATACGACTGCCCCAATCGTCCATTTGGTGGTACAGAACAACTCGCATGGAGCAACGATAGCAAAAAACTAGCCTATGCATGTAACAAGAAGACAGGCCGAGAGTATTCATTAAGTACCGATACAGACATATATCTGCTCAACCTTGAGAATGGCACCACACGCAATCTATGCAAGTTAGATGACGCACGCTCAAACTATGGTTATGACACAGCACCATCATTCTCGCCTGACGGCAACTACATTGCATGGCTCAGCATGAAACGAGACGGATACGAGAGTGACCAAAATCGTCTGTGCATTATGGACCTGAGAAATGATGAACAAAAATACTTGACAGAGAGCACATTTGACAGCAATGTTGACAGCTACTGTTGGGCACATGATAGCAACAGCCTATATTTCACCGGCGTCTGGCATGGGGCATCAATGATATATAATGTAAATCTGGTAGGTGACATAAAGAAGCTTACCGACGGTAACTATGATTACACATCTGTAGCGCTCCTGGGAACCAAACTTATTACCAAACGCCAGTCTATGAGCGCAGCTACAGAGATATACTCTATGGAACCCACAGCAAATGCCGATGTAGTGCAGCTTACACAAGAGAACAAGCATATATACGACCAATTGGATTTTGGCAAGGTTGAAGCACGTTGGTGTACCACAACCGATGGAAAGCAGTTGCACTCATGGGTAGTATACCCCCCACACTTCGACCCCAATAAGAAGTACCCCACACTACTATTTTGCGAAGGTGGCCCTCAATCGCCCGTAAGCCAGTTCTGGAGTTATCGATGGAACTTTCAGATAATGGCAGCAAATGACTATATTATAATTGCCCCCAACCGCCGAGGACTTCCGGGATTCGGTATGGAGTGGAACGAACAGATTAGCGGCGACTATGGAGGACAATGTATGCAAGACCTCTTTGCCGCAATTGATGATATATGCAAGGAACCTTATGTCGACAGTAATCGTCTTGGCTGCGTAGGTGCAAGTTTCGGCGGATATACAGCAATGTGGATGGCCGGTAACCACAACAAACGTTTCAAAGCCTTCATAGCCCATGACGGTTTCTTCAATATGGAGCAACAGTATTTCGAGACTGAGGAGAGTTGGTTCACAAACTGGGATCTTGGAGGAGCACCATACGAAAAAAGTGCACAGACACAGAGATCGTATGCAAACTCTCCGCATAAATTTGTTGACAAATGGGATACTCCTATACTATTGATTCATGGCGACAAGGATTATCGTATACTATCCTCACAATCCATGGCGGCTTTCAATGCAGCGCGTCTTAAAGGAGTTCCGGCACAATTATTGTTATTCCCCGATGAGAACCATTGGGTTTTGAAACCACAAAATGGTATCTTGTGGCAGCGTACTTTCTTTGCATGGCTCGACAAATGGCTTAAAGAATAATATTAAAACACAATATAAAACATTTTATAATGAAAAAAACACTTCGAGATTCAGCGTCAGCACGATGGTTAGTACTGATGCTATTGGCCTTGGCCATGTTCTGTTCATATATATTTATGGACATTCTATCACCTATTAAAGATCTGATGCAATCTACCAGAGGGTGGGATTCTACAGCCTTCGGTACAATGCAAGGTTCTGAAACATTCCTTAATGTATTTGTATTCTTCCTAATCTTTGCCGGTATAATTCTCGACAAGATGGGAGTTCGATTCACTGCATTGCTCTCTGGTGCCGTTATGTTGATAGGTGCTGTTATCAACTGGTATGCGGTTACCGAAATGTTTATGGGCAGTTCATTGGAGACCTGGTTCAACAACAATTTGAATTATATTCCAGGTTTCGATGAATTGGGAATATCTCCATTCTACAAAGGCATGCCTGCATCAGCAAAATTATCTGCTGTTGGTTTCATGATATTCGGATGTGGAGTAGAGATGGCCGGTATTACTGTCAGTCGTGGAATTGTAAAATGGTTTAAAGGTCGCGAAATGGCATTGGCTATGGGTTCAGAGATGGCGCTTGCTCGTTTGGGAGTTGCCACATGTATGATATTCTCACCAGTCATAGCTAACATGAGCGGCAAAGTAGACGTATCTCGCTCTGTCGCTTTTGGAGTATTGCTATTACTCATTGCACTAATCATGTTCATCGTATATTTCTTTATGGATAAAAAACTAGATGAGCAGACTGGTGAAGCTGAAGAAAAGGATGAGCCATTCCAGATTAAGGACCTTGGTCAGATTCTGACTAGTAGCGGTTTCTGGTTGGTAGCACTACTTTGCGTACTTTATTATTCGGCAATCTTCCCGTTCCAGAAGTATGCAGTGAATATGCTACAGTGCAATCTAACCTTTAAAGAGATATCACCCGACTCTTTCTGGGCAAGCGATGCTGTTGCAACTCTACAGTATGTTATTATGCTGGTAGTAGCCGGTGCCTCATTTGCAAGTAATTTCATGAAGAAGAAGAGTGCCGAATATATATGGACTACAGTTGCAATACTATTCTTAATAGCATACTGCTATATGGGTTACGAACGTCAAAGTGCTTCTGCTGTATTCGCAGTGTTCCCTCTGTTGGCTGTAGCCATTACACCCAAATTAGGTAAATATGTTGATTACAAGGGTAAGGCTGCCAGCATGTTGGTAATGGGTTCTATATTGCTAATACTATGTCACCTCACTTTTGCCTTCATACTACCTATGTTCAAGGGAAGTGCAGTAGGAGGATTCATTGTTGCATATATAACAATCCTTGTTTTGGGTGCATCATTCTCATTGGTTCCGGCATCACTCTGGCCAAGTGTACCTAAGCTAGTTGATTCCCGTATTATCGGTAGTGCATATGCACTTATTTTTTGGATACAGAATATTGGTTTATGGCTATTCCCAATGCTTATAGGAAAGGTTCTTGACAGCACTAATCCCGCAATAGTAGAGGGTCTTGCAAATGGCACAATTTCCCCAGAAGAGGCTGCTGTATCATACAATTATACCGCACCGCTTGTCATGTTGGCAAGTCTTGGAATTGCAGCACTATTAATAGGTCTTATTCTTAAAGTAGTAGACAAGAAAAAACATTTAGGTCTTGATGAACCAAATGTTAAAGAGGAATAAAACAAATAGCTTACACAAATAAGAGAATGGCGACTTATCATAGTCGCCATTCTCTTATTTGTGAATAACATAATCAATTCAATATAACTTTCTGTAATGCCTCATCATCAACCTTATTATATATTCTAATGTTACGGGCAAAGTTTCTAATGAATTCCAATGAACTATTCTTTGGTTGTGGGAATTCTTCGCTTTTCAGCGCTTGCCTTAAAAGATTTTCAAAAAAATCGGGATTGTGAGTAGAAGTTTTATCCATAGGCTATTCTGTTTATTGTTTTCTATTATAAAAACGTCAATAAACAGAAAATAGTATATGGAGATAAAAATTTTATGCTATTTTTTATTATACATACACTACTACCTTATTATATAATACATTTATCTGCAATTAACAAATATATTTCACCCTTTAAGATAATAATTCATATACAACATCTACAGAAAATCATTCCAATTCAAGTATGATTTTCTTTTTCTCAACCATTTTACGTAAGTTCATTATAGCATAACGTACACGTCCCAATGCAGTATTTATGCTAACACCTGTATGATCGGCAATTTCTTTAAATGATTTGTTTTGATAATACCTAAGATGCAAAATTTCGCGCTGAGGTTCTGGCAACTCATTTACAAGAGCACGTATATCGAGTAACACTTGGTCATTAACCATTATATTTTCTATGTTACCCTCGGCATATGTAGCATTATTGAGCAAGTCAACATCACTCTCGTCATTAGAGATATTATTTTCATTACGTTCCTGGCGGAATTGATCTATCACAAGATTGTGTGCAATACGTGTTATCCATGCTGCAAATTTGCCATCGGATTGATAGCGTCCTTGTTGCAGATTTACAATAGCCTTTACAAAGGTCTCCTGAAATATATCCTCTGCCAATTCACGCGAACGTACAATAAAAAATATATAGTTATATAACCTCTCTTTATAACGCTCTAATAATACATCGAACGCATAATTATTGCCTTCCAGATATAGAGTGACCAATACATCATCAGTCAAAGACTTCAATCTCTCCATTATGTCTATTATTTAATTAGTTGGAGTAGAAGTGTTCAATAGGCAATAGTTTTAGGTTTATTAGTGACATTTATAATTATTACAGTATGCAATGCTATCTATTTGCATTTACATGTCGCAAAGAAAATAATTAAAACTTTACATTCCAAATATTTTTCAAAAAAAACATCTTTTTTAACAATAAAGCAGGCACATCTACGTTGTGCCTGCTTTATATATATTATGGAACTATCTATCAGATGCCCATAGCTTCCTTCATTTTTTCTATAAGAGCATCGGCCGCAGCTATAGCAGCATCGATATCTTCACGACATTTCATTACACCCTTAGCCTCCATGTAGAATTTAATCTTGGGCTCTGTACCGGAAGGACGAACAGATACCTTATTACCGCTTTCGGTAAAGTACTGAAGTACGTTAGAAGGTTCGGGCATATCGATATCTGTAACATTGCCGTTGACATCGGTCTGTTTCATAGCCTTGAAGTCTTTGTAACATACTACCTTCTCACCAGCCATCTCCTTAAGAGGATTAGCACGGAAGTTCTCCATCATCTGACGAATCTCATCAGCACCACTCTTACCGGGCTTTACAACATTGACTGTAATCTCCTTTGAGAAACCATACTCAACATATATATCCATTAGTAGGTCATACAGAGTCTTGCCATTATCCTTAGCCCATGCTGCAACCTCAGCAATCAAGCTGCAAGCAGAAACTGCATCCTTGTCGCGGCAAAAGTCCTCGGCCAAGAATCCAAAGCTCTCCTCACCACCACCGATATACTTGGCAATGCCTTCGTTGTCGCGGATAACCTTTGCAATCCACTTGAATCCGGTGTAACAGTCGTACATCTTAAGATTATTCTTCTCGGCAATATTCTTAATAACCTCTGTAGTAACGATTGTCTTTACAACAAACTCCTTACCGGTCATCTTACCAAGTTTTGTATACTGGGTAATGATGTAGTAAAGGAACATCATACATGTCTGGTTACCGTTAATAATCATCCACTCACCCTTGCTATTCTTGCAAGAGATGGCAAGGCGGTCGGCATCGGGATCGGATGCCATTACCAAGTCGGCGTCAATCTCTTTTGCAAGGTTGATAGCCATTGTCATAGCCTCGGGGTTCTCGGGGTTGGGAGATACAACTGTGGGGAAGTTACCGTCTTTCACCATCTGCTCCTCAACACAATGGATATTCTCGAAGCCCCAACGACGTAACGATGCAGGAATCATTACACGACCACAACCGTGAATAGGTGTATAGACAATCTTAAGATCTTTATGACGTGCTATAACCTCGGGATCGATGATAAGTGTCTTTACCTCGTCAAGGAATGCATTGTCAATATCCTCGCCTATAATCTCGATAAGTTCAGGGTTACCCTGGAACTTTATATCTTCTACCTTTACATTCTCTACATGTTTGATGGTATTTACATCATGCGGAGCCAACATCTGTGCACCATCATCCCAATATGCCTTATAGCCGTTATACTCTTTGGGGTTGTGACTTGCTGTGATGTTCACACCACTCTGACAACCTAAATGACGTATTGCATACGAAATCTCGGGAGTAGGACGCAAATCCTCAAACAAATATACCTTAATACCGTTTGCCGAGAATATGTTAGCCGAGATCTCGGCGAAGAGACGGCTGTTGTTGCGGCAGTCGTGACCTACAACTACAGATATCTGCTCCAAATCCTTAAAGCACTCGTTCAAATAGTTAGCAAGACCCTGGGTAGCTTTACCTACTGTGTAGATATTCATTCTATTACTACCGGCACCCATTGTACCACGCAAACCACCGGTACCGAACTCCAAATCTTTGTAGAATGAGTCGATAAGCGGAGTTTTGTCCTCGCTGTCGAGCATTGCCTGAACCTCTTTACGAGTCTCCTCGTCATAAGCAGGAGAAAGCCATTCGTTAGCTCTCTCTGTCACCATCTTAATTAATTCCTGATCCATATTTGTTATTATTAGGTTAGTTGAATTCAAATACAAATGATATTAAACAATTTCGTCAAAGATATATATAAATTTTAACAAATTCAAGAATAGACGATTATTTTACATCTGGAACAAGATATTTTCCTTTTGTCTGTTCAACAAGTTGCTTTTTATATTGTTCAGGGTATCCGGGACGCTTAACTGTGGCTCCAAGTCCTGTTGCTGTTCTTTTGAAACGTCCGTTCTCCTCGGGCTTTACAACAAAGTCGTTATATTTTACTATTATGAACTCACCAAACTTTTTCCACTCGGCAAGTGTGGTCTCGGCTGCCTCGCATGTAAATCTATTCAATAGCGCATGAGCATATTTAGGAGATTTCTCAATCGAAGCAAGCACCTCTTTCTCAATCTCCTTGCTCTGCTCGTAGAATCGGGTCTCGAGTTCACTCTGAACCTTTCTCATATCTTCTATAACCAATGAGTATTTGGGATATATCATATTAGAGACCCAATTGAACACCCAGAATGAAGATTTCCATGAGAATGTAACCTGATCGGAATTCTCTTCGGCATAACATGCCGGAATATGAGTTGTACTACAATATACCGGTGTATATACAACCATGTTCGAGTCATCGGCACCGAACCACATCACACCACCCACTGCATTGGGCATATAGTTACGAAGCTGTGCTACAAATGTAAATGCAGTTTGGAAAGTAGATATGGGACGTTCGTTAAAATACTCCTTACCCTCGTATTTATAGCTTAATGGAGAAAGACGGTAAGGCATATTGTATATTCCTCCGCCTATATCTTGTGTCACATCAAAAGGTGTTCCTTCGTAGTGGTCGCGCATACCTTTCTGTACATCCTGTAACGAAAGCTGTTCTTTAGGTTTTACATACAACGGCATAGGTGTCGCCTCTGTATCTCCCGAAGCCCATGCAACATACTCGCTCATATCCAAATCGGCATACATATTGAAGAAACTCCATACACGCGCATCGCAATAACGCAAGCCTCCAAAGTCGGCTGGACAATATGCTGCAGCAAAATCAAAATCCTTGTCATCTCCACTGAAATACCCCTGTTTGCGCGCAAACTTTATAACATCCTTGGAATAGAGTACATTTTCCTTATCCTTCATATCGATTTTACGTATGCGTGCCTGATTAGCATGAGCCGAGATACAATCGTCGGGTATACGCACTGCAACCCAAACAGTTCCTTTCTCTACACTACCCTTTCCTATCATCTCAAGAATCCAGGCCTCATTAGCATCTGCAATCGAAAAACTCTCACCACTGCTGTAGTATCCATACTTATTTGTAAGTGTTGTCATAACCTCGATAGCCTCACGTGCTGTCTTAGAGCGTTGCAAAGCTATATATATAAGACTACCATAGTCTATTATACCGGTTGTATCTACAAGCTCGGGGCGTCCACCAAAGGTAGTCTCGGCAATAGCTACTTGATGCTCATTGATATTACCCACTACATTGTAGGTCTCAGCAGCTTCAGGTATTGAACCCAGGTAGACACCGGAATCCCAATCATAGACATCGCGCATTGTACCGGCAGCATGCTTTGCTGCGGGGAAATGAGCTACAAATCCGCTCATACCGAAACTATCGGCACTATATGATATGAAAACCGAGCCATCTTTCGATGCCTTCTTTCCTACAATAAAGTTTGTACATGCATCACTACCAGATAACGATAGTGCTACGCACATTGATAATAAAAAAAGTCGTTTCATCGTATATCAATTTCTAATAAATAAAATTTCTATCTACAACCGTTGCATTACCGGCATTATCAATAACGGTAAGTCTCACTCGATGCTTACCTCTTCTTACACCCTCATTTTTAAGGTTACAGGTAAGAGTTCCGTTTTTGCTACTATACTCGAATAGTATAAATTCACCATCTACAGTGCCCTTAAACTCCTTAACCCCTCGTCCTTTATCACCAATCTTAAACTGTAATTTTCCGTTCCTTCCAAGTTTTTTTCCGTTTATAACCTTAACCTTTGGAGGCATTGTATCTACAGCCACCTCGTAACATCCCAGCATGCTTATATCTGTTGTTACCCATCCATCTTTATACTCTCCTCCTACATTCACAGTCCCTTTCTTCGTAATGCGACGTATATGATACTTTTCGGGAGCATAAAGTGCTGTATCGTTCAGTTGCATGGAGAGACGTGCTTTGGAACGTAAGGGTAACGGAGTATCTCCTAGACTATAGCAATGTGAGAGATCAAATCTAGATTGTTTCTCTGTAATCCTCACAAAACTATTATCCATCAGCTGTCCTTGTGGTATTGATAATCTCATACCGTTATATGTTATCTCATTATTAAGAAACCAATAGAGATAATGCGACCCATCATCAGGCAATGAAGGTATGCTGTCACTTACGCCCTTTATAATAATTCTATGGCTTTTTATATTCCCATGATAATCGGCCAAACGACACTCCACATTGTAGTCTCTCTCTTCATTAACGACAATCCATCCATCGTTATTATCTGTTGTTATAAAATCGAGTCTGTTATTTCCAAGCCTATACAAATGTTGGTACCATATATCGCTCTCTATTGCCATAGCGTAATCAATCCAACCATTTATCAAGCGTGTATCCTTTATCGCATAATCGTCCATTTTGCTCGAAAAACGCAATGAGTCATCGACATACAGTTGCATTGAATAGAGACCATATCGGTTATTTGTCTCATCCATAAAATCATTAGCCCTTACTGAGATTCCTATAGTACCCCATGCCTTTATGGTATCGGGCATAGACGACGCAGATACTTTCTTGATGACACCTCTCGTGCCATTATTCACCACACCCTTACCATAGTATGGTGTAACTGCAACAGAATATATTACAGGTGGTCTGTTGTCTTTTAATTTGTGGTAGTAGAAACGCATAGGATTTATAAGGCGCTCTCCATCGCTGCTCCTTACTTCGAAATGCAGATGCGGACCAAATGAATATCCACTATTACCGGCCATTGCTATAGGCTCTCCCTGTCTTACAGGAAACTCTCCAGCGTTGAACCTCAAGTCTACAGAAAACATCTCATCGGAATACTGTTTGCTGCGCACACGCTTACCTACTTCAGGCGAGAATCTATGCAGATGTCCATATACCGTCATGTACCCATTATTGTGCATTACATAAATTGCTTTCCCATATCCACCAGGCGAGACTGTAGCCCTACATATGTATCCATCTGCCGGAGCAAGTATTGTCTTACCAACAACACCCTCAGTCTTAAAATCTATACCAGCATGAAAATGATTGGTACGTAACTCTCCAAAATTACCACTGAGCAATAGCGGGAAATCAAATGGTGCAGCCATTACAAGGGTATCGTTTTGCGAATATGATGTAGAGCACAATAACAGAAACAACAGATACAATAATCCTTTCCTCATATTCTCAATTTTCTTAATATCTTGCTACAAACACGACTCACCTTTTCGAACAAACTTGTCTGTTTTCTTAACATAGAAATTGTTACTGCTAAAGAGACAACCACAATTACACCACCTGCTATCCAATAGGTCGTTTGCAGATGATATAGCGTTGACAATGATATTGCACAGAGCATAAGCGGCAACTGCATTACGAAATAACGTATTACACTGCCCGATAGAATCATATCGTATTTATATCTGGCCACTATCGCAACAATAACAAAATCTATAATATGTGCAAATGCGATTCCCACTCCTATACCTACAAATCGTGCGAGCGAGTATCCGAGAACAACCGTTACTACAAGCAAAATGTTATACACACTCTCGAGTAACACGAAAGTAACAGTATCATTCTTTGAAACCGGCAGAAAGGATACAGGATAGGTCATTGTTCTCATGAACATTCCCAACATTGCAATTTGTGCCATAGGAACAGCCTCGGAGAAAGTAATATCATTCAACAACGGGATAAGGAGAGGCATCGCAACAACAAATGCAATGAGTAGCGGCGACTGCACAAGCAATTGTACCTCGGCTTGTTCGTTTACCATACTATTTCTTGTCTTAACGTCGGATGCCACTCCCGAGAGACGTGGATAATACTCCGAATCGAGAGCCGAAAAAAGGACTCCGGGCAAAAGTGTTATTATAACATAACCTGCATTGAACAGACCTGCAGTCTCACCATTACCAATATAAGATAATATTGAGTATATAAACCATATCGCACACGACGCCAGCATAGTAACAAAAATATAACCGGCACCTAATTTCACAATATCAATACCCTCCTTGAGCACTCTTATGGAGAATGGTTTAGCCCTATATGTGTAATAATGCCGCGAGAAGTAAAGCATGATACACATTTGAAGTAATCCTGTAACAAATAGCGATGGGAAAATACCTGCAAGTCCGAAAAAAAGATAGAGGATAACTGAAACCAACAAAGCCATTAATGCTGTAGCTACAGAATAAAGAGCTATTGCTGTAAGCCGTCTTGTACCCCTTAGCACAGCCATCTCACCATTTGTAACTGCCATAAAAAGCACCACCGGCGACAGCATCATAAGACGCAACACGTAATACATATTACTCCCGAACACCCAATCACCTATAAAAGGTGTTATGAGCAACATAAGCAGCATACCCATCATTCCCGAGAAAAGCGCAATGCTACGGACAACCTTTATATTGTGTAGCAATGCCTCGTTGTCATCCTTATCATAAGCCTCGGCCAATCCCCTTACGGCACTCAGCGAAAGACTCAGACCGGTAGAGTCGCAGAACATCTGCAGCGTACGGTTGTAAAGCGCAATGATAGAGAGTCCGCTCACTCCAAGCAACACACTCGCAATCTTATTGCGCACAACATTAAGGAGCATAGACAGACCTTGCGTGCCGCCGAACACCCCCAGATATTTTATTGTACGACGGTAACCGCCGCTATTCTCTATATTATTCTCTTTGGACAATTCCATGTAAGATAACCGAATGTGCCTATAGGCAAACTTCTCGCGAAGATACGAAGAAGTAGCGTAAAAACAGCAGGATTGATTAAAAATATGAGAATCATAGCAGAAGTTGTAGAAATAATAAAAAACAAAGTGGTTTCATCAATTCTTCTATTGTGCATAAATACATATTATAGTAGAAAAAGAGAAAATATAAATTACTCATTAATAAAAATTCATTATCTTCGCGTTCGATTAAACTATCCAGAGTCCAAAGCCTGCAAAAAGAAGAGATGAAACTAAGCATCATAGTACCGGTATATAAAGTCAGACGATACCTGCAAAACTGCATAGAAAGCATTTTGCAGCAGACGTATACCGACTATGAACTCATATTGGTAGACGATGGCTCACCAGATAATAGCGGCATAATATGCGACCGATATGCACAAGAGTGTGACAAGGTAAAAGTAATACACAAAAAGAATGGTGGACTATCCTCGGCACGCAATGCAGGACTTGCTGTGGCACAAGGCGAATACATCACATTTGTAGATGGTGACGACACTGTTGCATCGGGAACATATTATTACAACATGCACATTCTATTATCGAACCCGGAGATCGACATCCTTGAATACCCTGTTGTAAAGCATTATGGCTCGCCCAACAATGTCATAATATCGTCAAACCCCGAAAAGATAACAGGCGACGACATATTCCCCGACTGGATAAGACGCAAAGGATATGAACATTGTTTTGCTTGCAACAAGATATACCGTTCCGATCTATTCTTCTTTATACGTTTCCCAGAGGGGGAAGTCTTCGAGGACAGTATGGTTACACCTATGCTCATTGAGAGCAGTAGAACAATATTCTACTCTGATGCCGGTTTCTATTATTACTACGACAGAGAGGAGAGTATATCACGCACCTACTCATTCAAAACACAGCACGACAGATACAAAAACCTTGTAAACCTTTACAAGAAGGTAAGAAACGAATACAAGATGCAGATTGAGAGTTATGATCTATTGTTTAAAGCACTTGACAACCTCACCGACCTACTACGTTGTAGCGATGGCACCAAAGAGGAACAAAAGGCTGCATGCGATGCTCTTAGAAATGAAAAGCTCTCCATTGGCGAACTGTATAGAATGGATATACCTGCCAAAAAGAAGATAAAATTCACTACATTCGCATTATTTGGTACTACCATACACTGCCGTCTCAATGCAATGCTGCATAAAAAACTCTGCTAAAAAGCCCGTCATGATATTCCTTTCAATAATAATACCACATTACAACCTACCGCGAGATATGCTGGTACGTTGTGTAGAAAGTCTGTTCGCACAGAACATGGAACAAGGAAGTTTCGAGGTAATAGTAGTCGATGATGGCTCGGAAGAAAAGCCTTACTGGTTACTGCCTATGTTCAATTGCAAAGAGTTACGCGTGGTAGAGATTGAGCATGCAGGACTGAGCGAAGCACGCAACAAAGGAATAGATGTGGCCAAAGGGAAATACATAATGTTTCTCGACTCTGACGACTACCTGCAACCCGACAGCATAGGCAACTGTATTGAGACACTGCACATCGAATCGCCACAGATATTACGATACAAATACAACGTATGTACAGCGCGTAACGATTTTAAAGTGACAGACAAGCGAATCAAATATACAACCAGCAATACCATAAGCGGTGCTGCATATATGACAGCTGTTAACCTGCCGGGATGTGCGTGGTCATACTTTATCAATCGCGAGTTGCTTATAAAACATAACCTGCGTTTCAGAAAAGGGATGTATCACGAGGATGAAGAGTTCAGCACCATAGTACACTATCATGCAACAAGTCTTATAGATTGTAACGCACATATATACAACTATTGCATAAGGGAAGGTTCAATAACAACCAGCCACTCAAAGGCAACTATAGAGAAACGCATGGAAGACATGCTTACTACCCTTGCGAGACTTACAGAGTTTCGCAAGGAACATGAGGCGATGAGCAACAGCATACAGCGACGGGGGCTTGACAGAAAGATAACCATGCTCACGGTAGACACCATACAGAACCTCTTTTATAATAACAAAAGTGCACGCGAAATTATAAATATATGCAACCATAGAATAAAGAAGATAGGTCTGTACCCCCTGCCTCAAGCAGATTACACATTGAAGTACAAGCTATTCCGTATTATAGCCAACAGCAATGCAGGCCTGCGCATACTGCGACTGCTCCTGCCACGACACACACCACAAAAAAGATGAAGATACTGCTTATAGGAGAATATAGCAATGTACATTGGACACTTGCCGAAGGGTTACGTTCAATGGGACATACCGTATGTGTAGCAAGTAATGGCGATTTCTGGAAGAACTACAAACGAGATATATCCCTTACACGTGACAAGACAAGATTAAGCGGATTAAAATTATTGATAAAGACATGGTACCTCCTTACACGTATGCGCGGATACGATGTTGTACAGATAATAAATCCAATGTTTCTTGAACTTAGGGCCGAGAAGATTGCCCATATCTACGACTATCTGCGACGTCACAACAAAAAAGTATTTATGGGTGCTTTCGGCATGGATGCCTTTTGGGTAAAATGTGCTACATCACGTCCTGCTGTTTTCAAATACTCCGATTTCAACATAGGCGACAAGGATATAGTAAACGACTATACAACCACACAAATTACCGACTGGCAGTCCACTCCAAAGGCAAATCTCAACAAGAGAATTGCAGATGACTGCAACGGAATAATTGCAGGCATGTATGAGTACTACACTGCTTACGAAAAGGAATACAGCCACAAGCTTACATATATACCATTTCCCATAGAGTGTGACATCACTACGCCATTGCAAACATACAACACAAATCGCAAGATACGTTTCTTCATTGGTATACAGAAAAGCAGAAGTATATACAAAGGCACCGACATAATGCTTCGAGCATTGGAACGTCTACACAAAGAACACCCCGACAAGTGTGAAATATTACGCGCCGAGAATGTACCATACGAACAGTATAAGTTAATGGTTGAAAATTGCGATGTACTGCTCGATCAGCTATACGGCTACTCACCCGGAATGAATGCCCTACTTGCACTTGCCAAAGGAAAGATTGTAGTCGGAGGCGCCGAAGAGGAGTGCTATCAGATGCTGAATGAAAAAGAACTGCGCCCCATGATAAATGTAGTTCCAAGCGAGGAAGATGTATATAACAAGTTGTTGTGGCTTGTAGAAAACAGAGAAAAGATAGCTACACTGCAACAAGAAAGCCTAGAATATATAAGGCGCCACCATCTACCATTGAATGTAGCCGAACGCTACCTGAGGTTTTGGAACAGCAAGTAACAATAAACATCCCACACTGGCGGTGTTTAATATAAACATTGCTATACTGCACCGATACAACCACCTCTTTAATTAACAGGCTAGACTGAATATTGTGCAATAACGGAATAATATGAGACAAAATGTATCACAAAACAAAAAAACTTTTTAAACTTTTACAAAATAAATTTGTATTGTAAAAATATTATTGTACCTTTGCATCGCATTTAAGGAATTGCACAGCAAATGCGCTGTTAGCTCAGTTGGTAGAGCAATTGACTCTTAATCAATGGGTCCAGGGTTCGAGTCCCTGACGGCGTACAACGAGACAATCAGAAATGGTTGTCTCGTTTCTTTTATAGAATCTGTATTATTTAAACTCATTAGAAATTTTGTTCAAGTAAACTTTGTCTATCTCGCTCGTTTGTTGCTATATTTGCGATAAATCGCGAACATAGTCTGCACCCGCTGTGAAATGCCAAAGTAAACTTTGTCTATCTCGCTCGTTTGTTCGTATATTTGCGATAAATCGCGAACATAGTCTGCACTCGCTGTGAAATGCCAAAGTAAACTTTGCCTATCTCGCTCGTTTGTTCGTATATTTGCGATAAATCGCGAACATAGTCTGCACTCGCTGTGAAATGCCAAAGTAAACTTTGCCTATCTCGCTCGTTTGATGCTATATTTGCAAATACATGAATAAAAACGACTATATGAAAAGAGTTTTTACAATATTGATTCTACTGGTTACAGCATTATGTTGCAATGCACACTCCACCGATAAGAATACAATAAAATTCATGGGACATCCTGTTGACGGTAGCAAAACAAGGATGAGAATCCATTTGCTAAAAAACGGATTTACATACAACAAATACACCGATTATTATATTGGCTCATTCAATGGGTATACTGTAAGAGTCGGAATATCTACCTACAAGAAAAAAGTCGATAGAATACATGTGACTTTTGAATATACAGACGAACTTAATATAAGGTATGACTACAACAACCTGATAAAACAGTTCAACAAAAACAACAAATATATTTCATTCATTGAAAACAAGCTAATATCTCAAAATGAAGATATCTCTAATGAAATAACCAAGAACAATGGAAGGTTTTATGCCGAATACTTTTACAAACCCCAAATAGACTCATTAGAGAGTGTTGAGAATCTCAAGGAAGAATTAATTAGAAGGTATACTAATGAACAACTGGAAGAAATATTAACCGGACATGTATGGTTCATCATCAGCAAGATAAACAATGCATATATGATTGAATTATTTTACGATAACTTAAATAACAGACCAAAAGGGGAAGATTTATAAGGATTACAGTCCGGCCCCAAATTATTCTATTTAAAGTAGATAACACAGGAAAACAAGGACGGCACTACCATGAACGTAAAAGCAGAAGAGTTAATAAACAAGATAAAAGAAGAACAAAAGAGCCAAAGAGAGGAACACCTTATTTCACTCGGATTGGTGGATAAAAGCAGGAAACACACAAAGCGTGTATACATCGACAAATATGCATCGGGAGCAAAACTTGACAGTTCCAAGAATCAATATTATTTCGAGAGTGAAGAGTACGCCGCAATAGAGGTTACAGACGAAGAGTATAGGGAGATATTGAAACATTTTCCACTACCCGACAACAAGAACACCGATAAGACAGAGACTAGATGGGCCAACATAATTAACAGAGTCGCCAACATTCTTATACCTATAAACTTAGTAATAGGAATAGTAATGTGGTTTATTTTGGACGATAGTTACATAACCAGGAAAATGGCTCTCATACCTATGTTTGCAGCTATAGCATACTGTGTATTGTTCTATCCTCTAATTATTGGTTTCTCAAAAATAGTAGCTGTTGCCGAGAAGAGACTTAAAGAATAAATAGAAAAAGCGAATATAAAAACCATATTACTATGAAAAAAAGAATAAAAGAGATTATAATTGGCAGCATTGCAGTTGCGACAGCTGTAATGCCTATAAATTGGACAGTTCTATATTATTTCTTTGACAAACAGCCATCACTATCATATATTGCAGAATTTTTTATTTTTGTAATAACATTAGCTGTCATAGAATATATTGCTGCCTACCTGAGAAAGAAATAATACAGACACAAAAAGAGTATATGTTTCATACCCCCCGAAAGCTTTTATCTAACTTTCGTGGGGGATACATTGTTGGATAGCTTACTGTTTTGTTAAGAAACTAATCGGTAATATGCTTTACCTCTTCTACAGCTTCAATGGCAGAGATATGTGCAATCACCTCCTGCAACTCTTCTGATGAATGTACCATAAAATTCATGGAACACGTAACTATCTCATCTACACTCTCGGTGAGCACATATGTAAGAGAAAGTCTCAAGCGGTTTGTTATACAATCTATAAGATCACTCAACAGATGTTGACGGTCTATAGCTGTTACCACTACCTTTACATTGTAGAGAAAATCCTTATCCTCTTCGAAATTTACAGCAACAATATCATCCCCCTTCTGTGACGCAAGGCGTATTGCCGACTTGCAATCACGACGGTGTAATGTGATAGTACCGTCCTCGGCCTTGAAACCAATAACCTCATCACCGGGCAGGGGATGACAATTCTCACACCTGATATAAGGTATTTTCTTCTGTTTGTTGAGCAAAGAGTGAAGGTGACTCTTGGCCTTATATGTTATAACATGGTTAAGCCAATCGCATGATGGCTCTATTTCGGGATTGGTACCAACCTCAACACAATCACCAGATGTCAACACTGTCTTTACAGAGCATAAACGTCCGTTAACCCTTGCATATTGGGCATGTTCACCAAGCTCGCTGTGTATCTCAAATGCAAAGTCGAGCGCTGTTGCATCCTTGGGTAATATGACAGCTCTTCCTTGCGGAGTGAAGACAGTTATGTCATCATTGTAGAAAGATGATGTTATACCGTCCATATACTCCACTTCCTTACTATGATTGGCAATATCTTTAAGAAGACTCTTGAACTTCTCTATCCAATTGGCAATATTGCCATCGTTGCGTTCTGACAGACAGCCGAACTGAGATTTACGCACCATACGCTCCGATGATATATGTACCTCTTCCCATGAACCGGCATCGGTCAACAGCTTTACATGAAAACTTTGATAGCCATTCTCCTTGGGAGAGTCTATAAAATTGGCAACACTGCCGGGTTTCTCTTTGAAACGGTCGGTGAGCATGGAGTATATCTTAAGACTCATATCCTTCTCGGAGTATTCATGACTATATGGATATATTATTCGTATATAATACTTTCCATCAACATGATTGTAATCGCAGCCTGCCGAGTGTATTTTTTTCCATATGCTGTAAGGGCCACGAGATACAATCTCCGTACGTGCCAAAAGTATATCGTTGTCAGACAACATTTTCTCAATCTTGGCAAGAAAGCCCGACAATTCGCCTCTCTTTCGGATCATCTCACGCTCCACCTCATCGGCCAACAGTGCATAGTCACGTGGACAACGATAGCGGAACGACAGATTCTCCAATTCACGCTTTATGTGATATAGGCCAAGACGGTGAGCCAGCGGCGCATAAAAGTAGTCGGTCTCTCCGGCTATCTTCATCTGCTTATCGGGACGCATGCTGTTTAACGTACGCATGTTGTGCAAACGGTCGGCTAGCTTTATGAGCAGAGCACGGATATCGTACTGCAACGAATCGAGCATCTGCTTGTAATTGTCTATCTGCTTTGACGACTCGTAGTGTTTCTTTTTTCTCTTTGTAACGACATTAACAAGAAAAGCAACATCGTCACCAAACTTATCTCTTATATCTTCTATGGTATACTCTGTATCTTCAACAACATCATGCAGGAAAGCAGCAATTATAGGATCTGCACCCAATCCAAGTTCCTCGGCAACAACACGAGCTACTGCAAGAGGATGCATAATATATGGCTCACCCGACTTACGACGTTGCTCTTTGTGTGCCTCCTTAGCAAACTCATATGCTGCATGTATGCGGTTGACATCTTCGCTATCTATGCGACGTGACAAAAGTGTCAACAATTCTTCTACCCCACGATCTATCTCTTTGTATTCCATAGTAATCTATATTAATATATCACATAGAAGGAGTGTCTAAACTCTATACCAGATTATGATATCATCGAGCAAACACTTGAGTTGCGAATTTGATAAAAATTTATCAATCGGCAAATAATTTTAGGCAAAATTATGCACTATATATTAAATAAAGAGGCTGCCGAGGAAATAAATTATCCCTAATGGTTCCATATTTCGGTAATATTCACTAAATTCGCAACGATTTTGTAAAACGAGACTAATAGAGATTATTTAAATATGATTGAACAGATAAACAATTTGCTCGAAGAGGTTAAGGGACTTACTGCTGCAAATGCCGAGGAACTTGAAGCACTGCGCCTTAAATACCTAAGTAAGAAAGGTATCATCAATGCTCTTATGGCACAGTTCCGCGAAGTTCCTGCCGAGCAGAAGCGCGAAGTAGGTGTACGTCTTAACGAACTTAAGAATGCTATTCAAGAGCAGTTCAATGCGTTGAAGGATACTCTATCGAACAAGGACGAAGAGTTGTGTGATATTGATCTTACACGTACATCATACCCAACCCGATTAGGTACACGCCATCCGTTATCTATTGTTAAAAATGAAATAGTAGATATATTCTCACGCCTAGGATTCTCAATTGCAGACGGAGTAGAGGTTGAGGATGACTGGCATGTATTCTCGTCAATGAACTTTGCCGAGGACCATCCGGCACGCGACATGCAGGATACATTCTTTATCGAATCTCATCCCGATATTATTCTTCGTACACACACAAGCAGTGTACAGAGTAGGGTTATGGAGACCAGCAAGCCCCCAATCCGCATAATAGCTCCTGGACGTGTATACAGAAACGAGGCTATCAGCTATCGTGCACACTGCTTTTTCCATCAGTTGGAGGGTCTGTACATAGATAAGAATGTATCATTTACCGACCTAAAGCAGGTATTGTTGCTTTTTGCACAAGAGATGTTCGGAACAAATACAAAGATACGTCTACGTCCATCATACTTCCCGTTTACAGAGCCTAGTGCCGAAATGGACATAAGTTGTAACATTTGTGGTGGTAAAGGATGTCCTTTCTGTAAAGGAACAGGATGGGTAGAGATTTTGGGTTGCGGCATGGTTGATCCCAATGTGCTAGAGTTATGTGGCATAGACAGCAAGGAATACTCGGGATATGCATTTGGTATGGGCATAGAGCGAATAACCAACCTGAAGTATCAGGTAAAAGATCTTCGACTTTTCAGTGAGAATGATGTAAGATTCCTAAAACTATTCGAAAACGCAAACTGATTCATAATCATTGATAAATAGAGAAAGGGCTGTCCCAATAGCGCGACAGTCCTTTTCATTATATAAAACAACAATAAAGATGAAAACGATACTTTATATGACCCGTCACGGAGAGACTGAAGAGAATGCAAAAGGTCTTTTTCAAGGACAGAGTCCAGGACATCTGTCACAGCTTGGAAAAGAACAGGCACTTGCACTCCGTCCACGACTAAAGGAACTTGTCTTCGACTTAGTATTGTGCAGTGATCTGCAACGTTGCTTGGATACTGCAGCAATAGCCCTTGAGGGGAGAGAATATAATATAATTAAAGAAGAATTAATAAGAGAACGTGACCTGGGTAATCTCGTAGGTACTCCTATAAAAGGTGCTATATTGAACGAAACTGTAGAGACGGAAGAGTCGATGCAAAAAAGAGCCCGTTTGTTCATTGAGAAAGTAAAAAGAGAATATCCGGGCAAAACCATCTTGGCATTCAGTCATGGATTCTTCTGCCGCATACTGCAAGCCGAAATTGAGGGAGTTACGCATAGGGATGTCACCCTATTCGATAATTGCGAGATAAGAAGATTCGTTATTTAGACTCAGTACTATTTTAGTATCAGGGAATATTTACAATACAATAGAAAGATTACTTGCTCATTATAGCTCTCGGTATTATAAACGACCGCACTTACATTTTAATTAAAAAGATAATTTTTCTACTAATCCTATATTTATAGTTAAAAGAAAGATTATGGGAGCTTAATAACATTTCCTTTTTAACAGAAAACAAAGAAAAGTAGTTGTGGATTCACAACTACTTTTCTTTGTCGGGGCGACAGGATTCGAACCTGCGACCCCCTGGTCCCAAACCAGGTGCGCTACCGGACTGCGCCACACCCCGAACTATCTAATTTATAACTTTTCTTAAAGCAATTCCAATGCCTTAAATACACGTACCATTCCTTCGAGTGCACGGTCAACCTGCTCTTTTGTATGTGTTGCCATCAGAGAGAAACGTATGAGTGTATCCTGAGGCGAACATGCAGGAGGAACAACCGGGTTTACAAATACTCCCTCGTCCCATAACATCTTGGTTACCATAAATGTTTTCTCCGTATCACGGATATATATAGGTATTATGGGAGTAGATGTTGCACCAATCTCAAATCCTAAAGAGCGGAAATTATCGAGTGCATAATTTGTCACCTTCCACAAGTTCTCGAGACGCTCGGGTTCCTCTTTTATTATATGCAATGCCTCAATAGCAGCTGCTGTTGCAGCAGGTGTGTTGCTCGCACTGAATATATATGAACGCGCGTTATGACGTATATAATTAATAACCTCTTTATCTCCGGCCACAAAACCACCTATAGTAGCAAGCGACTTACTGAAAGTACCCATTATGAGGTCTACGTCATTCGTTACGCCGAAATGATCGCATGTACCGCGTCCCATATTACCCAAAACTCCCAATCCATGTGCCTCATCGACAAATATACTTGCGTTGTACTTCTCCTTAAGTCTTACTATCTCGGGCAAGTTTGCAATATCACCCTCCATACTAAAGACTCCGTCAACGACAATAAGTTTTATTGTATCGGGTTCGCATCTTTGCAATTCACGCTCAAGATGCTCCATGTCATTATGACGGAATTTACGCAATGTAGAGAAAGAGAGACGGCGACCATCCACAATAGACGCATGGTCTAATTCGTCACACAAGATAGTATCCCTGCGTCCTGTAAGACATGATAACACACCAAGGTTTACCTGAAAGCCTGTTGAATATACCAAAGCCTCATCTTTTCCTACGAACTCGGCAAGCTCATTCTCCAACTGAATATGAATATCCAATGTTCCGTTAAGAAAACGAGAACCGGCACAACCTGTTCCGTATTTGCGTACTGCCTCTATTGCAGCCTCTTTAATTCTGGGATGATTGGTAAGGCCCAAATATGAGTTTGAACCAAACATCAGAACCTTTTTACCACTCATTGTTACCTCAGTATCCTGTTCGCTATCTATACAGCGAAAATAAGGGTAAACCCCCTTAGCCATGAATTGCTGAGGAAGATCATACTTTGCGTATTTCTCTTTTAACATTCCCATTTTCAATCAATATTTCTAAGGTACAGATGAAAATCTTTCATCCTTTGTCCTTTCAGGGTGCAAAGATAATACTAATTTTCAATAAAAAACCTATTTTTAATATATTTTTTATCAAAAAAAACATAGCTGATAGCTATCGGAACCGCACTATAAATGACCCGAACATTAGGATAAGACACAAAGCAGATTATAATTATTTGATACTTCTATACTTAGCTAGAGCTTAGACTTATGCAAAACTATAAATTTGCTGCTTATGGAACAAAATAGTATATTCGCACAATATTTATGATTGAGTTATATGAAAGCCAGATATATCATAATACCGATAACAGTCATTACAGTTTTAATAGCATCTGCATTATCGTACGCCTACTATATTATAATGTATCCACAGACCGAACTAGAGGATACCACCTATATATATATATACCCACACGATACTTCAGAGAGTATAATAGAAAAGCTGGAGAATATAGATGGAGTTAAGTGTACTAAAGGGTTTAAAATAATAGCTGCCTATAATAATTTTGACAGACAGAAACGTACCGGACGATATGCTATTTATGACAAGGACAATATGCGAGCAATATATAGGCGTATAGTATCGAATCAACAGACACCGGTTAAGATAACACTGCCCGCAGCACGTACAATAGAGCAGTTTATAGCGGCAGCAGGCAACCAGCTGATGATTGACTCGGTAGAGCTTATTCAATTGGTAATGCAGCCCACATTATACGACAGCATCGGATACACCAAAGAGACACTTCCTTCTTTATTCCTGCCCAACACCTATGAGGTATATTGGAATATAAGTACCGAACAATTTATGCAAAGAATGATAAAAGAACACCGTGCATTCTGGAGCGATAGCAGATTGGCAAAAGCCAAGGCTATAGGACTGACTCCTGAAGAGGTCTCAACATTAGCATCTATTGTAGACGAAGAGACAAATAACCATGAAGAAAAACCGATGGTTGCCGGAGTATACATCAACCGTCTGAAAAGAGGTATGTTGTTACAGGCCGATCCAACTGTAAAATATGCAATTGGCGATTTTACACGCAAACGTATACTTAATGACGATTTGAACATAGAGTCCCCATACAACACATACAGATACAAGGGGTTGCCTCCCGGACCAATTAGAATTCCCACATTGCAGGCAATAGAGAGTGTACTAAACTACACAAAGCATAATTACATATATATGTGTGCAAAAGAGGATTTCTCGGGAAAACATAATTTTGCGACTAACCTAGCTTCACATAACGCGAACGCACGCAGGTACCAGCAGGCTCTGAATAAATTACGAATAAAGAGATAACACAAAAGCTATACGTCAAAAATTACCGAATAAAAACAGTGCTATATATTTTGTCATTATCAAATATGTTGCACAAAATTGAATTCAATATATGTTTCATATATAAACCCTGATATTTATTACTATTATTTTATAGTATAAGCACCGGCAGATTGATTGCCGGTGCTTATACTATAAAAAAGTTTTGCTGCACGAAGAGAACGACGAAACTCCGAGAATACAAGATTTGAGGGCTCCTGTTCTTTGTAATCCACCGGCTCTCGAAAGCTACCCTAAGGCGTGGCCCGCCATTGAACATATGAAGCGGTCTCGGTTTTCATTTAAAATTGATGAGTTTCCCAGTCAATCGGTACAGCAAAACCGTATACAAACATAATAAGCTTTTTTGTTGAAAGCAAGTTATTACCTTCTTTTTTTATTTTTTTAAAGAAAATTAGGGTTAACGGCTTACCGTTAACCCTAATTTATGATGTAGTAATCTACAATTACTTCACAAGTATCTTCTTGCCACCTGTAATATAAACACCTGGAGAAGTAACCTTATCAAGTTTTCTTCCTGTCAGGTCAAATATATCACAGGATTTACCATCGGCATTGATATCAGATATTCCATCTGTAGCAATTACTGCAAGAATTACATCTACAATCTGTCCGCCATTTGCCTTAAAATCGCCAAACTTACCATCTGAGTCACCCATAGGATCAATATTACTCCAATCCTGTTTTATACGCATACGGTAGTTTCCGGTGACCTCGGGCGCAACGAACGATGGAAGAGTTGGAGAATTACGGTTATTTCCTGTAATACTCTCTCCTAAACTATTCCAGCCAGACTCATCACTATCCGAGTCGTTGTTATAGAATGAATAGGCTACAAGATCACCCGTTGGTTTCCAATTGCTACCATCCTCTATTCCGGCAGTAAAGCCATCTGCATCATAATCTACATATACATAGTGATGTATCCATGAGCCTGTTCTGTCCAATGTAATGGTAACATCCTCACCTGGAGCGGCCTTTAATACTGCAACAGCTGTTGCATCGGTATAATCCTGAGTCTGTTCGGTTGTAGAGAGAGTATAGGAACTTTCGCCATATTCGGGACTAGAAAGTTTCACACTCTTAACGGTTCTACCGGTATTTGTTTTAGTACCTGTATTTGTAGGCTCATAGATATCAACCTCTTTTACCCAGAACTCAAACGAACCACTGTAAGAATCACCATCAGACTTTGCAGTAACCAATCCGGCAGGAATCTCCAATGTATACTTGCCGGGAGTTGTTACTACAGACAAAAGAGTTACATTAAGAATAGAGCCATCCACCTCATATGAAGCCTTTGTAACAACCTTTTCGTTAGCATCTTTCAACTCAATAGCAACATCAGACTCAGCCTTGTACTCACCT
Source organism: Bacteroidaceae bacterium (assembly GCA_017507105.1). Classification (GTDB taxonomy): domain Bacteria; phylum Bacteroidota; class Bacteroidia; order Bacteroidales; family Bacteroidaceae; genus HGM04593. Next base: position 185,842 of record JAFWBM010000027.1, read on the forward strand.
TGAATATCCTTATTGAAAAATATCTCTATCTCCTCGAGCGAAACAACAGCATCAGAAGGAGATATAGAGAGCGCCTCTAGCTCTATTGGTGCAACTACGACAAAGTTGAAAACTGCAGAAAAGCTCTCACCATTGCTGGCACGTGTAACTACTCCCTCGGGAATAACAAGTGAGTAATTACCTGCTGTGGTAATCTCTTTATCAAGTGTTATTGTAAGCACTTTACCATCTGCAATACAATTTGTGGACGCAACAACTACACTCTCGGTATCTTTCAATTCGATAACGGCATCTGATTCAGCATTTAATTTAATATTGTCGCTGAATGTAAGTTTAATTTCACCAAGAGCCTCTACTTTACCAGCAGGAGACACCGTTATCACATTAAAAGGGATGGTAGAAGTATCAGCATTAGGGTCAACACCATCAAAAGCAAATACACTGCTTGACGGCAATGTTACTGTCAACTGTTTATCTATATCAATCTCTTCACCTTCAGTAAGACCACTGAGCGCATCCTGTACCTTGAATGATTTTGTAAGCACTATAGTTCCCTTTATGTTTGCAGGAATATTGAGCGCCTCACGCAAGGTAAATGTATATGTTTGCTGGGTATTTGCACCGTTACGCAAAGCCAATGTAGCTTTTACACCGTTCCATGCTGCCCAACCGTAAACTTCCTGCTTGCTACCAGTCCATGGGCTACCACCAACCCAATGGACATCTGCCAATACATCTGCATTCTTCTTCTGCCATGCTATACATTCTGCGATATCGGCCCATAGTTTACCATTATTAATACTATTCAGCAGAGAATAATCAGCGTAAAGCTCCACCATTCCTGAACCACAGACAAAAGCACAACGCAACTCACGTAGCACAGCGTCGTATGTCATATTTTTAGAAACAGCACCGAACTTAGTAAGTATAAATCCATGAGTCATCAATGTATTGATAGGACATATTGGAGAATTGGTTACGTAGTTCTGATAAACAAGACGGTCACGATATGTAATCCACTTTTCACGATCAATAGAGTTATTACCTATCTCGCCATAATCGGCCTCTTGACGCCATGTAGCATCACTAATTTGATACCAGAACGGACTAGCCCATGTACCTACAGTGGTATTAAAGAAGATATCCTCGCGCAATTCTTCACGTACATAACGCTCGAGTCGTATTATACCCTCGGCATTCTCGTTTCCAATATCTCCGGCATCAGGACCTTTTGCCGAGAATTGGGCAGAAATACCATCAAATTTGAAGAATTTATAATCACCCTGGTTCTTTACAAGATTATAAGCTGCATCTTTAAATGCTTTGTAATATGCCGGATTAGACAACTGCATACCTCCCTTGTCGTTCCAGTATGCACGACGATAGTTACCACTCTGACCATATCCACCAACAGGACCTAACCAAGCACCTACACCGGCACCCATCTCGCTGGCCAAAGTAGCCATATCTCTCATTTCATTGGGGAATCCACTGTGGAAAGTCCAAGGACCATAATTATCCCAGCCGTCATCAATTATAAATGCCACCAGACCTTCGCCATATTTGTCATAGAAATTTGTCTTCCAATTCTTAATGACATCGACAATATCATCAGATGTGAAATTTGTATGCTCACTACCCGGAGGCGCATTATTACGATCTATATTAAGTTCATACCAACTGTTATAATGCGGGAACGCCCTCCAAGGCACTGCACGTTCACGCTCACTGTATGCAAGGAACGAGCGGCGTTTCTGTGTATCATGTATGTCACTTGCTGTTTCTGTTCCATCTTGTGCAACAAGACCAACAACAGCAGAAACTTTCCATGTCTCGCCGGCATCAAGAATTGTATTACGGCTCCAACGTCCCTGAATACCTACAATAGCCGAATTTATAACAGTTCCCTCCTTTGCCTCATATATATTTACACTCAATGTGCTGGATGCATTTATGCTTTCGCTCTTGCCCTCTACAAATACACGAATAGAGAATGTACCATCGTAAGGTGCTGAGAATGTGAATGTATTATTCTCGCTTTCTGTACCCGAAAAACCTCGGTGATAGTCTATTGCGGCAATATTACCTTCATTGTCGATTAGGTCGGCACCACCGAAGTTCAGACGATGACTACCCGCTGAATACTTCACTGTAATCTCAACCTTCTGATTTTTCTTGAGGGTTATATTGTTCTTTGTATATGCATATACATCGGGATAACTTGCACCTGTTGCCTCAGTTACACGGGCTGGTACCTGATTGGCAGGAACAACCGTCCACGATGCAGCTGTGAGATTCTCGGGAGTCAATGACTCAACCAAATTCCAGGGGTCATCTTCACCGGTAGCTTCACCTACAGTGTTATATGCAGTAGGTGTTTCAAGACCTGCAAATATTTTATTACTCATGAGAACCGCACCGCGTGTATTACCGACAGTCTCGGGAGTAGAACCTGCTGCACTTGTGTCAAGATTATAAATCATAGGAATGACATTGAACATATCTACATCAGTCACACCCTTCAACTCCATTTCAGTACGCAAATAATGACTGCCGTCACGCAATACAGCACGCCATACAATTTCTATTTGTTGGTCATTGTAAGAATATGTATAATTTGCAACAATCTCCTTACCTGCATAATGTTCGGCACCACCGACAGCATTACCTACGGCTGCTAGATCATTGGTTTTTATATCAACAAGTTTCATTGCAGATGCAGGAACATTATCTCCATCACCAAAGGCTACCGTAAAAGGTTCTGTACCTGCTAATAGGTCCATAGCATTTGAGCCTGCAAAATAGATAGCATTGCCAACTTTAATATAGCTTGCAGCAAGTACTTTGTTGCTCAATGTATAGACATCGCCCTCTTGTGTCAACATAGCCTCCCCTACATTGGTCTGCTGACGAGGATATACCCATGCGTTAGTATAAGGTTCGCACTGTGGTTGAGTTGGTAATGTTGCAAAACTTACTGTAATTGTATTGTTTACGTCATCTATTGATATTACTACAAACTGACCCTCAGGAACCTTTACTGAGACATCACTCTTGTCGAGTGAGCCTTCTATTGTAATCTGGTCACCATTCTGATACTGAACATCGGCAATTGTAACTACACAACCCTCGGGAGCAACAATTGTATATGTACGTACCACATATACCTCTTCCGTAAATGTGAAACGACTTCCGGCATCTGTAATACCATTCTGTTCCCACAAACCTATGGAAGTGCCAACATTAGCGCCTGCGCCTTCATACCAGTTAAGATACTTATTAGTACCTCCTGATGTTGTGTAGGGTTGAATCTCATAATCATTACCAGAGTAGTTATATACCTTGAAATAGGCACCTTCTGTTTTACTATCGGTAAGTTTTACAAAGCCTTTGCCATTAGAATAGCTGGTAGCTTTTTGGTAGCTCAACCATTTTTTAGCACTATGACTATAGATGTATAATGCATCATTTACACCATCAACAGCATAAAAGGCGAAGAGTCCGGGATCTTCACCATCCTGCAAAGGTGCTGTCTGTGCATTTGCATACACACTATTGCCATTAATCATTGTGTAGACGTGCTCCGGCCTACCATCCTGCGGCATGGTTGTAGAGCTCGCGATCTTGTCGGCATGCACTTGTATTGTTACAAAAAGTGCCGCGACAAAAAGACTAAGAATCTTTTTCATAAATAAGCAATTATGGTTAGTATTAAAATTAATGTTCGGTCAAATAGGATGAGGTAGATTTTCAAAAACCGCGCACTCCCCTATTATTTGCAAATATAATTGTTATTTATATAATAAATAAAAATAATCTAAAAAAAAGAACTCGTATAAAGAAAACCGGAACAATAAAAGTGACAAGAGAAAATACCAACTCAAAAAACCATAAGGTGTAATGCCGGAAGTCAATAGCAAGTTACTCCTCGCTAGAATTGAATCCTAGCCAACATCCTTATTACATAGATAGCCTAAGATTATTAATGTAAAACATGAAATCCCTTAAAATTTGAGCAATATGATAGAGACCCCGTTTAACTTTATTTCAAGTTAAAAAGAGGACATAGATGCCTACAGCATTCACTGATAGTCCCGTAAGCAGATAAATTAGATGGTAATGCTAAAATCCAAACAGGCTCCGAATAGAGCTACTATTGCCAACCTCCGCCGAGAGATTTATATAGTTGAACTATAGCGATATATTCATCCCTGACAGCGTTTGACAGACCTATCTGAGCATCAAAATAGCGCCGCTGAGCATCGAGAACTTCAATATATCGGGTGTCACCATACCTATATTGAAAGGTTGCAAGCTCGACATACTTCAATGCAGCTTCTCTTAGATTGTTTTTGAGTTCTGTAGCCTCGTGTGCATTACGATACTGCGCAATAGCATCATTAGCCTCCTTGAATGCCAACAGCACTCTCTTCTCATAGTTTAGACGAGCTACATCATATGAATGAATTGCAGCCTTGTATTTGGCTTTTCTGCGACCAAACTCAAAGACAGGTGCTGTTATCTCACCTGAAAACAGACTGTAAGGTGCACTGAAGAAACGGGCAAACTCACCATTTTCCCAACCTCCCGTTATACCTACCATAAATTTTGGGAAGCGGTCAGTATATGCCACTCCTACGGATGCTGCAGCAGCCTTAAGAGCCTGTTCAGATGCCCTGAGATCGGGACGTCGGGTAAGCAGGTCGGATGGTAGTCCGAAAGGCAGGATTGTGGGTATTTCCCTATTTAGAATCTTCATCCTTTCATATTCCAATTCAAAATTGGGATACTCACCAATTAACACCTTTAGGCTGTTCTTGGTAACCTCTATCTTCGTCTTGAAATAGGTGACTTGACTGTTGTGTATTCTAAGGTCAATTGCGCTTGTACCATGTCAGCCTCACATACTGCAACATCGGCATTACCTCCCTCAAAGTTGGCTTCTGCATTATCGAGGTCAAGTTGGCTGGCGGCATTCAATTACCACAAGATAGAACCTTTTTCACAACAATTAACACAGCAAAGAAACTGCAGTAATAAATAAGGACAACAAAAGCATGAACGCGAACACCAATGGTGTTCGCGTTCATGCTTTTGTACGAAGTATACAGATTACTTCTTTACTTTATCCACAATAGCTTTGAAAGCTGCGGGATTGTTCATTGCGAGGTCTGCAAGAACCTTACGGTTAATCTCGATACCGGCTTTGTGAAGAGCACCCATCAACTGTGAGTATGACATACCCTCGAGACGAGCCGCTGCATTGATACGCTGAATCCACAATGCACGGAACTCGCGTTTCTTGTTACGACGGTCACGGAAAGCATATGTAAGACCCTTTTCCCAAGTATTCTTGGCTACAGTCCAAACATTCTTTCTTGCACCAAAGTAACCTCTGGTAAGACCTAAAATTTTCTTTCTTCTTGCTCTTGAAGCAACGTGATTTACTGATCTTGGCATAGTTTTAATTCTTTTGAATGATAGCGTCGCTATTTACGAACTTAAGGCTAATGCATTCGGTTAATAATTCTTTTACTTAACGCAGTGACAACAATTCCTTAACACTCTTAACATTTGCAGAGTCGAGAGTTGTAAAGTGTACAAGGTTTCTCTTCTGCTTTTTTGTCTTCTTAGTCAGGATGTGACTGTGATAAGCATGCTTTCTCTTGATTTTACCCGTTCCGGTAAGAGCGAATCTTTTTTTAGCACCGGAGTTAGTCTTTACTTTTGGCATTTTATAAAAATTAATAGTTAATATTATTACGGCAACGTACTATACAACGTTACTCGCTTTTCTCTTCTTTTGCTTTATTAGCCTCGGGCTTAGGTTGCGCAGGCTTCTCTTTCTTGGCAGGAGCAGCTTTCTTGGGTGAAACCATTATTGTCATTCTCTTACCCTCAAGTATTGGCATCATATCCAATTTTCCATAATCTTCGAGATCTTTTGCAAAACGTAACAACAAAATCTCACCTTGCTCCTTAAAGAGTATTGAACGTCCCTTAAAGAATACATAAGCCTTAACCTTATCGCCATCCTGCAAGAAACTTATCGCATGTTTAAGCTTGAAGTTGTAATCGTGTTCATCGGTTTGCGGACCGAAACGTATCTCCTTAACATCGATCTTAACCTGTTTTGCTTTCTGTTCTTTCTGACGTTTCTTCTGCTGATACAGGAATTTTGAATACTCAATAAGACGGCATACCGGCGGCACAGCTGTAGGTGAAATTTCCACAAGATCAACCCCCATCTCCTCGGCCATACGCAATGCTTTTGATGTAGGTACTACCATAGACTCTATTTCGTCACCTACTATACGCACTTCGTTTACACGAATCTGCTCGTTGACGCGGTACTGATTCTTCAGATTGTCGTTCTTCATTCAAAAATAAAGTTATTCTAAATTTTGTTAAATAATCTCTTAAAAAACGCGGCGCAAATTTAGCATTTATTCTTCAAATATAGAAGAACTTTCACTCTTTTTTTTTGCCGCCACGCTCTTTTTTTTATCATTTACTCTGTAACTTCTACTTTACGTATAGTTTTTGTACGAATCTCCTCGCAAATAGCCGATACAAACTCACTGATAGGCTTAACGCCCTCATCACCGGCAAAGCGGCTACGCACCGCAACTGTACGGTTCTCCTCCTCTTGCTGACCAAGTACCAACATATAAGGTACACGATTATTACGAGCCTCACGTATCTTATAACCAATTTTCTCGGAGCGATTATCTACATGAACAAGGACACCGTTGCGCTTTAGTTCTGCCGCAACCTCATTGGCATAATCGCCATATTTCTCTGATATAGGCAATATACGTACCTGCTCTGGAGCAAGCCATGTCGGGAATTTACCTTCATATTTCTCTATAAGCCATGCGAGTGTACGCTCGTAACAGCCCATACTTGTACGGTGTATTATATAAGGTCGTACCTTCTCACCATTCTGGTCTATATAATACATATCGAACTGTGCTGCAAGCAATGCATCCCATTGCACGGTTATCATTGTATCCTCTTTTCCGTAGACGTTCTTGGCATTGATATCGACTTTAGGACCATAGAACGCTGCACCTCCGACCTCTTCAACGAAAGGAATCTCCAATTCTGTAAGCATCTGGCGTATATGCTGCTGTGTCTCTTCCCACACCTCTGCTTCACCTATATACTTTGCGCGGTTTTCAGGGTCCCACTTGGCAAGTACATATGTCACATCATTCTGCAAGCCCAATGTCTCCATAACATGCTTTGCCAAGGCGAGACAGTTCTTAAACTCCTCAATCATCTGATCGGGGCGAACAATAAGGTGACCCTCACTAATGGTAAACTGACGTACACGTGTAAGTCCGTGCATCTCACCAGAATCCTCGTTACGGAACAAGGTTGAAGTCTCGCTGTATCGCAACGGAAGGTCGCGATATGAGTGATGTGTTGACTTATACACATAATATTGGAACGGACAGGTCATGGGACGAAGCGCAAAGACCTCTTTATCAGTCTCTTCATCACCCAAGACAAACATACCCTCCTTATAGTGATCCCAGTGGCCGGATATCTTATATAGATCGCTCTTGGCCATCAAAGGAGTCTTTGTTCTTATATAACCCCATTCGTTATCTTCAAGGTCCTCAATCCATCTTTGCAGAGTCTGAACAATCTTTGCACCCTTAGGCATAAGCAAAGGCAATCCTTGTCCTATTACATCTACTGTGGTGAAAAGTTCCATCTCACGACCAATTTTATTGTGGTCGATATTCTTTATATGCTCAAGATGAGCAAGATATGCCTCGCAATCCTCTTTTGTAAAGAAGGCCGTTCCATAAATACGAGAGAGTGTCGGATTGTTCTTGTCTCCTCTCCAATATGTTGTTGATGACGAGAGCAATTTGAATCCTTTTATCAAACGGGTATTAAGCAAGTGCGGTCCCATACAGAGATCTACAAAATCATCCTGAGAGTATATTGTTATTCTATCCTCATCGGGAATTGCATCGATAAGCTCAAGTTTATATGTCTCGCCTTTGGCCTTCATCATCTCTATAGCCTCTTCGCGCGACACCACCTTACGCTCTATTCTGGGGTTAGACTTTATAATCTTTTTCATCTCCTTCTCAACGGCCTCGAGATTCTCTTTAGTAAAAGGAGCGCACTCGAAATCGTAGAAGAAACCAGTCTCTGTTGCAGGTCCTATTGTGAGCTTAGCCTCAGGGAAGAGATGCTTTACTGCCTCAGCCATGATATGTGTGGCAGTATGACGCAACACATGCAATGCCTCTTTATCTTCTATTGAAACCAAAAGTGCCTCTGTATTGCAAGAGGGAACATCGCGCAAATCAACAACCACGTCGTTAACCTTGGCAGCAACCACACTATTCAGTATCTTAGGATCTACCGAAGAGAGCAACTCTATATACGACTTTCCATCATACTCGGCGCCAAATTCATGCACGGCGCTATCGGGAAATACAATTTTTATCATAATGAAAACATTTATTCTTTAATTAAACGGCGCTAAGATAATAAATAATTTGCGCATGGTTATGAAACTAATTCAATTTCTATCAAAAATTTTCTTATTAAGATTTATATTTTAAAAAAGCAAGCCCATGATATTCGATATCACTCTGTATCGGCAAACCGTTTTATCACATTATATGCCGCATATATGCCAAGCTCACCGGCCTTACTAAGATCGGCCACACCCTCTTCTTTATCCCCAAGATATATTAGAGCAAGACCTCTGTTAAAATAGGCTGCAGCCAATTTGTCGTCAATCTCTATAGCTTTGGTGTAGTCGACAACCGCCGATTTAAAATCGCTGAGTTTGGCATAGACATTACCCCTGTTATAATATGCTGGTGCAAAATCCGGGAGTGTCTCTATAACGTAATCGAGATCATTCTTTACCATGCGGTAATCTATATTTGGCAATGAGCCCATATCTATTCCAAACTCTTCGTTCTTGTTTTCCTCACTTGCATTCTTTGATTCAAGTTGTTTGTAGCGTACCATTGCACGCATAAAATAGACAGGCCACATCTCTCCTTCAAGTGTGAACGCTACATTTAGATCGGCTATTGCTGCATCAAAGTCCTGAACAAGATAGAAATCCAATGCACGACATAATCTATATGAAAGTTCCTCGGGAAAATCTACTATGTGCTTCGAATAGCTGTTTATACCTTCGAAATGTCGTTTCACCTCGTCCTCACTTAGGGCACGTTCATCGTTGGTAAGCAACACCTTGCGTGCAAATAAACGAACCTTGTTTATATCTTCAACAGGTTTATAAAAGAGGATATCTCCACTGACTTCACGTGGTTGTTCATAATAGGAGAGTACATATATCGGGCGCAGACCGACATATACATTTCGGTCTTGCACACGACCTCTGTAGTCCGTTACATAATTCCTTATAGACTCATCGTCTGATACAACCATCTTGTTGTAATTGCGTACATTTCTATCAGAACGTTTACGCACTTTATTTTCTGCAACCTGTATTGTATCTTTATTTGTTGCTACATCAATATTATTAAAGGATGCTGTCTGATATTTGAGTAACCATAACTCATCGGCCTGTGCTCCTTTGTTATCACCTATTTTGCGGCGTGCCACTGCACGACGCTGATATCCATATTCAAAATTGGGATAATCTTCCAAAACCCTACTATAGTCGGATATTGCGCCACTCAAATCTCCTGTATTATCACGCAACATTGCACGATTGAAACGAGCCATAGTGTTATCAGGGTCTATATCAAGCACTTTATCAAAATCCTCTATGGCACGATTGTCATCACCGACCTGCATACGCAACAAGCCTCTGTTATAATAACCATAAAAACTCGAAGGATCTATATATAGTACCATATCATAATCTTCCATCGCGCCACGCAGATTATTACGATAATAACGTATCAGAGCCCTATTGAGATAGCTATTACTACTTCCCGGCATAAGATCTATTGCACGATCCAGGTCCTCCTCTGCTTTATCGTATAACTCATTCTCTGCATAAAGCATAGCACGTGTCGTATAGACATCAGGCGAATACTTATCGTATCTGACAGCCTCATCAATCATACGATGAGCCATAAGCGAATCACCTTGTTTCACCGCAACTTGTGTACGTAACATGTATGCATCAACATTACGTGGAGAAAAAACCAACATTGAATCGATGACAGAGGCTGCACCACCCCAATCCTCACGTCTTACAGCTGTCACTGCAAGATTCTGCCACACATTTGCATTCTGAGGATCATACTTGATTGCCATACGAAAATCGCTCTCGGCATCTATATACTTCTGCAAACTTGCACGACACAATCCACGCAACTGATAACTGCGTGACACATATGGATTACGTTCTATCGAGAGAGTCAAATCATCTTCGGCACCCGTATAATCTTCTAGATAATACTTGGCCAACCCTCTGAAAAAATAGGGCTCGTAAAGGTAGGGACGCGACGCAATAACACGGTTAAAATACTGTATAGAAAGGACATAATCCTCGAAATAGAGTGCATTGCGCCCTATTATCATAACCTGTTCTGTGTTAAGCTGAGCCGTTGAAGATAACGGAGCCAACAGCAGAAGAGCTATTATAAAAGACTTGAAAAGCCTCATTTAAGAACTCTCTTGGTTTTATATGCACAATGTGCCTTTCCTTTCAGAAGTCCCATAAGACGATTCTTGTTCATTTGTCGGCGTAAAGGTGACAGACGGTCAACAAAAACCTTACCCTCCAGATGGTCGAACTCATGTTGCATCACACGTGCAAGATATCCTTCCACCCATTCATCATGCTCCTGGAAGTTTTCGTCCATGTATTGTACATGAATCTTTGTGGGACGTGTAACCTTTTCATGTATTCCGGGGACACTGAGACAACCCTCCTCCATAGAATCGGTCTCGTCGGAAGTCTCTATTATATGTGCATTAATATATACTTTTCTAAAATCCTTAAACTCGGGAAAATCCTCGGCCAATGGATCAAGATCTACTATCACCAGACGTATCGGAAGTCCAATCTGTGGCGCCGCAAGACCAATTCCCTCGGCCTGTGCAAGTGTATCGAACATATCTTGAACAAGTTTATCAAGCTCGGGGTAATCGGGAGTTATATCCTCGGCAACTTTCCTTAAAACACTCTGTCCGTATAAATAAATGGGTAGTATCATATTTACTATGTTTATTATCGTTGTTTATCTTGAGTTTCTCATTCTTCTGCTTTCCATAAAAGACTGCAATATTATGGTCGCACTTATCTCGTCTACCAATTCTTTGTTGCGTCTAGCCATTTTTCCTATACCCGACTGCAAAATAGCCTGATGAGCCAACACCGAGGTAAATCTCTCATCGTAATACTCCACAGGAACATCCACAAGTTTACGCAATCGGTTAACAAAAGGCTCGATACGCAGCATATTTTCCGACAATTGATTATTCATCTGCTTAGGCAATCCTACAACTATAAGTTCCACCGGTTCACGTTTCATATAATCGAGTATATATTGTATGACAGTTGTCGTTTCAACTGTAGCCAAACCACCGGCTATAAGCTGTAGTTCATCAGTCACAGCCAATCCGGTGCGACGTTTACCATAATCTACAGCCAATATTCTTGCCATACCCTACACTAACTTAACTTTATGAGTTACATGCAACAAGCCTTTGCACTTTTATTTAAAACTAAAGTGCAAAGATAGCCAAATAAGCCGGAATACATTAATAAAAGAGGTAAAAAAATGTTATATCACAAAAGCATCTTAAACTCTTTTAATCATTTATCCCTACTATTACCATAGAGGTGGAACATACGCTCCATTAGTACCCACTTTTCATCGGATGATGCCCCGGGAGGTGCAACCTGGAACTCGGCCATATAATCTTCCCACTCCTGCTGACGAGGTAAAGTAGCCAAACGTGCCATAGCGCTACTCCAATCGAAATCCACAGGAGTCTCTACAATCATAAATAGACGTGTACCCACAATGTATATCTCCATCTCAAGTATACCAACCTCGCGTATACCATCAAGAATCTCGGTCCAAGCCTCACCCTCGCTGTGACGTTTACGGTACTCGGCAATAAGTTCGGGGTTGTCTTTCAAGTCGAGTGTCTGACAATACCTTTTGACCGGAACTTTATACTCTTGCACTCTGTATCCTTGCAATTTAGAATCGCTCATAGTATTCATCATTATTTAATAATATATCTGCAAAAATAGCAGAAAATTCTATATAAAAAAAGAATTGGCTGATAAGGTTCACATATATAACAAACAGGCTGCAAGCGCTTGCAGCCTGTTTATTATAGCTCTATATAATTTGTTTTATTATTTATTATAGAGTAACCACGCCTTTTGGAAGTCGGCATCACCGGGATGATTAGCCTTGAACTGTGCACGCGCCTCTGCAGCCTTTTGTCTATCATCGTAAGAAGCACACACAACACGGTACATTCCTGTTGCAGGATTCTGAACAACAAAAGCATTATATCCCTCAGACACAAGTGTACCTTTAAGGGCCTCGGCATTTGTCTTTGAAACAAAACTGCCACATACAACACTAAAAGCCTTTAAAGAACCTTGTTCACCTACAGCAAGCACCACCTTCTCTTCGCGATAGGTCTGATCGACAGATGAAGGAGAAGCTGTTGTTGTTGATACAGGAGCAATTTCAATGGCATCTGTTGCCTGTACAGAGCCCTGCGCAAGTTCTTGCTGTTTAGCCTGATCATAGGCAGCCTTATACTGACTCTCTTTTGAAGACTTACAAGAGCCAAGAGTAAAAAGCATAGCTGCAGCAAGTCCGAACACTAAAAATTTCTTCATATTATACAGTTTAAATTAAAATATTGCAATTGTTTTTTCTTTGCAAAAATAGCAAGAAAAGCGTAAATCCAGATATAAGCACACAACTTTTTATCATTTTTACATTAAAATGATTATCTTAGCACATATCTTTTTATTAATGGAATATAATATAGATGAAAAACAGGACAAACATCGTAATTCTTACTCTGATAGTGGCAATACTATGCGGTTGTAAAAGCAAAAGAACCATAACAACAGAGAAGAGCAAGAATCCCACCGAAGCAGTTTTATACAGCGACTATTTCACCAATGGTACAATGCGATACGACTTCTATCATTCGGGTGACAGTGATGAAGAGTATTACACCTTTGACTGTGTTAAAAGAGAGGGAGCATGGGCCGGTTCCAAAATTGCATTGATAAACCCATTTGACTATGGTGAACAGTTCTTTCGAATAATTGATGCCAAGAGCAATAAGATTATATTCAAGAACAACTATTGTACACTGTTCAACGAGTGGCAGACAACACCGGAGGCAGCCACAATACACCGTTCATTCCCCGAAGGAGTAATATTCCCCGAGCCTAAGAATGATTTTATCATAGAGATATATGCACGCAACAAGATAACAAAAGAGATGGAGAAGAAACACTCACATCTTGTAAAAGTTACAGACTACAACATAAGACCTTACCGTTCGTTATACAGCAGTGTTGAGATACATATCGGAGGTAATATAGAGAATTGTTTGGATATAGTATTGTTGCCAGACGGATTTACAACAGACGAGAAGGATAAGTTCATGGCAGCATGCGAAATGTGGTGCAGTTCACTCTTTACCTATTCCCCTTTCAAGGAGAACAAGAACCGTATAAACATTCGTGCAGTGTGGGCAGCATCAGACGATTCGGGAATAAGTGAACCGGGACATGGTAAATGGCATAATACACTGCTGAATGTAGAGTTCTTTACTTTCGGAAGTGAGCGTTATCAGATGACATCAGAGTTCCAGACTGTACGCGACCTTGCATCGAAAGTTCCATATGAGAGCATATTTATATTAACGAATACCGACAAGTATGGCGGTGGCGGAATATACAATTTTTATGGACTGGGATCGGCTGGAAAGACAGGACGTACAGGCGAAGTTTATGTTCATGAGTTTGGTCACTCCCTTATGGGGCTGGGTGATGAATATGTTGAGGTAGGAAATACAGTGAGCGCCATGTATCCGGCAGACAAAGAACCTTGGGAAGCCAACCTTACAACCTTTGTTAACTTCAATGGCAAATGGGAGAATATGATTTCCCAAGATACACCCATACCAACTCCATTTGAAGAGGGCATGTTAACCATGCCTCAAGAAAAGCTCACTATTGGTGCTTATGAAGGTGGAGGTTATCTAGAGAGAGGCATATACCGCCCGACTCCACAATGTATGATGAACCAACTAAGAGACTTCTGTCCGGTGTGTCAAAAAGCAATAATTGAATATCTCAATTATTTGTGTCAATAATGTAACTAAAAACGATAAGCATCAAAAAAATAGCGCTTCTCGTTTTTAGTTACATTTATTAATCCTCTACTTCAGATATTCTATTGTAAGTCTCATACCTGTAGGTAACTTTGCACTTATGGGATAGCCTGCTGAATCAAACTCCCATACTGCTTCAGGCAGATTTATGCTACGTATGCCCAACATATCAAATGTTGCAAGTTGAAACATCGGTTCAAGTGCCACCTCATTACCTGCAACATCACGTTCGATTATCCAATATCCCAATAATCCCGAAATATCTATATTTGTATTATTTATATATTCAGTATAGCGATATAACCCTTCATTGCTCTCTCCTCTCTCTTCTGCATCTATATAACTCCAGCCTGTAACATTACCATAACGATCGCGCAAAAGGGTATATATATTACCATTATCAAAATAGGCCTTGTTAAGATTACCATAACGATTGCGCAAAAGGGTATATATATTACCATTATCAAAATAGGGCTTGTTATGAGTAGCATATGAATATTCACATTCAAATGGTCCAAAACTTAATATAGTTCCGTCATTATTAAAAAGACCATAAAAAGAGTATTTAACATAATCGTTCCACTCCGCAAACTCGGGAAATTCTATCTGCGCATGGTACTCAATTCTTAATCCATTATTTTTTGTATAGAAGTAATAATTATCAAATGTCACTCTCTTCTTATACATTCTTTTATTTTTAGGATTTATAACATGACGCACTATATTGCCATGAATATTCTTTATTCGATTATGGGCATCATACTCGAAACGATATTCCCAATTATACTCTCTTCCTTTGTTATCAACGGTATCCATTCTTATACACTCTACCATTCTAAACACATCGGCAGGCAGAGCCTTATAAGAAGAGAGTGCCTTGTCGGCATTATAATCATCATGACTGCTATTACATGCAAGCACAAACAAAACTAAAAGTAGTATCAGACATTTTTTCATACCGTTTTTTTGATTTTGACACGCGAATATAGGTCAAAATAGAGATAAATGCCAAAATAACGGAACAAAAAAAGAGATTCAACCGTTTTGGCATGCTATTTGTTGTTTATTCTACAGAAAAGAAAGGAGGAAACAATGTCATTCATAGATTACTACAAGGTATTAGGAGTAGAACGTAACGCTACACAAGATGATATAAGAAAGGCCTATAGAAAATTGGCAAAGAAATATCATCCTGATGTAAACGACAGTGACCCACAGGCCAAACAACGCTTTCAGGAAGTAAACGAAGCCAATGAAGTGTTAAGCGACCCGGAAAAGCGTAAAAAATATGATGAATATGGTGAGAACTGGCGTCATGCCGATGAGTTTGAGGCACAAAGGGAGCAATATGGGCAAGGTGGTTTTGGAGGATTTGACTTTGGAGGATTTGGAGGATTCGGAGATTTCAGCCGTAGCGCCGGTAACACTGGGGGATTCAGTGACTTTTTTGAAAGCCTGTTCGGTGGTGCACGTGGTTTCAATAGTCATGGAGCACAGCGCTCTACTACCGGACATGACCTGCAGACAGAGTTGACCTTGTCGTTACACGAGGCAGCACATACACATAAACGTGTAATAAACATCAATGGGAACAGCATACGTCTTACTATACCCGCCGGAATAGCCGAGGGACAGAAGATTCGTCTTAAAGGTCAAGGAGGTGAGGGAAGAAAAGGAGGTACACGTGGCGACCTTTATATCACATTCCATATAAAGCCTGATACACAGTTTACGCGAGAAGGAGACAACCTACACACTACACTTACAGTAGATCTTTATACACTTCTTCTGGGAGGAGAAATTGTTGTACCCACACTCGAGAACAGCGTGCGTATGCATATTAAACCCGGTACACAATCGGGTAGCAGACTACGTTTACGAGGTAAAGGATTCCCTAAATATAAAAAGGATGACGAACATGGCGATCTTATAGTAACACTGAAAGTGGAACTGCCAACCCTTAACGAGCGTCAAAAGGAGCTACTGGCAGAAATGAGAAAGCATCAGGATTAATAAAATTCTGATGCTTTCTCATTTACCCAAATACAAGCGACTTCTATTAATTATAGATCATTATATATCCATTTAAATATGTTGCAAACATAAGCCAAATGACATATGGCAAAAAGAGCCATGCTGAAGGTTTATTCACAACAAATGCACCTACAATATAGAGTAAGGCAAACATATCCAACAATATTATATCCATAAAACCTATTAACGGATCCTGCAGATAGAAGAAGAAAAAACTCCACATTATATTAAGTGCCAACTGAATGACAAAGAGTACATAAAGAACTGTTGCATAGAGGGTACGAACACCGGCTAAAAGACCGACTGAAATTCCCATAAGTATGTATAACAACGTCCATGCCACAGGAAAGAGCCAATTGGGAGGAGAGAGAGGAGAACGCACCAATGTAGGATACCACTCTACAATCGATTCACTTTGCAATAGACTGGACAAATAGCCTAAAACAAGACACAAGACAACCCAGATAGCAACAGAGAGAGATTTTTTCATAAAGCTTTTTTTATAGAATAAACAATATACTCATAATATTGTTTTATACTATATGAAAGTTTAAAGCTGCAGATTCTATCTTAACAATTACATGGGATGCGATACAAGAGTTTGCATCGCATCCGAAAAGTATATCTTTATAGATTATATATCTTTAATAACAAATCTATCCTTGTTTCTCTTGATTTACATTAATGGTAAATGTCTGATATGGGAAGTTAAGTCCGCGTTTAGGAAGTGTCTCATATATATTCTTATTCATATCATAGTATATACCCCAATAGTCTTCTTGTTTGGCCCATACACGCAAAACGATATTAATAGAACTTGCACCGAGTGATGATAATCCTATAAAATGTTTGGGGGACTTAAGTATACGCGCATCTGCTGCGACTAGTTCCTCTATAACAGCTTTAGCTTTCTCATAGTCATCACCATAAGAGATGCTAAAACTGAAATCTACACGACGTAGTTCTTCACGAGAGTAGTTGTTTACAATACCTGTAGACATTGGACCGTTTGGAACAAGAATAATTTTGTTATCTCCGGTCTTGAGTACTGTATTAAAAATCTGAATCTCCTTAACCACACCTGATTGTCCTTGTGCCTCGATAAAGTCACCTACTTTATAGGGACGGAACAGCAGAATCATTACTCCACCGGCAAAGTTCTGCAATGTACCGCTGAGAGCCATACCTATAGCTACTCCTGCCGAAGCGAACAGAGCAATAAACGAAGAAGTATCAATACCGAAAATACTTATTACCATAACAACAAGGGTAATAAGCAGAACCACATCAATAAGGCTTGTCAGAAATGATTGTACTGTCTCGTTGGTCTTTCTTTTCTGCATAATCATTTTGGCAAAATTGAGAAGACGTTTTGTTATCCAACGTCCCACAAACCACAAAATAGAGACTTCTACAAGTTTTATACAAAATGATATACAGGATTTTGTAACAATCTCCAATATTTCAGGTATTGTATATCCCGAGAGTGCAGCAATAGCATCTTTTGCAGTAGGTGTTATAGATGCAACAGAATCTGAAACCTCCACTGCTGATACAAAAATCGACAATATATTAATCATAATAGTTTTGCATTTAATTTAAATATCTCTCTATTAAGGATAAGTAAACAATTCTTTAATTATTGTCTATAATCTGGCTAGCAGCATTCTTTGTATCTACCTTTTTAATAACACGTTCTATAATACCATTTGCATCTACAACAAATGTTGTACGTATTATACCCATGTAGGTACGTCCGGCCATCTTTTTTTCACCCCACACTCCAAACGTCTCAAGCAGTTTATGTTCGGGATCTGTTACCAAAGGAAAATTCAAGGTATGCTTCTCTTTAAATCGTTTGTGCGATACTGCACTATCGGCGCTCACACCAACAACAGCATACCCCAAAGATTGCAGTTCACACAAATTATCGCGGAAAGAACATGCCTCGGCAGTACAGCCCGGGGTATTATCCTTAGGATAGAAATAAACTACAACCTTTCTACCTTCAAACTGCGAGATTCTTATCTCACGCCCATCCTCATCTATTCCCAACATATCGGGAACATTGTCTCCAACATTCAACATATTTATTCTTTAATTATTGCTTTTATAATACGTACATCATCAAGTGGACGATTTAAGGAATCACGCTCCACTTCTTGTATACTGGCAACTACATCCATGCCAG
The DNA here is from genome assembly GCA_017507105.1 of Bacteroidaceae bacterium. Lineage (GTDB taxonomy): Bacteria > Bacteroidota > Bacteroidia > Bacteroidales > Bacteroidaceae > HGM04593. Next base: position 204,425 of record JAFWBM010000027.1, read on the forward strand.
AAATAACCTCACCAAAGACAGTGTATTCTCCGTCAAGATAAGGCGCACCGCCCTCTTTTATATATGTATTCAACTGTTCACTACTCATTTTCATCCTATAGCCGGTACGACGTTCGGTTTTCATTATCATCAGCTTAAGTGACTCTTTGGTATATTCATCACCATAGACAATATAAAATTGTGAGGCTGAAGATTTTTTTCCGGGATTCACATCATCACTTTCTCGCGCTGCTGCAAGTGCTCCTCTTTTATGAAAAAGATGCGGTTTTATCTCGGGTTCCAATCGATAATCAAGATCACCCTCACCCAGTAATACACCTGCTGGTGCATACTTTGAATCGGGATCACCACCTTGTATCATAAAATTAGGAACTACGCGATGAAACAATAACGAATCGTAGAAAGACTCCTTGACAAGAGATATAAAATTGTCTCTGTGTCGTGGTGTATCATCGTAAAGCTTAAGTTCTATAGTACCGTGTGTTGTCTCCATTACCACAACAGTAGAGTTATCTTGTGGAGCGCCACACGACAAAAAGAGCATCGAAAAGCAGAAAAGCACATTATATATCAACGTTCTCATATTCTCCCTTTTAACATATGAATAGAAATTCTTTTTTGTATTATTTTACGATAACCTTTACGCCTTCTACCACATAAAAGCCCTTAGGCAACATAAATGTAATAGTATCTTCCACCATCGCTCTCTTTACAATACGACCTGATATATCGTACACGATTATATCGGAAGGTTGTTGTACATAAACCGAGATTCCATTTTCAACAGCAATGACATCTATCTCTTTCTTTTGCTCTACAACTCCAACACCTACGGTTCCATTAGTATTCTCCATTCCCTCTTTCTGATATACACGTACCCAATCGAAAAGAGTTTCATAGGTATGGGTTACATCGGCAGGAGCAGCCCATGAACCATCGCCAACACTTTGGTTAAGTATCAGATGGAAATGCTTGTCGAATGGCCACTGACCTTTGTCGAGATATGACTGCACATTAGACTTCGCATAACGACCTATCTCGCGCCCATCAACATACCATATAAGAGTATTCTCGTTCCACTCCAGACCATATGTATGATAACGACTGAGATCAAGGGCTACATCATAACTTGAACGGGGATTATTTTTATTTCCCAAATCGTAAGTCCAGTTTGAGTGTATCGTGTGCCATGTATGGTTCTGGGCATCAATTGCCTCCCATATATCAATCTCGCCGCAATCTGGCCAGCCATCGGCCTGATTCTCGGGCATCATCCAAAAGGCAGGGAAGTTACCCGAATATGGATTTGTCAGGATACGACACTCAACATATCCGTACGTAAATCCGAAACGCTTGTAACTCTTTATACCGCCGGTAATCATTGGTACATTATCTTTTTCAATATCCGGATTCGGGATAGCTCTTGCTACAAGATTTCCATCCTTAAGATAGATAACCTCTTCGCTATCGCTGAGCCAACGATTCCATGTAGAGCTGTAACGCTGACAACGCATCCATTTTTCATCCACAGGTTGTGAGTATGATTCAGCATTGAACTCGTCGCTGAAGACCAGACGGTATTCGGCATCCTCTCCTGCTTCAAAATAGGCAGCAATCCCAACATCACCATTTACACTATCAGCAGGAATTTTGAATGTAGTCTTGTCTGAGAAGAATTGACTCCACTGACGATTACCTTTTATATACTGAGGACCATCGAAATTATGACCATGTCTTACACGAATAACTGTGGGAACATAGCCTTCAGCAGCACCAACAGCCTTGACGGTAATATCTTCAAATGGAGTGATATTCATTGGTAATGCTCCACCTGTCAAAGCGTATACATTTCCATTTATAGTATTGATTGTCAATGGATGTTCGCTATTATGTATATTAAGCAAGAAGTCTACAATCATACCTCCATTGGAAACAATCTCTGATGAACCGGCAGGAGATATATTATCCTTATCAGCCTTAAGACGCACACGATAGACACCGGAAGGCAACATCGGTGAGATAGTAAATGATGGCAGAGAAGAGGTAGATGTTGTTACAGGCTCTCCTGCACTATTCTTTCCCTGGTAGCAGGTATATGAAACCAACTCGTTAGAGATTGAATTATTGGAATCCTCACCGGAAAGCACTGTAAATTTGCCGTCATTATTAAAGTCTATATACATGTAATAGTGTAGTCCTTCGGCTGCTGCTATGATGTTTCCGTCAACGATTGCACCGGCTTGCAAGCCGAGTTCAGTTGTCGACATATTGGTATACAGAGAGGCTTCATTCGGGATCGTAATATCCTTTGTACCACTGGTAGATGTTGTAAAGGAGAAAGTCTGCAATTTATATGCAGTATTTTCAATAGGTTTATCTGCATTGAAAGAGAGTGCATAATCATCATTACCACCATCATTCGATACCTTCACAAAACGGGCTTTGATACGTACATCACCATCGAGGAATTCAGCCGGGACCTCAACATTACCATCTGAGATTAGATATCCGGGTAATATAGAATTGACATACTGCGGAACACCGCATCTCAGGCTATCACCATCAAAATTGTATCCATGCATGAATTCTATTGCGTCGCATATATATCCATCTGCAGCTTTTACCTTTAAAGTCAAGGGTGTGCCAAATGGATGGGCATAATTTTTAATTGCTGTTCCATCTGTTAAAGTAATGGTTCCACCTACTGCACCGACAAGATTTATATTGCAGTTATCCCCATGCACATTGAGACGCACATCACATATGGCACCACCATTCTTAAGAATTCCGTTGCCATCCTCACGACGGCCACCGGCATCTATTGATGCCCAGTCTACCTTATAGCGCATGCGGTAGAAACCATTAGGCAGGTCGGCTGGTATAACAAACGAAGGCGGGTTCAGTGTATTGGGTGCCGACAAGCTCTCGCCTTTGCTATTGAATCCGTTACCCGAACCTTGTACAGGCTCGACATATGCAAATGACATGACATCACTTCCCTCCGGAATGGAACAATCGCTATTTAGTGTTGTATTGAATGAGCCATCTTGTCCCCTGTCAAGATAGACATATCCGTGCATCCATGTTCCAATATAATTAAATGTAGCAGTAACTGTCTCACCTGGTGATGCAGAAAGAGTTGGGACATCCACTTGGGAATACACTTTTCTTGGGGCAGAGATTCTCACAGTAGATGTATTACCATTGGAATCCGTTAACGATACACCTTCAAGGTAGCGGTCTGTTCGTGTATAATCTTGTGATTTGTCAAAATTCACCGGATAATAATTATCGGATGTTGTCGCCTGCGCCGCCAGAACTATACTAAATGAGAACAATACGGCAAAAGATAGAAATCTTTTTTTCATGGTTATATCAATTATGTTTTTACAAGCTTTGTTATACAACAATAGTGACAAGCAGAATTTTACAAATGTATCTGTGCTATTTGCAAATATAGTAACAAACGAGCGAGATAGACAAAGTTTACTTTGGCATTTCACAGCGAGTGAAGACTATGTTCGCGATTTATCGCAAATATAATAAACAAACGAGCGAGATAGACAAAGTTTACTTTGGCATTTCACAGCGAGTGAAGACTATGTTCGCGATTTATCGCAAATATACAAACAAATGAGCGAGAAATATCAAGCTAGCTTTAATATTTTCAATGCAAATGCAGGATATATTAGTGTAACAACTCAAAATTCAAATAAACAGACACATCTTATTTAATATTACCTCCAAAATAAGAAAGAAGTTTAACAGCAACAATTGTATATTCATATTGTAATTTATATTATCTTAGCAAGATTTTCAAAATAAGACATAGGATGAACTTTGAACTAATATCGGACTACAAACCTATGGGCGACCAACCCGAGGCTATCGCGCAATTGGTTGATGGCATTAAAAACGGTACACATGCACAAACGTTGCTTGGTGTTACAGGCTCGGGAAAGACATTTACAATGGCAAATGTCATAAAGGAGATAAACCGCCCTACCCTTATCTTGAGTCACAATAAGACTCTGGCTGCACAGTTGTACAACGAATTCAAAGGTTTCTTTCCAAATAATGCTGTCGAGTATTATGTATCATACTACGACTATTATCAGCCCGAAGCATACATACCATCAACTGACACATATATAGAGAAAGATCTTGCCATAAATGACGAAATAGATAAGTTACGTCTATCGGCAACATCGGCACTATTGTCGGGACGTAAGGATGTTGTTGTAATCTCATCCGTATCATGCATATACGGAATGGGTAACCCTGCCGACTTCTATAATAACGTTATAGAAGTGAAGATGGGTATGAAGCTCGACCGCAATGTTTTCCTAAGACAACTTGTAGGAAGTCTATATATTAGAAACGATATTGAACTCGGACGTGGAAATTTTCGCGTCAAAGGAGATACTGTAGAGGTAAGCCTTGCATATAGCGACCATATATTGCGTGTTACATTTTGGGATGACGAGATAGACGGTATCGAAGAGATTGACCCCGATACAGGTATACGTATAACAGATTTTGACGAGTATAAGATATATCCGGCAAATCTCTTTATGACAACTAAAGAGAGCACCATGCGCGCCATAATAGAGATAGAGAACGACCTTGCCGAACGTACTGAATATTTTAGGGAGATAGGAAAACCTTTCGAAGCCAAACGTCTGCATGAGCGTGTCACATATGATGTGGAGATGCTACGTGAACTTGGGCACTGCTCGGGTATAGAGAACTACTCACGATATTTCGATGGACGACAACCCGGCACACGACCATACTGTTTGCTTGATTTTTTTCCAAAGGATTTTCTTCTTATTATAGATGAGAGCCACGTAAGTGTACCACAGATACATGCCATGTATGGTGGTGACAGAGCACGTAAGAGTAACCTTGTAGAGTTTGGTTTCAGGCTTCCTGCTGCATTCGATAACCGCCCTCTAAAATTCGAGGAGTTCACAGAACTCACACATCAGGTTATATATGTAAGTGCCACCCCCAACGACTACGAGTTAATGGAAAGCGGTGGTGTTGTTGTGGAGCAGGTAATACGCCCTACCGGACTATTGGATCCTGTAATTGAGGTACGACCAAGCAAAAATCAGGTTGATGACCTGATGGAGGAGATACAGATTAGAAGCGAACGCGATGAAAGAGTTTTGGTAACAACCCTTACAAAGCGTATGGCCGAGGAACTTACCGATTATCTTCAGAAGAATGGTGTACGATGCAACTATATACACAGCGACATAGAGACCCTCGACAGAATACAGATAATGACCGACCTAAGAGAAGGTATATACGACGTATTGATAGGAGTAAACCTATTACGTGAGGGATTGGACCTACCCGAAGTCTCTTTGGTTGCGGTACTTGATGCCGACAAACAAGGATTCCTGCGCGACGAGCGTTCACTGACACAGACTGCCGGACGAGCTGCACGAAATGTCAACGGACTTGTCATATTCTATGCAGAAAAGATTACAAGCAGCATGCAAAAGACTATGAATGAGACCAACCGCAGAAGAGAGAAACAGATTGCATACAACAAAGCAAATGGTATAACTCCCACCCAGATAAAGAAACAGATAAGCAATATTCTTGCTCAAGATAAAAAGAATACAGGAAAGAGCCTATCTTACGCTTTCGATAACACACAACCGGCAATAGCATGTGATCCCATTGTAGAGTACATGACTCCCCAACAACTCGAAAAGAGCATTGCACGCACAAAGCGCTTGATGGAGAATGCAGCCGAGAAGATGGACTTCATAGAGGCAACACAGTACCGCGACGAAATGTTCAGGCTGCAAGAACTGCTTAAGAAGAAAAAGGATTGACGCTACAGCTCAGCTGTATAGCCCTGCATACACAGACCTTTAAAACACTCAACCCAGATGAAGTCACAAATATCCAATAAGGAAATCTGGAGTATTGCCCTACCTATTATGTTGGGAAATATGGCCCAGACGATTATTAATTTCACAGATACCGCATTCTTGGGGCACCTCGGTGTGATAGCTTTGGGAGCCTCAATGTTAGCCGGACTATTTTATTTTGTATTCACAACAATTGCAGCCGGCTTTGCTGTGGGAATTCAAATTATTGTGGCGCGTCGTTTTGGAGAAAAAAACCACGAAAGAATAGGAATAATCTTCGGGCATGGCTCTCTTTTTGTTTTGATATTGGGTGCGATTCTGTTTTCCGTATTATATTTCTTCTCAGACCATCTGCTGCTTTGGCTTATTGACTCGCAAAACATCTACGAGGCTTCATTGGATTATATAAAATACCGTCAGTTCGGAATAATTTTTGTCTGTTTCAATTTCTTATACCGGGCTTTATATGTGGGAATCTCTAATACAAAAGTCATCACATACTCCACCATAGTAATGGCCATCGTCAATATAATTCTGGATTATTGCCTGATATTCGGAAATTTGGGGTTACCGGCTATGGGCATAGGCGGTGCAGCAATAGCATCGCTCTGTGCAGAGGTCTCTGCATTTTTTTTCTTTACATTATACAGCCATATCACATTAAGAAAGAGAGGATTCAACTTATTCAAAGTTCATAAATTGGAATCAGGACTAATGCGTAGGATATTGAAAATATCCACACCGACGATGATACAACGACTCTTCTCTTTCAGTGTATGGTTTATCTTTTTCGTACTTATAGAAAAGATGGGAGAGACTGCTACCGGAATATCGTCAATAACAAGAAGCATTTATATGATTCTAATCACACCCTGTTTTGCATTCTCGACAACCACAAATACGCTGGTAAGCAGAATAATAGGCGAAGGATACACCAATCAGGTTTTCTCGACAATAAGTAAAGTGCTTAAGAACTCTCTTTTATGTACAATACCTATTGTGGTATTTGTTGCAGCTTTCCCTACACAGATAGCCGGTATTTATACCGATGATATGGATTTTGCAAAACTGGTTGTTCCCTCTATTCTAATGATATGTAGCGGTACTATTTTCCAATGCATCGGTAATGCCTATTTCGAAGCGGTTTCCGGTACAGGAAACACTACAGCTGCGTTGTACCTCGAGGCTGTAATCCTTGTTATCTATATACTGTTCATAATGGCAATGACCCATCTTACCACAAGAGTAGAATGGGTCTGGTCTGCCGAAATTCTATACGGAGCATTGCTCGGAATAATTTGCTACCTTTACATGAAATTTGCAAAGTGGGACAAAAATTGTGTATAAAAACTGCCTGCTATAAAAAATTAAAAGCTGAATCGTTATACCAACATAAAATTGAGTCCTATAGACTGTTTTATTTTCTTGTAACAGGGAAAAGTATAGACAATATTATGACTGCACCCACACACATTGGATAATAAAGATTGGGGATTATTGCCAATGGGGAAACAGCTGCAAGACCTGATGCCATAAGCAACTGTGCGCCATAGGGTAGCATACCTTGTACAAAACAAGATGTAGTATCGAGCAGACTTGCCGAACGGCGCGGAGATATATTGAAACGATGAGCTATATCACGTGATATAGAGCCCACTGTAAGTATGGCAATTGTATTATTTGCCGTACATATATTTGCCAGCGCAGTAAGCAATGCTATAGCTCCCTCTGCAAGACGACGTGAATGTATCTTTGCAGTTATAATACGTATAAGAAAATCTATTCCTCCGTTAATGCGGACAAGTTCAAGCAAGCCGCCGGCAAGCATTGTTACGATTATGAGTTCGCACATTGACGAGATACCATCACCGCAAGTTGTAAAGAAACTTATCACATCGAACTGCCCAAATACTATACCTATTATAGCTGCCACCAATGTTCCCAATATAAGAACAGCCAGAACATTAACTCCCAACAATGCAGCAATGATAACAAGAAGATATGGTACCACCTTAATAAAATCGAGCATTGCAATAGGAGCCGACTCTATGTTGCCAATTCCTGCTCCGCTAAAAGCATATAATAACAATGCACATACAGCAGCAGGGATAACAAGATATATATTGGTAAAGAACTTGGAACGCATAGAGCATCCTTGTGTCTGTGTCGCAGCAATTGTTGTATCGGATATAAAAGAGAGATTATCGCCAAAGAAGGAGCCTCCAACCACAATAGCCACCAGCCATGCGACATCGCATCCTAATTGCGAGGCAAGTGCGGTAACCACCGGAGTGAGTGCAACCACAGTGCCTACAGATGTACCTATTGACATTGATATGAAACAGGATGCCACAAATATTCCTGCCGGCAGGAAATTACTTGGAACAAAACAAAGTGTAAAATTAACTGTAGCATCTACTGCACCCATAGCCTTAGCTGTTGCTGCAAAAGCACCTGCCAACACAAAGATCCAGACCATGTACATGATACGGGTATCAGCAGCTCCTTTAGAGAAATTATCTATGCGACGAGCAAGGGTTTCACCACGTGTTATACTTATTGCATATATGGACGCCACAACAAATGCAACCGCAATAGGTATGCGATAGAAATCACCGGCAACAATTGAACCGGCAAGATATATTGTAAGTAACACCGCTATAGGGGATAGGGCCAAAAGACCTTTAATTGTTCGCTTGCCTCTCATTTCACTTTACTTATATAACAAAAATATACATGGTATCTTGGATAGTTCGGGGAGCTTTCCCTTCCACTCTTTAACTGTACGAGCCTGCACAAATTCATCGCTACAGGTGAGATTGGCAGCTATACACAATTTTGTCTGCGGACGACAGTTCTTGAGTATATCCTCAATCATCTTGGCATTACGGTATGGAGTCTCTATAAACAACTGTGTCTGATGTTCATTATATATGCGCTGTTCCAACATACGCAACTTGCGTGAACGTTCATCGGGTTTTATAGGTAGATAGCCATGAAAAGCAAAGCTCTGGCCATTGAATCCGGATGCCATAATAGACAGTATTATGCTTGATGGACCTACGAGAGGTACCACCTTAAGCCCTTTACGTTGAGCTATAGCAACTACATCGGCACCGGGATCAGCTACGGCAGGACATCCGGCCTCCGATATTACCCCCATAGGATTACCATTCAATAACGGTGTAAGATAACCGGCTATATCCTGTGGTGATGTATGTTTGTTCAGTTCGTAGAACTGTGAACCATCAATATCGAATTGCGGATCTACCTGACGTAGGAAACGACGGGCAGTACGCACATTCTCCACAATAAAATGGCGTATTCCCGCTATAATTTCGCTATTATATGCCGGCAAGACGTTACACAAAGGAGTATCTCCAAGTGTGACAGGCAAAAGATATAATGCAGTCTCCATATAATAATCTATTGCTATTTTTGTTTGACAAATGCCACCAGACCACACTCGTAAGGATGATCGAGATAAAGCACACTAGCCATCTTTGGTCGGTGAAACAATAACCTCACAACAACAAGGAAATCACCTCCACCGGCAAGGATAAGTATCTGCGAGAAAATGAGTAGTGATAGATTTGCTGTAGCAGCAGCCACCATTCCCGGTAGAAAGCCTAACAGAATAGTCGGCATAAGCGCTCCGATTACATATTGCCATTTCTTAAGCGTTGACGAACAGGTGCAATATGGGGTAAGAGCCTTCCATATTACACCAAACTCGATAGCCTTGCGTCCTTCCGATGCAAAAATGCCAAATGTAATTCCATGTATAAGTTCATGTAGCACTATTGCAATCAAAAGAAACAGTGTAAACAACAACGGATGTATTACCAATGTATTAACATAGGAACAACCGTTAATGACATAGTATATATATAAAAAGAGAAGGTTCAGCGGCAAAGCCAACAGAGGACCGTATATATTTGCACCTATTATCGAGAAGAAAAGATTATGCTTCTCGTAACCCTCTCTGTACATCTCGTCACACTTTTCCTCAAATCTTCTTTTGCGGCGCTCTTCAGCCTCTGTAAGCCTCCTTTCATCGTTTTTCATTTGTATCTCATTTTCTTTTCAACATGGTAAAAAATTTGCATCGGCACACATAGTATCTCCATAGGATAGAGAAACGGCTTCTCTGAGGAATATCCTCCAATATTGCAGCCTGCATATTCCCATTCCTATCATCTTTATAATTCTCCTTTACCTGCTTAAATTCCCGACGCGCATCTATAACAGCCTTATAGTTGGCATAATCGCCCGTCAACAAAAACTTCAATGCTGCAACATAATCCAGGACCCTACGAACAAACATTACATATGCATACTCCTTATCTGGCAGATTTTTGTATAACATCAACAGATTATTCCTGAAGTTAAGAAATGTCTTACGCGGATTGTTATAGTTGAGCGTTGCACCACCCAAATGATATACCGTACTGCATGTGACAGCAACGACACGTCTTCCACGAGCACGTATGCGCCAACACAAATCTATCTCTTCCATATGCGCAAAAAAACGTCCATCAAGCCCACCTACACTCCAATAATCTGCAGAACGTATCATAAGAGCAGCTCCTGTTGCCCAGAATATATCACACATTGTATCGTACTGGCCCAAGTCCTCTTCTATTGTGTCGAATATACGGCCACGACAATATGGATAGCCATAACGATCTATAAAACCACCGGCTGCACCTGCATATTCAAAATGGCTTTTGCGTTTATAGTCGAGCAGTTTTGGTTGACAGGCAGAAATGGTATTATCGGACTCCATTACGGAGAACATTGGCTCTATCCATCCCTCTGTCACCTCTACATCAGAGTTCAACAACAGATAATAGTCGGATTTGACTTGTTCGAGGGCGCGATTATATCCCTCGGCAAAGCCATAATTCTTATCTAACTTTATCAACTGCACCTGAGGAAATTTAACCCGCATAACCTCTACTGAATTATCTGTAGAGGCATTATCAGCTACAATAACACGTGCTATAGGAGTGCTGTTACGCAACACAATCGGCAGAAATCGTTTAAGCATCTCTGCACCATTATAATTGAGTATTACTACAGCTATACTTTTCATAGTGGAGTTAAAGTACCTCTAATATCTCATCAACCGTAAGTGCCGATTTGTCATCATTGAAATCACCTAGACGTACCTTCACCAAACGGTTTACAAGGCTCTTTTCGTTTTTATACTCGGCACGGATATAATTCTCGGTAAAACCACTCATGGTAATTCCCGGACGAGGTTTCTCGAACAAGACTATCGCCTCCCTGCCTATATGACGTTCATAGAAAGATATACGTTTTTCTTCACTTAACGATATCAACATCTGGCTGCGACGATGTTTCTCGGCAGGCGACACCTTACCCTCGATATTCAAGGCTCTTGTTCCCGGGCGTTCCGAGTAACTGAACACATGCAGTTGGGATATATCAAGGCTTTTGATGAAATTATAAGCCTCTTCGAACAATTCTTCTGTCTCGCCACGTGTTCCGACAATAACATCCACTCCAATGAATGCATCGGGGAATACCCTGCGGACAGTTGCAATCTTTTGGGCAAAGAATGATGTATCGTAACGTCGATGCATCAACTTGAGCACATGGTCGCTACCAGCCTGCAAAGGTATATGGAGGTGAGGCATAAAACTGCGCGAATGTGCCATATACTCTATTATTTCATCTGTTATGAGGTTGGGCTCAATAGAGGATATACGATAACGCTCAATACCCTCCACTCCATCTAAGGCCTTTATCAATGAGATAAAGCTCTCACCTGTAGACTTGCCGAAATCTCCTATATTAACACCGGTAATTACAATCTCCTTGCCACCTTCATCGGCTGCCATGCGTGCTTGAGCAACAAGTGACTCCACACTTGGATTTCGGCTGCGTCCTCGGGCAAACGGGATTGTACAGTAGGTACAGAAATAGTCACATCCATCTTGTACCTTAAGGAAATAACGTGTTCTGTCACCGCGCGAACATGATGGTACAAACGTGCGGACATCCTTGGAAGGTTGTGCATACCACTCTCCCTCGTTCTTTTTGTCCAGATTGCCCAAATGCTGCAATATCTCGCCCTTGCGGTCTATACCCAGCACAACATCCACACCCAACTCTTGCGCAAGTTTCTGTGGCGATAACTGTGCATAGCAACCCGTTACAACAACATATGCTCCGGGATGTGTACGCACCAGTTTATGTATTGCCTGGCGACATTTCTTCTCAGCCTCTTGAGTAACAGCACAGCTATTTACAATGCAGATATCAGCATGCTCGCCACGACGAGCTGTACGTATGCCGGCCTCTTGCAATGTTCGTTCTATTGTTGCAGTCTCCGAAAAATTCAATTTGCAGCCAAGTGTATAATAAACAGCTTTCTTATCCTTGAATATAGTTTTATCAATCATCGGTTTATCTCAAAGAATCAATTTGCGAAATTAGTATCTTTTTTCGAATTATCGGGTATTTATTGTCATAAAATAATCATTAGATAAAGTAGGAAACAGTGCGTGAAAACATATGTACACCGTTTTGGCAAGAATTTTTTATTTACATCCGATCAGATTTATTACATAATATCACGAACCAAACAAAAAGGCATTTGTTATATAGAAGAGATTGAGACCCTATCTCTACACCATTATTAGATATACTGTATAAACAGATGAGTTATGGAAAATATAAAAAGTTACCTTCATCTTATCAAGGGATATGATTACACCGGTAATTATCCTGTTATAATAGATTTCTATGCATCGTGGTGTGGACCATGCAAAGCACTCGCTCCGCTTTTGGAGAGAATAGCCCATGAGTATGACGGTGTATTGAAAGTGATAAAATTCGACATTGACAAAAACGAGGCTATTGCCGATGCTGCCTCCATACGCTCGGTTCCCACCCTATTCTTCGTAGACATAGACGGTAACATAAAAAGACATGTAGGCAGCGTACCATATGACGAACTGAAAAGGATGGCACAGGAACTTATAAAGAGATAAGATACAAAAGCTATCATACATTTTTATTTCAAAATAAACAGATTGCTATAATGAACAGACTCACAAGCAGAATCCTTATTGGATGTACAGCACTATGTGGATGCAACTTGGCATCTATGGCATGCACCGGAATATCCCTGACAGCAAAAGATGGCAGTTATATACAGGCACGAACCATCGAAAATGCCAACACCAAGTTGCAGAGTGAATATGTTATCATTCCACGCGGTCATAGGATGACATCTTATACCCCAACAGCAAAAAACGGAATGACATTTACGGCTAAGTATGGTGTTGTGGGGCTCTCTGTCGTTCAGAAGGAATTTATAGCCGAAGGTATAAACGAAGCCGGACTCTCAACCGGACTTTTCTTTTTTCCACGCTATGGTTCTTATAAACCGTATGATGAGAAAGATAGCGACAGATGTGTAGGAGACCTTGAACTTAACACATGGATGCTTACACAGTTTGCCAATGTTGATGAAGTTATAAAAGCCATCACGTCGGGGAAAGTTGATGTTATTGGACTTGACAAGGAGGCTGTTGTTCATTACAGAATAGGTGACAAGAGCGGAAGGCAGGTTGTGCTTGAGTTTGTTGAGGGATTCCCTTATTTCTACGAAAACACGGTGGGGGTACTCACTAACTCACCGGGATTTGAATGGCATATTGACAATCTGAATAATTATATAAATTTATATAGTGGAGATGCCCCCGACCACACACTGGGCAGAAATATGCTGAAACCATTTGGAGGTAACTCGGGTTTCCTGGGACTTCCAGGTGATGCCACACCCCCTTCACGTTTTGTGCGTGCAGCTTTCTTTTGCAATACAGCTCCACAGATGGCCAATGGATTCACAACTGTAACACAATCTTTCCATCTGCTAAACAACTTCGACATTCCAATTGGAATAGAGCACAAAAAGGATAGTATTCCCGACATGCCAAGTGCAACCCAATGGACATCATCAATAGACCTTACAAATGGAAAAGTATACTATAAGACCGCCTATAACAACAGTATACGATGTATAGACCTTAATAGCATAGATTTCATGAATGTGAAGTACCAATGGGCTCCACTCGACAAGGAGCAGATACAGCCTGTTGAAAACATCCACATCATGTAGAGCATATATACTTTGTTGTTACTTTTCAAACCAACTATGACGAGCCTATATTAAAGCTCGTCATAGTTGTATATAAATGCAGGAAACAATGAAAAATTCCCACTAACAGATTGTATGCCTTATAATGTAGTATAAGAGATTTTCACTAACTTTGCATCCGAAAAATATGGTTGACCTTATACAAAAATCTGTATAATGATACCTGAAAAAAGAAGATGACAAAATGAACGAGGAGAGAAAAAGTATATTCCAGCAACCAATGTGGGTCTCAATCTTTGCGCTCACGGCAGCCATTGCATGGGAATGGGCCTACCCACTTATAAAGTTAGGATTCGACGAGTTCGGAATAACAAAGGATATGACCGGTAGCAAGATGTTGTTTGCCGGAATAAGGTTTGCAATTTCGGGTTTCATTATTTTATCCATTGCAACTTTAACAAAAAGAACTCTTAAGGTATCAACACAGCATGGATGGAGCTATATATTGATTTTTGCTCTTCTTAATACTACCCTGCACTACACATTCTTTTATATCGGACTATCGCACAGCGAAGGAGCCAGAGCAGCTATCTTGAACTCCTTAGGTGTATTTCTGCTAGTTCTGCTTGCATGCCTTTTTTACAAAAGTGACAAACTCACCATGCGCAAAATTATTGGTTGCGGCATTGGATTTACTGGAATATTGGCACTAAACCTGGGAAATGATGGAGGAAACGGATTCAACTTTCTTGGCGACGGAATGATTATACTGAACACTATATGCTCGGCTTTTGCCGGCATCATGACACGACGTCTAGGAAACTACGCCGATGTATTCACCGCTACCGGATATAGTCTTGCAATAGGAGGAATAATGCTTATTGTTCCGGGAATGTTTCTGGGAGGTACAATGCCGGTTGTAACCTTTAGTGGAATATCCATTCTGATGTCACTTGTAGGAATCTCTACTCTGGGATTCACACTATACAACAAACTGCTCACCTGCAACCCGGTGGGCAAGATTGCAATATTCAATTCACTTATCCCGATAGTGGGAGCTGTCACATCATCTTTGTGCCTTGATGAGCCTTTCTATTGGAAATATCTGTTAGCTGCTATATTAGCAACAACAGGTATCTATATCATCAATAAGGGAAAAGGATAATACAGATACCTGTTGTTAAAGAATTAATTATTTTATAATAACCATAGTTGCTCCAAAGCCATATTTCTGGAACGAAGCATCTTGATATAGGCAACGAGGATATTTACGTTTCAGTTCTTGCATTATGGCATTACGCAAAACGCCCTCGCCCTTGCCATGAATAAAGACGATCTTTTTTCCTTTCTCTTTTATATGTGCATTGAGAGTATTGCGCACAACCTCCATCTGATGGTTTAGAATATCAAAAGCATTCAGTCCGGCAGTAGTATCAAGCAGATTATCGGCATGTAGGTCGACCTCGAGAATCTCGTCGCTCTTAGCAATCTTGGGCTGTGACACCTGACGGTTGTTCTCACCTTTTTTCTTTTCAAGAATAACACGCTGTATCTCGGCGGCATCGGTAAAAATCTCTTTTACAGGTTTATCATCAACTACAAGGTCATATATAAGCGCACCCTCTTCGAAAAAGGGATTCTCGCGGAACAGATGCAGTTTATAAAACTTCACTGTATCAATACGTCTTTCGATATTCATCGATGGTTTTAGAACAAAGTGCTTATCCTGTTTATATGGCAATATCTGTACACACACATGTTCCATCTCGTTGAGTTCTTCGCGTCCGAACTCCTCGATAAACTGTTTGCTATTAGGCTCCAGAAGTCCGTTGCCACGCACACGCCATGAACGTCCCTCGGCCGAAGAATAGGCAAAATATATCCAATAGTTACTATCGTTTATGATATATGCCTCGAAACGTGAGTTGGACATCGAATGTTCATCCATAGGCAGATAGGCAAGCATTATATTCAAGCGTTCGCCTTCGGGACGTTCCATCGGACGAAAAGAGACAATAGGAGTACTATCCTCTTCATCCTCTACTACGACCTTAGCTGCAGTGGGTTTACGTTTTAACGGTTCCTCCTTAGGTGCAAGAGTTTTCTTCTGGAAATTATACTCGTTTGTATCTATTGCAACGCACTCGCGTATAGGCATAGGAATCTCGAAACCATCCTCTCCCTCCACTATTATAGTATCCTTACCACGAAAGGCTGTGATGATACCACCACCTGTCTCATGTATGAATCTTACTTTATCTCCTATCTTCATAATTGTATATTATAATCTAAAATATTCTTTAAAATGATATCTTTTATATTAAATTTTCAGAAATTCAACTTTATAAATTCCTGTTCGAAGTTCGGGGTTAGAATACCGTTACCAATGGAAGTACGAACCTCATCCAGCGTCCAAAAACGTCCGCCATCGAGTTCATCACTTGGATTTACCTCACCATTGTAACGTGCACTATAGACATATATAAGTTCTCTTTCACGTTCGCTCTCAAAAACGTATTTAATAAGGAACTTAGGTTCTATAGATTCAATACCCAACTCCTCGCGCACCTCACGATGTAGTGCACTGTTTATATCCTCGCCAAAATCTACATGACCACCTACAGCCGTATCCCATTTGCCGGGCTGTATATCTTTCCATATAGGACGTTGCTGCAGATAGATTCTACCCTGCTCGTCAAACAGATGCAGATGCACAACCGGATGTAATATCTTGCTTCCATTATGACACTCGCCACGTGTAGCCGACCCAAGAATATTACCCTCTTCGTCTACAACCGGAATAATCTCGGCACTATTATCGCTTTTCACTATTTGAGACATACAGACCTTACTATAATTGAATATTCAACTTACAGAAGTGTACATTTACATAAATGGTATTTATAAAAAAATACCGTATAATTTGTCAACTTCTACACATACTGAGAAATTTATTTCCCAATATGTGCAAAGTTAATATTTTTCTATGATTTAATAGCCGGTTAAATAAACAATTAATTATGGCTAGCCTCAATCACTAAAACCATTAAAAGTGGCTGAGTATATTATCATAATTCAATAGGTAAAAGTAAAGTGCACCCATTATTTTTACATATTATCAAAAAAATCTCAAATTTATTTGCAGATTCAAAAAGTAGTAATACATTTGCATTATACAAGTTGTTTAATACATAAAGAATACTACAAGTATGGAGAACGATGTAATGATAACAGAACTGCTAAATGCGTGGGAAGAGACCTACAAAAAAGGGCAACTAACCTTCTGGGTATTTCTATCTCTGAAAGAGAACAATAAATGTGTAGAAGAGATAAAAGAGTTTGTTGAGAAGATGTCGGAGGGTTCGATGTCTTGCGAAGAGCAAAGTCTGTACAGAAATTTGCGAAAGTTCCTTAATTTAGGCATTGTCGCATATGATAGTAAGCGTGTCAGCAAGGGTCCTGATAGAAAATACTACTATCTGACAGAGCTTGGTAAGGAGTTGTTTCAGCACTTTGTTGAACGTAACATCAAGATATTTACAAAAGAATCCATTATAAACCTTTTAAATTAGTAAGTTATGAAAGCATTGACAATCAGATTGGGACAGTTTGCAATTTGCGCATTAGTTTTGACAGTGTTATTCCGATATGCTCTAAACTTATCCATTGAGGCGAACAGTGTTGTTGGAACAACTACCTGCTCCATTGTATATGGATGTTTAATATTTCTTATCGGCTGGAATTTCGGAACGAAAGACGCCAAGGAGAATGAGGTGCACGACATTGGTTTCAGATACCATTTAGTGACCTATATTTTTTCTATTGGTACTGGATACGGCGTTCATTATTTGGGATGGAATGCGGAGAGCCTCCGAGCAATGACCATTACGGCAATCTCTTGGGGAATAGGTCTTCTCATTCATTTTATCTTCTATCTTATCGAACAACGCAAGACAATAAAAGGATACGCCAAGGAGGAGATCTTCCAATAAATGACAATGGCGACTACTCATATGAGCGGTCGTCACTGTTATATTATTTGTCATTTATTTGATTTCTCTTATCCTTGATGGATTTCGATTTGCTCTCCTGTCCTTTGCCGCCTGCTCTTTAAGCCTTGCATGTTCGGCAAGGGCGGATTGCTTACAAACGGCCTCTCCGTAGATCTCTACATCCTCGCGCATTTACTCAATCTTCTAGTCATTTTACAATAGGAGCAAACGCTCGACATCGAGCAATATCTGTTGTCTCTCTCCGTTGTATTGCTGCTCTATAGGTTTTGTCTCGAATAAAAAATCATATTCCGATGGTATATTATCCGGTTTGAATGGAAGGCGCAACACCCCTTCACTGACAAAGGTTGAAGAGTCGTCGTGTTGTATATAGTAATAGTGAAGCAGAAGTACTATTGAATCATCGCTACTATACTCTAACTCTATATTGTATGTTCCATCACTGCACAAAAAGAGGTCACTTGCATATTGTTTCAATTGTTGGGTGTTTCCACATGTACCCATAAGTTCCACCGGACCTATAATCAATGTATCGAATAATGCGACATTCCTGTTTTGCGGTGTAACGGATAGAAGTATCTGTCTGGTATGTAATGCTGTATCGTCGGCATAGTGACTATGCCGACTTGTGTACATTGTCGGCTGTTCTTCAATATTGCTACATGCCGCATACACAAACGATAATAATATAAATAACCGACGAATCATCTTTCTATTGGTTCAATAGAAAAACAAACGTCGGTACTATTTTGTTTTTATAATTCTTTATGGAATGAGCAACGAACTATCGCCATAGCTGAGAAAACGAAAATCGTTCTTCATGGCATAATCGTATATGTTTTTCCAATCACCTTTGACAAATGCAGACACCAATAACAACAAGGTGCTCCTAGGCTGGTGGAAGTTTGTGATGATGATGTTCACTATGTGGAATGTGTATCCCGGTGCTATTATTATCTGTGTATGTGAGTGTATTCTATCCATATGACGCCTTTCGAGATATTCAGCAAGGGCTACAAGTGCCTCGACTGAGTCGAGTGTATGCTCTTTTTCATATGGGAGCCATTGGGATACATAAAGTTCTTCGGGAAATATATCAGGATTCTCGTGTACCATCTCGCCTATAAAATAGAGACTCTCGAGAGTACGTACCGATGTAGTGCCTACAGCAACGGCTTTTCCACCTGCAGCTATCAACTTTTTTATAAGTGATAGGGATACATCGATATACTCTTCGTGCATCTCGTGTTCTCCTATCGATTCACTCTTTACCGGCTTGAATGTTCCTGCTCCGACATGCAATGTAACCTCGCCCAGTTCTACCCCACCGGCCTGAAGCTTTCCCATTACATCGGGGGTAAAATGAAGACCAGCAGTCGGAGCTGCCACTGAGCCTTTTATCTTTGAATATACTGTTTGGTATGTCTCTTTATCGGACTCCTCAGTATTACGGTTCAAATATGGAGGTATTGGCAGTTCACCTGCGACCTCGAGCAACTCGGCAAAGGTAAGGCATTTATCCCAAGAGAAACGTATCTTATTGACTGCGCCTGAGGCTATACGCTCGGCACATAGTGTAACTACGGTCGTACCTATTGCAAACTGCCGGCTTAGGATACCGCTTTTCCAACGCGAGGAGTTTCCTACCAGACAACGCCACTCGCACATCTGAGTCTGCTGAAAGATAAGCTGATAATCATTGGGGTATTCGGGTTCAAGACAGAAAACCTCGACCTGAGCACCCGTCTCTTTACGGAAACGTAACCTTGCCTGAATAACCTTTGTATTATTAAATATCATCAATGAGCCTGCCGGTATATGAGAGGAGAGATTAGAGAATTTATCGTGCGAAATGACACCACTCTTGTATAGCAATAACTTGGAACTGTCACGCTGTGCAAGAGGATACTTGGCTATTCTTTCATCGGGCAACAGATAGTCGTAATCGGCTATCTCTATATTACGTGTATCTTTCATCGGGAATGGTTCTTTATAGCATCATGACTGCATTGAATAGATCTACTATTTATGTGGTTGCAAAATTATAAAAACAATCGGCACATTTAAAGTAATGACACAAAAAATCTCCCCAGCATGTGGGGAGATTTCCTTAATATACTCTTAGAAGAGGATATATAAACGGGATTTTACATCATACCGCCCATTCCACCCATGCCTGGAGCGCCCATAGGCATTTCGGGTTTATCCTCTTTCTTTTCTACTATGACACACTCTGTTGTAAGTAACATTCCTGCTATTGAAGCGGCGTTCTCAAGAGCTACGCGAGTAACTTTGGCAGGATCGACAACACCTGCTGCAAAGAGATTCTCATAAACATCGGTACGTGCATTGTAACCGAAGTCGCCATTACCTTCACGAACTTTCTGTACAATTACCGCACCCTCTTTTCCTGCATTTGCTACTATTTGGCGCAAGGGCTCCTCGATAGCACGTTTCACGATAGCGACACCTGTAGCCTCATCCGAGTTAACGGTCTCAATACCGTCAAGAGAGTCGATGGCACGAATATATGTAACACCGCCACCGGGAACAATACCCTCCTCTATTGCTGCACGTGTAGCACAAAGAGCATCATCTACACGGTCTTTCTTTTCTTTCATCTCCACCTCTGATGCTGCACCGACATAGAGTACTGCAACACCACCGGCAAGCTTGGCAAGACGCTCTTGTAGTTTCTCCTTGTCGTAATCGCTCTTTGTAGCAGTAATCTGAGCCTTTATTTGTGCCACACGCTGCGCAATAGCATCTTTATCTCCATTACCGTCTACAATTGTAGTATTGTCCTTGCTGACAGTAATCTTGCCGCAAGTACCCAACATCTCGAGTGTAGCCTGCTCGAGCTTTATACCCTTCTCTTCGCTTATAACTATACCGCCTGTAAGTGTTGCGATATCCTCGAGCATATCCTTGCGACGGTCGCCAAAACCGGGAGCCTTAACTGCACAAATCTTCAACTGTGTACGCAAACGGTTTACAACAAGTGTTGTAAGCGCCTCGCTCTCTACATCCTCGGCTATTATAAGAAGAGGACGACCTGTCTGCACTGCCGGCTCAAGAATGGGGAGCATATCTTTGAGATTGGTAATCTTCTTGTCATAAATAAGAACAAATGGATTCTCCATCTGACACTCCATTTTCTCGGTGTCAGTAATGAAATAGGGTGACAGGTAGCCACGATCGAACTGCATACCCTCAACCACTCCTATTGTAGTCTCACGACTCTTAGCCTCCTCGATAGTGATTACACCATCCTTAGATACCTTGCGCATTGCGTCGGCAATGAGTTTTCCTATCTCGGCATCGTTATTAGCAGAGATAGTGGCAACCTGCTCAATCTTATCATAGTTGGCACCTACCTCTTCGCTCTGCTTTTTGATAGAGTCTACTATGCGTGATACAGCCTTGTCGATACCGCGTTTCAAGTCCATTGGATTGGCACCGGCTGTAACGTTGCGGAGTCCTTCTGTTATGATAGCCTGTGCAAGCACTGTTGCTGTTGTTGTACCATCACCGGCATCATCACCAGTCTTTGATGCAACCGACTTTACAAGCTGTGCGCCTGTATTCATGTATGCATCCTCGAGTTCAATCTCCTTAGCAACAGATACACCATCCTTTGTTATCTGAGGCGCACCAAACTTTTTCTCTATAATGACATTACGACCTTTGGGACCCAATGTAACCTTTACTGCATTTGCAAGCTCGTCGACACCTTTCTTTAGTTGGTCACGAGCATCCATATTGAAAAGAATCTCTTTTGCCATATATTTTACACTTTTAATATGTTCTGAATTATTAAATTATCCAAGAATAGCAAGAACGTCGCTCTGACGCATTATTAAATACTTTACGCCCTCGAATTCAACCTCGGTACCCGAGTATTTTCCATAAAGTACATGGTTGCCCACTGCTATCTCCATTTTTTCATCTTTAGTACCGTTACCCACTGCAACGACCTCTCCCTGAAGTGGTTTTTCCTTTGCAGTATCGGGAATTATTATACCACCGATTGTCTTCTCCTCTGCAGGCTGAGGCAATATCAGCACTCTGTCTGCCAATGGTTTAATGTTCATAATTGTGTTCTTTGAATTTATTTGTTAATTATTTATATCTAAAAAATCGTCATAAGCATTGTATGCCTACATCAATATATAACGAAAAGCGTGCCAATTTTGTTTTTGCGACAAACAAGGCACAAAATTAAAAAACTTTTTCCACTCTTCTGCCATTTTGACACAAAATTAAAAAACAATGGATACGATATAGATAATTTGTCACAGTAGCATCGTCATACTATTGTAAAAAAACATTATCTTTGTACCTAATTAATAAAACAAAAATAAAACCACTATATGAATAAATATTTAAAATGGGGATTGGTTGGTACCATTATTGCAAGCAGTGCAATATACTTGGGAATTAGCACTTTTGTCCCTAAAGTAAACGAGGAACTTGAGGCTGTTCCTGTACATAGCAAAGGAAAACAGAGCAGAGAATTGAATGTAAAAGCAATCATTACAAAGCAGACATCCATGTCTGACGATTTCTTTGTAAGCGGTTCTATAATACCGGACGAAGAGGTTAACCTCACATTCGAGACTTCGGGAAAGATAACAGAGATTCTCTTCGAGGAGGGAACATATGTTGCCAAGGGCGACTTGTTGGCAAAGATAAACGATGAGCCGTTACAAGCCGAATTGCGCAAGTTGGAATCGCAACTCAAACTATACACCGACCGTATGCACCGTCAGAATGTACTGCTCGAAAAAGAGGCTGTCAGCCAGGAGGCATTCCAAGAGGCACAGACCAGCCTCGCTATTCTGCGCGCCGAAATTGACGGTGTAAAGGCCAAAATTGCGCAGACCGAGCTTCGTGCTCCGTTTGACGGTATTATTGGACTTAGACAGATGAGTGTCGGTAGCTATGCTTCTTCCAGCACCAATATAGCCAAACTGACAAAGACAAACCGCCTTAAATTGGAATTCGCAATACCCGAGAGATATGCCGGTATAGTGGTAAAGGGCACACCTGTGAAATTCCTTGTAGATGGCGACCTTGAGGAACGTAGTGCTTTGATATATGCCATAGATAGTGATGCCGATATAGACACTCGCTCTTTCACTGTGCGTGCGATATATGAGAACAAAGATGGGAAGCTATACCCGGGACGATATGCAAACATCACACTCACCGCACAAACATTCATGAATGCCATCTCGGTACCCAGCCAAGCTATTGTTTCCGAGATGGGTATCGACAAGGTATTCCTTTACAAGGGTGGCAAGGCCATGCCTGTAGAGATAAAGAAAGGATTGCGTAACGAAGCAAACGTGCAGATACTGCATGGTCTCTCCGTAGGTGACACTGTTATAACAACCGGAACCATGCAGCTACGTACAGGACAAAAGGTAACACTCGACTATGTAAACTAACAACCGACAGAAAAGAAGAACATGAATATATCAGAACTAAGCATACGTCGACCTGTACTTGCAACAGTGCTTACGCTTATTATCCTGCTTTTTGGTGCAGTTGGATATATAAGTCTAGGAGTTCGTGAGTACCCATCGGTAGACAATCCAATAATATCGGTATCATGCTCGTATGCAGGTGCCAATGCCGATGTCATAGAGAACCAGATTACCGAACCGCTGGAGCAGAATATAAACGGTATTCCGGGTATACGTTCACTGACAAGCGTCAGCCAACAGGGAAGCAGCCGCATAACTGTAGAATTCGAGTTATCGGTAGACCTTGAGACGGCTGCCAATGACGTGCGTGATAAAGTATCACGTGCCCAAAGATATCTGCCACGCGACTGCGATCCACCTACAGTATCAAAAGCCGATGCTGATGCAACCCCCATCCTAATGGTTGCAATACAGAGTGAAAAACGTTCTCTGTTGGAGATGAGTGAGATAGCCGACCTAACCGTAAAGGAGCAGTTGCAAACAATACCCGAGGTGAGCAGTGTTTCTATTTGGGGAGAGAAACGATATTGTATGCGTCTATGGCTCGACCCAATAAAAATGGCAGGATACGGTGTTACACCGATGGATGTTAAAAATGCGCTTGATGCCGAGAACGTGGAACTTCCTTCCGGTAGCATAGAGGGTGACAACGTGGAACTAGCAATACGAACCTTGGGATTAATGTCAACAACCGAAGAGTTCAACAATCTAATAATAAAGGAGAGTGAAGGACGTATTGTACGTTTCAGTGATATTGGACGTGCCGAACTAAGTGCAAGAGATCTCAAGAGCTACATGAAGATGAACGGCGTGCCAATGGTAGGTGTGGTTGTTATACCGCAACCCGGAGCAAACCACATTAACATTGCCGAGGCTGTTTACGACCGTATGGAGAAGATGAAGAAAGACCTTCCCGAAGATGTAACCTACAGCTATGGATTCGATAATACAAAGTTTATCCGCGCATCTATAAATGAGGTAAAGACAACTATATATGAGGCCTTTATACTTGTAATAATAATCATATTCCTATTCTTGCGCGACTGGCGTGTTACTCTGATACCATGTATAGTGATACCGGTATCGCTTATTGGTGCATTCTTCTTCATGTACGCACTCGGATTCTCGATAAATGTGCTCTCAATGCTTGCTATTGTACTATCGGTAGGTCTTGTGGTGGACGATGCCATCGTTATGACCGAGAACATATACTTGCGTATAGAGCGTGGTATGCGTCCGCGTGCTGCCGGAATTGAGGGAGCAAAAGAGATATTCTTTGCTGTAATATCCACAACCGTAACATTGCTTGCTGTATTCCTGCATATAGTCTTCATGGAAGGTACAACAGGACGTCTGTTCCGTGAGTTCAGCTTCGTAATTGCAGGCTCTGTCACCATATCCTCTTTTGCAGCTCTTACCATAACCCCGATGCTTGCAACCAAGATTCTCAAACGTCGACAACAAAAGAGCTGGTTCTACAACAAGACAGAGCCATTCTTTGCTGGATTGAACCATTACTATTCGGTGAGCCTCGACATGTTCCTGCGACACAGATATATTGCCATAATTATAATGGTTATATCACTCATTGGTTGTTATTGGTTGTGGAATAATATACCGGCAGAGATGGCACCAATGGAGGACCGTTCGAGCATCACCATTAGAACAATGGGTGCAGAGGGTGTTACATATGAATATATGCGTGACTACACCGAGGAGATAAGTCGCATGGCCGATTCCATTGTACCGGATGCTGCATTCATAACAGCACGTGTATGGAGCGGTGCCGGTAACATACAGATAACACTAAAGGATATCAAAGATAGAGATTATTCGCAGATGGAGGTTGCCGAGAAGATTTCAAAAGCAGTACGAAACAAAACTGATGCACGTGCTTTTGTACAACAACAATCTACATTTGGTAGCCGAAGAGGAGGTATGCCCATACAATATGTATTACAATCGACCAACATAGAAAAGTTGCAAGAGGTATTGCCTACGTTCCTAAACAAGGTTTATGACAACCCCACTTTCCAGATGGCCGATGTGAATTTGAAATTCAGTAAGCCAGAGATTCAGGTTGCCATAAACCGCGAGAAGTCAAACATCCTAGGTGTAAACACTAAAGACATTGCACAGACATTGCAATACGGACTCAGCGGACAACGTATGGGTTATCTATATCTGAATGGAAAGCAATACGAGATTGTTGGTGAGATTAATCGCCAACAGCGTAATGCACCATCAAACCTTAAAGCTATATATGTACGCAGCGACAAGGGCGAGATGATACAGCTTGAAAACCTAGTAGACCTACTCGAGAGTATTGCTCCACCGAAGCTATACCGTTATAACCGTTTTGTATCGGCTACCATATCGGCGGGACTTGCCGAGGGAAAGACAATTGGTGACGGACTAATTGAGATGGACAAGATTGCCGAAAGCACTCTGGACGACACGTTCCGCACAGCTCTTACAGGAGACTCACGTGAATTCCGAGAGAGCTCATCGAGTTTGTTGTTTGCATTTACCCTTGCTCTATTACTCATATATCTTATTCTGTCGGCACAGTTCGAGAGTTTTAAAGATCCGTTTGTCATAATGCTCACTGTACCTCTTGCCATATTCGGTGCACTCATCTTCATGATGATTGGAGGTGAGACAATGAACATATTTAGCCAGATAGGTATTATAATGCTCATTGGCCTGGTTGCCAAAAACGGTATCCTTATTGTTGAATTTGCCAACCAACGACAAAAAAGCGGTATCGAGAAAGATACAGCAATAAGGGAGGCATCGGTACAACGCCTGCGTCCTATCCTTATGACAAGTACATCAACCATACTTGGATTGTTACCCCTGATGTATGCCACTGGTGAAGGATGCAACGGACGAATAGCAATGGGTACAGCAGTTGTAGGAGGTATGATAATCTCGACACTGCTTACAATGTACATTGTACCTGCAATATATTCATATGTATCAACTGACATAACCAATAAAGAAACAGAATGAAAATAAAGAATGTCATATATACACTGATGCTGTGCTGCACACTGCCATGTGCGGCACAGCAAAACGGTAACACTCTAAAAGAGTGTCTGTTACGGGGACTGGATAACAACTATTCGCTCAGGATAATACGCAACGAAGAGAAAATTGCCGAGAACAATACAAACTGGGCCAATGCCGGCATGCTGCCTACCGCAAATGCTACAGTCTCTTATAGCGGAACACTTGACAACAGTGATGCCACATCACGCGAAAGCGGAGAGACCACAGGAGAACGCAACATTACTGACCATACACTACATGCCGGAGTAGACTTGCAATGGACTATATTTGATGGATTCAAGATGCAAGCCGACTACAAGAGGCTTAAGGAACTAAATCTGATGAGCAAAACGCAAACACGTATTGCCATTGAAGACTATATTGCCGAATTTACTGCCGAGTATTATAACTTCATACAGCAACGTCTGAGAATGAACAATCTCAACTATGCGGTAAAGCTCTCAAAGGAGAGGTTGCGCATAGTACAAGACAGATATATAATAGGTGATAACTCTCGTCTCGACCTACTACAGGCACGTGTGGATTTTAACGCCGACAGCGCCGAGAGTGTCAAGCAGAATGAAAAACTTATAACATCGCGCATCCGTCTGTACGAACTTATGGCCGAGCGTAATGTCGATAATAAGTTTGTAGTTGCAGACACCGTCATATATACCGACAACGAACTGAGTTTCGAAGAGTTGTGGAACGAGACTATTACAAACAATGCCGAACTTATAGCATCATCACACAAGAGAGAGATTGCGACACTCGACCTCAAGAGCATACAATCGCGCGACTATCCATATATGCGTTTGAACTTAGGATATGGCTATACACACAACCGATACGAGACAAATGCCATAAAGAAACGCAGTAATTGGGGAGCAGACTTCGGTGTTACCATCGGTTTCAGACTATTTGATGGAAAACGTGCCAGCGAACGACGTAATGCAAAAATAGCCATAGAGAATGCCGAGCTACAACAGGAAAATCTTGAGCTTACTCTCTATGCCGATCTTAACAACTTGTGGCAGTCGTATCTTAACAACAGGCAGCTACTGTCATTAGAGCGACAGAATGTTATTGCGGCACGAGAGAACTACGATATAGCCTATGAGCGCTATCTGCTCGGTGACCTTTCAGGTATCGAGATGCGCAAAGCACAAAAGAGCCTTCTTGATGCAGAGGATCGTATTCTGGTAGCAGAATACAATACCAAAATATGTGAGATATCGCTTCAGTTGATAAGCGGCAACATTATTAAATATCTTGAATAAAAAAATATCGGTAATATGCAGTTGATAATAAAAATATATAATTTCGTGCGCCGTCTTATAAAGCGCCTCTTTGTTATGTATTACAGACAGATGAGTAAGCATCGAATTTCATGGTCGCTTATAAAGCTTGTCGACAGTTTCGGAAGTCTGCAACTTGCATCAGCAGCCCTCACCTATCACACCTTGTTTGCAATAGTACCTGTAATGGCACTGATGACAGCAATTGCGAAAGGTCTTGGATATGACGAAATGTTTATACAGATGGTAAGAAACTTCTTTCAAGGACAAGAGGCTATATCAAACGGCTTGCTACTATATGCCGACAGCTATCTGAGCAACACCAAAGTGACAATGTGGCTCGGTGTCGGTATTGGATTGGTACTGCTGCTCTACTCGGTATTCTCTATCTTCAGCACCATAGATGCAACATTCAACATGCTATGGAACGAAAAGCCACGCAGTTTCCAAAAGCTACTCAAGACTTTTGCATTTGTACTTGTATTGCCTTTTGCAGTAATAATGGCTTTGGCACTATGGTGGAGCGTATCATCTATATTCAGCGATACTATAGTAAAGGAGTTCAATGTATTGTTGGTCTCTGTTTCCACATATATACTATTGCTGTTTGCTGCTTACAAACTTATTCCGAACACAGAAGTTAAAGCCAAATATGCTGCAATGTCGGCAATTGTATGCGGCCTTATCTTCGCATTGATGCAATATTTCAGCTACTACATAATATCATCATTCAACTACAGAAATATCTATGGTGACCTTGCCAGCCTTATGATATTCGTGTTGCTAATCTATTTCTCATGGACGATATGCCTCGCCGGCTCAAAATGGAACTATTTTCTACAGAAAGCCGACGAACAAGAGCGCGAGAATGATTACAATGGCATTACCCACCGTTACCAAAATTTCTTGTGCCTGCTAATCATTGAAAGAATAGAATCAATGCATCCCTTCTCGGGTGATTTCAATGCCGATGATATTGCACAGAATGCAGAAAAGGAGTATGGTCTGCCTTCGCACCTAACGCTAAGAATTATAGAGTACCTACGCAATAAAAAGATTGTATTCAGCGGCAAAGGAGACTCATTACGTCTAAGTAAACGATATTCAGAGAAGAGTATACAGGAATTGCTGATAGCTCTAGATTATGCAGGACGCAATAGCGATGTTATAGCCATATTGAACGAGGTACACGACAACAAGCCACTCAATAGACTATGGTATATAATAAATGGTGAGAGTGCAGACAATGAAAACATGCTGGATACTCCTGTCAGAGAAATTTTAGGTATAAAAGAGTAGTTATTATTGTTACAATTGTTTATCAATAAAACCACTTTCATATGGATAGATATGTAGCATCTGAGACAAGATATGCCAATAGCAAAATCATGTACAGGCGCTGTGGCAACAGCGGAGTTCTTCTTCCTAAGATAAGCTTGGGACTATGGCATAATTTTGGGGCATGTGACCCCTTTGAGCGTAGCCGCGACATACTGCGCTGTGCCTTTGACAACGGAATAACACATTTCGACCTTGCCAATAACTATGGGCCTCCATACGGCACTGCCGAAGAGACATTTGGCAAAATAATGAAAAGTGACTTTGCTCCATATCGCGACGAGATGTTCATATGCACAAAAGCCGGATATGATATGTGGCCGGGGCCATATGGGAATTGGGGTTCGAGAAAATATCTTATTGCAAGCCTCGACCAGAGTCTGAGACGAATGGGACTCGATTATGTAGATCTCTTTTACAGTCATCGATACGACCCTGACACCCCACTCGACGAGACTTTACAGGCAATAGTTGATATTGTACGTAGCGGCAAAGCCCTCTATGCCGGAATATCACGCTGGCCACTGGATGCGCTAATATATGCACATGAATATCTGAGTAGCCGCGATGTCCCACTGCTTATATATCAGGGCAGGTTAAATCTGATTGACCGTGCGCCACAAGAGGAGGGTATTTTGGACTACTGCAAGAAGAATGGAATAGGGTTCATCTCTTTCTCGCCACTTGCACAAGGGCTTCTCACAGACAGATATTTAAAGGAAATTCCCAGTGATTCAAGGATGTCGCGTGGCAGAACTTTAACAAGCGACAAACTCACTCCGGAACTTTTATCATACCTGCAACAGCTTAAAGATATTGCAAAAAGCCGTAACGAGAGCATGGCACAGACTGCCATATCATGGCTGTTGACACAAGAAGGTGTTACATCGGCTTTGATTGGTGCAAGCTCTACCGACCAGCTTCTCACAAATATAAAGAGTATATACTCGCAGCCGCTCACCGAAGAGCAAAACAAGAAACTAAGATAAGCCCAGGAACATAGCTATATGGAAAAGAGACTTCTTGAAGAGTTAAAGAGACTCACCGGCAAAGAGTGTTGCAATATATGGCTTACCGAAACGGCATATTCAATAGAGAATGACGAAACACCTATAGCCACAAGCAAGATACTTGGTAGTGCTTTCTTCCCGGCTGACATGGAAAAGAAGTATCCGCGCACTACAGATGGTGTTCCTTTGGTTATGTTTGCACAGATAAACTTTTCTCAGATACCCGAAATGCAGGGATTACCAAAAGAGGGACTATTGCAGATATACCTAAATCCATTCAATTGGAATGACGATAAGTACAAAATACTATATTTTACAGAAGAGGAACTAAAAAAAGAGCCATTGGATATATACGAAAAGATACTGTCAGAGTGGTTAGACGAGAATGAACACTACCTGCCTGCAAGGAATGTACATACAATGACATTCGAGAAGAGTGTATCGTACTCGGGAGCAGATGACCGTTTCTATCAACATATTCTGAGCGAGATAAGAGAAAGATACTCGGCTGAAATCGAAGAGGAGTATGCCAAGACAATGCCTCCTGCATTTGAATGTCGCATAGGAGGATACAGTGATTTCACACAATATGATCCACGCGACAACACACCATCTTACCAACTACTGCAAATTGACAGTGTAGAGGGTATCAACTTCTACGACTGCGGAATAATGCATATATTCATAGACAAAGAGAGTCTGGATGCAAAAGAGATGGAAAATGCATTCATGACTGTTGATTTCTACTGAAGATATATAATGAGTTTAAAATAGTCAAAACTTTATAACGGCAAGATACTTAATACAGAAAATAACTAATCTGACAACTACACAATAAGAAAAAATAATTATCTTTGCACACACTCATAGCAAAACTGTGAGTACACATTAAATAAATAGGTGTTATTGAGATTATCTTCTATTCCTCAAATTCTCGCAAAATTTGAAAAACAGTGAAGGTAATAGCAGTAGCGCCACGCCATAGTTATATCATGCTCTAATTTTTCGATAGTATTCTATTGAAAGAATAATAAATGGTAATATGGTGTGGGCTATTGTTTTATCCACTGTAAAGGCAATGCGAGAAGCCTGAGGAATAGGATAAATATAATAAGTTTCACACCATATTATTATATCCTATAAATTAAAGTATATGAGCCATGATGTTGTCCACATAGGAACAGCCATAAGAAACGAACTGTTAAGACAAGAACGAAGCATAACATGGCTGTCAAAGAAACTATTTTGTGACAGAAGCAATGTATATGATATATTCAAAAGGCAAAGCATCGATTCGTTACTACTTCTAAGAATAAGTATAATTCTTGAATATAATTTTTTTACTCTATACGAAAAGGAGTTTCTCAAAGGGGATTGCCACATGTGAATTTTATAGCACAAAACTGTCGAATAATACAAACTATCATTTTACATTATTTCATAATTGGTAATATATTTTTGCAAAAAAAACAAATAATAAATATTAAAACCACTACACAATTATGAAAAATTTAAAATTTATTACAGGCCTATTATTTTTTGTTTTGGCTGTTGGATTCACATCATGCAGTAGTGATGATGATGACAAAAACACTATAACAGACAGTATCATCGGTTCTTGGAAACAAACCAACGATTATGGAACTGAAATTACACTTACATTTAACAAAAACAGAACCGGTAAAGTTAATTATGAATACCCCGAAGATGGAGGAGGTTCTTATGAGGTATTCGAATACTATTACGATATAGAAGAAAAAGAGCTTAGAATAACAGGTGATACACAATTGAGCGGTTGGTATGATGTTGTTATAACAGCTACAAAACTTATCCTTGTCGATGATCATGATGATATTGAATATCATTTCAAAAAAATATAAAAACAACCTAAAAGCATTGCAAATAGAGTGACTTGGAATCTCATTTCCAAGTCACTCTATTTGCAAAATCACTTTTGGGTACCCTATTATTTCACACTACTACCTTGACAGTATACGATTATAATCTATAGGCGACGAATAAACATATAATAATTGGAGCCATTATATGGAGGATACAATCTATAATTAAAGGAGATTCCTGAAGCTACCATTAAAATTGACAAAAACGGAAACATGAATTATTACCATCCTAAAGTAGATATCGAAGGGAGTATATATACGCTTAAAATTTCCGCAAGAAAATAATAAAACAATTGTAACAAAACAGGTTTAACTAGTTAGGATAAATGGGCTAACCTCAAAGCCACATTTATCCTAACTCTCATTTTATTATTTTCTCTTTTTATGATGTAAACTTTAAATAGTTTGAACTCATCACGAAATATCTAAATAGGTTTGATAATTATCACTCATTTATATATCTTTGTATCTTATAATATTTGTTAACTCACAACAATCAAAACAATGAGCAATTTAAAGCCAAACAATAAATGGCAAATAGCCTATATTTTGATGTTCGCTCCGTTCCTGGTAACAATAATATCGCACATATTCCTTGGAAAGGCCAGATTGGATGCTGACACATGGCAAATAACTGAAGTGCTAATAAACTATCAGGGTGGTTTCGTAAGGCGTGGACTTATAGGAGAGATTATATATCAACTGAGCAACAATTTTGGAATAAACACCATATTCATGGTATATCTTTTTTCCATAGCCTCCGTTGTTATATTCTTCTATTTAATAATCAGAGACACTATAAAAAAGGGATACTCCATATTATTACTTCCAACAGCAATGTTGCTTTCGTCACTCTTCGTTTCCGGCCATTGGGTGAGAAAGGATGTATTCATAATGTTACTCTTCTATGCAATAGTACGTCTGCTCAAGAACAAGAGTTTCATTAACTATATTGCTATAAATATATTGCTGGTTATAGGTACTCTATCTCATGAAATAATTTTATTCATTGCTGCACCGATATTGTTAATTTCACAACTGTCACACGACAATAAACGAATAAATATTGGAAAGTTTGTGAAAGGAATTGCGACATCTGTTGTATGTTACTTCCCGGCGCTTATTGCAGGCATATTGGTTGCCATAAACAAAGGTAACAGTGCTACAGCCCAAGCTATTTGGGATTCATGGACTTGTATAGGGGTATTCAACAGCGAAATACAGGGTGCAATAGAAGGAATTGGATGGACAGGTGAAAAAGCTATCGAATACGGCACTGTAGTATGGAGTACAATACGTTGCGGTGTCTACTACCCTATTATGTGGTCGGTATTGGCTTTATCTGCATTTGTCATTTTTGTTTGGATGTATAAACTGAAGCCCCAGATTTTGGGATATAAGCCGTATAACGATTTTGACACACAGGAATCGGCATATATAATAATTCTACAGTTTATAGCAATACTTCCACTCTTGGTTGTATTTGCCGATACCAGCCGTCTTTTCTTCTATGTAGTAATGTCGGCATACATAATAAGACTTTTTGATGATAACAATAAATATACATCACTATTTGGCAAAATGCCACAATACATAAGCAAGAAAATGAATACTGTTGAAGAGTACATCATCAACCACAAGAAATCATTTATTGCATTTTCATTCATTATAGGCTTGCCATCAATAAGTGTCTCGGCCTTGGAACATGTTGTATTACATGGACAGATAGGCTATTTCGTCAAATCCATACTCGATTTAATAAAAGCATTATAATCTAATCATTATATCCACATGAAAAAAGCAGCAATAATTGGGGCCGGTATATCAGGATTATCAACAGCACACCTTTTAAAGGATAGATACGATTGTACCATATTCGAAAAAGAAGAGACACCCGGTGGACTAATAAGATGCAGACGTGTGAACGGCAGCCTCTTTCATATATGTGGAGGACATATATTCAATTCCAAGCGTCAGGATGTCCTCGATTGGTTTTGGAGTATATTTAACCGTGAAGAGGAGTTCCAGAAAGCCGATCGCAACTCGGTTGTATTCATGGCCGATGGAAAACATATACCCTATCCCATAGAGAATCACATATATCTGTTCGACAACGAAACACAAAAACTATTTATACAGGATTTGCTTTCCATTGCCAAGAACGAAGGCTATGAGCCACATAACTTCGAAGAGTTCCTTCGCAACCGTTTCGGAGAGACACTATACAATATATATTTCAAGCCATATAACGAGAAGGTGTGGAGACGCAATCTCAAGAGTGTACCATTATCATGGTTGGAGGGCAAACTGCCTATGCCTACAGTTGAAGAGATGATTTTCAACAATATCAACCAGGTAAAAGAGAAGAATTTTGTTCATGCAACATTCTGGTATGAAAAGGAGAACGGCTCACAGCACATTGCCGACAAACTCTCGCAAGGCTTAAACATTAAATACAACAGCAATATTGAATCTATTGAAAGAAGAGGTAATAAATGGATTATCAATGAAGAAGATTTCGACACTGTTGTATTCTGCGGTAACATCAAACAGCTGCCCACATTGCTTAAAGGTGTAGAGATAACAGAATACAAAGAAAAGATAGATGCCCTTGAATATCATGGAACAACTGCAGTCTTCTGCCAAATAGAGAAGAACAATTACAGTTGGATATATCTTCCCGATAACAAATACGAATCGCATCGTATAATATGTACCGGTAATTTTGCGGCATCAAACAATGCGCCCGATACAATGACAGCAACGGTAGAATTTACCGACGAGATATCTAAAGATGATATTATGGAGCAGTTGGGCAGAATACCCATGAACCCCAAATACATCGACCATCAATATAACAAATACACATACCCTATCCAGGATGCAGATACACGTAACATGATAGCATCACTAAAAAGCGAACTCGCCAAAGAAGATTTCTTCTTCACTGGCCGTTTTGCCGATTGGGAATACTATAACATGGATGTTGCTATAGGTGCAGCAATGGATCTATGTAAAACTTTATAATGAAAAAGCTATGAACAATAAGACTTTTGCAGTAGTAATACCACTGGCCAACGAATCGGACACATTTGATAAATTTACATCAAGGCTCATAGAGACTCTAGATTCCATTGTACAGAAAAGCACTGTATACATGGTAATAGACAATGTATCGAAAGATAACACTTTGGACCTATGCAAAGCCTTATCGGAGCGTGACAACCGCTTTGTCACTGTATGGGCACCCGAGAACAGAAATGTTGTAGATGCCTATCTACGCGGTTACAAAGAGGCTCTAAAAGGTAATTACGACTATATAATAGAGATGGATGGAGGTTTGTCACACGACCCCCATGCACTTCCTATGTTTATAAGAAATCTTTATGAGGGACACAACTGTGTATATGGAAGCCGATTTATTAATGGCGGTTCTATATTTGACTCCAATTGGAAACGCAGTGTATTGTCTCGCGGAGGAACAATTCTGTCAAACCTGCTATTGGGTACAAGCATGAAGGATATGACATCAGGGTATATGGGTTTCCATTCAGAGGTAGCACGTAAATTTGTAGAATATGGACTTTTGTCCAAGGCACATTTCTATCAGACAGAAGTACGCTATCTTCTAAGAAAAGAGCGCAGTATAGAGGTTCCCATCCACTATATGGCTCCATCGCCAAGAGTCTCTAAGAATGCAATAAAGAACTCCTTTTCTGTATTGTTCCACTATTTCTTCCTACGCCTTAAAAACAAAAGCATAAATCTATAATAATGAGTTTTATTATTAAAGCCTCACATAAAATTGCATATACATTAGGCATACACAACAAGCTACTGAAACAGGCCATCAAATATCTGTTTGTAGGTGGAATATGCACTGTATTGGACTTTGCCACCCTATTTATATTGGCAGAGTTCTTTAACATAAACTACATTGTGGCATCATCCATCTCGTTTTTGTGTGGTGTAATACTGAATTATTTTATATGCACGTATTGGGTTTTTGACGTACACGTTGTCAAGAAAAAAAGATACGAGTTCCTTTTGTACCTTTTTATATCCATAATAGGACTTGCAGTCAATACAGTTGCAATATGGGCTCTCACTGAATATTTGGGAATATACTTTATGCTCTCCAAACTGCTTGCTACAGGATTTACATATTTTTGGAACTTCTTTGCACGTAAATATCTATTGCATAATTAAACAACATTATATCAGCAAACAGTACTCCGA
Organism: Bacteroidaceae bacterium; assembly: GCA_017507105.1. Classification (GTDB taxonomy): domain Bacteria; phylum Bacteroidota; class Bacteroidia; order Bacteroidales; family Bacteroidaceae; genus HGM04593. The sequence continues at coordinate 240,801 of JAFWBM010000027.1, forward strand.
AACTTAAGTTTCGGAGTACTGTTTGCTGACAACACTGTTTCTATGATTAAACTTTTATAGTGATAATTTGAATATTACCATGTAACATAAAATGTTCAATCATTTCTTGTCAGGAACACCAAAAGTCTGCCACATCTCCTGAGAATAATTCTCTTTTATAGACGTCTTGATATCTACATACAATTCCTTTAAAGCCTGAAGATCTCCATGCGCCTTCTCACGTGCTATCCTCAAACTCTCCTCAGCCTCATCCTGCAGATGTCCCGACGTCTCTAAAGAATCACACAAGGAAGATAGTCTTGCAACATCAATCACTATACCCTTTTTTATTAAAAGGTCTGTTCCATTTTTTACACCTTCGATAAGACTATGTGCCTTAGCGATAGGTTCCAAGTAAATCTTATTCATCTTATTTCTATAATTATATGATTGCTTGTGTAAATTTATAAAAACAAAAATTAATGTACAAGACTATAAAACAGTACACACAAGAAGCATAATAGCAGTTTAATCAATTAGTAATCAGTGCAATATTCCATTTGTTAAATTTTGTTATAATTTATTCCTAATAAGTAATTGTATTGATTAAAAGTAGCTTTTCTTTAAAAAAATTGGCATTGTAAGAAGGAATCTGTTATCTTCGCATAGTAAATAAAAGATATTGGAATATGAAAATATTAGAAGGCAAAGTGGCACTTATAACCGGAGCCACAAGAGGAATAGGTAGGGCTATAGCGATTAAGTTCGCCGAGGCCGGTGCAAATATTGCTTTTACATACAGACAAAAAAACGGAGCAGCCGAACAGTTGGAAAACGAAATATCGCAATTTGGTGTAACATGTAAAGGCTACGCAGCAGATGCAGCAGAATACACTGCAACAGAGGAGGTCGTAAAGTCGGTACAAGCTGATTTTGGGAAAATAGATATTCTTGTAAACAATGCAGGAATTACAAAAGATGGTCTTCTCATGAGAATGAGCGAGCAACAATGGGACGATGTCATAACAACAAACCTAAAATCGGCATTCAACTTCACACGTTCGGTTGTACCTATTATGGCAAAACAACGTTGCGGAAGTATTATAAACATGTCATCGGTTGTAGGTGTGAGCGGAAATGCCGGACAATGCAACTACTCAGCATCAAAAGCCGGCCTTATCGGATTTTCAAAATCTGTAGCAAAGGAGATGGGACCTCGTGGAATACGTGTCAACTGTATTGCCCCAGGATTCATCATGACAGATATGACATCAGCACTATCGGAAGAGATGCGTGATGCATGGTGCAAGACTATTCCATTACGCAGAGGAGGCACTCCCGAAGATGTAGCAAACGTTGCACTATTCCTAGCAGGCGATCTTTCGTCGTACGTTACCGGACAGGTTATAAACTGTTGCGGCGGTATGAATTGCTGATTTTATTGCAAAACTGAGAACAAACCGATAGCACAGCGGCTACATCCGCTGTGCTATCGGTTTGTTCTCAGCTCCCAAAAAGCAACTGCAGCAGCCGCTGCAACATTAAGCGAGTCGACACCATGCGACATTGGAATACGAACAACATAATCGGCATCGGATATTACACAATTTGAAAGACCATCACCCTCGGTACCCATTATAATAGCCAAGCGCTCTTCCGCTGCCAAACGAGAATCATCTATTGAAATAGAGTTCTCTTCCAATGCCATTGCTGCGGTTTTGAAACCGTACCTATTCAATGATGAAAGCGGCTCTTTTATCCAGGTCCAGGGGAGACGAAATACCGAACCCATCGAGACTCGGACTGCACGTCTGTTAAGAGGATCACATGATGTTGGAGTGAGCAGAAGTGCATCAATACCCAACGCTGCTGCCGAACGGAAAATTGCACCGATATTGGTTGTATCTACCACACCGTCAATAACAACAATGCGTTTGGCATTAAAAGTAATCTCCTCTACACTCTTGAAAGGTTTACGTTTCATTGCACACAGTACACCTCTGGTAAGAGTATAACCTGTGAGTGAGGACAAAAGTTCCCTGCAACCTGTATATATAGGTATGTCAGCACATTGCTCTATTATAGAGGAGGCATCGCCTTTTATATGTTTCTCTTCACACATCATTGCATAGGGTTCATAACCGGAATCGAGCGCCACCTGAATAACTTTTGGACTCTCGGCAATAAAAAGTCCGGCATCATGCTCAATGCTTTGACGTAACTGTGCCTCGGTGAGTGTAGAAAATATCTCCACACCTTTGTGTGCAAGCGAATTAATCTTTATTATCGGCATTAAATTACTCTTTAGATATTGTCAAATGGTAGGCATCGCGTTCAGATCCGTTGGCAAGCAATATGACTCCGCAACGGGTGAAACCATATTTTCCGAGTATGTGGTGCATAATTACATTGTCGCGATGTGTATCTATACGTATTGTAGAGGTGTGTTCGAATGCCCAGTCAAGGAGTCTCTTCGCGAGACCTCTTCCAGGTTCCGATACAGCTATACGATGTATTACATAATATGGATTATCATCGGGCCACTCTCCATTATAGATAACAGCATATGTTGGATCGGGACCTTGTATGAAAGCCATTGTAGCATGAATATTGCCTTTTTCATCGCACATTACATAACTATTCCCCGACTCTATATCGGAGGATAGTATCAAAGGCGAGGGATATCCCTCGCCCCATTGTCTGGTATTTCCACTGTCACGCATTATCTGCTTGGCATAGGCAAACAATTCCATCAATGCAGGAATATCGTTTAGTGTCGCTTTACGTATTATCATCCACAATGAAAATATTTGTGCACTAGCTTTAACATCTCTTCTCTATTACTGCCTATTTCACTACGCAAGGTTCTATCCTCATAAGAACGCAGACGCCTAATAATACCATCAATCATTGCTTTACTGAAGACATTATATTGCTCGAACACTGCACGTTGCGATTCCAAACAGTCGGCAGACGCCTCACAGCTATCGGGCAACTTAGCCAGAGAATTCTGTTTCTCCTCGTTCTCTTTCTTATGAATATTTACATTAACATATGTACGACGTGCTATCTCAAGAGCATTATCCATCTCAAAACCATGACGGCAGGCGACCGCCAGTCCTGCTATCAACTGATATACATCTGCCGAGCCATCGGGCGAACGCATCTCGACTGTCTGTTTCTGTGTAGTATCATAATTACTATACTCCTCTAGTGGATTTGCAATCTTACACATATCGCTTTTGGCAGCCCAACCTAGCGGTACACGCACTAGGACAGAACGGTTACGGTCGCCCCAACAAACATTAGTGGGGGCCTCTTGATGCGGAACAAGACGGAAATAAGATGTGGGATTGGTATTTCCAAACGAAGTTATTGAGGGTGCAAGCTCCATCATTCCGGCAATGGCCTTAAGAGCTGTCTCTGATAACTCGGAGCCGTTGAGCATCTGGTTGACTCCATCTTTTACAATGCGCATGTGGATATGTAACCCTGAGCCGGCTTTGCCTGCCGAAATTTTGGGTGCAAATGTGATATCATAGCCATACCTGAAGGCCAGATTACGTATTATCCATTTTGCAATCATCAACTGGTCGGCAGCATCCTGTGCTTCTACCGGGAGAAATTCTATCTCATTCTGTTCATATACAAGATTATCTATAGTAAAATTACCGACCTCGGAGTGACCGTATTTAATCTCTCCTCCTGCCTGCGCTATGTATGACATACATTCAGCACGGAATTCATTGAACTTGGCATATGGTGCCGACTCATGGTAGCCTTTCTGATCGGTAGCCGGGAAAAGGTTGCAGTCGGGAGCTATTACATAATATTCCAATTCGCCCATCGCCTGAAATTGCATGCCTGTTACCTCTTCGAAAGCCTTACATGCCTTGCGCAAGGTATTCTCGGGAGAACTCTCCAAGAGCTCACCATCTTTATTGAAATAGGAGCATAACATAGAGAGTGTCGGAATTTGTGCGAAAGGATCAAGAAAGGCTGTAGAGAAACGTGGCAAGACATACAAATCGCTGCTTCCTGCCTCTATAAAGGGAAAGAGACTCGAACCATCTACACGCTCACCACATGTCAATATTGTATCAAGATAAGCAGCGTTGTTAATTACAAAATTAAGGGTCTTCAGCCTACCATCACCAGCCGGATACATGAAGTTTACCATACGTATCCCATTCTCTGAGATATAACGCACTATGTCAGCCTTAGTAAAATCCTTAGATGGTTTTCCTAAATAGGCCACTACTCTATTGGGAGTAAGTTCTAGTTCTTTATTCATAACAGGATTGACTTGAACAACAATTGAAAAAAATGTTTTTACTTTAATACTTTTTCAGTAAGTGAATTAGAGATTCACAATAAGGCAAATATAGTGACAAACGAGCGAGAAAAACAAAGCTTGCTTTAATTTTCTTACAGCGAGTGCAAACTATATTCGTGATTTATCACAAATATTCAGACAAACGAGCGAGAAAAACAAAGCTTGCTTTAATTTTCTTACAGCGAGTGCAAACTATATTCGCGATTTATCGCAAATATTCAGACAAACGAGCAAGATAGGCAAAGTTTACTTTGGCACTTCGCAGCGAGTGCAAACTATGTTCGCGATTTATCGCAAATATATAAAACATTTCATTATTCAACGAAACAACCCCTATTTATTTATAATTATAATTAACGTTGCATAATTATCACAGCGATGATACAGCAATTACATATTTGCAAAGTACTCCTCAACATCCTTAAGCCAATGAGAACGTTTGTCAACTGAGACCTTAGCTACTTGATCAAAGTTCATCCACTTACATTGATTGATACCTATGACACCAAAAGTTCCGTACTTGATAGCCTTCCACACTGCATTGCCCATAAGGGTATCGTATACGCTTGCAGGGCCACCCATAGTGGTTATAACAGTAACATGTCCAAGATTCTTCAAACTTGAATGCATGGAACCATCCGAGGAGTAGGTATAGGCTACTTCGGGAAATATCACCCTATCTATGAAACCTTTTGTGAGTGCAGGCATCAGCATCCACCATATAGGGAAAATAAATACAAGATGATGAGCCTTCTCGAGCCGTTTCTTATAGTCAAGCACTTTATTATCCAACATCTGCAATGTTTCGAGTGGATTACTGCGCGCAACAGAAAAAGCTTTCAAATCACCACTACTCATAATCGGGTTGAATCCATCCTTATCGAGATGAATCAAATCGAATTCACCTCCTGCACGTTCTACCCCTTGGATAGCTGCATCAAGAAGCGCGTTACAGAAACTGCCATCATAAGGATGGTTGAATATAAAAAGAGTTCTCATACCTTTGCTATTTTACTATATAACAAAAGTATGAGAAACTATGTTCGATATAATATGCCTGTTTACCTTTTTAGAGCCTCGGAAACGTTTATTATATAGTCACCCATTCGCTCTATCTCCGATATTATATCAATATAGTAAACACTTCCCTGATAATTTGCATCACCACCTTCTATCTTCAAAATCTCCTCCTCACGTAAATTGTTACGCATGTTGTTTATCTCAACCTCGCAGTCTATAGCCCTACTGATATCTGGCATGTCGTTGTGCTTCAGACTAAGGTTATCAATCATTACACCATAAGCCTTGTCAACAAGTCCTATCATAATATCAATTTTCTTAACACTCTTTTCGCAGAAGTTCTTACCATGAGTATTACGACGTGACAAGATACGACTTATAGTTTCACCAGAATCGCCAAGACTCTCCAATTCATTTATAATCTTATACATCGACCTTATCTGTTTCATTGTATCATCGCTTATACTCTCTTTAGGAATTGAGTTAAGAAATGTTGCAATCTCGAACTCAACCCTATCGGCAATTTCCTCGTATTTGACAAGTTTTTTGCGATAGAATTCGAACTCTTCATCATCCTTGGCATAGACAGCCTGTCGAACATATCCCAATCCGTTACGCAGAATATGTGCGAAATGTACAATCTCACTCTTGGCCTGACCTATTGCCAGCTCCGCATTACCAACTGGACCGGCATCAATGAATTTAAGTTTATACGAATCTTCTTCTTTCTTCGGTTTCGATTTAATAATAAAAGTTACAGCCTTAACTATATAATCGGTAAACCATACAAGAATACATGTATTAATCATATTGAACATGGTATGTAACATGGATATACCATATAGAGCAGCTGTAGAGTCTGCCGAGTTTGATGTAATCTCGGTTGTATTCACAGTATCCATCGGATTACAATATCCCATCAATGTTATTATCCAACCGATAAACATAAGAAATGGTCTGAATAATATTAACGCCCAAATGACACCGAATACATTAAACAATGTATGTGCCAAAGCAGCTCTGCGAGCATTAGTATTACCTACAGCTGCTGCAATATTAGCAGTAATGGTGGTACCTATATTCTCTCCTAGAACCATTGCTGCAGCCATCTCAAAAGGCAACCAACCCATGCTTAGCATTATGAGGGTGAGCGCCATCGTTGCACTGGACGATTGCAATACAAGTGTAAGCAATGTTCCGAATACCAAAAATATGATGACAGAGCCAAAACCATATCCTGTCCACTTTGTTATGAATGACAGAACCTCGGGCATCTGACTCAAATCGGGGACAGAATCTTTCATCAATGCAAGACCAAGAAACAACATTGAGAAACCTATTACAAACTCACTCAGGTTTCTGTACTTTTCCCTTTTAGCTATACTCAACAGGAATCCTACGGCCATCAATGGAACCGCTAATACAGAGATATCCATCTTGAAACCAAGCCATGATACAAGCCATGCTGTTACAGTGGTACCTATATTTGCACCCATTATAACGCCAATAGCCTGTGCCAAAGTAAGCAATCCTGCATTAACAAAACCAACAACCATTACAGTAGTAGCACTCGATGATTGTATAACTCCGGTTATTCCCACTCCGGTCATAATCCTTTTAAAAGGATTAGAAGTCATTGAGGCCAGGAGATTACGCATGCGGTTACCCGCTGTTTTTTGAAGACCCGAACTCATAAGATTCATTCCATAAAGGAACATTCCAAGAGCTCCAATAAGTGTAACTATTTGTATAAACATAATTTAGCTTTTTGATTATTATTCAATAATTTATATAGTGCGAGCATACGTATAGGCACACCATGCCCATAATAGACCCATTGTTACAGAATATAATCGGTGTGGCTAAATTATAAGAATTCGAAAAAACAAAAAGAGCCTCTTGCCTTGAGAACGTAAATCAAAGCTATTTACAAAGGATATATACGGTAAGGGGAAAGAGGATTTCAACGAAGATACACCTATATGTGCAAACAGAGAATTTGCATTGTATCGGTGCAATCGTGTACGCGTATCGCCACGTCCACTATTTCTTATGCGCTGAAGATTATTGCTTACAACAGGAACAGTAGCTATCTGCTGTTCCTGAAGGTTGAGATGTACATTATCAACATTATAAGATATATTGACAGGAAGTTCAATTGACCTGCTATTATCCTCATAGAAAAAGTTTGAAGAGTGAAAGCTACTACCCACGACAGTGAGTAACAGCAAAAAGAGAAATAAAGATATGAAACGAAAACAATTGTTCATAATTCTATGCAAAAATATAATAATAAAATAATTATTCCTATAAGTCTAATTTTTTAAAAACATAACATATGTTAAATATCGACCAATTTACTGTTTTACTTAATAATTTTATTGTTTTTCAATAAACAATCATTACCTTTGCATTATCGATAAACAATAAATAAGTCATGAAAACAAACAAGAACAATTTTCTTAAAGGGGCGGCTATTGCTGCTGCCATTTTATGTGCAGTGCAAATTGTATGGCTATCTGTACAAAGTTGGAATATCTCAGGGCTAGGAGCCGAAAACAGCGAAATTAACTGGGATAAAACGATACTTCCCATACAACTTATAGTATTTCTAGGTAGACTTATATTTTGCGTTGCTTATAATGCTTTAATAATAACATTTCTCACCAAGACAATGAAAGCACTGAAAGGCGGAGTAATCTTTCCAAAAAGTAATGTATTATTGCCTTTTTGCACAGCCGGTTGCTACTTTATTGGTACAATGTTAAACGACAATTTCGACAACATATTGATGACAGAAACACCTTGCTACACCTATTTTGCAATAAATAGCAGTACAATTATATTTACTCTTTTATTTCTTATTTTTGCACTGCTTTACAAAATGGCAGCCGACATTAGCGAAGAGAATAATCTAACCATCTAAAAAGATAGAACTATGTCAATAATAGTAAACGTAGATGTAATGCTTGCCAAACGCAAAATGAGTTCGGGAGAACTTGCCGAAAAGATTGGAATAACACAAGCCAACCTATCAATACTAAAAACCGGAAAAGCACGCGCCGTACGTTTCAGTACCTTGGATGCAATATGCCGCGCACTCGAATGTCAGCCGGGAGATATTCTAGAATATCGTGAAGATTGATATAATAAATTAAATTAATGATAGCTTTTGTTTTATTAACAACGATAGCCGCATCTCTTTTTCACATGTCATCTTATGCACAGGAGAGGCATCAATTGGAAGAATTAGTTGTTATAGCCGGAAAACATAAACATAAAAAGATGTTTGGTACAGGGATGAGAATTCCTTGCACCGTAGCATCTCTCACTGCAGAGAGAACCGGATATGAGATTGGCTCGATAATAAAGAGTAAACATCTATTTGAGATTGAAGAGATATGTTTTAATATAACATCAAACAAAATCAAGGGTGTGATATTGGGAGTAGAAATCTATAGAATAGACTCACTCTTTACAAAAGTACTACCTTCGCCTATTCTTATAGATATTCCAATAGGTAGCAGACAGAGGATTTCTGTTACTCCAAACGTACAGACTATAATCGAGCCGGGAGAATATTTTGTTGCAGTACAATTTGTAGATTGTGATGAAGAGTATAAAAAATATAGTGAAGTAGAAAAGAGAAAAAATCATTTACTTCTTCCTCTTTATCTAAAAAAGAGCTTTATTAGAAATGAAATGGAAGGAAAATTAGAAAAGTTTAGATTTAATTTAGGACTTAAAATAAGAGGTATAGAATACAGATAAAGCCATTGAGTCTATTATATAATACGGTATATAGAGCCCCAAAAAGCAATCTAACAGGCATTTTTACAGCACTCAATATAGATTTTAAAAATATTTATGTCTGAATTGCAAAATTTATTCGAAAATATTTTGCAGTTAAAAAAAAACGCATTACCTTTGCAGCGTTAAATCAAGAACAAGAGATGATTTAACACAATATACTTATTGGAGAGGTGGCAGAGTGGTCGATTGCACCGGTCTTGAAAACCGACGTACTGAGAGGTACCGGGGGTTCGAATCCCTCCCTCTCCGCAGCAAAGGGTGTAAATCAAGTAGTTACGAGATTTACACCCTTTTTTACACCCAAAAATCGAGGTTGGGTGTATTTTTTTGAATTTTTAAGATAAATGCTGGCGAAAAAAGAAGAATGAGCATCTTTCTCTTTTCGTCAGCATCTTTCTTGAGTGCTACCAACGCGAAAATAAGTTTAGTCCGCTTTGGGTATATAGCCAATGGAATAAACTAAAACTAATTTGTTGTCTCGATGATATTATCCCATCTTACCCGTGAGGTAGGCTTTTGTGCGTTCATCTGTGGGGTTAGAGAACATTGTGGCTGTATCGCCATACTCAACTAACTCACCGAGGTACATAAACATTGACTTCGACGATATACGCATTGCCTGTCCCATATTATGAGTAACAATAAGGATGGTTACCTCCTTTTGTAGTTCCTGCATCAGCTCCTCTATATGGGCGGTTGCAATCGGGTCAAGTGCCGAGGTCGGTTCGTCCATCAGAAGCACATCGGGTTTCATAGCCAAGGCACGGGCGATACACAATCGCTGTTGCTGACCGCCCGATAGGAAAGTACCCTTTTTGTTCAGCACATCTTTAACCTCATCCCACAGCGCAACACTTTTCAGGCATCGTTCAACGGTGGCATCTTTCTCGGTTTTTGAGAGTTTAATTCCATTGAGTGCATATCCCGAAAGGACATTGTCGTAGATGCTCATCGTGGGGAACGGCGCAGGACGCTGAAAGACCATACCAACACGACGGCGCACATCAATAGGTTCCATCGATAGGATATTCTCGCCATTGAGTAATATTTCGCCATCCACTCGGATATTGGGATAGAGGTTGTGCATAAGGTTTACGGCACGCAGCAGAGTGGATTTGCCACAACCCGAAGGTCCCATAATGGCGGTAATGGTGTTTCTGTCGATGGCTGCCGATACATATTTTACCGCCATCGTCTGCTTGGTATATGATACGCAAGTCTTATTAAACTCAAGTATAGGATTTACTGATTCCATTTCTTTGCAAGATATTTAGCTGTAAGATTCAATGTAAGAACAAATAATAACAAAAAGAGTGATGCACCCCAAATCAATTCTTGCAGATTGGGGTCATTAAAGAACTCCCATATAAGCAGAGGCACGGCTGAAATGGGTTTGTCAATCGCAAAGCGAATGAACGAGCAGCCGAGTGCGGTGAACATCAGCGGAGCAGTTTCGCCAATCACGCGCGATATAGCGAGCAACACACCCGTAAAGATACCACCAAAAGCGGCAGGGAGTTGAACTTTCAGCATTACACGAGCACGGTTGCCACCAAGAGCCAATCCCGCCTCTTTGAGTGATTGAGGTAATATTTTCAAGGTTTCTTCCGTTGAACGGATGATAAGCGGAAGCATCATAATAAATAATGCAACACTACCAGCGATAGCCGAATAGCCCTTCATTGGAACAACAACCCAAATGTAGGTTACAATACCGATAATCACCGAGGGAGTGCCTTGCAGTAGGTCGGTTAGATAACTCACAATCTGAGCAAATCGGTTTTTAGGATTTTCTGCCAAAAATGCACCGCACAAGATACCTGTGGGGACGGCAACCACAACAGCCATACCGAGCATTATCATTGTGCCAATAATACCGTTTGCAATACCGCCAGGGATTGGCTCACCTGCCTCGATTGCCTTCATTGCCTTATATGCAGTAGGTGTCGGCTCGGTAAAGAACGACCACGATAGCTGGTCGTAGCCACGAAACAGCACCTCGCCCAAAATGGCAAATAGTGGGACTGCCGTGAGTGCTGCAAACAGGCAGACCACCCAGAGCATTGCTTTGTCCTTTACCAAACGATTCTTTGTTTTTGAAGTAGTCATAGTCTAAGATATTCTTGCGCGTTTGATCATCATTTTACCTATCATATTTATCACTGCCGTAATCAGGAACAGTACAAGACCGATGGCAATCAGCGATGAGAAGCGCAGGTCAGATGCTTCGCCAAATTGGTTGGCAATGATTGACGCCATAGAATTTCCTGTTGAGGTGATTGAATCGGGAATATTGTTGGTGTTACCGATAAGCATCGTAACGGTCATCGTCTCACCCAGCGCACGACCAATAGCCAATATATAAGAGGAGAATATACCCGAACCCGCAATAGGGAATACAATCTTGCGAATAACCTCGGCACGAGTTGCACCAAGACTATATGCCCCCTCCTTCAAGTCGTTAGGCACCATCTTGATAAACTCGGCACTGAGCGAGGCGGCGTATGGTACAATCATAATTGCCAAGACCAACGATGCGGTGAGAACACCCGAGCCTTGTGGCGAGATGTTGAGTGCCATAATGAGCGGGCGCAGGGTGTAGAAGCCCCACAGACCGTAGATAATCGATGGGATACCAGCCAAAAGGTCGGTTACGGTGCTCAATACCGCTGCCACCTTTGTATCCTTGAAATACTCGCCCACGAACAGCGCCACGGGCAGAGAAAAGGGAATGCAAAAGATAAGAGCCAAAAGGGTTGTCATCAGCGTACCCGTAATAAAAGGCAACGCACCGTATTGCTCCGCACCCTCGGTATAGCTCCACTCCGACGAGGTTAGGAACTTAAAGAATCCAAAGTGTTCGAAAGCCTCATAAGCGTCAGTGACGAGGGCGTACACCACGCCCCCGCACACTATCGGCATTATCAATGCAGCTGCGAACAACAGAATTCTATATAATTTATCGTTCATAGCTATCTGTTATTGCAGTATTGAGATTCCGTCAAAGGTAACGGTCTTGAGATTTGTCATACTCAACTCCTTGGCTCTGTATGGCAGCGGAGCATAATGTACCTCGGTTGTGATGTGCTGCGCATCGTCCGAAAGGATATATTTCAACAGGTCGAGCGTTGCTGCGGCCTGCTCTTTTGAGCGGTCAGAGTAGTTCTGCTCCTTGTAGATAATCATCCAAGTGAAGGTTGAGATAGGGTATGCACCTGCCGCATCGGCATTGGTGATTGAGCAACGTGTGTCGGCGGGAATCTCGCCCATTGCGGCAGCCGAGATTGTTGCCGATGAGGGCAGAACGAACTCGCCTCGAGGGTTCTGTACTCGTGCATAGGGGATCTTCTGCGCAAAGGCATACTCCGAACCTACATAGCCTATGGTATTCTTTGTCTGCTTGATCACGCCCGCAACACCCGGATTACCCTTTGCTGCCTGACCCGAGGGGAAGTTGACCGATTTGCCGGCACCGAACTTCTCTTTCCACATAGGGCTAACCTTTGTGAGGTAGTCGGTAAAAACGAAGGTCGTACCCGAACCGTCAGAACGATATACGGGGATAATAGCCTCCGCAGGGAGCTTCTCGTCGGGGTTGAGAGCCGCCAGACGCTCATCGTTCCACATCTTGATCTCGCCAGCAAAGATCGCAGCAATGATCTCGCCCGTGAGCTTCAACTCCTTAACGCCATCGAGGTTGTAGGCAACCACCACAGCACCCATACAAGTGGGGATGTGTACTACGGGAGCCATCTCTGCCATCTCATTGTCGGTAAGAAAAGCATCGCTACCTGCAAAATCGACAATCTTGTCGCGAAGGTTTCTTACACCGCCGCCAGAGCCGATACCGCCATAGGCAACTTGGTCGCCATTTATCTGTCCGAACTGCTCGAAAACCACATTGTAGAACGGCTGTGGGAATGTTGCCCCTGCACCCGAAAGTTCCTGAGCCTTACGACCACCATTGTTTGAGTTACCACCACAAGCTACAAAAGTAAAGGCAACTGCCAATGTCACGACTGATAAAAAAATCTTTTTCATAATATTCTTTTGTTAAATGTTTACATTGCTGTCCGGTAAAAGTTCCGGACGATTATTATAAAGTTTAACAATTAAAACAAAGTTGGTTCGGTAGAACCATCCAGTTCATTGACAATATTGTAGTTAGGTTTTGCAAAGAGGTCTTTTAAGCTGATAGTATC